>CAZOHA010000067.1:0-20186 GCA_964579515.1 uncultured Bacteroides sp. | reverse complement strand
GGATTGCGACAGAAAAACAGGATCGCGTCAGCGATACGGTCCTGAGCGTTTATGGACTTTAAAGTGAAAGCAGTATATCCTCATTCCCCGGATCGGTAAGGATCCGCTCCAGGGCCAACAGGCGTGCATTGGTATGATAGGTGGGGTCGGTGTTGTTCCAGTGATCCATCAGCTGCTCATCGTCGGTAAGGCATCGGAGCAGCAATGCTTCCCCGTCTACCTCTATCTTGGCCGTGACAGTGAACATCCCGTCGGCAGCGGGTGACTTATCGATCCAGTGAAGATGGATGTTCTTGGATAAAAGACTCTCAGGGATCGCTTCCTTCAATTCCAGTGGGGTGATACCCGATTGAGGGGATGCGGAGATGCGCGCCATTGGGGTTGTTTTGTCCCATTAAGATAATCTTAATATTTCGATAAAACGATAACCGGTCGACGGTAATTTACCAAGGATTATATTGCCTTGACCAACACCTTAATCATTCAGCAATGATCATCAAAACCTTTGCCAAATCCTTTCTCCAGATATGTCTGGGAATTAGCCTTGTCTTAGCCAGTTTCAGTTTCCTGATCATGGCAACAAAACCTGCCAGGGCCAATCCGCCCGCAATGGGTCGAAGTGAAAACGGCCGTTATGTGTTCTTTCAGAACACCTCAAAATCGGACGGAAAACTCTATTGGACTGTTCTGGACACCAGGACCGGGAATTACTCCCATGACATCCGCACCGGAAGAGGATTCGAGGTCTGGCGCTACAAGGTGGAGACCATCCAGGTAGGCGAGTCATTGCAGAATTGACCGTTATGCCCGATCAGGATTTCCAGCCGCGGACCGCCTTCAGAATGCTGAAGATGATTTTCTATTCTCTGAACGCAGGTCTGTTGATCTTTTTCATGGTGATCGTATATCTGAACGATTTTACCATTCCGGAATTTCAGAGCGAAGTGGATATTCTGACCGTGGTGAACGTCCTCTTGCTGGGATCGATCCCTGCCGGTTACACCCTCTCCGGCCGCCGGTGGGAGGCCATCGATCCGGAGGATCCCTTTCCCGGGAAGTTTGAACAATTCCAGACCGGGATGATCCTTCGATGGGCCATGATCGAAGGTGCGGCCCTTTTCTCCCTGATCGGTCTGCTGATACTTCAGGACTCCAAACATTTGATCCTGTTCATACTCTGCCTGCTGGTTCTCTCATCCAATTCAGTGACCAGGGAAAAGGTCGTCAGATGGGCGAAACTGAACAGCAACGAGGCGGAACAACTGGATGAGTAGAATGTTACCTGTCCGTTACCGGGGTTGAAGGCTCTCAGCCACCTGTTTGCGATAACTGCGGCTTACAGGAAGTCCGGTCTCCTCCACAAGAACGGTTTCCCGGGAAAAGGAATGGATCTTCTCCCGGTTGACGATGAACGAACGGTGGATCCTTAAAAACGTATCGGGCAGCTCCTGCTCCATGTGACTGATTTTCATGCGGGATTCAACCGGCGGACCCGAAATGCGATGGATCCGGATATAATCTGCCATGCTCTCGATGTAAAGAATATCGGAATAGGGTATCCGGACCGTTTTCCGGTTCGAACGGAAAGTATAATAACCCCTTTCCAGCTTCTGGCGGTCCCTCTCCAGTTCACCCATAGCGCTCTGTCCTTTGAAATAGTTCCTGATAAGAAGAAAGAACGAGACCAGCAGGACCACAAAATAGAGCATACCGGCCATGGTGAAGACATCGGTGAAGAGAGGACCGGTCTCATTGCCCCGGTAATAAATGATCAGAAGAAGGGAAAGGATACTCGCCAGCAATTCCAGGCAGAGGGAGACCACCAGCATATAAAAGGTGTATAAGCCGAACAGGAAAAACCTCCTCCGGAAGAGATAGACCGGCACCAGGTAGTAGTTGAAGAAATAGGTGGTGGCAATGATTACCGGCATCAACAGTGAAACATAGTAGAAAGCTTCCGTATATCCCTTCACCCATCTGGCAAAAATCAGGGTGAAGACTCCGTAGATAAGGATCCAGAAAGCAATATGAATGACCGCCTTTTTCATGGGTTTCATGTCAAAGATCGAAAAAAATGAACTTGTCGGGCGTTTTTGTCGACGGAAAGCAGGTTTACCGGCGGATTCGACCTTGACCCGGAACGCCTATTTACCCTAGCTTTGCTTATAACCTTGTTTCACTTTAAATATCAAATGTCATGAGAGATCTTTTTTACATGGGAGGACCCCTTTTTATGGGCATCCTAACCACGCTGCTGGTGATCATTTTGGTTATCTCGGTCTATTTCATTATTCAAATCGCATCGGGGAAAAACACCGGGAAAACCAATTTCACCCACCAGCTCACCTATATCCGCTCGGCCGGACTCTTCACCATGATCACCGGGATTCTGGGCCAGCTGATCGGCCTGATGATGGCTTTCACCGCCATCGAAGAGGCCATGGATATATCCCCGGCCATCATTGCCGGTGGTTTGAAAGTATCGATGATCACCACCCTTTACGGGATCTTCATCTATTTGCTTTCCATCCTGATCTGGTTTATATTGGACCTGTGGCACCAAAGACGGATGACCGAAGGCCCGGATGAATAGAGTTGGTTCAGTAACAGACAAACCTCAGGAAAAGGCCGGTTCCCTATCCCGGGAACCGGCTATCGAACGGATCAACAGACTGGCATCGTCGCGCACCCCCTTTGTGTTTCTGATCAGTTTTGATATGGAACGCAACCTGGTATTTCCCCTTGAAGAGGCCGCCGGAAACGGTCTTTTTATGGAGATGCCCGGTCTGATCAACCACTCGTTCAAACCATCTGCTATCAGAGCGATGGACCTTCGAAAATTTCCGGTGGAACCCTCCAGATACCGGGAAGCATTCTCCAGGGTCATGTCGCACATTCGATACGGGAATACTTTCCTTCTGAACCTGACCTTTCCCACCTCCATCGAGACGCCTCATACACTGCGGGAGATTTTTCTGGCCAGCAGGGCACCCTTTAAACTTCTGATGGATGAGCAGATGGTGGTCTTCAGCCCGGAACCGTTCATTCGCATCGAAGGGAATACCATTCGCTCCAACCCCATGAAGGGGACCATGGATGCTTCGGTTCCCGATGCATACCGGAAACTGGCCACCGACCCGAAGGAGGATGCCGAGCATCATACCATTGTGGATCTGATCAGGAACGATCTGGGTATGGTGGCCGGACGTGTCCGGGTGAAACGGTTCAAATACATCGAAAAAGTGAAAACCCACCGGGGCGATCTGCTGCAGATGAGCTCGGAGATCGAAGGCACCCTTCCCGATGATTACCTTGGGAAACTCGGACAGATGATCTTCACCATGCTGCCGGCAGGATCGATCTGCGGAGCCCCCAAGAAGAAAACACTGGAGATCATCCGGGAAGTGGAGGGATATAACCGGGGGTTTTATACAGGTGTTTTCGGGTACTTTGCAGATAACCGGCTGTTAACCGCGGTCGCCATTCGTTATATAGAGCAGGGTGAGAGCGGTTTGATATTCAAGAGCGGCGGAGGCATCACCCATCAGAGTCAGTGGGAGAGGGAGTATGAGGAACTGTTGCAAAAGATCTATGTCCCTGTTTATTGAAACCATACGGCTGGAGAGCGGGCTCCTCAGGAACCTCCCCTTCCACCAGGAACGATTCGAAAGAACCAGAAGAGCGAGGCTGGGACTGCGGCACCATCCGCTTCTGGAGCAGGCTCTTGAAATACCCGGAGGACTAGAATCCGGGCTGTTTAAATGCAGGGTAACCTATGGAAGTCAGATCGAACGAGTGGAATTCGAACCCTATCTGCGTCCCAGTATCACCTCTCTGAAACTGGTCCGCTCGGACACTGTCACCTATGCGTATAAGGAGGCCGACCGTACACTGCTGGATACCCTGTTCCGGTCCAGAGGCGGTGCTGATGATATTCTGATTGTCAAAGAGGGATTGCTGACCGACAGTTACTATGCCAATATCGCACTTTGGGACGGTAGATCCTGGCATACCCCGGACACCCCCCTTCTCAAAGGGATTATGAGAGCGTTCCTCCTCAGACAGGGAGTCCTGTCAGAGAAGCATCTGTATGTGGAAGATCTGAAAAACTACCGGTTGATCAGGCTGATCAATGCCCTGAATCCGCTGGAGGAGGCACCGGAGATTCCCGTCAGCCGCATCCGTCGCTGATCATCAGTTCATCATGGCCTCAATGATCTCCACTGCCCTTTTCACACAGGGGGCGCATACTTTTTCTTTAATCTGTTCCTCCTTGAACCGGGCCGATCCCTCCGGGGTGTTCAGATCCACCTTGATCAGTTCTTCGCACCGGGTGGTGCCGAATTCTTGGGCAAACTGCCTGTGAAATTTCTGAACAGAGGAGTAGGACCTGGATTTCAACTCATCGTTGTTATTGACCTTTTCACCCTCCAGCATTCCCAGTACCATGATGGCTCCTGTCACCGCTCCGCAGGTCTCCTGCTGCTTACCCATGCCACCGCCGAAACCGGCCGCCATTTTCTGTGCCACCTCCCTGCTGATCTTCAATTGATCGGCAAAAGCCAGCACCACCGACTGGGCGCAGTTGTAATCGCTGTGCAGGAAAAGTCCTGCTGCATTTTCAGAACGTTCCATGATCCAGACATTTTATTGTCCTTCAAGATACGAAGAAATTCGTGTATCTTGGTTATGACAAACCCTCATCCGCCCGGTCATATGAAAAAGTTACACGGTATCCTTCTTACACTTTTGGTCCCCTGTTCCATACTTGCTCAACCGGATCCCGGAGAAATCCCGGAAGGAATGGCCTTCATCCCCGGGGGCACCTTCCTGATGGGCAGCGATGATCATCAGCCCATCGCCAAACCCCGCCATCCGGTGATTATCAACTCTTTCTTTATGGATATCCGCGAGGTGACCAACGCCGAATACTATGCCTTCTGCATGGCCGCAGGTCATCGCCTTCCGGAGTTCTGGGGCATGGAGATTTATCGTTCAGGTCAAGATTTTCCAGACCATCCGGTGGTGGGGATTTCACACACGGAAGCCTCTCTGTACGCCGACTGGGTGGGAAAGAGGCTTCCCACAGAGGCAGAATGGGAGTATGCTGCCAGAGGCGGTTTGGAGGGCCTCGACTTTCCGCAGTCGGAAACTCTGGACCATCAGTTGGCCCGTTACAATGACCCGCAGGCCCCGCCGGGACCTGTCAGGACCGGATCTTACCCTCCGAACGGGTATGGTTTGAATGATATGGCCGGTAATGTCTGGGAATGGGTATCGGACTGGTTCAGTGAGACCTATTATGAGGAATCACCGGAGAAGAATCCCCCGGGTCCTTCCCATGGCTCATTCCGGGTGATCCGGGGAGGTGGATGGCATTCGGGGGGAGGCTGCAACCGGGTACACCACAGGAACGGGCTCCCGCTCCACTGGGTGGATATGGCAGGCGGGTTCAGATGTGTGAAGGACCTGCAGGAAACGAAACCGGACCCCCGATGATCATCACCGCTCCCCGGTAAACGATAAAGGTACTCGCCGTAAGAATGAGGTGACTGATATCGTTATGATTGAACCATGGCCCGATCCCCCACTCGAAACTGAAGACAAAGGCCGATACCATTGCCAGGCCCACGGCCGACATGATCCGGACCACCCCCCTGCTGCCTGTTTTCACATAAATATAGTAACTGAGAGTACCCACGATCCCGAACAGTCCTGTGATGGTGTAGAATTTCACCGGAGAGAAGGCGAGTGTCCAGATTGTAAAAAACATGGCTAAAGCCAGAAGAAAGAGGCTGGCCAGGTGGAAAAGCCGGAAGATGCCGGGTTTTAACAGCGGCCTGGCGAGCTCCAGAAAACCATGAATCATGCAGGCGACCGAAATAAGGACCAGGACCCAGGAGATCAGCTTCCATGAGGCCGGAATGGTGTAAAGAAATGCATGTCCCAGAAGGCCTCCGAAAATCGCCCCGGAACCGAGGGTGAAAAAGTAGTATTTCAGGTACCATTTTAGACGGTGCTTACTCTCGATTCTGCCGATCTGCAGGAAAGCGTACATGCATACCACCCCCAGAATCAAGTCGGTCAGGACGGTTACCGGTTCATCGATACGGATGTTCCAGAGCGTGATCGTAGTCTGTGCAGGTATCTCCACCCGGATATGTTGATGCGATAGGCTCCGGTTTTAAGAGCCTCTGTAAAGGTAAAGAATCCCGAGATGTACTATCTTTAAAAAAATCAACAAACCATCCATGAAAAACATCCGCTTCCCTCTGCTCCTGCTTTCCTTGCTGGCAATGGGTTCCCAGGTTATCCACTCACAACCTCTGCTGGCAGAAAAGGTCGCTTCCGACACAGAATTCTTCGAATCGATGCTCACGAACCGGCAATGGCCCTCCTACAGAGGTTACTATGCATGTGGGTTTTTGGACAATGCGGGCCTTCCGGAAAGTTTCAGCCTGGAAGATGCGCAGCACATCCGCTGGAAGGTTCCCGTTCCGGGGCTCGGGCTTTCCTGTCCGGTGATCTGGGACGACCGGGTGATCATCACCACTGCCATCGGTGAGGGCGATCAGGCCGGATACCGCACCGGAATGTACGGAGATATTGAACCGGTGGAGGATACCTCGGTGCACAGCTGGAGGGTGATCTGCCTCGATCTGCGATCGGGCGAATTCCTCTGGAACCGGGAGGCACACCGGGGCGTTCCACAGGTGAAAAGACATCCGAAATCCTCGCATGCCAATACGACAGTGGCCACCGACGGTTCCCGGATCATTGCCTTTTTCGGATCGGAAGGACTCTACTGTTACAATATGGACGGGGATCTGCTCTGGAAGCGTGATTTCGGCCTGATTCGCTCTGCCTGGAATGTGGTGGAGTCGGCCGAGTGGGAATTCAGCTCTTCTCCGGTGATTTTCAAGGACCGGGTGATCATACAGGCCGATGCCCTGAATACCTCTTTTGTGGCAGTGCTCGATCTGTTTACCGGGAAGACCATCTGGAGGCAGGAGCGGGATGAGATCCCGGGCTGGAGCACCCCCAATGTCTACTTCGACGGATCCCGGCCCGTCATAGCGGTCAACGGATACAAGCACCGGGGAGGCTACGGTCTGGAGTCCGGGGAGGAGGTGTGGAAGATGTCCGGAGGAGGCGATATCCCGGTCCCCACTCCAGTTGTATGGAAGGACCTTATATATTTCAACAGCGCCCATGGCCGCCACGCTCCGCTGATGGCCATAAAAAACAGTGCCAGAGGGGTGATCCCCTACCCTGAAAACGAGAATCAGCCGGATGATGCATTCGAATGGTTTTACGACCGGATGGGGGCCTACATGACCTCCGTTCTGGTATACGACAGTCTTCTGTACCGGTTGCGATGGAACGGGAATCTGGCCTGTTTCGAGGCAAGGACCGGTAAACTGATCTATGAATCCACCCTGCACCCCACCAGCTTCATTGCCTGTCCGCTGGCGGCCGATCAACGGATCTATGCCGTATCGGAAGAGGGTGAACTATTTGTCGTAAAAGCAGGCAGAGAATTTGAACTTCTGGAGAGAGTACCTCTGGGAGAACCCTCTCTGGTCACCCCGGCCATTGCCGAAGGAGTGATGGTCTTTCGCACCTCCCGGCATCTGATCGCCGTATCGGATCATTGATTGGTGATTTCTTTTTACCATATTCGTATTCCGATGCGCATCAATATCTGTCTATTCGGGATCATCCTGCTGCTGTACACCGGTTGCCAGACCTCGTATAATGATAAATACCTACCCGGTAACCCTCGCTTGAGGGATAGGCTGGCCACCCCTGAACCAGGCACGTATCTGAAGCCCGCAGCTTACTCTATCCTGGTGAGCATGGACGATTTTCTGGAAAAAAGAGATTCGATCCCCACCCCTCCGGACTGGATGATGGACCTGCTGACGGTGAACCTCAGGAAAACAGTCGATACCCTGATCAGGGGCGACAGCCTCACGGTTCCGGTCAGGATCTATTATCCCGACAAAGAGAGCATGGAGGGCAACCATCCCGTGACTCTCTACCTCCATGGCGGAGGTTTTATCCTGGGGAGTGTGGAGCAGTATCATATGATGGTCAGCAAAATCGCCAGGATCACAGGGCAGATCATCGTCTCGGCGGAATACAGGCTGGCACCGGACCATCCGTTCCCTGCCGCAGTTCTGGACAGTTATACGGTGTTGAAATGGCTTCAGGACCACGGCCATGAGATCGGAGCCGACACCTCGGCCATCAGTGTGATGGGCGACAGTGCGGGCGGCAACCTGGCCACAGTGCTGACTCTCCTCTGCAGGGACCGTGGCCGTCCCCAGCCCTGTTGTCAGATACTGATCTACCCCGGTCTCACTTTTGTGGAATCCCCTACGCCCTCCATCACCTACTTCATCGAGAATGCTTCCAGGCCTTATGTATTGACCAAAGAGTTTCTGAGGAAAGTAAGGAATCAGTATGCGGGAGAAGATGCCGACCTGAGGAATCCATACCTGTCCCCCCTGGAGGCCCTTATCACACCCGGTCTTCCCCCCGCACTGATCATCACCGCTGAATGCGATCCGCTGAGGGATGACGGCAGGAGATATGCAAAAAAACTGAAGGAAGGCGGGGTTGAAGTGGAGTATCTGGAATACAGCGGAATGATCCACGGGTTCATGAGTCTGCATCTGATTCTCAAGGATGCAGTGGATGCCATGCGACAGATCGATGAATTCCTGGCAGATAAATACTATATTTATGATGCCAGGATTCAACCATGACCGGAAAGCATCTCTTCATTACCTTAAGGAGGCTCAGGAAGAATCTGTTGTATGCCCTGCTGGTGATCATCGGACTCTCCATCGGGATCTCCACGTTTCTGGTCACTCTTCAATGGGCGGTCTGGCATTTCACATTCGACAGGGACTTTCCTGAAAACAAACAGATTTTCCGCCTCACCTTCGAAGAGTCCAATGACGGTTTTTACCGTCATACGGCGAGGGTCCTTCACGGGCCAGCTCTTCACAGTATCGTGCAGAGTGAGATGCTGACCGGCCTGGAACAGATCGGGCGACTGGCACCGTTTCGCAAAGGGGCCTTTATCCTGGGTGAGAACTCTTTCTATGATCCCTACGCCTATGCCTGCGATCCGCAGTTTCTGGAGATCT
This sequence comes from uncultured Bacteroides sp., assembly GCA_964579515.1. Taxonomy (GTDB): domain Bacteria; phylum Bacteroidota; class Bacteroidia; order Bacteroidales. The sequence continues at coordinate 11,025 of CAZOHA010000067.1, read as the reverse complement.
TCCGGCCGGAAGTCCTTCACGGACCATCCGACAGCCTCCTGAGGGAACCATATACCCTGATACTGACCGAATCCACTGCCGTGAAATTCTTCGGGATACCGGATCCCGTCGGCAGGAGTTTTGAGGTAATGCACCAGTTCGATACCAGGCCGACCACCTATACGGTCGCTGGAGTGATCCGTGATTTTCCTGCCAATTCTCACTTCCGTATATCGATCCTGACAGCCTTCGAGGATCCGGATGAATACGACGGGACCGGCTGGGCCTATCTGAAACTGGAGCCATCTGCCGATCCCCGGCAGGTGGAAGGGGCCATCCTCCGGCATCTGAACGACCATATCGAAGACGATTACGTGGACCGCATCGAGGTGCATCTGCAACACATAGGGGATATCCACCTTCATTCCCACAAAGCGAGGGAGATCCAGCCCAATGTCCGCTACCGGACCGTTCTGATACTGCTGGTGACCGGTATCCTGGTGTTTCTGCTGGCCTGGTTCAATTTCACCCTTCTTGCCTTCAGCCAGAATCAGCTCCATATCCACCGTCTGGTGATTCAGTGGCAGATGGGAGCCGGAAAGCGGGATATCTTTCAGCAGGTTTTACTGGACACTCTGGTGATCGGAGGCATCGCTATGCTGGCAGGTCTGACGGCCACTCTGCTGGCGGAGCCCCTGTTCAGCAACTGGATCGGTTCCACACTTTTTCTCAATCCCCGCCTGCTGCTTATCTCCTCCCTCCTGCTGGCATTGCTGATCATCCTGGGCAGTGTGGCTACCGCTTTTTTCTCCACCTCCAGGCTTTACCGTTATCTGCAGCAAAGATTTCTCACTTCCCGCAGCGCCAGGCCGCCTGACAGCCTTGGCCGGAACCTGTTTATCAGAGCGGTGATCGTCCTTCAGTTCATGATCACCTTCGTACTGGTCTCCAACCTGTGGGTCATTTCCAGGCAAACCCGGTATATTATGGGTCTGCAACTCGGTTCGAACCGGCAGGAGGCGATCCATCTCTACGGGCTCCACCGGCCGGTGGTGGATGATTTCAAGCTGTTCAAAGAGCGGATGCTGGAGAGTCCCGCGGTGCAGTATGTGACAGCCAGCCTGGAAGAGCCAACCGGACAGGCCATGGATGCCAATAATTTTTTCATCGACGGAGTGGATGAGGGAGACAAACAGCTGTTCCTCTTCCCGGTCGATCAGGATTTTCTGAGGTTTTACGACCTGAAGGTGATCCATGGAGAAGATCTGCCGGTCAGCTACAATCCCGAGGATTCTGCCGAGTTCTTTATTCTGAATGAGACAGCCGCACGGATGATCAGCGACCACCCGGAGGCACTCCTGGGAAGTGAACTCACGCTGGATTTTCCCTATCCCGGATTCATTTGGCCGGGGCCCATCATCGGGATCGTGGAGGATTTCCATCTCTCGGGTGCCGACTATGAGGTCGGACCCATGGTCATCTTTCCCAATTACACCTGGCTCTGGTGTTTTTCCATCCTTCCGTCGGCAGATTCTAAACCGGTCATAGAGCACCTGGAAAATGTCTGGAAGGAGTTGTTTCCACAGTTTCCGCTGGAATATCATTTCTCTTCATCGATGATCCGGGAGCTTTACCGGGATGAACGGATCCAGATCCGGATACTCGGACTGTTCAGTATTCTTTCGGTGATCATTTCGGGGATGGGGCTGTTTGCCCTGAGCGGATTCTTCATGCAACGGCGCATCAAGTCAGCAGCCCTGAAAAAGATCCATGGTGCCGGAATCCGTCATATCCTCCTGCCCGAACTCGGGTATTATTTATGGCTTGCCCTGCTTTCTGCCGCTCTTTCGGCACCGGCGTCATGGCTTCTGATCGACCGGTGGCTCAGAAACTTCAAATACCGGACAGATATCCCTCTCTGGATCTTCCCGTGCTGTGTGCTCCTGCTGGTCGTTTTCAGCTGGCTGGCAGTCATTTATCATACCTGGAGACTGGCACGGATCAATCCGGTGGAGTTTGTCCGGGAACAGTGACAACACTGGACGGTAAAAACAATCAGAAAATAGAGGTTTTACATATTTGACATGATTTTGAACCTGTTTTTACCGAGTTTTATTACTTTTAAGCCTTTCTTCTGAACACAATCTAATGAAGCATGATGAACGAATCGAACTATTCGGGGTGGCAGCTGTGGTCCCTTGTCATCCTCCGGCTGGCCATTGGCTGGCACTTCCTCTATGAGGGGATCACCAAACTAATGAATCCCGACTGGTCCTCCCTGGGATATCTGATGGATTCTGAAGGCCTTTTTCAGGGAGTGTTTCATGCTATTGCCGGAAATGCTGCTCTGCTCAATGTCATGGATTTTCTGAATATCTGGGGGCTGATCCTGGTGGGTGCCGGGCTGATGTTCGGACTGTTTACCAGAATAGCGGCCATTGGCGGAATGGTGCTCCTGGCACTTTACTATCTTTCCCATCCTCCGGTCATCGGTGCATCCTACGCCATTCCAAGTGAGGGTAACTATCTCTGGGTCAATAAGAATCTTATCGAACTACTGACCCTGTGGGTGTTGATTAAGTTTCCCACCTGGAGAGAAATAGGTTTGGACCGTTTTTTGTTTAGAAGTCGAATGCAAATGAAGGATACGGAGTCATGAACAGAAGGGATTTGATCAAAGGACTGGCTACGGTGCCGGTCATCGGGGCTTTTGCCTACGGAACATGGAGAAAAAGAAGGCAGGACCATATACGTGCCCATCGGCTGGCCAAAGAACTCAACATGAGTACGGAAAGCCTGGAGTATACCCCTTACAAGCATGATGGAGATACCATCCGGCTGGGGATTATCGGAATGGGTATCAGGGGCACCCAGCTGATGAAAGCGGCAGGTTTTCTGCAGCCGGAAACGGTTCAGCAATGGAAAGAGGCGGAACAGATGGATGCCCGCAATAAGCGATATTCGGACTTTCTGCAGCAGGATGATCTGAATGTCCGGGTGACCGGCGTATGCGACCTGTTTGATGTGCATGCCGAAAGAGCCATTGCAGCTGCGTCCAATATCGGACGGGAAGGAACCGGGGGATCGATGGGCACACCTCCCAGAAGGTACGCCACCTACCAGGAGATGCTGGCCTCCGATGATATCGATGCAGTGATCATTGCCACTCCCGACCACTGGCATGCGTGTATGACCATCGATGCGGCCAGAGCAGGTAAACATGTCTATGCCGAGAAGGGTTTTACCCGGACCCTGGAGGAGGTCTACCAGGTAAGGGATGCGGTCAAAGAGTATGGCATCGTTTACCAGCTGGGGCATCAGGGACGGCAAACTGAGAGTTACATCAAAGCCAGGGAGGCCATCGAAAAGAATCTGCTGGGAAAAATCAACCTGGTCCAGGTGGCCACGAACAGGAACAGTCCGAACGGGGCCTGGGTATACGACATCCATCCCGATGCCAACCCGCGAACAGTCGACTGGGCCCAGTTCGAGGAGCCCTGCGAGGAGAAGCATCCGTGGAGCCCTGAGCGCTTCTTCCGCTGGAGATGCTGGTGGGATTACGGAACCGGACTCTCCGGAGACCTGCTCACCCATGAGTTTGATGCGGTCAATCAGGTACTGAAAATGGGTATCCCCGAGTCGGCTGCGGCTTCAGGAGGTGTCTACTTTTACAAACAGAAAGAGCACTATGTGAATGAGATCCGTGAAGTTCCCGATATCTGGAATGCATCTCTGGAGTATCCTCATCTCGATTTCACGCTCCTGTATACCGCCACCCTGGCCAGCAATTACGACCGCGGCAAAGTGATCATGGGGCATGATGGTTCCATGGAACTGGGTAACACGCTTTCAGTCTATGCGGACAGAGAGAGCACCAGGTATAAGGAACAGATCGAAAAGGGTATTATCGATCCCTCTCTTCCCATCTACACCTACATTCCGGGAAGGAAGAACGTGGATACCGTGGCCACCGCCACCGAACAGTACTTTGCCAGCAGGGGTCTGCTCTACACCTACCGGGGCGGAAGGCGTGTCGATACCACCCATCTCCATATCGCCGAATGGATCGAATGCATCCGGGAGGGAAGGCAGCCCAGCTGCGACATCGACCAGGCCTTCGAAGAGGGGATCGCCGCCGCCATGGCCACCATGGCACAGCGGGAGAACCGGAAGGTATTCTGGGATAAGGAAAGACAGCAGGTGGTCTGATTAAGTCCGTAATAGTCGTAAAGTTTGTAAAGTCGTAAAGTCTGTAAAGGGGGCTGGATTTCCCTGCGCTGAATCTTTCATTGGGGCGGGATGTCGGATTGCCAGGTGGCGGGTTACCTGAGGAAGAATCACCAGGGGACGTTGCCGGACGAGGGAGTGGAGAGGCGGTGGGAGCGGTAGATGTCCCACAGGCGGTGCATCTCTGAAAAGATCTGCAGCTCGGAGCAGTTGTAATCACAGGTCATCTGCTCGTTCAGATACTGGATGAACCTTTCCAGATCTTCTCCTTCCAGGCCGGTTATGGACGCGATGTTTTCACGGCTTACGGTTTTATTGAACGCTTCCTGTTTCTCCCGGTCTTTCAGCAACCAGTAGGCTTTCCGTTCCGATTTCGCATGTCTGCTGAAATTCTGATAGAAGAAGGATACCGGCGAGCTGATCAGGTAGCCCAGACTGCTGACTTCCTCCTTCTTCATTTCCCTGGGAACATAACCCGGATCCTGCTGAGGCAGACCCAGAGATTCCCCCAGCGACTCTTCCGATTCCATATGTACGACCGCATCCTTGAATTCGGCATAGGAGGAGCCCCATTCGAATACCTTGACCTCCTGCAGATCGTAGTATTTATCGCGCATAACCACATAGTGCTGACGTGCCACCGCACGGACCGGTATCAACATGTGGTGGAAAGCGATGTTGCGGACCAGGAGGGTATCTGACATGCGTACCGGTAGACGGAAGATTCCGAGGCTGTCAGTAATGGTTCCTTCTCTTGTCTGAAGGTTGACCACATGGGAGGCCGGAAGCGGCCGAAAATCCTCCTGGTAGACGATGGCGGTAAGATAAAAAGATGAATCCGGTTCTGAATCCTGTGCAGATAAGTTCGTCCAGAAACCTGATGCCAGCATGCCTGCTATCCATATCCACCGAACTGCCATATCTTTAAAAGTGAACCTGTCCCATTTATTCGGATGTTCAGTTTAACTTATCTGTATTTTAAAATTATAAATATTTCTCACAAACTCTTCTATTGTTTGACACCCCAATTAAGAGTGGCTCCAATTACCTTTCCTGCTCGAAAATCCGTTCGGAGTGGAATGCTAATACCCGGCTCAGGCAAAATCTGAAAGCCAGACCTCATCCATCCAGGCAACCTGAATCAAAGGTCAGCAGATTGGATGCGACAGGGGAATTGTGCTACAGGTAATCTCAACAGAAACCAGGCCCGGTGATCATTCTGTCAATCTCTAGTCACCAGGGCATCTGACTACAATTTGCAGGTTAACGTGCCGTCCAACTATTTGAGAGATATCGTTTTTCTTGTCTTTCCAGACCTCTCTGCCGGTCAGGGAAACATGACCGCAAAGGCTTCCCATGGGCATAGAAGTTACCTGGGTGTATCATAGACAGGCATCTGGAAACTGCCTTCCGTAACCTCAATAACAGCCTCACTTTGTGATGAATAACCGGTAAAATGAAATGTTCCTCCGATGCTCGTCTCAGAGAGTTCTGTTATCATCCGTGTACCGGCAGAGCCGGGAATATTATCCAGAATACAAAATGAATCACATGCATCGGAATAGAAGCAAAGTGTTTCTAGAACCATTGCCAGCGGGGAGCTCCAAAGTGTTTTCCGTTACTGACCCTGCATTTTAACCGGGATGCTCCCGATAGCTGGAATTCTCCATCTTCTGTGATGACATAATCAATCTCGTGCAGGTCTCCGCCTCCCGGTTCATGCTTATTGAACAGAAGCTGATCTGTCTCCGGAGAGGTGCAAATATTGGTTGTATGCTTGCCCTCTACCAGCAGCCCGGCAGTGATATCGGAAATATCTTCATTGATCGTATTCAGGACTTTGACACGGGCATTTGGATTGCTGTAACCCTCCTTGGTCAGGAAAACCAGAAATGTACCGTCTCTGGTCCAGGCAAGATCATAATGCTCCCCGGAATTGGGTTCCGGCTCATTGTAGATGATTTGCTTGTTATCACCATTTGCATCCATGATGATGATGGCATTCCCCCACCATATCCCACCAGGATCGGGCGTTCTCATCGTTCCCCGAAAGGCAATCTGTAAACCATCCGGCGACCACGACGGTTCACCCGGCCACCATAATTCAATTCCTTCGATCAATTCCCGGTTCCGGGTAAGTTGCTGCAGGTTGCTGCCATCCATGTCTATTGAAAACAAATTGCTCTGGCTTTCGCCACCATCAGCCGGGTGTCCGTGGAATACAATTCTGGGGGAGGACAAAGAAGCGCTGAGAGATTGGATATGCCACTGCGTCTTTGTTGTAATGGCGACTACATTATCGCCTGTTACACGATCGCAGGTATAGATCACCCGGACATAGCTTCCTTCAGGTTCTTTGGCCAGAAGAATGACCTTTTCGCTTTGATAACCCAGATATGCCCTTGAAAACTCAACAGGCGGAATACTGGGTTGAATATCCTGCAGAACACTTCCTGAAGAGGGGGAAACAATGGAATAACTGTGGCCTCCGGATTGAACGATGATCAGACTATCATCCTGGACAAGTTCTTCCTCACACCCCGGGAAGAGAATCAGCAACAAAGCCAACCCTGCCACTGTGATTGTCAGCTTATTCATAGTTGTTGGGTTTTGATTTTTATCAAATCTATCTCCAGGCACGCGGATCGGACTTGAATACGGCGGTGTAAAAGGTCTCAGAGACAGTTTCAAAAAGTAGCAGAATCAAGAAATATCTGATTATATGACTGATAGAATACCCTCCTGAAGGCTAGCGGTACTAAATGGCAGGGAACCTCTATGCCCTGACTGCCGGTCAGTCCAGCTGCATCAGGAAAGGGATCAGACTCTGATCGTTCTTAACTCCAAGTTTTCTTCTCAAACGATAACGGGTCGATTTGATAGCTGCCTCAGACCTGAAAGTGATGGCTGCTATCTCCTTGGTATTAAGGTTGAGATTTAACAATACTGCGATTTTCAACTCGGATGAAGTCAGTTCAGGACAGATGGTTAGTATTCTTTTATAAAAACCGGCATGGACATTATTGAATACCTTCTCAAATTCTGTCCATGAATTGTTCTTTAGCTGGGTCTCAAGCTCCGAAGCGATATTCCTGATGCTACTGGTAAGACTTTCATTATCTGAATAATCTTCCATGAAGGATTTCAGCTTCTTTATCACTTGCCCAATGGATTCATTGACCCGGAGCATTTCAAGTGCTTTGGAAGCAAGTTCGCGCTTTTTTGCATCTAGCTGTCCTTCCAGCAGCTGTTGCTCCTTTTCCCTAATCTCCGCCTCCTGCTCTCTGATGCTCCTCTCGGTCCGGTAAAGCTCTTTCTGCCTCTTCAACCCTTTGGATTTATATCTAAACAGAACAAAAACCAGTACGAGGATGATAAGTGAACCTGACAAGGAAACATACAACAATTGGATATTCCTTTTTTGCAGCTCATTGAGACCTTTAAGTATTTGAATTTCATCTTTCTTCCTCTCTGTCTGGAACTGCACCTCCAGCTCCCTGATGATTCTTTCCTTATTGATTTCAGCCAGACTATCCTGAAGTGCCTTGTTGATCACCATATACTCATAGGCAATATCATACCGTCCCGATAGCGCCATGATGGGTGCCATGTTCAGATAGGCTAAATTTTTAAGGTTTAGATTGTTGAGCTTATCAGCAAGCACGAGAACTTCCCTGATAATCTGTTCGCTTCTGTCCGTTAAGCCAGTATGATAATATGCCTTGGCCATTTCGATCATATTGACGCAGATCCCTGTATCGTCCTTCAATGTCCGGTACTTTTCCAGTGAGGCCTCCAGCATGTTCAAAGCTTCCTGATACTGACCTCTCTTAACCAGTAAACTTCCGATGTTATATTCCGAACTCGCTATCGCTCTCTCTCCCCCGATGGCCTTTCTTTTCTGAAGGCTCATTTCATAAAACACCATAGCCGAGTCATAATTATTTGAAAATTCATAGGTCCTCCCCAAATTAGTGAACAGAATGCTTTCCAGTCCCGGGTCCTTGATACCTGAGGACAGAGCAAGAGCCTCTTTGAAATAGGTTTTCGCCAGCTCAAGTTCCGAACGGCTCAGGTAGACTTTACCGAGACCACAGTAAGATAAATACAGGTTCTGGGGATTATCCATCTTTTTACTGATCTCAATGGCATTCTGGTAACTCCGGATAGCCTTGGGATAGTTACCGGTGAGATCATTGATATTCCCTGAAAAAATCTGATATATCATCATCCCGTCCCAGTCTTCCGTCTCTTCAAATAAAACCCTGGCTTTCTCGTTGTACTGGGTTGCCATAGTATACTGATCCTTATAATAGAATGCTTTACCCTGCCAGAAATAGCTCCTGCTGACTCCCTTTACAAAATCGAGTCTGGTGGATAAGACGAGTGCCTCCTGAAGGTAAAGCAGCGCTTTGTCTGCTTCTGAATAACAATAATAACTGCCCAACTCCAGCAGAACCCTGATCTTAGCAGTATCGTCAGGCATCATTGATAGTTGCTGTTCTAGCTGTGTAATATCCTTGCCGGTGGTAAGGACAGAAAAGGAGAAGAAAAGGCACACCAGCCATACCGATTTTAGTTGTTGGAGCATAGTATAAGTACAATCCCAATAAATCTACCAATTTTCTGTGAATGGTGAATGCTTCATGAATACCCTTGTATTGACCTCCCAGATAGTTGGGTAATATTCTGTCAAACAGACCTCTCAAGTTTTGACTTTCAGGAGGCAACTGATTTGGGATCCGGGGAAACAAAATCGTTGAACCAATTTCCCGCCTGTGCGTTATGATGGCAAACCTGTATGGTTATGACCCAAATCGTATTCCTGGATACCGCTACTGTTGGAAAAGTGAACAATATGAAACTCCTGGCCAAGATGGGGGATCTGGAGACGTTTGAATCCACCTCTTCCGACCAGGTGGTGGAGCGTTGCCGGGGAAAAGAAATTGTGATCGTGAATAAGGTGGAGATGACCGAAGAGGTGATGAAGCAATTGCCCGATCTCAAACTGATCTGCGTGGCGGCCACCGGGGTGAACAACGTGGATCTGAACTACGCACAGAACAACGGTATCGAGGTAAAGAATGTGGCCGGATATTCCACCGATTCGGTGGCGCAGCTCACCTTTACCATGCTGCTCTACCTGGTCAACAAGCCTTACTACTACGATACCTACGTGAAAAGCGGTGCATATTCCAGGAGCGGTTCGTTTACCCATCACAGTGAACCATTCTGGGAATTGAAGGGAAAGCGCATGGGCATCATCGGCCTTGGAACCATCGGCCGCCAGGTAGCCAGGATCGCCGAGTCGTTCGGAATGGAAGTGGTTTTCTATTCCACCACCGGCAGAAACAACCACATCACCTATAAAAGGTTTGAACTGGATGACCTGCTCAAAAGTTCCGATGTGGTCTCCATTCATGCCCCTCTTAATAACCGGACCAGGGATCTGATCACCTATGAAAGAATGAAACTGATGCGCCCGTGTGCAATCCTGCTGAACCTTGGCCGGGGAGGGATCATCAATGAGAAGGACCTGGCCCGGGCCCTGAATGATAACCTGATAGGAGCAGCCGGAATCGATGTAATGGAACAGGAACCTATCAATGCCGACAATCCTCTTCTGAAGCTGTTCGATAAAGAAAAGATCCTGATCACCCCTCACATGGCCTGGGCTTCAAAGGAATCCCGGGAACTCCTCCTGGAAAAGATTTCCCGAAATATCGAATTGTACCTGCACGGGCGCTGACAACGGTATTCCTTTCGTCAGCTCACCGATTGCCCGGCTTTGATCAGGAGGTTTTTGGTGGCCATGATCCCTTCATTGGCACCCAGTTCCCTGCCTTCGTATTCGATCCCGATGTATCCCCTGAATCCGGCATCCTTCACGATCTGAAGCAGCCGGTAATAATCCTTATCCTTCTCATTCCCCTGCTCATCGAAATTATGGGATTTGGCGCTGACCCCCCTGGCAAACGGCATCAACTCCTTTACCCCCAGATAAAGATCATAGGACTCCTCCCCGGACACTCTGAAGTTCCCGAAGTCGGGAAGAGTTCCGCAGTTGACCATGCCGGTGTCACGGATCACGGATGCGAGCCAGCTGGCACGGGATGAGTAACCTCCGTGGTTCTCCACGATCACGTCGATTCCGTAATCGGCTGCAAAGCGGCTCAGCTCAATCAGACTCTTGGTGGCGGCATAGGCCACATCCATGGCAGAACCTCTTCCGCCCGCATTCACCCTGATGGCATGGCAGCCAAGGATTTCAGCGCACTCGACCCACTTATAATGATTTTCCACCGACTGTTTGCGCTTCTCCTCATCCTGCTCTCCCAGATTTCCCTCCCTGTCGATCATTATCAACAGGTTTTTCATTCCCAGGTCCTCTGTTCGCTGGAGCAACTCCCTGGCATACGATTTTTCTGCCGAAGGGAAGAATTGGTTCACGTACTCAAGGGCATGGATGTCAAAATTTTCCCTGGTATAGGCCGGAAATTCCAGATTGTCCAGTTCACCCCCGAACAGGGCGCGGTTCAGTGACCACTGGGCCAGTGAAATGTCGAAAAATAACTCGTTATCACCTTTCGATTTGGCGGATGCTTTTTCTGAAACTTCACGGCCATAGGCCATTTTGCCTGCCGAAACGGCTGCTGCTGCCAGGGCGGCGCTTTTCATGAAATCTCGTCTGTTCTGCATTGCTGGTGGTTTAAATTATAACTCTCTGATTTTTATATTCCGGAACCAGACCTTATCTCCATGGTCCTGGAGCCCAATATACCCCTCTTCAGGCACCGAGGCCCAATCGGGATTGAGACC
>CAZOHA010000066.1:0-20948 GCA_964579515.1 uncultured Bacteroides sp. | reverse complement strand
GAAGGAGATCCCATTTTCTACAGCACAGTGACCCTGCCCGCCTGGATGGAATTCGACTCAGTAAACCGGGTCCTCAGAGGCACCCCGGCCTACGAAGATGTGGGTGAACATCCGGTGCTGCTCCGGGTGAGCGATGCGATGAATCATACCGACCAGAGCTTCACACTGACAGTGATCGATACCAACGATCCGCCCCAGTTCATCTCCCCCGCCGTCACGGAGATCGAACAGGATGAAGTTTATTATTACAATGTCATTGCCGATGACATGGATGGGGATCCATTGACCTTTTCAGCTCCGGTTCTTCCGGACTGGATGACGTTCAATGACGGCGATCTCACCCTGACCGGTCAGCCCGGGAACAGTGAAGTGGGAATTCATGATGTGGTGATCCGGGTGTCCGATGGTTATACAGAGACCGATCAGAGTTTTCAGGTGGAGGTGCTGAACGTCAACGATCCCCCGTTTTTCTTATCCGAGGCCCCTTTAGAAGCCAGGGCCATGGAGGTCTATATTTATACCGTAGAGGCCGAGGATGTCGATCCGGGTGACCGGCTCACTTACAGCATGACGGTCAAACCGGACTGGATGACTTTTTCCAGCAGCGAATCAGAAGCTATGCTGTTTGGAACGCCCACCTACAATGAGGTCGGATCCCATGCCGTCATCATTCAGGTCAGTGACGGGAAGGAGAGCGTCATGCAAGGCTATACCCTGAAGGTTCTCTGGCCCACTTCGGCCGGAAAATGGTCCGCTGAAGACGGGATTCTGCCTTATCCTAATCCTGCTGACCAATTCGTACGCCTGGAGTATGAAGGGATATCCGGTATGAGCCTGCAATTATTCAACTCCTCCGGCGTATTGATGAAATCCGCCACCTCAGGTACCGGCGGAATGATCCAGCTGGATATTTCTGATCTTGAGAGAGGTGTCTATTTATATAGGGTGATTGTCAACGGAAACGAAGAGACTGGTAAACTGATTAAGAACTGAAGCAAAGCCTGCTAAATCTCTCTCTGGATGCTTTTTAACTCCTACGAATTTCTTGTTTTTTTCCCCATCGTGGTTGCAGCCTATTTTGCAATCCCGAACCGGTTCAGGTGGATCCTTCTCCTGATCGCCAGCTATTATTTCTACATGTGCTGGAACTACAAATACATCGTGCTGATCATGATCTCCACCGTGGTGGACTATGTCACCGGGATTCTTCTGTACCGGACCGGAAGAAAGGGGAGGCGAAAACTGCTTTTGCTGGGGAGCCTGGTCACCAACCTGGGGCTCCTCTTCTTTTTTAAGTATTTTAATTTCTTCGGGGATACCCTGAATACGGTTTTCGACCGGTTCAATATCTTTTACGATGTGCCCTATTACAATTTCCTGCTGCCGGTGGGGATCTCTTTCTATACCTTTCAGACTCTCAGTTATACGATCGACATATATAAAGAGAAACAGAAACCTGAATACCATTTCGGCAGATTTGCACTGTTTGTCTCTTTCTTTCCACAGCTGGTGGCCGGTCCGATCGAACGGTCGGTGAATCTCCTCCCCCAGTTCCGCAGAGAGGTGACCTTCAACTACGAACGGATCAAGAACGGAATCCTTCTGATGGGGTGGGGTTTTTTCAAAAAAATCGTGATTGCCGACCGTCTGGCAGAGTATGTGAATCTGGTCTACAATAATCCGACCCAGTATGAGGGGATTCAGAACATTATTGCCACCTTCTTCTTCTCCTTCCAGATCTACTGCGATTTCTCGGGGTACTCGGACATAGCCATCGGAGCGGCCATGGTGCTGGGATACCAGCTGATGACCAATTTCCGCAGACCCTATTTCGCCAAAAACATCCGCGAATTCTGGCAAAGATGGCATATCTCACTCTCCACCTGGTTCAGGGACTACGTCTATATTTCCATGGGCGGCAACCGTGTGGTCAAGTGGAGATGGTTCTATAACCTCTTCATAACTTTCGTGGTGAGCGGACTTTGGCACGGGGCCGAGTGGACGTTTGTCATCTGGGGCGCCATTCACGGGGGGTATCTGGTCATTGCCATCGTTACACAAAAGCTCAGGGATAATTTAAACCGCAGAGTGGGGATCAGCCAGGTCTCCTGGCTCCACACCCTGTTCCAGGTGCTGATCACTTTTGTTCTTTCCTACATTGCATGGATTTTCTTTCGGGCCAACAATGTCGGAGAAGCGTTTTACATCCTGAAAAATCATTTCGTTTTCGGTGGTGACCCTGTGGTGAACCTATTCTCGAATCCGGCCGACTTCGTACTTTCGTTCGTGTTTATCGGTGTGCTCCTGGTGATCGATTTCCTGGAGGAGCGCTTTCAGTTCTCCTCCACTCTGAAGAGCCTTCCCAGATACCTGAAGTGGATACTGCTGGTGCTGTTTGTGGCCGTGTTATTGATCTTTGCCGTTTGGAACGAAACAGATTTCCTCTATTTCCAATTCTGATGAAAAGGTGAGCCATGAGTGAGAGAACACTGAAAATACTGATCTATATCGCAGGTGCCCTCTGCCTGTATGCCTTTGTTGCCATCCGGTTCGAAGTGCTTTTCAATGGGATCCTGAAGGAAAATGTGGTAGAGGGCTACTGGGATAAGACTCAATACGGCGAGTTGTATTATTTCAGCATGATCCGCCATTTCAGAGAGGAAGGGCTGCCTCCTGCAAAGGAAAAGTTCGAGCATTCAGAAAAGCAGGCTTCCATCGAAGAGGCCGAGATCCTGGTCTTTGGGGACAGTTTCTTCGAGTTTTCGAGGCATAAACAGTTTGCCGAGCGGCTTTCGGACGATTTTTCGCGGAAGGTGCACTATGTGAACAACGATTTTCCCCTGGAATACCTGGCGACCCACGGGTACCAGGATACCACCCCGAAGATGGTACTGTTCCAGCGGGTCGAGCGATACATCCCGGTGGCCTTTGAGGATCCCCATACGATTCCCGGCCCCGCACCGGCCGGGGAGGAGCCCCCTCCGCTGGTGAAGTCTCTTATATACATGAAGGATAAGATTTTTTACAGCAGCAGTGAGCAGCTGTATGACGCTCTGCTTAAACGGAGCTATCTGACCACCGGGATCTACTCCCATCTGGTTACACTGAAGTTCGACATCTACGGGAGCATCTCCGGGCTGACCCCGGTTTACCACCTTGATGATGATCAATCGTGGCTTTTTTATCACGATCAGGTTAATGACGCAAAGACAAGTTTCTATTACCGGCACACCGGTGAAGAGATGGACAGTATCTGCGACCATATGGCCGGACTCCAGAAAAAGCTGAAGGAATATTATAACATGGAACTGATCTACCTTCCGGTTCCTGCCAAATTCACCCTTTATCACGACCTGGTGGACCCGGATACGGAGTACAACCAGTTTCTGCCGCGGCTTTACGAGGGACTCAATGAGCGGAGAGTCAGGTATGTGAATATTTTTGACGACTTCCTGGAGAGCGATACGTTGCTCTATTACCGGACCGACAGCCACTGGAACCAGAAGGGAATCGATATCGCCTACCGGGAGACCCTGGAGGCCATCCGGAGCAACCCTGAACTCAAACCATTACTTTACCGAAGAAATCTTTCGAGTTTATGACCAGCAATCAGAAGAATCCTTTAGTCAGCGTGGTGATCCCCGTATATAACGGCGGGGTCTATTTTGAGAAGTGCCTGGAAGGCGTCCTCCATCAGACCTACCAGAACTGGGAGTGTGTGGTGAACAACAATCACAGTACCGACAGTACCCTGGAGGTGGCAGAACGGTTCGCTGCTCTCGACAGCCGATTCAAGGTCTTCAATAATCAGGAGTTCCTGAAGATGGTCGATAACTGGAACATGGCCTGCAGCAGGATCAGCCCGGATTCGGCCTATCTGAAGGTCCTCGGGGCCGACGACTGGCTCTTCCCCGAAAGCCTGGAAAAGATGGTGGCAGTCATGGCGGAGCATCCTGGAGTGGGTCTCTGTTCCTCCTACCGGCTCAACGACCGGTGGGTCGATATGGACGGACTCAACATCTGGGACGGGAACGTTTACAACGGAAAGCAGATGCTGCATGACCAACTGACCCGGAAGATCGACGTTTCCGGATCCAACACCACCATCCTCTTTTCTGTCGAACAGATGAAGAAGATACCCAGGTACCCGGTGGTTTTCGATAAAGAGGCTTACCATGAAGACACTGAACTGGTGTACGAGATGATGGACATCGCAGATGTGGGATTCGTGTTCCAGGTCCTGAGCTACACCCGGCGGCATGAAAAGGCGGCCACCACCACCGAAGTGTTCCGGTACAATACGCTTTTGCAACTCAATGAGAAGGTTCTCTGGAAATACAAGGGAGACGACCCGGAACTGAACCGGAGGTACCGGGATACCCGGCTGGAATACGCCTCCTTCCTGTTCTTCCGGAGGCTCGGTTTCGACCGGGAGACCATCCGGTGGCATAAAAAGTATATCGTCCGGAAATTCAGGTTTCATGAATACCTTCTGGGGGTTCTGATCCACAATAAGATTACACAACTGTCCATCCGGGTTCTGCAGAAGATCAGGAACCAGTTTACCGGATAATGAAAGGAAAAGAATGGGATTCAAAGAGAAGTTCTTGAGGAATGTGGCGGTTTTCGGAGGGTACAGTTATCTTTCCTGGTTTTTTGACTCCCTGGTGTCGACCATTATTCTCTCCAGGTTCCTGGGGCCGGAAGAGTACGGTTTTGTGGCCCTGATCTATGTCTTCAGCGGGTTCATCATGCTGTTTTCCAATACCGGCCTTTCCTATGCCGTGATCAGGAGTGACTATGGGCAGAAATACCAGAGAATTGTGTTCAACCTTTCGGTCTGGATCGGTTTTATCCTGGCGATGGCCATGGCGCTGCTGGCCTATCCCATCACCCTGATATACGGGAATCCCGACCTGTTCTGGCCCACCATCGTGATCTCGGTCCAGTTCATCAGCCAGTCCTTCACCATCGTCCCCCTGGCGATGCTGGAAAAGAGTTTTCAGTTTAAATACGTGGGATTCACCAACTTCATCGTGGTGATCAGCACCATTGCCGCCATGATCATCATGGCAGTGCTGGGTTTTTCCTACTGGTCACTGATCGTTCCCATGGTTTTCCAGCCGATACTGCGCTATATCATGTATGAACGCCGGGCCCGCTTTGGCTTCCATTTTTATAACTGGAAGATGACCAAGTTCGGATTCAGAAAGGTCCGGAGCCTTCTGGAGAGTATTTCCATCTTCAATTTCATCAACTACTTTGCCCGCAATGCCGATAACTTTGCGGTGGGGAAGTTTTACGGCGAAGCGAGCCTGGGTCTTTATGACAGGTCCTATAAGTTCCTGTATATGGCCCGCAGGCTGATCAATACAGTGCTGGGGCCGGTGCTGTTTCCAAGCCTGAATGATGCGAAGAAGCAGGGGGAAGATTACCGCTCACACTTTTTGGACATTATCGGGATGGTCAACTTCATCAATCTGGCCATTTCCATTCCCCTGATCCTGCTGGCCCGGCCGATCACATTGGTCCTGTGGGGGGAGGACTGGATCGGGGTGGCCGATTTCATGCCCTATATCGGGGCCATCATTCCGCTGCAGACCATGACCATCGCAGCGATGGATCTCTATATGATCGAAAAGAATGAACGCGCTTATCTTACCCTGGGCATACCACTTTCTTTGATCCTTGTGGTGGGGATCGTAGCGGGGGCATTCTTTTCGGCCCTCCATATCCTGCGGTTCTATTCCCTGGCATTTATTCTGATCCAGACCCCGGTGAGCCTCTATTTCGGGCATTACAAGATCCTGGGATTCACCGGTAAGCAGATCTTCAAGTTCTGGATTCC
Organism: uncultured Bacteroides sp.; assembly: GCA_964579515.1. Lineage (GTDB taxonomy): Bacteria > Bacteroidota > Bacteroidia > Bacteroidales. The sequence goes on along the minus strand of CAZOHA010000066.1, from coordinate 15,100 downwards.
CAAGATGTTGCTGACCGCGGGCCTGGTCTTCTCCATCTGGTTCGGCACCCCGCTGATCACTTCAGGACTGTTGTTGCTTTTCCTGCTCGATACAGTGGTCTATCAGGGCAAGGACCTGGTGAAGATTTACGGATTGTTGAAAGGAAAGTTAATGAACAAGCCTGCGGCATAGAATGGTATCACCATCCAAAGACATATTCCGGCAGATCGACCGCCTTATCGGAAACGGGGTGACCCTTTTCGTGGTACTGGCATATTTTGAGTTTTTCAAGTTCCTTGCAATTCCAAGTGCTGCCAGGAACCTTGCACAGGTAGCGGCCGCCGGGATCATGTTTTTTCTGATTATTTTGCGTCTGATCTATCAGCCGGAGAAACTGATTCCCATGAATTTTGCAGGACCTGTGATCCTTCTGATCCTGGGAGCCATTCCCAGCTATTTTGTGGCCCAGTCATATCATAATCAATCCTTCGTCATTTCCGCATATGCCAACCGGGTGATCTGGTTCTACCTGCTTTATTTCTTTGTCCATGTATACAAGATCGAGGTAAAGTTTGTAATACGCATGCTCCTGTTTATTGGGCTGTTTGCGGTATTGCTGTATTACATACAATTCACTCTTTACCCAACGATCATTATGGATATCAATATCATGGAGGCGAGGGGAACTATCCGGCTTTTTGTGGCCGGCTTGCTCTGCACTCAATTGGCCTATTTCTATTTCCTTCACCGGTTTCTCAATAAGAACAGCCTGGGGGACCTGATCATGGCCCTTGTTACCCTCAGCGTATTCGTTCTGCAGGGTACAAGGCAATTGTTGGCAGCAGTAGTATTTCTGACCCTGGTGAGTCTCTTTTTCTCCGGTCAGGTCAGAGGGAGAATGGTCAAGATCGCACTCTTATCCCTGGCCTCGGTGGCGGTCTTTTTCATGTTCCGGGAGATCTTCATCGAACTGACCAGGGTCTCCAGTTCTCAGGTCAGCGATCTTACTGGCGGGATCCGGCTGAGGGCGGCCCGCTTCTTTCTTACCAGGTTCCAGCCCGATATCTGGTCCTACATCTTCGGCAACAGTAATAGCGGGCCGGGAAGTATCTTTAATCAGAAAATGGAGCTTTATGCTTATCGGTATGGTTTTTATATTACTGATATCGGGGTTATCGGTGATTATATCAAATATGGGATCATCTTTGTAGCGGCGGGATTATATATGATCGCCAAATCGTTGTTCTTTAAGGTCAGCCCGGAATACAGATACCTGAAATACTACATTGGAATGCAATGCTTTACCCTGCTCACCGGGTACGGTATATTCGGAGGGGTGGATATTCTGATCCTCCTCATCCTTTATATCTTTGATGTGGACAGAGCAAAAAGAACTGAACCTCAACTTAATTCATCATAAGCATGGAAATCCCCAGGGTGAGTGTCATCATACCTACCTATAACAGGGAGAAACTGATATTAAAGGCACTCGACAGCATATTCAGGCAAACCTACCAGGATTTTGAGGTCCTGATCATTGACGATGCCTCCACCGATCAAACAGATCGGGTGATCCGTGAACTCAATCATCCCAGGGTCAGGTATTTCAAAATGGATACAAATGGAGGCCAGTGTATTGCCAGAAACTACGGGATCAGGCAGGCGAAGGGGGAATTCGTCGCCTTTCTCGATTCCGATGACGAGTGGCTTCCCGAAAAACTGGAAAAGCAGGTGGCCCTTTTCGACAGCGGTTCAAAGCGAATGGGAGGGGTCTACGGCAACTCGTATACCACCGATGCCATCAGGGGAACAACACAACTGGTGGAGACCCGGAATCACCGGGGCGATGTTCATGAAGCGTTTCTCAGAGGCTTTTGCCCGCCCACTCCCTCCTTATTCATTGTTAAAAGGGAAGCTCTGGAAAGAGTGGGCGGATTTGACGAGGACCTGCTCACTTTTGTGGATCTGGACCTGTGGATGCGGATCTCTGAACATTATGATTTTGATTATGTTCAGGATCCGGTAATCATTAAGTACGAGCAGATAGGTGATCAGTATGTGAATAATTTTAAGAAACGTTATCGCGGGTATCATCTATTTTTGAAAAAATGGGCCGATGAGTTGACAAAAAGGGTTGAGAAACAGGGTTTGATGGAAATGAGGAGCCACCTGGTCTATGCCATTGTAGTACCTATTCTTGATCATCCGCCAGAAAACCTTCGCGAAGATATCGGGAAGGTGCTGGGCTTGCTCTTTAAAGTAAGGTCGTTGAGGCTTAGGTTGTATATAAAGGCTTTAGCAATCCTTGTATTTGGACCAGGAATTATTTATCGGATACGAAAATTAGGAAATCGCTGATGAAGTTTGCCATCCTCATTCCTGTCTTCAACCGTCTCGAATATACCAAGAAAGCCCTGGAGCAGCTGGATCACCTGCCCGCTCAGGAATTTAAGGCAGAGTTCAGTGTGGTGGTGATCGACGACGGATCCTCCGACGGAACGGAAGAATGGATCAGGACCCGATACCCTGAAGTAACGCTGCTCAAAGGAACCGGGAATCTCTGGTGGAGCGGTTCCATCAACCTCGGCGCCAGATATGCAATAGAAGAATTGAACTGTGACTATCTGATCCTGTGGAACAATGATATCCGTTTTGAGCCGGATTATTTCCAGGAACTGGTCAGACTGATCGCGGAATCGGGAAATGATATCATCCTGGGATCCAAGGTATATGTGGCAGAAGATGAAGAGTTGGTATGGTCCATGGGAGGGTACTTTCGCCCCCGGTCGGGAAAATACGATATGTATGGATACTTCGAGAAAGACCGGGAGGAATATGAACAGGTGAGGGAGGTGGACTGGCTCACCGGCATGGGGACCATCATACCGGTGACGGTGGTAAACCAAATCGGATACTGGGATGAAAGGAATTTTCCACAGTATCACGGCGATTGCGATTTTACCTACAGGGCAAAACTGGCCGGTTTTAAAAACCAGGTATATCCCACACTGAAAATCTATAATTATGTCAGAAACTCAGGCGTGGGGCATGGAGGGAACTTTAATAAACTGATGCAGCTTCTGACCGATACCCGCTCTAAAAGCAACCTGAAGAAAAACCTGAAATTTTACCGGTTGTATGCCAGATCTCCCCGGGCCTACTTGCCGCTGATCTGGCACTATATCCAGATATTCGGCGGATTCTTTAAATGGAAGCTTCTCCGGTTACTGGGCATCCAAAGGAATGAACAACTGATTTGAGAAAAAAGGCCTACATATATCCGGTCACCGCCTATGCGGATAAGACCATACCCAATCCTTACCTGGAGAACTTCATGGACAGCCTGGAGGAGGAGGTCGAGTTTTTAAACCGGACCCGTCCTTCCCGCCGAGGAGTACTTGACCTGGCCGGCTATTCCGGAAAGATCGATCTTGTTTTTCTGAACTGGATCGAGGATATTCCCGATAAACGGGGCGGACTCATCCAACTCTTTTTTTTCCTTATGATATGGAGAAGATTGAAAAGCCGAAGGGTAAGGATCGTCTGGACCATGCATAACAAACTTTCTCACTATCAATCGAGGATGAGATGGAAGCGGTACCTGTTCAGGTTCCTGGTTCGCCGCAGCGATCTGATCCTTACTCATTCAAGTGATGGAATCCGTTATGCTTCCGACTTTGGAATCAGCGGCCGGGAAAACAGAGTGAGGTACTTTCCCCATCCGCTCACACAGCGGTTGCTCCAATTTGAAGATCCGGCCTCCTATGATATCCTGATCTGGGGATCGATCATCCCTTACAAGAATATCGACAAATTTTTGAAATACCTCCAGGGTCAGGGATTGGAGACCCGTTACAGGATCCTTCTGGCCGGGAAGGTGAAACCCCAGGAATATGCTGCGATGATCGAGCCGTATTGCAATGAGAACATCATTCTGGATGACCGGTACATTCCCGAAGAGGAGTTGATCCCGATGATCTCCCGTTCCAGGGTGGTAGTTTTCACTCATGCAGGTGACAGTGTGTTGAGTTCAGGGGTGCTGATGGATAGTCTCTCCTATGGTGCAACCGTAATCGGACCCGATGTGGCGGCTTTCAGCGATGCCGGCCGGGAAGGGGTGATCCAAACCTTCCGGTCGTTCGGAGAACTTGTGGAAATCCTGGACAGGGAACTTCACTCGCCCCGCCGGAACAATAACAATCTGGAGCAGTTCATTCGTGCACACACCTGGCCGCGCTATGCCGAGATGATCCAAGACTGGATTAAAATGTAGTTGAGAATGACCTATCTAATCAATACCTACTCTCACTGGGATGAACCTCCCCGAGCCAGACATCAGGTAGCCTTCGCTCTGGCGAAGAAAAACCGGGTGATTTTCGTGGCGGCCAACAAACCGGGCCTGCCGCAGGTAAGGTATTTCCCCGATAAGGGAGAGATCACCGTCGTCCAGCCCTTCTTCCCCATTGGGAACAAGATCCGGTACCGGATCCCGCTGATCAACGAGCTATACCAGCACTGGCTTTTCAGAAGGTTAAAGAAATTTTTTCCGGAGGCAAAGGTGATCAATTTCGATTTCACAGCCAGGGTGATCTACCGCTATTTCGATGATGTGATCTTCTATTATAACGACAACCTGGCCGCGATCAGCAAAAGGCTGAATCCGCGGGTCATTTCCAGATATCATGAAAAGGTGGAAGCAGAAGTGGCGGCCCGGGCACGCTTCTGTGTTTCGGTCACCCCGCTTTTACAGAATAAGCTGAAAGCCTTCAATATCAACTCTCACGAGATTCCGCTGGGGGGACCCGATCTGAACGGTTTCGGTATTGCGGTCAGTGAGGAGGTATCGGACCGAAGGCCCATCCGGGTGGGACTGGTTGGGTTTATCAGTGACTATAGCATTTCGTCCGATACCCTGAATGAAGTCCTCGCCCGGGAGCATTTGCAGCTGGTGGTGATCGGACCGGTAGAGGATGCTTTTATCAAAAAACTGAAACACACCGAACGAATGGTTCGTAAGGGCACATTGACGGGTAAGAGCCTCTATGAGGCCATCAACGAGTTCGATGTGGCTATTGCTCCATACTGTGAGGCGATTACCCGTGACGACCAGGTGGGGGTCGGAACGGGAAGCAAGATGTATCAGTACCTGGCCGTCGGGAAACCGGTGGTCATTGCCGATATGGCGGGTTTGAAAAAAGTAAGCCTGCCCTCCGGGTTTCTTTATGTAGCGGCCGGTCCGAAAGAATTTCCCGGATTGATCGAGCAGGCACATCAGGAGAATACCCCGGCCCATATATCTGCAAGAATAGAATATGCCCGCGAGAATACCTGGGAAAAGCGAATGGAACAATTAATGGAAATATATTACCACTCAACAACCCCTGATAGATGAAACAACTGATCCAGAACTTCAAGACAGGAGAACTATATGTGGATGACCTGCCCGTTCCCGCCCTCACCAGGGGAACAGTCCTGGTGGCCAATCACTATTCCCTGATCAGCGCCGGTACCGAAAAGACAACGGTCAGCACCGCTCAGGCAAGTCTGATCGGCAAGGCCAAAAAGCGTCCCGACCTGGTGAAACAGGTTTTGCAGAATTATAAGAAAGAGGGATTCAAAGCCACCGTGGAGAAGGTGAAGACCAAGCTGGATTCTCTCAAGGCTTTGGGATACAGTACGGCAGGTGTGGTACTGGCTTCGATGGATGACCAGCAGAAGTTCCAGCCTGGAGATCTGGTTGCGTGTGCCGGTCTGGGTTATGCCTCTCATGCCGAGGTGGTTTGCGTCCCTCAGAACCTGGTGGCCAAAGTGCCTGAAGGAGTGGACCTTCAGGATGCCAGTTACACCACCCTGGGAGCCATTGCACTGCAGGGAGTGAGGCAGGCGGATCCGAAGCTGGGCGACAACGTCTGCGTGATCGGACTGGGACTGCTGGGTCAGATCACCGCTCAGATCCTCAGGGCCAACGGTTGCAATGTTTTCGGGATCGATGTTTCAGAGCAGATGGTCAAACTGGCCAATGAGACCGGCGCGGCCCGGGGGATGGTCAGGAACGATCCTCAGATCATGGCAGCCACCGAAAACTTCACCAACGGATTTGGATTCGATTCCGTGATCATCACAGCGGCCGGGTCTACCAACGACCCGGTGGAGCTTTCGGGACAGATCCTCAGGAAGAAAGGGGTTGTGGTGGTGGTCGGTGCGGTAAAGATGGACGTGCCCAGGGATCCCGATTTCTATCGCAAAGAGCTGGAACTGAAAATGTCGTGCTCTTACGGACCTGGAAGGTACGATGTCAAATATGAGGAGGAAGGGACAGATTACCCTTATGGGTATGTCCGGTGGACCGAACAACGCAATATGGAAGCGTTTCTGGGACTGATTGCCAGCCGGGCCATCCGTCTCGGGCCATTGACCACTCATAGTTATCCGATCGATGAAGCGGTCGGCGCCTATGACCTGGTATTGGGCAAAGTGAAGGAGCCCTTCGTCGGTATCCTGCTGGAATATCCCGGATCGGAAAAGAAACAGAAAGCAACGGTGGAGGTGTCGCCCCTGAAACAGCAAGCGATCAATATCGGCTTTATCGGGGCGGGAAGCTTTGCCCAGTCTTACCTGCTTCCCGCAGCGAAGGAGCTGGGTTCCATGGACATTGTGGTCACCCGAAACGGAATGAACGCCAGGAACGTGGCGGAGAAGTTCGGTTTTTCTCACGCATCGACCGATCCGGCCGCCCTTTTGGAAAAGGAAGCGATCAATACTGTTTTTATCGCCACACAGCACGATACTCATGCCCGGTATACCATCGATAGTCTGAAGAAGGGGAAGGCGGTTTTCGTTGAAAAACCGCTGGCCATGGACCGGGAGGAATTACAGGAGGTGATAAAGGCCTATCAGGATGCGGATTCACCCGCGATCATGGTGGGATTCAACCGGCGATTTGCCGATATCAGCATCCAGGCCAGGGAGGCAATGAAAGATATCGGGGAACCCCTGGTGATGAATTTCCGTGTCAATGCCGGGTTTATCCCCAGGGATCACTGGACGCAGACCGAAGCGGGGGGCGGACGGATCGTCGGGGAGATCTGTCATTTCATCGACCTGATGCAATATTTCTCCGGAGCCGAGCCGGTCAGAGTCTTTGCCGAGTGCATCGATACCGGTAGCGATAAGATCAAGAACGACGACAATATCGCCATTACAGTGAAGTTCAGCGACGGATCGGTGGGAAATCTGACTTATACGGCCAACGGAGATAAAAGTCTGCCCAAGGAGCGATTCGAGATATATGGCGGGGAGTCGGTCTTCGTGATCGATAATTTCAATGCTGGCTCAGTTTACAGGGACAGCCGGGAGAAAAGGATCAAGACCTCCGGGAAAGGGCACAAACAGGAGGTGGAGGCCTTTATCGACGCATTGAAGAGCGGAACCGGCATGCCCATCAGTTTCCGTTCACTCTGTCTGACCACCCTGGCCACTTTCATGATCCGGGAGTCTTTGGCCACCGGATTGCCGCAGGCAGTCGAACTGGAATAGATGAAGCGCTTATGGAGCAAATGACCGAACGGGTGGAACAGAGCCTCAGCCGTCTGAAAAGCTGGGTTGAAAAGGAGGAGTACAGGGGGTGGGATCCTTACGACGGACTCACCAGCCGGGTATTCCAGTCGCTTCCCGGGATCCGGGATGTACGATTTTTCCGTCTGGCCTGGATCCAGCTGTTCAAGAGAAATCCGGTGAATCTGAGAAAGATCTTCCTGATCAGTAAAGATTATAATCCGAAAGGGGTGGGGCTCTTCCTGAACGGATACTGCTATCTCTACCGGCTGAACGCGAAGCCGGAGTACCTGGAAAAGATCCGGCAACTTGCCGACAAGGTCCTGGAACTTACCTCGAAAGGATATTCGGGAGCATGTTGGGGATATAATTTCGACTGGGAATCGAGGGCATTTTTTCAACCCGCTTACACTCCCACCATCGTGGCTTCGGTATTTGTCGGTTATGCCCTTCTGGATGCCTATGAGATCCTTGAAGATAGCAGACTCCTCGAGGAGGCGGTCTCTGTCTCCGATTTTCTTTTGAAGGATCTGAACCGGACTTATGACGAGGAGGGCGATTTCTCCTTCTCCTATTCACCCCTCGACCATTCCCAGGTCTACAATGCCACCCTCCTGGGATCGCGGATGCTGGCCCGCCTCTACCGTATTACCGGGGATGAGCGGATGTTAAGGGAGGCGACTCATTCGGTCGATTATGTAGTGAAGGCCCAGAGGGAGGATGGATCATGGAGTTACAGTCCGCTGCCCTTCCACCAGTGGATCGATAACTTTCATACGGGTTATAACCTGGAGTGTTTATGGGAGTATCAGAAATATGCCGGAACGCAAAAATACGCAGAGGTGATCGAGAGGGGATTCGATTATTATATCCGGACCTTTTTCGAAGCCGGCGGAAGATGCAGGTATTATAACGATTCGCTCTATCCCATCGATATCCATGCGCCGGCACAGCTGATCATTACCCTGAGCCGGCTAAAACGATTCGCAGAGCATCGGGACCTGGCCGACAGCGTCATCGGATGGACGATCGATCATATGCAGGATCCCGAGGGATACTTCTATTTCCAGATCAAAAAGGCATTCACTTCCAGGATCCCCTACATGCGTTGGGCACAGGGGTGGATGTTCCTGGCCATGAGCATATATTTGACAGAAGCTGAAAAAACAACGATGAATTCCGGAACCGGCGGGTAACTCTCCCTGCAGGTTTGCGTATATCTAACATCAGCAATACTAATAAATCGACCATATCTCTATTCAGGCAACTTATGAAAATCTGGTTCGACCTCTCCAATTCTCCTCATATCAATCTTTTTGCTACACTGATCAGAGACCTGATGAAAGATCACGAAGTGATCATCACCTGCCGTCCGCTTGCCAATACCATCGATCTGCTGGATCTGCACGGATTCGAGTATACGGTTGTGGGAAAGCACTATGGAGGCAGATTTACCAGCAAACTGCTGGGATACCCGGTCAGGGTGCGGCAGCTTTACCGTTTTCTGAAAAAGAAAAAGATAGATGTGGCTATCTCCCAGAGTACCTTCCATAGTCCGATCACCGCATGGCTGCTGGGAGTCCCCGTGATCTACATGAACGACAACGAGCATGCCATGGGAAATATTCCCTCCTTTATCTTTGCCACCCGGATCCTGATCCCTGAATTTCTCGATCCGAAGAAGGCCCGGAAACAGTGGGCCAGGGAATCGAAGATCGTTCAATATCCGGGTGTAAAGGAGGGTATTTATCTCTGGAATGCCCGGATCAATTATTCCGAACCCGGTGAAAAGATCGTTTATATCAGGCCTGAACCATGGATAGCCCAGTATTACAAGGGGGCTCTCAATTTCATGGATGAGATGATCCTTCACCTGAAGGATCGCGTGAAGGTGGTACTGCTTCCCCGCGGGAGTGAGCAGGCCAAACACTACCGGCAGGAGAAATTCGACGGGGTGGTTGTACAGGACAAGGCACTGAGCCTGGAAGGGATCGCCGGTAACTGCCGGTTGTTCATCGGTGCCGGGGGAACCATGACCCGGGAAATGGCCGTATTGGGGATCCCGACTATTTCGGTCTATCAGGATGAACTGCTCGACGTGGACAAGTATCTGCTGGAACAGGGCATGATGGAACACAAGCCTTCCCTCACGGGCGAGGAGGCTCTGGAGTATCTGGAACATTGTGAGCAGAAAGACCCTAATTATCAGCTGCTTAAGAAGGGTGAAGAGACCTATTTTATGATCAGACAGATGCTGGAGAGCCGGTTAACTGAAAATCAGGAAAAATGACTAAAAAGATACAGATGGTGGACCTGCATGCGCAGTATCTCCATATTAAGGAGGAGGTCGATGCGGCTATCCAGCGAGTGATCGACTCCACCGCGTTTATTAAAGGAGAGGAGGTATCCCTCTTCCAGGGAGAACTGGGCAGCTACCTGGGTGCCAGACACACGGTCGCCTGTGCCAACGGCACGGATGCGCTTCAGATAGCCATGATGGCGCTGGAAATGAAGCCGGGTGATGAAGTGATCACCACTCCCTTTACCTTCATTTCGACCATCGAGGTGATCAAACTGCTTGGTCTGAAGCCGCTGCTGGTGGATGTCAGGCCCGATACTTTCAACCTGGACCCTGAACTTTTGGAACCTGCGATTACCGGGCGGACCCGGGCCATTGTTCCGGTTCACCTGTTCGGTCAGTGTGCCCACATGGAACCGATCCTGGAACTGGCCCGCCGACACAACCTCCATGTGGTGGAGGATAACGCACAGGCCATCGGAGCCGACTACCGCTTCTCCGGCGGTGGGACGGCTAAAACAGGGACAATGGGAGAGATCGGGACCACTTCCTTTTTCCCCTCAAAGAATCTGGGTTGTTTCGGTGACGGCGGGGCGTTGTTCACTCAGGACGACCATCTGGGAGAGATGCTGAAGGCGCTGGTGAACCACGGCATGAAACAGCGGTATTATTACGATTATGTGGGAGTGAACTCCAGGCTCGATACGATTCAGGCTGCCATATTGAGGGTGAAGTTGAGAAGGCTCGACCAGTACCGCGAGGCAAGGCAGCAGGCGGCGGCAGTATACGATGAAGCCTTTGCACGCCTTGAACAGGTGGAGATACCAGTCCGCTCACCTTTTTCCAGCCATGTTTTTCATCAGTATACCCTGAAAGTTCCTCCCGGAACGAGAGACGATTTACGCAACCGGCTGTCTGAAAAGGGAATACCTGCCATGATCTATTATCCGGTGCCCCTTCACCTGCAAAATGCCTACGGGGATCTGGGCTACAGGGAGGGCGACCTGCCGGTATCAGAGGAGCTTTCTGCGAGGGTCCTCTCCCTTCCCATGCATACGGAACTGGACCGGGAGCAGCAGGAGCACATCATTGACGGGGTCGTTTCATTTTTCACATCATAGATCATGGGAAATTACTTTGCGCATGAAACAGCGGTGATCGATGACGGAGTAGTTATCGGGGAAGGTTGCAGGATCTGGCATTTTTCACATATTATGACTGGCAGTGTTCTGGGCCGGAACTGCAATCTGGGCCAGAATGTGGTGGTCTCACCTGAGGTGGTGCTGGGGAACAATGTAAAGGTGCAGAATAACGTCTCTATCTACACCGGGGTTACCTGTGAGGATGATGTATTTCTGGGACCTTCCATGGTCTTTACCAATGTGATCAATCCCCGGAGCGCCATCGTACGCAGGGAGGAGTATATGAAGACCAATGTGGGAAGAGGAGCCACCCTCGGAGCCAATGCAACAGTTGTATGCGGGAACGATATCGGTGCTTTTTCATTTATCGGAGCAGGAGCGGTGATCACGCGGGAGGTGAAGCCCTATGCGCTGGTGGTGGGCAATCCGGGCCGGCAGGTGGGATGGATGAGTGAATACGGACACCGGCTTCATTTCGATGAAGAGGGAGTGGCCGTATGCCCTGAAAGCGGAGAGAGGTACCAACTGAAACATGAGCAGGTCAGAAAAACAGGATAAAGATAAGAACATGAGCACCGGAAGTAAGAATTTCGCAGTGATAGGAGTGGCCGGCTATATTGCCGTACGGCACGTACGGGCCATTAAAGAGTCCTCAAACCAGCTGGTCGCCTCTCTGGATAAGTTCGACAGTGTGGGTTTTCTGGACAGTTATTTTCCGGAAAATGATTTTTTTACCGAGTTCGAGCGGTTCGACAGGCACATTGCCAAACTGAACCGGCAGGGAACAAAGGTGGATTATGTTTCCATCTGTTCTCCCAACTATCTGCATGACTCCCACATCCGGTTCGCCCTCCGGAACGGAGCCCATGCCATTTGTGAGAAACCCCTGGTCCTGAATCCCTGGAACATTGATGCGCTGAAGGATTACGAAGAAGAGACCGGCGGAAAGGTATGGAACATCCTTCAGCTGAGGCATCATCAGGCTATCATTGACTTGAGGAACAGAGTGATGAACGATCCGTCCGATACCACCTATGATATCGACCTCTCCTATATCACCAGCCGGGGGAACTGGTACCACTATTCATGGAAAGGGGATGTGGAGAAATCGGGTGGGATCGCCACCAATATCGGTGTTCACTTCTTCGATATGCTCACCTGGATCTTCGGAAAGGTCCAGGAGAACCGGGTTCATTTCCTGAAGAGAGATAAAGCTGCCGGTTTTCTCGAACTGGAGCGCGCCAGGGTCCGCTGGTTCCTCAGCATCGATTATGAAGATATACCCGAACCGGTCAAGGAGACCGGTAAAAGGACATTCCGGTCGATCACCGTCAACGGAGAGGAGATCGAATTCAGCGGCGGATTCACCGATCTGCATACGGTTTCGTACGAAAAGATCCTTGGAGGAGAGGGTTTTGGGATGGAAGCCGCCCGCAATTCGATCCAGACGGTCTATCATATCCGGAATTCGGAACCGGTGGGACTGAAAGGGGAATACCATCCGATTATCCAGGAAATCAGCAGTAATCTCTGATCAAAATAACCTCTAAAACAGTATAAGATGACAAAAACGTGCGTAATCGGCCTGGGGAAAATGGGTATTTCCCACTGTGCCATTGTCAATGCCCATCCCCTGCTCGAGTTGGTAGCTGTTTGTGATACTTCCACTTTTGTTCTGGACGTATTTAAAAAATATTCCGGAGCGAACTGCTATACCGATTACCAAAGGATGTTTCGTGAAGAGGAGCTCGACAGTGTGTTTGTGTCCACCCCCACCAAATCACATTACCCGATCGTCAAAGAAGCTCTTGAGAAAGGTCTGCATGTTTTCTGCGAAAAGCCTTTTAGCCTGCATGTGATGGAGGGGGAGGAGATCACACGTTTGGCTGCCGAGAAGAATCTGATCAATCAGGTAGGGTATCATAACCGGTTTATTGGGACTTTCAATTATTTCAAAAAGATGATCGAGGCCGGGGTCCTCGGGGAAGTTTACCATTTCCTCGGAGAAGCATACGGGCCGGTGGTTACGAAAAGGAAGGGGGGTACATGGCGTTCCAAAGGTTCCGAAGGGGGAGGTTGCCTTTACGATTATGCATCACATGTTATCAACCTGGTTGAGTTTATTATGGGCGACATTGAAACCGTCGACGGGACTCAGCTTAAGAGTATCTATTCCAGCGGTGTGGAAGATGCGGTCTATTCTTCCCTTATATTGAAAAACGGGGTTAGCGGGCTGCTGTCGGTCAACTGGAGTGATGAAACCTACCGGAAAATGTCCACTCAGATTACAGCCATGGGAACCGGAGGTAAAATCATTTCCGATGCACAGGAGATCAAGATCTATCTGAAAAAAGAAAATAAAGAATTCGGTCTGGAGAAGGGTTGGACAATTAAGTACATTACTGATCTGACCGAAATGGTCGATTTTTATCTGCGTGGAGAGGAGTATTCGGCTCAGGTGGACAATTTTGCAAGAAGTATCGAGGCCAAACGTATGGAGAATAAGAGTTCTTTCAGGTCGGCACTGATGACCGACAGGGTGATCGAAAAACTAATTAACTATCAAACCAGTAAACCATGATGGATAAAGTGTTATTCGGAGACAACCAGTTCTTCGCCGTAAACCACCTTTCGGACGAAAAATCGAGGGCCCAGGCCATCAGGTTCAAGACAGACGAGGCGATCATCAAAGTGCTCGATTCAGTGATCGGCATGGGCATCAGTACCTTCATGTGTACTACCCACGATCGCATCGGCAATATCTGTGACCACATGAGGGCTCATCCCGAACGTTACTCGGGCTTTAAAATATTTCCTTGCATGCCCTATGCCCATAAGTATGTGAATGCCATTACAGAACTAGGGTATATAGGAACCCTGAAGGAGTATCTTCCTGGCAATATCTTCAGTACATTTGCCAAGGGGGGGATAGCCTTCGCCAAAAAGGATGTGATTCGTATGATGGAGTTGCTGATCGATGCGGAGATGAAAATGTTCAAAGGCATCGATACCCCGGTCATTTTCATTCAAAATGTGGTGACGGACATGATTCTTGGACTCGGAATGAAAGATGTTTTTGCAGAGTATCATAACTACATCATCCGGAAATATAATGCCGAACCCGGATATATCACCATGAACCTGCCTATGCTGCTGGATGTACTGGAGGAGGCCGGTATCCGGAATCCCATCATTTGCAGTTCCATCAACAAAATAGGGTTCAGGATGTCAGGAGGACTGGAGATTTATGAAAAAACCTTGGCTGAAAGGGAGTTCCGGCCTATTGCCATGCAGGTGCTGGCAGCTGGTGCCTTGAGGCCAAAGGAAGCCATCGAGTACCTGGGTACCCTTCCGAAGCTGGAGTCGGTGCTTTTCGGGGCATCCACACCGGTCCATATACAGGAGACCAAAGAGCTTATTGAGGCTCATGTCAGATAGGGGTGGATGATACCGCTGCAGCATCATTCATTACTGGCAATCCAAAATATCTGATATCCAGGTAATTTCTTTGGATTACTCAGATAATGGTATCTGGATTTTGTATATTTATCCGTCTCTTTACTTTCCAGAGGGTTAGACCTTATTATTGAATTACTTTGAATAAGGACCCTTCCCCTTGTCAGAGGATGATCTGACCTATTATTATGGCGAGAAGCAGAGTGGAATCGGTCGACATTGTCAGAGGGATTGCAATGATTCTGATGTCACTGGATCATGCGGTGCATTTCTTCATGAATTATGATTTCGATCCGACGAATATGGAGTATACCTTCCCTGCTTACTTCTTTACGAGGTGGATCACCCACATTTGTCCCGTTGCATTTGTTTTGCTGGCGGGGACAAGCATTCGTTTCAATATCAGGAGATACGGGAATTACAAGAAGGTCAGTCAGTTTTTAATCAAAAGAGGGTTATGGCTGATCCTTCTGGAGATTACGTTGCTCAATTTTTTCTGGACTACTCATTTCGACCGGATCCAGTTGCAGGTCATATGGGTGATCGGCCTGGCATTCCTGTTCATGTCTGCCGCCATATACTTGCCCAGGGCGGTGGGCATCGCCTTTTCTGCAGGGGTCATCCTCTTTCATAATCTACTTGATTATGTGGCTCTCGAAGACCTGTCTC
>CAZOHA010000065.1:0-21362 GCA_964579515.1 uncultured Bacteroides sp. | reverse complement strand
AGAGGAGAGCGTGGCACCCCAGATCCCCACAAAGACCAGCGGACCCCAACGGGCCATGGAGACCATCACCAGGTTGTTCTCCCGAAGCTCTGCAGGATCGCCTGTCAAGCCAAACCAGACGGCCAGAATCAGATAGATGGCCGCTCCCGCGGCCACCGACAGGATCGTTCCTGCAGGGACACTGCGGGCGGGTTCCCGGAGATCACCGCTGAGGCTGACCCCGGAGAGAATGCCGGTCACCGCCGGAAAAAAGACGGCAAAAACCGACCAGAAATCATAATCCTCCGCATAAGCGGAGGTCATATGAACGGTGTCCATGGAAGGGAGCCGGCCGCTGAAAAAGGAGATCAGCGAGAGTATGATCAAACTGAAGATCACGTACTGGATCCGGATTACCAGTCCGGCACTGATCAGGGAGATCAACGTGAGAACCACGAGCGTGGCGAGCGTTACCAGTCTCAGATCGATCCCGGGGATCAGAAAAGCCACCGATTCGGCGAACCCAACAATGTAGAGACTGATCACCAGGGCCTGTGCCATGAACAGCGGGATCCCGATACTGCCGCCTACCTCTGCGCCCAGAGACCTGGATATCAGGTAGTAAGCCCCTCCTCCCTTCATCCGCATGTTGGTGGCGATGGAACTGATCGAAAAGGCCGTGAACAGGGTGATCAGGTTCGCTATCAAAACCATGATCAGGGCGTTCTTCAATCCGGCATTGCCCACCACCCATCCCATCCGAAGGTACATGATCACCCCCAGGATGGTCAGAATATTAGGAACGAACACTCCCCCAAAGGTACCGAACCCCTTTTTAGGCTGATTCATGTACTCTCTTTTAGTTGTTCGGAAGCGACCCGGTACCCCAGCTCAAAGACCTCTTTGCCCCTGGTGGTATCGAGAAGTCCGTAGCTTCCCAGTTCATCCGGTTCGAAGACCATATCGCAAAGATCGATCTTGGGACTGATATTGGATGAAACGCTGAGCCGGAACGTCCGTTCGGCGATCCTGAAAAGATTCCCGAAATCCTCTTCAGGGTGGATGGGGTTCAGGGAGATCCCCACCAGTTTTTTACACTTCCCGGTCAGGGGGGTCACCGGGAAATTATCCAGAACCCCTCCGTCCACATACAACTCCCCGTCGATCTCTTCCGGCTCGAAAAGCACGGGGATGGCCGCCGAAGCGAGCACCGTCTCGACGATCTTTCCTTCGTTAAAGTAGACAACCTCTCCCTTGTTCAGATTGGTAGCCGAGATAATCAGCGGGATTTTCAGTTCATCGAAGGTCTCTGCACTCAGTTTTCCGGATAGTTTCTCCCCCAGTCCCACCGACCGGAAGAGGCCGCGTCCCGGAAAATTGATCCGTGCATAATTAAAAAAACCATCTTCCTCCGAAAAGATCTCCAGCATTTCATCGGGGGAGTAGCCGTCGGCATAAAGGGCTCCCACAATGGCACCGGCACTGACTCCGGAAATAATATCCGGATAGATCTCCGCCTCATTCAGTGCCTTCATGATGCCCGCATGGGCGAACCCCCGGGTACCCCCTCCGCTGAGGATCAGTCCGGTGTCATACTTCTCACCACTTCCGGAAAGCGAATCTATTAGGTTCATCATTTATATTGTTTCTGATTTCAGATGCTTCACTACCTCATCGGTGGACTTCCTGATCCTTGTAATCACTTCCTTCAATTGTTCTTGGCTATCACCCTCCGATGCTCTCTCCTTCAGCTCCACCAGATCGGATACCACCTTGTTGATCTTCAAATGCTTGTAGGAAGGGATCAACCGGTGTGCAGTCTCCCGCAAATCCTCCCATCTCTGCTGGTGGTATGCCTCCTGAATCTCTTTCATGCCTGTGGTGGCATTGGAGATAAAGGTCTGGATCATCTCGTTGAAAAAATATGGATTCTCCCTGGTGACGGAACGGAGTTCGGTGAGATCGTAAAGGGTATCGGAATTATATTGCTTCAGAATGATTTTCCGGGGCTCCTCATCCAGAGGTTCTGGTTCATCCAGCAGGATTTTTAACAACTTGTTATAGAGGTGGACCTCCCTGTAGGGTTTGATCAGAAAATCATTCATCCCTTCGGCCCGGTATTTATCCAGCTCCTCCCTGTTCATCTCCGCCGTGACGATCAGGATACGTGTATCACGGTTTTTGTTACTTGACTGTATGTGCCGGGCCACCTCCAGTCCGCTCACCTCCGGCATATGAATGTCGAGCAGAATGATGTCGTACTTTTGACGGTCGATCATCTCAATGGCTTCCGCCCCTCCCGAGGCCAGCTCCACCTCCATATGGAAACCCTCCAGGATGATCTGACCCAGGTTCCGGTTCATGGCATCATCATCCACCACCAGCGCCCTTTTGCCTGACAGTGAATCCGTACTGATGCTCCGGATATCCTGTGAAAGCTTCCGCAGTTCACTTTTTTGCAGAGGGATATCCACCGTAAAAACAGATCCTTTCCCCTCCGTGCTTTCCACTCCGATCCTGCCTCCCATCAACCGGGTAAGCCGGCGGCTGATGGTCAGACCCAGACCGGTTCCCCCGTGCTTTCGGGTAATTCCCGAACTGGCCTGCCTGTACTCCCTGAAAATATCTGCAAGCTTGGCTTCAGGAATCCCGATCCCCGTATCGATCACCTCGAACCTGCACCAGACCTGCCGGCCGGCACTTTTGGTCACACACCCCCTGAGTTCCACATACCCGTATTCGGTGAACTTGATGGCATTGCTCAGAAGGTTCATCAGCACCTGTTTCAGCCGGAAGCCGTCCCCTCTGAAAATCTTTTTCAAAGGTTCGTCCAGCTGATAGGTGAAGTTGATCGCCTTTTTGTCCGCTCTCATTTTCAGTGTGGAGAATATCTCCGCCACCAGACCCTCCAGATTGAAATCTTCTTCATCAAGCTGAATCTCACCCGATTCCAGCTTGGAGTATGTCAGGATTTCATTCACCAGGTCGAGCAGGTAAACCGACGACTTATCGATGATCTTCACATACTCTTCCTGCACTTCATTCAGGGATGTTTTCTGCAGCTGTTCAATGAAGCCGATGATGGCATTGAGCGGAGTGCGAATCTCGTGACTGATGCTGGCCATGAACCTGGTCTTGATCTCACTGCTCTCCTCCGCCTTCTCTTTTCCTTTTTCCAGTTTCATTCTTTCATCACTGACCAATCCGCGGCGATCCTGGATCATCAGGATTCCGGTGACCGGCTCGCTATTCTCCCCGATCGCGCCGGTCCTTGCAAGAAAATATCCTGAATTCCCCTTAAGTGACTCATATGCCCGGATACCTTCCAGTGCCAGCTCACAGAGCAGGAAAACCTGGTTGCCCGGTTCATCCCCTTTCAACTCTTCAAGATTATTCGGCAGAGAGCTGATTCCCAGCGCCTCCATGATGATCCGGTCGTGGTCAAAAACCCTGGTTACCTCCAGCTGCTCGTTAAAAAGGATGACCGAGGTTTGGGGAAGATTCGAAAGGATCAGTTCACTTCTTGTTTGGTCCATCGGAAATACCGCTTTGCCCGATTAAAAGGAATAAAATAGATATTCTGATTCACATCTCCAATTTCTCCAGAAACAATAATACCCTCCATCACCCAGGTTCCTTCAGATTGTGGAACAGCTGCCACACCTTGTGGAAGACTCTCCCCATCTCATAACAGGTGCTCATGCGGATCTTTTTGGCTGCCAGACCTGTTTAACCTGAATTTAACAATTGTGAAAAATGGCACCATTCTGGCCTTTTCTCTGCTGATGAATAATCCGCAATCACATCTGTTATACAGTGAAGAACGTTTTCCCCAGGAGATGAATCATCTTCCGGTGGAAGTGAGGCATAAGGCGATACAGATTTCCAACCGGATGATGGTGGATGGGGACGTGAGGTTCCATAAAGACCTGATCACCGCCATTGCCATCAGTGAAGCCAAGAAGTGGGCCAGGGAGGCGAAAGAAAACTCCCTTTAAGGCAAGCAGAGGAGATTAAGGCTCGATCAAGGTAATATTGAACTGTTTGATCTTGTTGTAGAGGGTTTTCCTGTCGATATTCAGAAGCCTGGCCGCCTGGGATTTGTTGTAATTGGATTTAACCAGCGCCTGAATGATGGCCTCCTTTTCAGCAATCCCGGCTGCGTCCTTCAGTTTAATATCGTAGCCTTCCCTGGAACTCAACTGCCCCAGGTTCTGTTCGATCGCCTGGCGGGTCTTCACCTCGTCGGGAATGACGGCCATTCCCACCGTAGGCGTATTGGCCAGCAGTACGGCCCTGGTCATCACGTTCCTGAGCTCCCGGATATTACCCGGCCAGTGATAACTCAATAATACCTGCCTCACTTCGTTATCGAATCCGGTCACCTGTTTTCCGAATCGCCGGGCAGCCCGGTTCATAAATGCCTCAGCGAAAACCAGCACATCCTCTCCCCTTTCCCTCAGGGGAGGTACCTGTATCTTGAACTCGTTCAGCCTGTGATAGAGATCCTCTCTGAGGTTCCCCTGTTTGACCTCCAGCAACAGGTCGGTATTGGATGCCACGATCAGCCTCACATCCACTTTGATGGTCCTTGAATCCCCGATCCGGGTGACCGTCTTCTCCTGCAACACCCTCAGTAGTTTCATCTGGTTCTCGGCGTCGAGATTGGAGATTTCATCGAGGAAAAGGGTCCCTTTGTGGGCCTGCTCGAACAATCCCTTCTTATCGAAAGTGGCCCCGGTGAATGAACCCTTGATATGACCGAAAAGCTCGCTGTTAACCACTCCCTGGGGCAGTGCGCCGCAGTCCACTGCAATGAAGGGACCCTCCTTCCTCTTACTGTGGAAGTGGATCGCCCGCGCCACATACTCTTTCCCCGAACCGGTCTCCCCCTCAATGATCACCGCCATATTCACCGGCGATACAATGCGGATATGTTCGAGGATCTTCTGGAAGTTGGGACTGTTACCCCGGATAAAATCTTTCTCGAACGAAACAGAGTCCTCCTGGTGGTTACGTTGCGAGATGGCTTCCCTGATCAGGCTCAGCACCTCCTCGGGGATCAGCGGCTTGGTGATATAGTCGTAGGCTCCCGATTTGATCAGCTTGATGGCAGTGCCCATCTCCTTATAGGCGGTCATGATGATCACCGGGACGGTCGGATCTTTACGGTGAACATGGTTCAGGATATCGAACCCGTCCCTGTCCGGCAAGCGGTAATCGCTCAATACCAGGTCGAAATCGTTTTGCTTCACTTTTTCAATCGCCGAAGAACCTGTATATGCCACCTTCACCTGGTACCCCTTTTTATCGAGGTAGTTCTCCAGTAGTTTACATATATATGTATCGTCGTCGATTACCAGAATATGGTGCATAGGCCACCTTTTTGTTCCAACGGGCACATAAATATAACAATAAATCTCATTCTATTTTTGTGGAACCCCGACCTCAATCGGGACAATTTTCTACAAAGCCGGTCTAAAAGCCCGGCAGGCCAGCCCCTTTTCAAGACACTGATAACCGGAGTATTGACCGAAGCCGTATCCCGGCTCGCCCCATGGCATGGTATTTCCATATGTCAGGTCAAATCCAACAAAATAATCCGACAATGAGTAATTACCATGAACCGCCCGAATCACTGACGAACGCCACCAAAGATCAGGCCCGGGCCCTGCACTCCCTGAAAGAGGAGATCGAAGCGATCGACTGGTATCAGCAACGGGCCGATAACTGTGCCAATGCGCAATTGAAGAAGATTCTCCTTCACAACATGGAGGAAGAGATGGAACATGCATGCATGGTCCTGGAGTGGCTGAGGCGGAATATGAGCGGTTGGGATGAACATCTGAAAGAGTACCTGTTCACCTCCGCCGACATCACGAAAATCGAAAATGATTAAAGTCTGAAGCCCATGAATATCTTAAAGAAAGTACTTGCCCCCATTACCGAACAAGCCTGGGATGAAATGGAGGAACAGTCGGAACGGGTGATCAATGAATACCGGACCGCCAGGAAGATCGTCGATGTAAACGGTCCCCGGGGGATCGATTTCGGAGCGGTTTCGACCGGAAGACTTCAGGTCCCCTCTGAACAGACGAAAAGCGGAGTGAACATCGGCATACGGGAAGTGATCCCCCTGGTGGAGGTCAGAAAACCCTTCACTCTCGACCTTTGGGAGCTGGACAATGCCAGCAGAAATGCCGAAGATCTCCGGCTCGATCCTCTGGAGAAAGCCGCCCGGCAGATGGCCTCCTTCGAGGACGAATGCCTCTATTACGGTTTCGACAAAACAGTGGCGCCCGGGCTGGTCAACGCCTCGGAAGCAGATCCGGTCAAGGTGAAATTGGAAACCGGCCCATTCCTGCACGAACTGGCACTTCAGGTGAACAGCCTGAGGGCCGACGCAGTGGAAGGCCCCTATGCCCTGGTGCTGCCGGCTCAGGTATGGGCATCCCTTATCGGTGATTCCACCTCCTATCCCCTGCATCTGCTGGTCAGGGAGGTCACCGGCGGGACCATCCTGACCCACCATGCCAATAAAGATATCTTCCTGGTCAGTGAGCGGGGAGGGGATTTCGTGCTCCATCTGGGTCAGGAGATCGCCCTGGGTTATGAGAATCACGACAAAGAGAAGGTGAATCTGTTCTTTACCGAATCGTTCACCTACCAGATAAACGGTCCGGAAGCGGTCCGGGTGCTTCAACCTCAGTAAATACCGCTATCCGGATGAGAACCGATGGCAGGGGTCATTACCGTCATACTGATTTTGATCTTCTCCATCCTGATCACCAGGGTGGCTTCGATCGCGCTGACCCACACGGGACTTTCCAGGGAGTCCTCGCAGTTCCAGGCCAGGAGCGCATTTACGGGAGTGGGATTTACCACCACCGAATCGGAGAAGGTAGTCAACCATCCCGTGCGGAGAAGGATCCTGCTCATGCTCATGATCCTCGGGAACGCAGGGATCGTGACCGGTATCGCCTCTCTGATCATCGGTTTTGCAGATATCGATTCGGGTGTGGAGAACTGGATCAAGGTCCTGGTGCTGGTGGGAGGGATCGTCGTTCTCTGGCAGCTGGCCAACAGCCGGTGGGTGGATCAGCGTCTTTCACGGATCATCGAAAAGTTCCTGAAGCGCTATACCAAACTCGATGTGACCGATTATGCCAGCCTGCTGCAGCTCTCGGGCGATTACCGGATCGGGCAGATCGCCATCGAAAAGAGACACTGGCTCTTCGGCAAGAAACTGAAAAACACCCGGCTGAAAGAGGAAGGTTTGAATGTCCTGGCCATCTCCAGAAGCGACGGTACTTTCCTGGGATCACCCGCCGGAGAGACCACCATCCAGGAGGGCGATACCCTGGTGGTTTACGGACGGACCGAAGCGCTTCAGAAAATGGAAAAACGACTGAAGGGAAGCAAAGGAGAGAAAGAGCATCAACACATGGTTAAAAAACAGGACCGTGTGCAGAAGAAAGAGATGAAAGAGGAAGAAAAAACGAAAAACTAAATCACCGGTTATGAACACCATATCTAAAGAACAACTGAAAGAGCGGCTCGGTGATCCGGACCGGGATACGGTACTTATCGAAGTACTGAAGCCCGAAGAGTTCCGGAAAGAACATATCCGCGGAGCGATCAATATCCCGCTGAGAAACGTGGCCACCGAAGCCAACGACCGGTTTGAAAAGGACCGGGAGATCGTAGTATACTGCTCCGACTCAGAATGCACTGCCAGCCCCACTGCGGGAAAAAAGCTGGAAGAGATCGGCTTCACCAATGTCTATCACTATAAAGGCGGAAAAAAAGCGTGGAAAGATTCCGGGTTCCCCATGGAATCTTCATAGAGGAATACCCACCAATACATCACCGACATGAAAGGAAACGAAAAAGAGAAAAACGAGTTGCGTGCCATTGAGAACCAGGAGTGGCTCGACTCCATAGCCCATATACTGGAACATGAAGGGCCCGGAAGAGCCAGGGAGATCCTGGAACTTCAGCTGATGCGGATCAGGGAGGAAGGAGCGGATCTGGTCGCGGGATGGGACGAATCCTACCTGAATACCATCCCTGCATCGAAAGAGGAGCCCTACCCGGGCGACCGGAAGATCGAACGGAGGATCAAAAGTCTGGTCCGCTGGAACGCCATGGCCATGGTGGTGCAGGCCAACCGGAGAAGCGAAGGGATCGGCGGTCATATCTCCACTTACGCCTCCAGCGCCACCCTGTATGAGGTGGGATTCAATCATTTCTTCCGGGCGGCTTCCGACGGCCAACCGGCAGACATCGTCTATTACCAGGGACACGCCTCCCCGGGAATGTATGCCCGTTCCTTCCTGGAAGGGCGGTTCAGCGAAGAACAGCTCAACAACTTCCGGAGGGAACTGGCACCGGGAGGAGGCCTCTCCTCCTATCCTCATCCACGGCTGATGAACGATTACTGGCAATTCCCCACCGTTTCGATGGGACTCTCTCCCATCATGTCGATCTATGAAGCACGCTATATCAAGTACCTGGAGGACCGGAGCCGGCTGGAGCCGGGCGACCAGAAGGTTTGGGCCTTCCTGGGAGACGGAGAAATGGATGAACCGGAGTCGATGGGCGCCCTCACCCTGGCTTCCAGGGAGGAGCTGGATAACCTGATCTTCGTGATCAACTGCAACCTGCAGCGCCTCGACGGACCGGTCAGGGGGAACGGATCGGTGGTGAATGAACTGGCCCGTGCATTCCGCGGAGCCGGATGGAACGTGATCAAGGTTCTCTGGGGAGAAAACTGGGATCCTCTTCTGGAAAAAGATCGCTCCGGGCTGTTGAAAAAACGGCTGGGGGAGATCGTGGACGGGCAACGGCAGAAATACTCCGCATCGGACGGAAGTTATATCCGGAAGGATTTTTTCGGGAAATACGATGAACTGGTGGAACTGGTGGAAGATATGAGCGATGAAGAGATCGTCAATCTCCGCAGGGGCGGGCACGATCCCCTGAAAGTGTATAACGCCTACAAAGCCGCTACCGGGCACACCGGATCACCCACAGTGATCCTGGCTCAGACCATCAAGGGGTATGGTCTGGGGGAGGCAGGCGAAGGAAGAAATGTGACTCACCAGCAGAAGAAACTGAACGAGGAGGAGTTGAAACATTTCCGTAAGCGATTCGACGTGCCCATCTCTGATGAAAAGGTGGCCGAAGCACCCTTCTATAAACCGGATGAGGAGAGTGAGGAGATCCGGTACCTGAAAGAGCGGAGGGAAAAGCTGGGCGGAGCAGTTCCCGTGAGGAAAAAAGAGAACCCGTCGTTTGAGATGCCCGATCCCTCCCTGTTTGAGGAGTTTCACACCGGATCGGATAAACGGGAGGTGGCCACCACCATGGTAGCCATACGGATGTTGTCCAAATTGCTGAAAGATACAAACGTGGGCGATATGGTGGTCCCCATCGTCCCCGATGAGTCCCGCACCTTCGGAATGGAGGCGCTTTTCAAGCAGGCGGGGATCTATGCCCATGCGGGACAGCTTTATGAACCGGTGGATAAGGAGAGCCTGCTCTATTACAAAGAGGAGCAGAAAGGGGTGATCCTGGAGGAGGGAATATCGGAAGCGGGTTGTATGTCCTCTTTCATCGCCGCAGGTACCTCCTATTCCGCCCTGGGGATCCACTCCATCCCTGTGTTCACTTTTTACTCCATGTTCGGATTCCAGCGGATCGGCGACCTGATCTGGGCTGCTGCCGACGCCAGGGCAAGGGGCTTCATGTTCGGCGGGACAGCCGGCCGGACCACCCTGGCGGGGGAAGGGCTTCAGCACCAGGACGGCAACAGCCACCTGCTGGCCATCACCGTGCCCTGCGTGCGGGCCTACGACCCGGCCTATGCCTACGAAATGGCGGTGATCGTGGAGGAGGGTATGCGCCGGATGTACAAAGAGGGCCATGATGAGATCTATTACATCACCATGATGAACGAAAAGTATCCCATGCCCGCCATGCCCAGAAGAAAAGAGGTTCGAAAGGGCATCCTGAAAGGGATGTACCGCTTCCGCTCCTCCAGGAAAAACGAGCATAACCTGCATCTGATGGGAAGCGGCACCATCCTGAACGAGGTGATACAGGCATCCGAAATCCTGAAGGATGATTACGGGATCGGATCGGACATCTGGAGTGTGACCAGCTATAAACAGCTTTACGACAATGCGGTTTATGTGGACCGTCAGCGCAGGCTCGAGCCCGGAAAGAAGATCAGCAGCCATATCGAAAATTGCGTGGGAGAAGACCCCGGGATCTTCGTGGCTGCCAGCGATTATGTGAAAGCACTCCCGCTGATGGTCTCCGACTGGTTCCCGGGCCCTCTGACCGCCCTGGGTACCGACGGCTTC
Organism: uncultured Bacteroides sp.; assembly: GCA_964579515.1. GTDB lineage: Bacteria > Bacteroidota > Bacteroidia > Bacteroidales. The sequence goes on along the minus strand of CAZOHA010000065.1, from coordinate 11,013 downwards.
GGATTGAGCGAGGACCGGGAACACCTGCGCGAACATTTCGAGGTCAGCGCAAAGCATATTGTCTGGAGCGCTCTGTCCTCCCTTCACCGCTCAGGAAACTTTTCGAAAAAAGAGCTGGACAAGGCCGGGAAAAAAATGAATATGGACAGCGATAAATCGAGTGCATACACATGTGAACCAACGTTTAAGAAAAAATGAAGAAGATAGAGATCAAAATACCCGACATTGCTGAAAATGTGGATTCGGGGATCGTCGCCAGTATCCTGGTTTCGGAAGGGGATTCGGTCAGCGAGGATCAGCCGCTGATCGAAGTGGAAACCGATAAGGCCGCCACCGACATCCCTTCCACCCACGACGGAACAGTGGAAGAGATCCGGGTGGAGGAGGGAGATGAAGTCAAGGTTTCGCAGGTGATTATGATCCTCTCTGTGGAAGAAGAAAAGTCGGACAAGTCTGTAAAGTCTGTAAAGTCTGTAAAGTCTGTAAAGGATGAAGAGACTGAAGAGGAGGAGGATGAAGAGACTGAAGAGGAGGAGGCCACTGAGGAAGAGGAGGAGACTGAAGAGGAGGAGGCCACAGAGGAAGAGGAGGCCACAGAGGAAAAGGGTAAGCCGGAAGATTCGGACAAGCCTGTAAAGGATGAAGAGGCCGAAGAGGAGAGGGAGGTTGCAGAAGTTGCCGCCACGCCACTTGTGAAGCGGATCGCACGGGAAGAGGGGATCGACCTGGAAGGCGTCGAGGGGACCGGTCCCCACGGACGGATCACCCGCAGTGACATCGAGGAGCTGGTCGATAAGCAGAAGGGTAAAGAGAAGAGGGCCAAAGAAGAGGAGGAAAAAAGGCCGGAGGAAGAGAGGGCCAAAGAAGAGGAGAGGCCGCAGGAAGAAAAAAGGCCGGAGGAAGGGAAAGAGAAACCCGCGGAGGAGGGCGTTACCCGGGAGAAGCTGCCGAGAATACGCCGGCTTACCGGCGAAAGAATGCAGGAATCGTGGCAGAAGATCCCCCATGTGACCCAGTTCGATGAGGCCGACATCACCGCCATGGAGGAATTCAGGCAGAGTCAGAAGGAGAAAATGAAACAGCAGGGGGCCAAACTCACCATGACCGCCCTCCTGCTGAAGATCTCCGGATTTGCCCTGCAGCGTTTTCCCAGGTTCAATGCGAGCCTGGACGAATCGAACGACGAGATCCTCTATAAACGCCGGGTGCATATCGGAGTGGCGGTGGATACCGACCGCGGTCTGATGGTCCCGGTCATCAACGATGTGGACCGGAAATCGCTGACCGAACTCTCGAAGGAACTGGACGAACTGGCAGAGAAAGCACGCAACAAGAAAATCGGTGCCGATGAGCTGCAGGGCGGTCATTTCACTATTTCGAACCTCGGAGGCATCGGAGGAACTGCTTTCACCCCGATCGTTTACTCGCCACAGGTGGCCATTCTGGGTGTATCCAGAGGAAAATTTCAGCCGGTCTACCGGGGCGAGGAGCTGGAAAAACGACTGATCCTCCCGCTTTCACTTTCCTACGACCACAGGGTGATCGACGGAGCGGAAGGAGCCAGGTTCCTTCGCTGGATCTGCAGTGTCCTGGAAGATCCCTATGCCATCCTGCAATAAAATGAGAAACAATGAGAACTATTATTATCAGTGACATCAACGGAAAAAGCGACACGATTATACCCTACGGCCTGAGGATCGGGAAATCCACAGAGAGCGAGGTCTGGATCGTACATACGGTCGACCCCAGGAAAAAGCAGGGGACCAGCAGTCCGGTGGCCGACTCACGGAGTGTTTCCCCGGGGTCGAAGCTCACCCATGAAGAGATCCTCCGGAGGGAAAAAAATATAGCCCATGTGGCCCTGCAGAAATTGATCAGTGCGGAAGGATCCCGGCTGAACTATCCGCTGAAAATTGAGCTCGTGGTGGAGGAGGGCAGTATGGAAGAGCGATTCAGTGAAATCGAGGAAAAGAATCCTGGAGCACTGATGGTGGCAAGTTCTGTTCCCGACAATTCCATGGTGGAGAATCTGGACGAGCTGCTGTCCTTAGTCAGAAAACTGGAGGGGATCACCTATTTCATACCACCAAATTATCCGTTCGCAGACATTAAGACCGTTCTGCTGCTTTCCCTTTTCGATGAAGGATCGTATCATTTGATCCGGAACCTGGCCCGCTGGCTGGAACCATTCCATCCGCTCATCCGTGCTTTCGGAGTGACCGGCTCGAAGGATCAGGTCCGTATGGATATGGAGAGTTCGGCATGGAAGCGGGCGGTCAACTCCTACATCGATCCGCCCATGAGCCTGAGGACCGCCACACTGAGCGGCGCTCCTCCCATGGAGTTGATCGCCGGTTATACCGACAAAGTGAAGCCCGACCTCCTCCTGGTACCCAGGAAGGCTGTAGGAAGCGGGAAGGGTAAAATACTTTCTGTCAAAGCATTAAGGACGCTGATCGAGGACAGGACCGCCCCTCTCGGCATCTATTAATCAACTTACATGAAAAGAAAATATATCTATCAGACCCTGCCTGCGGGGGAGGTGATCCCGGAAGGCTGGATCAGGAACCAATTATACCGTGACCTGGAGGAGGGATACATCGGACGCTTCGACCAGGTCCACCCCACCGTGACCCACGATGTGTTCATCCGTCAGGACCGGACCAGCAACCGGCAGCTTAATCCCCGCAAGGAGTGGTGGAGCGGAGAGCATGAAGGCTACTGGAAAGACAGCGTGATCCGGATGGCTTTTCTGACCGGCCACAAGAAGTATCAGGAACTTTCGAAACGATGGATCGACGATCTGATTTCCCACCAGGGTGCCGACGGCTATATCGGGATTTACCGGGATTGCCAGGAACCCCACTGCCGGTTCACTCACACAGGCGGCAACGGAGAACTCTGGGCCACCAGCCGGATACTGATGGCCATGCTGGCTTACTACGAATTTACGGACGATAAAAAAGTTCAGGATGCCGCTGTCCGCTCGGCCCGTCTGATCATGGAGAAATACCGGGATAAGAACTACTTCATCAACCGGGGCAAGGGAGGGGGCGTCAGTCACGGGATCGGCTTTTTTGAGATCCTGGAGTGGCTGTTCCGGCTCACCCATGATCCCGGCTATGCTGATTTTGCAGTGAAACTGTACGGCGATTTCAACCTGGGTATGGCCAGAGACGATGACCTGAAGACCGTTCATCTCCTGTCGGACGATCGAAAATTCCACAAGCATGGGGCCCATGTGGCCGAGGGTCTGTTCGTTCCCGAAATGATCCACTGGATCGAAGGTTCCGATTCACTGGAGAGAGCTTCCCGGAAAGTGAGAGAAAAACTGGATTACCACCTCACCCCGGGAGGGGCCATGCGTTGCGATGAATTTGTGAAGGGCCGGAAGGGAACGGCCGACGAACGGTATGAATACTGCGGCATCGCAGAAATGATCAGCCCTCTGAACAGGATGATCACCTTCAACGGAAAGCATGAACAGGCCGATATGCTGGAACGCATGGTCTTCAATGCCGGCCAGGGAGCCCGTTTCCCGGTGCTCTCCGGTCTCTCCTATCTCACGGCCGACAACCGGATCCGGATCCGTCACTTTGAGATCGGAAGAAGAGAATCTTATGATGCAGCCCATTTCGCAGCAGTCTGCTGTTCGTTGAACGGCGGGCGCCTGATGCCCTATTACGTGGAGGGAATGTGGGTCAGACATGTGGAATCGGAGGGGCTTACCGCCCTTTTATTCGGGCCGTGCAGACTGAGGACCAAAGTCCGGGGCGTTCCGGTAGAGATCACCGAGAAGACCAATTATCCGTTTTCTGACCGGATCGAATTCATATTCAAAACCGAAAAACCGGTGAACTTTCCATTTTCATTCCGCAGGCCCTTCGGTGTGGAGCAGATCGAAACCGTTGCTCCGGAGAATGCGGAGGTGGAGGAGCTGCCCGACCGGGTGACCATCCGCCATACGTGGAAACCGGGCGACCGGGTGGAGGTGCGCTTTCCCTTCAAAATTGAGGAAGTCAAACAACCTTCCTCCCCGACGGTGAAAGGAGTGGGTGCCTATTTCCGGCGAGGGCCTCTGGTCTATGCCCTGCCTTTCCAGCATAAGATCAGGGGAAAAATGGAACGGCGCAGGAGTGGTTTCTACAGATTCCGCATGAAGGCCGTGTCACGGAAAGGCTGGAAATATACATACCCGGAAGGAGAATCCTTTCAGATGATAAACCGGAACGGTGCCGAAGAGGAGAATCCCTGGAGCGATCCACCCGTCGCACTGCGCGGAAATCTGGCAGACAAGGACGGAAACCTGGTCCCTTCCGAGCTGGTGCCCCTGGGAACTACTATCTTCAGAAGGGTTACCTTTCCCGTAACCTATTTGAAATAAGAACAATGAACATTATCAATTAAATCAAAGACAAATCATGGACAAGAAAGTCAGTATCGTCATCTGCGCCTACAACGAAGAGGAGACCGTCGAATATGTGGTGCGCACGTGTCATAAGATGAACCCTGATTCAGAGGTTCTCGTGGTGGATGACGGGTCGGCCGACCGCACACCGGAGATCCTGGCGGGACTGGAAAAAGAGATCCCCGTCAAGGTGGTCCCCCTGGAGGAGAACAAGGGAAAGAGCTTTGCCATGGCCACCGGCGTGGAAGAGGCGGCCAACGAGATCATCCTGTTTTTCGATGCCGATGTGACGGGAATCAGGGAAAACCATTTCCGGCAACTGCTCGACCCCATGCTGGTGGACCCCCCAGAGGCCGATATGGTGGTGGGATCGCCCTCCGAAACCCTCATCAACTACCGGATCAATCCGTTCAGGAACCTGACCGGCGAACGGACACTGTTCAAAGAAGACCTGCTCCCGATCCTGGAGGATATCCGTCATATCCAGTTCGGTGTGGAAACCTACATCAATCTCTACTACCAGTCGCAGGGGAAAAGCATCAAATACACCCTGCTGGAGGGATTGAGCCATCCCACCAAATATGCCAAGACCACCAGCGGAGCAGCCACCCGGGAATTCCTGGACGAGGGCCGGCAGATCGCCGAGACCCTTTTGAAGAATTACGACCTGATCCTGAAATCGATCGGAGCCAACATCGACGACAAGGGTGCAGCGATGAAGGAATCCTACAGGAAACTGCAGGCCGAGGTGAACGAAAGGATACGAATCCTGCTGGGGAACAATGGATAGAAAGAAGATCCAGGCACTGATCTTCTTTGCCATCGGGATTGCTCTCTTCTGGTTCGTCTATCGTGATCTGGACCTGCAAACCGTCCGGGAGCACCTCCACCGGATTCAATGGCCGTGGATCATCGCCTCCATCATGATCAACCTGGCCAGCCAGTGGATCAAGGCCCTGCGCTGGAATTACCTGATCATGCCCCTGGAGCACAAACCCGGCATGTTCAATCTCTTTCTGTCCAATCTGGTCCTTGCCTTTGTTAACCTGGTCATTCCCAGGGGCGGGGAGATCGCCCGCCTGGGAGTGATCCGGCGGTTCGAGGGAATTCCGCTGACCAAGCTCCTGGGAACAGCCATCACCGAACGGCTCACCGACCTGCTGGTACTGGCGGCGATCACCATTGCCCTGATCATCTGGCAGCTGGATGAGATCCGGCTGCTCCTGCAATCGGCCGGCATCGACCCGGAGGCCGGCCATATCTGGAGCACACTCCTTATAATCATCGGAGTTGCCGGCATCGTTATACTGGCTTACCGGATCATCCAGCGTAGAGGCCGGAGCAAACCCCTGGCTGAAAGGCTCCGGACCATGAAAGAAGAAGTATCGGAAGGGATCACCACCTTCGGAAAAGTGAAGCACAAAGCCGTGTACCTGATCCTCTCCGTGCTCCAGTATGGCTTCTGGCTGATAATGCTCTATGTGATCTTCTTCGCCTACCCTCCCACCAGTTCCCTCTCCCTCAAGGCGGCGGCATTCACCTTCGGTCTCTCCACACTGGCGTTCCTGCTCCCGGTACAGGGAGGCATCGGAGCCTGGCATTTCATGGTGGCCCAGGCACTGATGCAATTCGGGATCGATGAGCCCACCGGAAAGATCTTCGCTCTCATTGCCCACTCATTCACCATGCTGATCAACCTGGTCACCGGAGGTATTGCTTTTGTGATATTGCCACTGGTCAACCGGAAAAATCCGGACTGACATTGTGGAATTCCTGCCACGTTATTGAGGAAATCCATTCTGGAGACGGAATTATTCCCTCCTTAATTCGTTGATTTCCAGGGAAGCTATATTCTGGCACGGTATTATCATTTATTCTCATGAACTATGCACTTCCGTACATGCAATCGATGCCCGCTGTAATGGGCACAGTATGTCACGGCAGCCAATTTGAACATTTAAAACGTAAGAAACATGTCAGATTCATCATCAAATGCATTATTGGGATTTCTGGCAGGAGCTGCCACAGGAGCTGTGGCAGGAGTCCTGTTCGCTCCCGATAAGGGTACCAAAACCAGAAAAAAGATTCAGAAAAAAGCCAAAAAAGCCAATGAGGACCTGAAAGAAAACCTGGAAGACAGTGTTCAGGACCTGAAAGATTACATCTCAGAATTCGTGGATGATGTAAAGGACAGGTTCGAAACCCTTGAATCCCAGGCGGAAGAAAAGGCCAGGCGGGCCGAGAAAGCAGCCAGTAAGGCGGCTGCCGAGGCTGAAAAGAAGTAAGGTTGATCCGTCAGACTGAACCGTTCAATGGAAAACCGGACACTTTCGGAAAGCTTTACGGAACTCAGCGAGGTGGTCCAGAAATATATGGATGCCCGGATGCGTTACTGGAGGCTGATCCTTCTTGAGAAAAGCACCCGGGCCACCACTTTTCTTTTCAGTTCTCTGGTGGTACTGGTACTGATGCTGTCAGGGATGATGTTCCTTGGATTTGCATTCAGTTTCTGGTATGCAGAGAACTACGGAAGCCTCTGGATCGGCTTCCTGATCAGTGCGGGCCTCTCGGTTATACTGGTCCTGCTCGTATTTTTTCTGCGGAAATGGATTTTTTCGAGGAACATTATAAGGAACCTCCGGAAACTGATCCTTCCCGAAGAGGAAGAAAAGATGAAGTAGACCATGAGCAAGCGAGACCCATCCAAAAGGATCAGAAGCCTTCATGATCTGCAGCTGGCCAAAGAGCGTAGCCGCTATGACATCCTGGTTCGCGAGCAGGCACTGTCCTCTGCCACCAGGCAATTGAGTCACTCCTTCCGCAGTATGCTCCGTGCCTCCCTGTACCATGCAGGGCAGGTAGCTGCAATGACTGCAGTACAGCGCCTCATCGCATCCCGGATCGAAAAGAAAAGGTCTGACAAATAACACGAACTGGACCCCTGTCATTCTAAGCGGGGTGGCGACAGTGGCCGGGATTATCCTGATGTCGTCCGCAAGAAAGCGTGGCTAACAGAACCGGCAAACTGAAAGAAATCAACACCTGGCGGAGAAAGAAATCAACACCTCGGAGCTGGAGTTGATCCCTGCTCCGGCCTGAATCGATATGGACAACTCAAAAAACCATAACCAGGTGCGAGATGCAGGGCCCGGGGGGGCAATAAATCTTGGCCCTTTGGCCCAGACTACTTTCCTTATCCTGCTTTCCACCCTGTTTGTCTTTGCTCTGATCAAGGTTAGGAACTTCCTGTTTCCCCTTGCTTTCGGCGCCCTCTTCTCTTATCTGCTTTATCCGGTGGCCAGTTTCCTGGAGCACAGAGGATTGGCAAGAATCCTGGCAATCCTTCTTTCCATATTGATGGCGCTGGTGATTCTGGCATCGATCTTCTTTCTCTTTTACAAACAGCTGGCTAACCTGTTCGAGGATTTCGACCAGTTGAAATCGCAGGTGGACTCCAATATCGAACTGCTCCAGAACAGTCTGACCAATTTACTGGGGCTGAAGGATAACAGCATCGAGATTTTTCTGAAGGACCAGTCCTCCCTGATTTTCGGATCGGAGGACGGAGGGATCCGGAAAGCATTTACCGCCACAGCCGGAACAATCTTCCGGATCGTTATTCTGCCTATCTATGTGTTTCTGTTCCTGTTCTACCGTACCAAAATGGCCTACTTCATTTTGAAGGTAGTCCCGGAGGAGAGCAAGAAAACTGCTATCGAAATATTAAGGGAGATCTCCACGGTGGCCGCCCGGTACCTGGGCGGGGTCTCCATCGTGGTGCTGATCCTCTGCATACTCAACTCCACCGGCCTTGCGATCATCGGAGTCGAGTATGCCATTCTCTTTGGCATCGTATCTGCATTTTTCAATTTCATCCCCTACTTCGGTACCCTGATGGGAGGGTTTGTCCCTTTCCTGTTTGTTCTGACCACCACCGAAGATCCGCTCTATTACGGTCTCAGGGTCGCCATCATGTACCTGATTATCCAGTTCACCGAAAACTACATACTCACACCCAACATCGTGGGAGGAAACGTAAAGATCAATCCGATGTTTATCATCATCGGCCTGGTGGCAGGGGCCATGGTGTGGGGCATCCCCGGGATGTTGGTGGTGGTACCCTTTCTGGCCATCCTGAAGATCATATTCAGTCACATCCCCCGGTTGAAGCCCTACGGGTTTCTCCTGGGGCTTCAGGGCACCAGCCGGCATTCCATCTCCTTCCGGAGGATCAAAAACGCCCTTCATTTCAGAAAAAAAGAGGAATAACCGGACCAATGGCACATGATTGCCACATAAACCCATCATCAACCTGAAAAACAAAACCATATGTTACGTTTAATTCTGATATTCCTGGTCGTTGCCATCGTCGCCGCAATTTTCGGATTCACGGGGATTGCAGCAGGAGCGGCCTCTATCGCCAAAATTCTGTTTTATATTTTCCTGGTCCTCTTCTTAATCAGCCTGATTGCAGGAATTTTCAGAGGGTTCCGGTAATGCGGATAGCTCAGATGCCCAGGACAATAAATACATACGAAACAATCAAAGATAAATATGATGAAAACTATCAGCATTCTTCATTTGATCATAGTACCCCTCTCAGTTGCCGTGACACTGGCCGGATGCCAGAAAGAAGAATCCAAAACCGGATCTGTGCAGCTGGAAATCACCGATGCCCCCATTGACGATGCCCGTGTCAATGCGGTCTTTGTAACCATTGCCGGAGTGGAGATCGACGGGGAACCGATGGAGGGATTCAACACTACGACCACAGACCTGACGACTTATGTTCAGGGAGATACCAAAACACTGGCGAACAGTGAAATGGAAGCCGGATCCTATAACTCGATCCGGTTGATCCTCGATTTCAGTGAGGATGAAAACGGCATTAGTCCGGGATGCTATGTGGAAGAGACGGATACCCATGAAAAACACTCCCTGAGAACTAATTCCGGTGAAATCATCCTGGACCACTCCTTCGACGTGGAGGTGGAAAGCCAGACCAACCTGGTGATCGATTTCGACCTGAGAAAATGTGTCCGGAGAGAAAGGGGAGAGAACGACAGTTATGAATTCGTTACCGCATCCGAAATGGAGAACAGTATCCGGGTGGTCAATAAAGAGATGACCGGTACCGTGGCGGGGAATTGTGAAGACCTGGTCACCAACAGCGATCTGATCGTTGCATATGCTTACGTCAAAGGAACTTTCGACCGCGATTCAGAATTTGAGGGCCTGGGCGAAAGCGGGGTAATGTTTTCAAATGCCGCGACCAGCGCTCAGGTCCTATCGAACGGTGATTATTCTCTCCATTTCCTCAGCGAAGGAGAATACGAGCTTCACTTCTGCTCCTTCGAACTGAACGCGGACGAAGAGATGGTCATACAGGGTACACTGAATCTGAATGTTCTCAGCGGCGGGATCGATACCGGGTCGGTACAGGTGGATGCCCGTGCAACTACAACCGTCGATGTGGAGGTAACCGGACTCCTTCCCTTTCTGGAGACAAAAAAGACTGAAAAGTGAAAACACTGATAGCCATTGGAATGATTATCGGCATCCTTTTGCCGGTAGAGATAAATGCACAGAGAGACAAAGCTTTCGGTTTAAAAGGAGGGTTGAATCTCGCATATCTGACCCATGAAGAGGCGAATGAAAATAATATTTTACCTGGCTTCCACGGGGGGATATGGGCAGCATGGAGGTTTTCAAACCATTTTTCCCTGCGGCCTGAGATTATTTATTCCACCCGGGGCACCCGGAAAGATTATAGTTCGAAGCTACCGGGATTCGATACCGCGAACGGGGCAACCAGAGTGCGGCAACGCTATGTGGATGTCCCGCTCTACCTCACCTATTATCCGGTCCGAAACCTGAAACTACACCTGGGACCCTACTTAGGCATCCTGGTTTCGGCCGATTTGGATACACAGACGGAGATCCTGGAATTCATCGGTGTGGACAATGAAGAAGAGATCGGATGGAAAGATTTTCACTGGTGGGATATCGGATTTTCGGGAGGAATCGGTTTTGAATTCGATCCACTGCTGTTCGGTATCATGGCCAGCATGGGAATACAACAGGTGGCGGCAGAAGGTGGATCCCTGGAGATCCTCCTGACAGATGCTAAAAACGCTACTTTCCAGATCTATCTGGGAGTCTATTTTTAAGTACCGGAGAACGAAGTTGAGGAGTCCTGTGAATTGGCATTATCAATGCATTGATTCAGATGATGAAGGAGAAATTCCACCTTGCAATTGAACTGCTGAAACGTTCGGCGAAAAAGTATAAACAGGACGATCCCCTGCGCCTGGCCAGCACCACTGCCTATTTCACCGTATTTGCCATGGCACCGATCCTGATCATTATCATGTCGGTGCTGGGAATACTGATCGGGCAGGAGGAGATCCAGGAGAAAGCGTTCAATGAGCTCCGCAGCCTGATGGGGAATGAAGGGACCGGCTACATCCGCGATATTGTGGAAAATTACCAGGACACGCAGCGAAGCATTACCGGTACCATGGTGGGTTTCGCCATTTTCATATTCGCTTCCACTTCTCTTTTTGTCGTTCTTCAGCGATCACTGAATTTCATCTGGCGGATCC
>CAZOHA010000064.1:0-22031 GCA_964579515.1 uncultured Bacteroides sp. | reverse complement strand
CTCTGCAGGGACTTCTGCCGGCAGATCCTGCTGTAACGTATCCTGTACGAATTTTTAAATTCATGCATGTTCGTTCAGATTTTCTAACTTAGGGAGATGGACGAGAAAACTCTGCGATGGGGCATGATCGGCTGCGGGAGCGTGACCGAAAAAAAGAGTGCCCCTTCCTTCAACAAGATCCCCGGGTCCCGGCTGATGGCAGTGGGGAACCGCACCCCGGAAAAGGCCCGTGATTATGCTCAGCGGAACGATGTCCCCACCTGGCACCGCGATCCCTTCGAGGTGATCGGTAATCCCGAGGTGGATATCATTTATGTGGCCACCCCTCCGGGCTCCCATATGGAGTACGCCCTGGCATGCATCGAAGCGGGAAAGCCGGTCTACCTGGAAAAACCGATGGCCCGCACCTGGGACGAGTGCCGGGTGATCAACGAGGCGGCAGCGGCCGCTCCGGTGAAGGTCTTTGTGGCCTATTACCGGCGGGCCCTGGAATATTTCAACCGTGTCAGACAGGTCATGGAAGAGGGGAAGCTGGGCAGAGTGCTTCATGTGAACATGCAGCAGTATTTTCCTGCCCGGCCCGAGGATCACCGGAGTGAGGCGCTTCCCTGGAGGGTGATCCCGGAGCATTCAGGCGGGGGTTACTTCCACGATATGGGCTGTCATGCCCTCGATATCCTGTTCTACCTGTTCGGGGACCCGGTGCAGGTATCCGGTCTGACCGCCAACCTTGGGGGGCTTTACGAACCTGAGGACACTCTTTCGGTCGGGCTGGAACTGCCGGGAGGATTGCTGGTCAGCGCCGGCTGGAGCTTTATCATTCCCCCATCCCATGCCAGGGACCTGGTGGAGGTGACCGGTGAAAAGGGCAAGCTGAAATTCTCCATCTTCAGCTTCAAACCGATCACCCTCTTCAGCGAGGGTACCCACCAGACCATCTCGCCTGTTCAGCCCGAGCATATCCAGATGCCCCTGATCGAATCGATCGTCGACGAAATGAAAGGGGAGAGCCGCTGCCCCTCCACCGGCGAGACCGCGGCGGTCACCAGCCGGGTGATGGACCAGATCAGAAACATATCATGAAGAAATTAATCCGTTCGCCCATTCTGTGTATCGGCGAGGTGCTGTGGGATGTGCTGGGGGAAGAGCGGAAACCCGGAGGCGCTCCCATGAATGTGGCCCTGCACCTCTCCAATTTGGGTCACCCGGTGGAGATCATCAGCAGAACCGGAAAAGATCATTGGGGAAAGCAGCTGAGGATGTTCCTTTCGGAAAGGGGATTGGAGACCGCTTATATCCAGGAAGATCCGGAACTGTCTACCAGTGAGGTGCTGGTAAGGCTTGATGGGCAGGGAAATGCGACTTATGAGATCGTCGCCCCGGTGGCATGGGACCGGCTGGCGTGTACTGCTGAAGGGGAGAAACTGGCCAGCGATGCCGGACTAATTGTTTACGGTACGCTGGGGTCGCGGGATCCGGTCGCCCGCAGGAGTATAAAAAAATACCTGGAAAGCCCGGCCCTCCGGTTCATGGATGTCAATCTGAGGCCTCCATACACCCCCCGCTCCCTGGTTCAGGAGCTGCTGGGGGCTGCCCATATGGCTAAACTGAATGATGATGAACTCGGTACGATTGCCGGATGGGACAGCAAAGAAAAGATGGATGAGGAAGGAATGATGCATTGGATAGCCGAGAGTTACCGACTGGAACGGGTGGTGGTCACCAGGGGGTCCAGGGGAGCCCTGCTGCTGGAAGAGGGCCGGGTAACGACCCACCCGGGTTACCATGTGAAGGTGGCCGACACGGTGGGTGCGGGCGATGCCTTCCTGGCCGCCTTTATATCCGCTCTGAGCACAGCTGCGCCGGCCGGTGAGATACTCGATTTCGCCTGTGCCGCTGGAGCGCTGGTGGCATCCCGCTCCGGAGCGACTCCCCGATATGACAGAGAAGATATCCATCACATCCAGAAGAGATAAATGGTCGCCGGTCATATTAAAAAGCTATTCGTCCACACGTTCTCCACCCTCCATCTGGTGGCTCTGGTCGGGTTGTCCTCCTGCGGCAGCGGTCCCAGGCAATCATTGCCAGCTTCCCCGGGGCCCGAAGAGCCTCACCGCCCCGCTTTCCATTTCACTCCCGATTCCATGTGGATGAACGATCCCAACGGTATGGTGCATTACCGGGGCGAGTACCATCTTTTCTATCAGCATCACCCCCACCGGAATGTGTGGGGACCCATGCACTGGGGGCATGCGGTCAGCCGGGACCTGGTCCGCTGGGAGCACCTCCCCGTGGCTCTCCATCCCGACCGGCTGGGGACCATCTTTTCGGGTAGTGCGGTGGTGGACCGCCACAACACCTCCGGACTCGGTTCTGCCGATCATCCTCCCCTGGTGGCCATTTTCACTCACCACAACGATTCCCTGGCACAACGGGGAAGCGACCAGTACCAGTATCAGAGCATGGCATACAGCACCGACGGTGGCCGGTCCTGGATCAAATATGACCGTAATCCTGTCCTGGAAAATCCCGGAATCCCCGATTTCAGGGATCCGAAGGTAATCTGGTACGAAGCAGAAAACCGATGGATCATGACCCTGGCAGCAGGAGACCGGATTCAATTCTATTCATCAGAAAATCTGACCCGGTGGAACTTTGAAAGTGAATTCGGCGAGAACAGCGGGGCACACGGGGGAGTATGGGAGTGTCCCGACCTGTTTCCCCTGGAAGTGGATGGAAGGGAGAAATGGATTCTGCTGGTCAGCATCAATCCCGGAGGGCCCAACGGAGGTTCGGCCACTCAGTATTTCATTGGGGAATTCGACGGCCACCGGTTCCGGATGGACGAACCGGGAGAAACAGTGCACCGGGATGCGACCGGACCGAGGTGGCTGGATTACGGGAAAGATAACTACGCCGGTGTCACCTGGTCGGATATCCCGGCAGAGGATGGCCGCAGGATCTTTATCGGGTGGATGAGCAACTGGCAGTATGCCAACCAGGTTCCCACCAAAAGATGGCGCAGCGCCATGACCGTTCCCCGGACCCTTGAACTGCGCTCATATAATAACCAATTATTTCTGGCCTCCTATCCGGTTTCAGAGCTGGCAACGATCCGCAGGGACTCTGTTACCCTTGAAAAAAGATGGCTCGGGGAGAATGATCCCCTCCCCTTGCCGGATCACTTCCCGCCATCCAGGTATGAACTGGACCTGACCTTCCGGCTCCCGCCCGGTGAACAGGATAAGGAGTACCTGTCGGTAGGCCTCGCCAATTCGCTGGACCAGCAGATGGAGATCCGTTTCACCCCATCGGAAAACCAGGTGGCCATCGACCGGACCCGCTCGGGGAAGGACAGATTCTCAGAGGAGTTTGCCGGTATCCAGGTGGCTCCATTCACATTTCCGGAAGACGGAGTGCTGAAGGTACTCCTGCTGGTGGACCGTTCCTCCATGGAGCTGTTTGTCGACGAAGGCCGGCTGGTAATGACCTCGATCTTTTTCCCCGGAGAGGATTACCACCGGTTGAGCCTGCAGAGCCGGGGCGAAGCGGAGCTCACCTCCGGAACCGTTTACAGTCTCGCTTCCACCAGGTAGTCCATTTGCCATTTTTCCGGATCATGCCTTGTTTTCCGGTTCATGCCCACGTTGCCGGATCATGCCTTGTTTTCCGGCTCATTTGGAGTCATGTTTATAACTCCCCTACGCATGTTAAAATCTATCGCCCCGAAACATCCCCGGGGGGCCCTTCGGGGTTAGGAGAAATCTGGAAAAAGCAGGAACTTTATTTTTGAAAAAGCTGCGGATTCCGCGCAGCCATTTAATGATTTCTCAGTCTTTAGATTACAGAGCAGATGAATCGATCCATTTCAGAAAAAGTGAAAGAGCCCTATACCATCATACTGGGTGCCGAGGGAGGACTGGGCAGGGAGATCGCCCGGCAGGTGGCCGGCAAGAAATGCAATCTCATCCTGGTATCCACCACGAGCATCGATCTGCAGCGTTTTGCCATCGGGCTGCAGCTGAAAGAGGAGGTGCAGGTGGAGGCCTGCAGACTGAAGTTGTCCGACCACGATTCGATCCGCCGCTTCTCGGAGGAGGTACGGGATAAATATGAGATCCGTGCCCTGATCAACAATATCGCATGCGACTGGACCACCGGCGAACGGCAGAGCATTGGCGAGCTGGCGGGAGAGGATTTCATGACCCGGTTCCGGGGTACCGCATTGCTTACCTGGAGTCTTCTGTCGCATATGACCGCGCTCTCCTCCTCCTACATTCAGCATATTATCCCTTTCCCTTTCCGGAAGGAACAGATCACCCCGGAGATGAAGCAGTCGGCCAGCAAGATGTATGCGTTTGCCAGGGAACTGGAGGAGGAGCTGAAACCGACCACCGTTTCGGTGAGCATCTTCCATCCGGCACCCCTGAAAAGCGCAGCGGAACAGACCGAATGGGCCGAACCTGCAGTGAAAGAGGAGGAGGATTACTCGCCTGCACTGATCGCCCTGAAGGCCGTGAACGGGATGCTGCGGGGCGACCGCCTGATCATCCCCGGTTTCCGGAACCGGGTGCAGTTTTTCCTGAACCGGCAGGCAACCGGATGGTTCAGACCCACCGACGAAAACCTCGGCTCCACCCTCCAGCCCATATAACCCACCCCAACCTTACAGACTTTACAGACTCCTTTACGACTTTACAACTTTACAACTTTACAGACTTTACAGACTTTACAGACTCCTTTACGACTTTACAACTTTACAGACTTTAAAGACTACTACGGGCTATTGCGTTATTCGTATCTAAGCGAAATACCCGGATTCAGGCGGCTTGCCCGAACAGCATGAAAGCTTACGGTGAGAAGGGCGATCAGCAGGGCGGCCCCTCCGCCTGCCAGGAACACCCAGTACTGCATCTCGACCCGGTAAGCGAAGTTTTCCAGCCACTTCCGGATGGCCCACCAGGCCAGCGGCCAGGCGATGAGATTGGCCAGCAGGACCCACCTGGAAAAATCCATGTAGAGCAGCCGCAGGATATGACCGGTGGTGGCCCCGTTGACCTTCCGGATACCGATCTCCTTGGTGCGCCGGTCGGCCATGAATGATGCCAGCCCGAACAGTCCGAGGCAGGAGATGAAAATGGCGATGGCGGAAAATAGATAGAGAAGAGAGCGAGTCTGCTTCTCATTCTGGTAGATCTGCTCATAATGATTATCCAGTAATTCGTAATCGAAGGGGATCTCCTCCACCGTACGGTTCCACATCTCTTCCAGCTTTCCGATCACCTCCCGGTAACCGGAACCCGAAAACCGGACGCTGAGATAACCGGGACGGTAAGAGACCTCCGAATCCAGAGACATGATCGCCTGGGGCCGGATCTCCATATGTTTCGACTCCCAGTGATAGTCCCTGACCACTCCAATGATCTCATATGCCCGGTTACGGTCATTCCACAGGTAAGTCTTCTTCCCCAGGGGATCGTCGTAATCCAGCAGCCGGGCGGCAGTCTCGTTGAGAATGATCCCGGTGGAATCGGATCCATACTCCCTGGAAAAGAAGCGGCCTTCGGCCATCTCCAGACCCATAGTCTCCAGGTACCCGGGACTCACAAGGTTGGCATTCAGGCTGAAGCTTCCCTCTATCTCCTCGGCACCGAATCCCCAATTGGTGAACTTATCGCCCGGCACGAATGCCGAAATGGCCGCCTGCAGGATCTCCGGTTCTTTCCGGAGCTCTTCCATAACGGTTTCGGGACTCTCCAGGTAGTAGGCATTCCTGACAAGGATCACCTGTTCCTTATTAAAACCCAGCGACTCCTCAGTGATCAGGTGCATCTGGCGCTGTACCATCAGCGTGGCTGCTATCAGGAAGATCGTGACCGAGAACTGGAACAGCACCAGCAGGTTCCTGAACCAGCTCTTCGCCTGCTTCACTCCTTTGAATCCGAGCGAATCGACCACCGAGAACCGGCTCATATGAAGAGCCGGGTAACTTCCTGAGATCAGACCCACCAGCAGGATCAGTGCCAGCATCGCCGGGATGACCAGAAAATTGTCCAGGTAATTCAGCCGGATCTCCCTTCCGGTGAAATTCCGGTAGGGCTCCATAAGGGCTTCCACCATCACCATGGCCAGGAAAAGAGCCAGGGCGGTGATCAAAATCGCTTCCAGAAAGAACTGCTGCCTCAACAACCGCCGGCTGGCGCCGTTGGTTTTTCTCACCCCCACCTCTCTGGCCCGGACGGAGGCACTGGCTGTGGTCAGGTTCATGAAATTGATACAGGCCACCACCAGCACCAGGAAGGCCACAATGGAGAAGATCCGGATATAGGCCAGATTGCCGTTGGCTTCGAATTCACCGTTCAGGTCGGAACCCAGGTGGATCTCCCGGATGTGCTGAAGATACAGATGCCAGTAGTTCTCCTCGTCGGTATGTTCCTCGTATTCTCCGCCGAACAGATACCGGTCGACGAAATCAGGCAGCTTGGCCTCCAGCTCCTCCTCCGGAAATCCCGGTTCCAGCCTCAGGTAGGTCTCGAAATTGTTGTTGAACCAGCCGCTGTTATTGTAGAGCCCGTCGATGGAGATCAGGGAGATGAGGATATTGAAGTGGAAATGCGACTGAGCCGGAAAATCCTCGTATACCCCGGTGACGGTAGCCGGAATGGTGTCGCTGAAATAGATGACCTCCCCCACCGCGGGTCCGTCGCCGAAATATTTCCTCGCGGTCGACCGGTCGATCAAAACCTGACCGGGTTCGTTGAGCACCCGCTCCGCGCCCCCTTCGATAAAATTCAGGGTGAAAATATCGGCAAAGGAGGAGTCGACGGCGGCGGCCCCGGGTTCGTTGAACGTGCGGTCGCCGAGGGTCACCGTCTGCGACCAGTCGCCTATCCGGGTGACGGCCGCCACCTCCGGATACTCTTCGTAGAGCGCTGCCGGCATGGGAGCCGGGGTCCAGGTCTGCCGGATCACCGTGTTACCGATCCGGGCATCCACCGCGATCCGGTAGATCTCGTCATAATGTTCATTAAACCGGTCGTATCCCAGCTCATGGTTCACAAAAAGCATGATCAGCACGAAACAGGCAATCCCCACAGCCAGTCCGGTGATATTCAGGAAGGAGATCAACAGGTGCTTCCGGATCTGCCGGAAGGTCACCTTCAGGTAATGTTTGACCATCTATGGAGGTTTGTCTTACTATTTCAATTCTTATGCCAGCGCCAATAAACATCTAATTATCTGTATTTTATATCAATCCGACGCCCCCGGGGAATCACTCTTTCGTCCGGTTTTGCAATCCCATGTCCGGATCCGGACACTAATATCACTAAGTTAGGGACGGCCTCAGCAAAAAAAAACAGGATCCCTGCTAATAGAGCCGGTCGATGGGTTTCTTGGAGGAACGGTCGCTCTCCCGGTATTCGGTCACGGTTATCCCGGTGATCTGCCTGAACTGGTTGGAGAGGTACTGGACACTGCTGTAATCCATCATGTAGGCAATCTCGCTGAGGGTATACTCTTCCTGGTCGATCAATTCCTTGATCCGCTCGATCTTATGGAGGATGATGAATCGTTCCAGTGTGACCGGCTCATGAGCGGAAAAAATCCTGGAGAGGTAGGGATAGGAGAGTCCTGTTTTCTCGACCAGATAGTCGGACTTTCTGACGATCGAGTCCACATTATTCATGTGGTGGATCAGTTCGATTACCGCCATTTTGATCTCTTCGGCCACTCTCTGATCCCGGCTTTCGATCAGATCGGTCCCCAGTTCATGTAGGATCCTGCGGATCCCCTCCCGGTCGATAACCTCCTCTTCATAAGCCACGACTGCCTTCCCCAGGCTAATCTCCCTCACCTCCACACCTGCCTGCTCCAGCTCCATACGGATGACCCGGACACAGCACCTGCAAACCATATTTTTTATATGGAGGGTCTCTGTTCTCAAGGCAAGTTACCGATCCAACATGACAAGATAATAAAAACTGTCCTGCAAATTCCATAACATTTTCTCGGAATCCTGTAACAGAGATCTGCCGGAGAAGGTGCACCTTTACGGTATAATTTGGAACAGATGAGTCCTATGCGAATCAGAAAGAACATTGCCATCAGCGACAGCGGTTTTTTGTTCAATCCCACCACGGGTGATTCCTATTCGGTCAACCATGTGGGCCAGCAGATCATTCAATACCTCGGTGAACATCAATCGAAAGAAGAGATCACGAACCTGATGACGGCAGAGTATGAGATCGACGCAGCCAGTTTCGAAAAGTACTTCTTCGATTTCATCAGCATGTTGCGGCAGTTTGAATTACTGGAGGAGGAGCAGCAGAATGGATAAGATCACCGTGGCCCTGACGGGACTGAACAACACGGACAACCCGGGACCGGGGGTGCCCGTGATCCGGGGTATCCGGGAATCAAAGGAATTTGAAACCCGCATCATCGGTCTGGCCTATGAAAACATGGAACCGGCCATTTACATGGAGGGTATCACGGACAAAGTCTACCAGGTGCCCTATCCTTCCGAAGGAACCGATGTGCTGATCAACCGGGTCCTCCAGATCCATGCCGGTGATCCCATCGATGTCCTGATCCCCAATTTCGATGCCGAACTCTACGCCTTCATGCGGTCGGAGCAGGTCCTCCGGGAGGCGGGGATCCGTACATTCCTTCCCACCCTGGAACAATTCGAGGAAAGACACAAGACCAACCTTCCCGAATTCGGGAAAAAGTATGGTCTCTCGGTGCCTTTCAGCAAGAACATTACCGGGACCGGCGAGATCGAAAAATTAAAAGATGAATTCGATTATCCCCTGATGGTCAAGGGTAAATTTTATGATGCCTACCTGGCCTATAACGAAGAGCAGGTCCGCATGCACTACAACAAAATCACCGCCAAGTGGGGATTGCCGGTGATCGTGCAGGAATTCATCAAGGGTACCGAGGTGAACGTGGTGGCCCTGGGCGACGGCAGGGGAAGGACCGTCGGAGCAGTCCCCATGAGAAAACAATACATCACCGACAAAGGCAAAGCGTGGTCGGGGATCACCCTGGACGATCCCAGGTTGCTGGAACTGACCCGGCAGATCATCGAGGCCACCCGCTGGAGGGGAGGCATGGAGCTGGAACTGGTCAAATCGAACCGGAATGAACTCTACATTATCGAGATCAATCCCAGGATCCCCGCCTGGGTGTACCTGGCCGTGGGTGCAGGTCAGAATCTCCCGGAAGCTCTGGTGAAGCTTGCCCTCGGGAAGGAAGTGCCGGAATATACGGAATACCAGGTGGGAAAAATGTTTATCCGGTACTCATTCGACCTGATCACCGACATGTCTCAGTTTGAAAAGCTATCCACCAGAGGCGAATTATAACCCATCATCATCATGGAGAAAAAGCCGTTTGAAAGACCGTTCATTAAAAAATTGCAGGCGGGAATGCCTGGCAAGTTCGGAATGAAACCGGGAGTGGAACCCATAACCGAAATCGACGGGAACCCTGTGTCAGGGCTTCTGGAGACCTACGGATCGCCCCTTTACGTCATTTCGGAAAAAACCATCAGAGACACCTATAAGAGGGCCAATCATGCCTTCAGTATGCGATACCCGAAGGTGCAATTCGCATGGTCCTACAAGACCAATTACCTGGATGCTGTATGCCGGGTATTTCACCAGGAAGGTTCCTGGGCTGAGGTGGTTTCCGGTTTCGAGTATGATAAGGCGCTCCGGAACGGGGTAAAAGGAAGCCAGATAATTTTCAACGGTCCCGACAAAACCGATGAAGATCTGAAGAAGGCTGTTGAGAACGATTCACTGATCCACATCGATCATTTCGATGAAATGTATTCGATCGTCGAACTGGCGGAAAAGATGGAAAAAAAGCCGAAGGTAGCCATCCGGGTCAATATGGATACGGGGGTCTATCCCATCTGGGACCGTTTCGGATTCAATTACGAGAACGGCGATGCCTGGGATGCCATCAACCGGATCATGATCAATGAAAAACTGGAGCTGGTGGGTCTGCATACCCATATCGGAACCTATATGCTGACCCCTAACGCCTATAAAATAGCCACGGGAAAACTGGCCGATCTGGCATACGGTATCGAACAAAAGTACGGAGTGCATATCAAGTATCTGGATGTGGGCGGCGGATTTGCATCCCGGAATACCCTGAAAGGGGCCTACTATCCGGGTACGGATACGGTACCCACCATGGATGAGTTTGCCGAAGCGATCACCTCGGCCGTGATGAATTCCCGGCTGGATCCGAAAAATCTTCCGGTGTTGATCCTGGAGAGCGGAAGGGCCCTGATCGATGATGCGGGGTACCTTCTGGGAACGGTGATCGCGAACAAGCGCCTTTCCAACGGGAACCGGGCTACCATCGTGGATGTGGGAGTGAATCTGTTGTTCACCTCTTTCTGGTACGCCCACGAGGTCTATCCGGCCGCACCGGTTTCGGAACACCTGGAGGAGACCACCATTTACGGCCCGCTCTGCATGAACATCGATGTGGTCAGGGAGTCCATTCAGTTCCCCCTGCTGAAAAAAGGCGACCAGTTTGTGATCAAGCGGATCGGCGCTTACAATATGACCCAATGGATGCAATTCATCACCCTTCGTCCCAATGTGGTCATGATCGACCGGGAAGGGACCGTTCATGTGATCAGGAAAAAGGAGAATATGGACCTGATACGTCAGCAGGAGGTCATACCTGAACACCTGCAGGAGTGACACTTTCCAGGAACATACGATTGTTACTGAAGGCCATACCCAACAGTTACGGACAGGTCTTCTTCTCCGACCACCGCCTTTTCGCACTGATCCTGGTGGCCGTTACTTTTTTCGACCTCTATGCCGGACTGTTCGGATTGCTCTCCGTGATTACCACCAACCTGACGGGTTTTCTTCTTGGATTCGACCGGAAAACCATTGCCAGGGGCGTTTTCGGTTTCAACAGCCTGCTGGTGGGCCTTGGGCTGGGGATCTATTTCGAACCCGGTCTTCAGCTGATCCTGGTGATCGTTCTTGCAGCGGTACTTACCCTGTTGATCGCCGTCACTCTCCAGGGAGTGATCGGAAAATACGCGCTCCCTTTCCTCTCCGTGCCTTTTCTTCTCTCCATCTGGATCATGACCCTCTCCACCCGGGAATTCACCGCGCTTGGAATCAGTGAAAGAGGAATCTACACCCTCAATGAATTGTATATCGTCGGCGGTGATACCCTGGTACGTATTTATGAGTGGTGGAATGATCTCCGGGTGCCGCGTTCGTTAAGGATCTACTTCATTTCCCTGGCGGCCATTCTGTTCCAGTATAATCTCCTCTCGGGTATCGTACTCGCCATCGGGCTGCTGCTGTTCTCCAGGATCAGTTTCGTCCTATCCCTGCTGGGATTCTACGCTGCCTACCTGTTCTACGAGATTATCGGTGCCAATATATCGGAACTGAATTACAGTTATATAGGCTTTAATTATATTCTCACATCCATTGCGGTGGGCGGATTCTTTATTATCCCTTCCGGGCGTTCCTACTTCTGGGTGATCCTGCTGATCCCCATGGTGGCCATGATCACCATCAGCCTCTCCGGCATCTTCCAGCTTTTCAAACTCCCCATCTATTCCCTTCCCTTCAACCTGGTCGTATTGCTGTTCCTGTATGCCCTGAAATTCAGGATCCAACCCTCCCGCTCCCTGACCGAGGTGATCATTCAGCACAACTCGCCGGAGCGGAATCTTTACGCCTACCATAACGATGCGGTGCGATTTCAGCATCATGGAAAGGTACCGGTCAAACTCCCATTCCTGGGAGTCTGGACCGTATCCCAGGCCCATGACGGGGAATACACCCACCGGGAAGAATTCCGGCACGCCTGGGATTTCGTGATCACAGATTCAGACGGCGTTCAGTATATGGGCGAGGGGAATCTGGTGACCGATTATTATTGCTATGATAAACCCGTTGTGGCACCGGCAGATGGCACGATCGAGCTGGTAGTGCGCCATATTCCCGATAACCCTGTGGGAGAGGTGAACCTGAAGGAAAACTGGGGCAATACGGTGATCATCAAGCATGACAACCATGTATACAGTACTCTCAGCCACCTGAAGGAGGGTAGTGTGACGGTGAACGGGGGAGAATCGGTGCAGGAGGGGGATGTGATCGGCCGTTGCGGCAACTCCGGGCGCTCTCCCTATCCCCACCTCCATTTCCAGATACAGGAGAATCCTTACATCGGATCCGTTACACTGGCATACCCGGTGAGTCACTATGTCAGCCACCGGGAAGAGGGTTTCAGCCTGGAGACCTACGCCTACCCCGCGCTCCATGAGAGGGTTTCCAACATCGAAAGGAACGATCTGCTGCACGCCGCTTTCCATTTCATTCCCGGCCAGAGATTGCGTTTTTCCGGTAACTGGAACGGCCGATCCATCGAATCGTTCTGGGAAGTCGATACCGATCCCTATAACAACGCCCTTATACGGTGCCGGCAGACAGGGGCCACGGCATACTTCATCAATGACGGGAACCTGCTCTATTTTACCCACTACAGCGGAAAAAAGAATACCCTCCTCTACTATTTCTTCCTCTCTGCATTTCAGATTCCCCAGGGGTATTACCAGGACCTGGAGGTAATAGATCAATATCCCCTGAATCTGATTTTCCGCCATCCCCTCCTGGCCATGCAGGACTTTGTGGCCCCTTTCTGGAAATTCCTCGTCTCCTCCTATAGCTGCCGCTATGCCTGGATTGACAACGAGATGTCTCCCAACGAGATCAGATTAGAGTCATCGGCTGTGAACATGCTGGGAAACAGGGCGCTCCGGAAGATAAATTTCCGGCTGCTGATCCGGCAGGAAGGCGTCAGGGAGTTCCATGCGGAAAGTGATGATCTGAAAATCTCGGCCGTATGCGAAGAATAACCCTGCTCGGCGGATTGCTTTTGATGATGATCATGCCCGGGCTTGGCCAGGTGCAACCGGATTTCACCACCATCGACCGTGAGACCTACCGGTTTTATCTGGAACAGAAGTGGGACAGCCTGATCAGCCTGGGAAACAAAGCCGTCTCATCAGAAATTGACTATTACTATCTGAGGATGCGGATGGGGATCGCATGGTACAGTAAGAAGAATTACCGGAAGGCCGCACCTCATTTCGAAAAGGCGCTGGAGTGGAATCAGGGTGATGCAACGGCACTCGAATATCTCTACCTCTCCAGATTGCAGGCAGGGCAATATGCATCGGCATCCTTGGTGAGAAAACAGTTCAGGGGGGATCTGTCCGGCAGATACCCCCCGGCGAAAGAAGCGTTCTTTGACCGGCTTTCAGTCGAATACCTCTATCAGGAGGGGGTGGATGACGCCCTGTTCCGGAATCCCGCGGACCTTTACCCGGCACAGGTGGCCGGAATCCAGTCCACCACCGGGAACTTCTCCAATCTCTCCGTTTCGCTGGTGAACCGGCTGGCCCCTGGTGTTATGCTTTCGCACGGATACACCTATCTTTCCAAATCGAACCACTATTTCTACTCCGACGGTTCGGCCTCCCTTTACCTGGAGGATCAGAGCGTGACCCAGCATCAATATTACCTTTCCCCGGGTTTTACCAGCCGGACCGGCTGGACTTTCCGGCCCATGGTCCACCTTCTGCGGGTCTCTTACCAGACCCTGGGGGAATCCGGTCTCCAGTTCGGAAATCCGCGGGAAGCGGTGGCAGAGGTGCGCGAGACCGACTGGGCAGCCGGCACCGGTATCCGGAAAGCCACAGGGACTGTGGATCTCCATTTTGGTGCCTGGTACAGCTCACTGAATCTTTCGGAGCAACTTCAGGGAAGGATCGGTTTGACCTGGTTTCCTCTGGGGAACCTGAACCTTTATGCCGGCGGTTATGTCAACGGGCAGTTCGAAAACATCCGGGGGACCAATCCGGTGGACAGGTGGATCCCTGAAGTACTTCTGGGAGGAAGCATTGCGGAGAAAGTTTGGATCGACCTGGCCGGTTCCTTCGGGGAGATGACACAATTCCTTGAAAATAACGGGATGTTTGTTTACAACAGCTTTGCAGAAGTGCTGGAAAAGAAGGCCACCCTGACTTTTTCTGTCCCGGTGACCCGGAAAGGATCACTGCTATACCTGGGGGCTCGCTGGACAGCCGCCCGAAGTGATTTCTATGCCTTCGATCCGCAAATTTCAGAAACCGGAACACCGGTCATCTATAATGCTTATTCAATTTATGGAGGAATAACATGGATATTTTAAATGCTACCCGGCTGATACTGATCAGCCTGCTCACTTTCGGCTCTATCTCCTACGGTCAGGATTTCATGGCGGTGAAAGATGCTTTTCAGGAAAGCTATATCCAGGAAGCCACCGGTGAGGTCACCGCTGCCATTAACAGCCTCAAGGGAGTGTACAGCGAAAAGTCCTATGAGATCAACCTGAGGCTCGGATGGCTGAGTTACCAGGCAGGGAATTTCACCGAATCGATGGCCTACTACCGCAAGGCCATCGACCTGATGCCCTATGCCCTCGAGCCCCGTTTCGGGATCGTCTACCCCGGTGCCGCCATGGGAAACTGGACATTGGTCATGGAGCAATACGACCGGATCCTGGAGATCAGTCCCAACAATTCCATTGCGATGCACCGCCTCGGGCTGATCTACTATGGAAAAGAGGAGTATGAAACCGCCCGGAAGTTTTTCGAAAAGGTGGTGAACCTCTATCCCTTCGATTACGATGCACTGACCATGCTGGGCTGGTCCTATTTCAAACTGAATAATTTCAGAGAAGCGAAAGTGCTGTTTCAGAAGGCGCTGCTCCATACCCCGGGCGGTACCTCCGCCATGGAAGGGCTGGACCTGCTGGAAATTCCATAACATTAACCCCCACTCCACCTATGAAACAATTCATTCTGATCACCTGCCTGGCAGCAATCAGTCACCTGTCTGCCGCCCAGCCCGTGCTGGAAAAAACCTATATCGAATCGGTCAACCTGACCACCCTGGAAAGTGCCGGGGAGATCTATTACTCCATGGATGTGGTCAATCGGCAATGTAATCTCTACAGGATGGATCACACCCTTTTTAAGACCATTCCCCTGGCCGTTCCGGAAGGGTACTACCTGGAGGATGTAAGGCACGTTTCGGAATACCTGTTCAATGAGGATGCCCTGATCGAACTGGTTTATATCTACTCCAAATACAATCCCACTACTGAATCGTATTACTATTCCTATGAAACGAAACTGATCAATGAAAACGGGGACGTTCTCTCCACCTATCCGGGGGCTGGCTTCACCTCTGTGATTTCCGCATCGGAGCAGGACCAGAAGTTCCTGGCATACGAATACGATTTCTCCGTTATCCCCTACCGGACCTACACCCATGTGTATAGTCTGCCCGGATCGTCGACCAAATCGGTAACATCCGCTTCCCTCCCCGAAACCGGTCTGGTCTATCCGAATCCGTCAGACGGTCAGGTGAAAGTGTTGCTTCCTTCGGATCGGCCATTCCGCACCGGAACATTCCGGCTTTTCAATATGCGGGGTGAACGGATCTGGGAAAAGTCCGTTTCAGCGACCGGCAGGTCCGTCATTCTTCCGGATGGTCTGCTTGTCCCGGGTACCTATCTCTACCGGCTGGAGTCGGGCCCAGCCAGCTATCTGTCGGGAAAGGTGATCATCCGTTAAACCCCGCAGGCCGGCTCACGACCGGGAGACCTGGAATCCGGAGGAGGAAACGGTAAAATCGACGAACCGGGCCCGGCTGTTGGGAGGGTCCGACTCCAGTTCCCGCCTGGCCCTGGCCGCTGCCTCGGGCGACTTGGCCAGCATCAGCAAATAACCGCCGCCGCCCGCACCCAGGAGCTTGTAGCCCAGCATCAGATCGTCGATCCTTTTGACGATCTCCCTGATGGAAGGGGGATTGGTGCCTTCGTCGAGCCGCTGGTTCAGTTCCCAGCTGTGGGCGACCTTTTCAGCCAGCCTGTGGTAATCGTTGTGAAGCAGCGAGAGGAAGGTCTCTTCCGCATGCTGCTTCATCTCTGCAAAGATCTCCAGATGTTGCCACGAGTTCAGGAACATCGATTTGACGATCTCCCCCAGGATGTCCCGCGCGATGCGGGTGACCCCGGTGTAATAAAGCAGCATCATGGAACGGGTGTCGCTCCGGGTGAAGAGCTGGTCGGGGAGCCATTTGATCCCGGCCCTCTGATGGATTCCCGGTTGGGTCTCCAGCAGCTTCACCCCATGGAATATCCCCCCGTACTGGTCCTGCCAGCCCCCTCCGGTGGTGAGCATCTGCTCCAGGATCAGAGTACGGTAGGCGATATCATGGGTATCCCAGTCGAGATTGCAGAACTCGCTCAGCGTTCCCAGAACTGTGGCTGCCAGGTTGGAACTGGTTCCGAGTCCCGAGCCTTTGGGAACGGCGGCCAGCATCGAGAGCTCAATGCCGCAGCCGAATTTTTTCAGCTGGCTTTCCAGATCAGGGAAAGGGGTTTTCGAGAATTCAGGAGAGAAACCCGAAAGTGCCAGTGCCGCCATGGGAATGGAAAATCCTCCTCCCAGCCGGTCGTACCGGCTCACCTCTTCGTAAGTGGTGATCTCCATTTTCTGCCCCAGGTCGATGGAGCGGAGGATGATCCGGGGTTCCGGAAGAGGCCTGGCGAATACCTGCAGGGGCAGCTGGCCGTTCAGCTCTACGGAGAGATTGACCACCTTCCCCCCTTCGATGATACAGTAGGGCGGAGTGTCGGTCCACCCGCCCGCCAGGTCGAGCCGGACAGGGCTCCTTCCCCAGAGGATCTGGTCTTCCAGGATGCCCCGGACGGGATCCACAGGATGGGAACGGAGGGTGTCGATCATCGCACGACGCAACACCCGGAAGGCTTGCTTTTCATGGTTCCCGGAGAGTACATCGTTGCCGGTCACCCGCGCCCTGAACATATGATCGCTGATCCGCCTGATCACCGGTTCCCGGGGCGGAAGTTCCGGCGGAAGCTCCAGTCCCAGAGTCCGGTAATCGGCAGCGGTCCGCTCCAGGTCCAGGAAATAAAAAATGCTTTTATGGTAATTCAGGGCCAGCCTGGGCAGGGATAGTGACTTCAATTCCAGCCGCTGGCGGTAGATTTCCGAAGGAACCACCTGGTCCGACAACTCTCTGGCCGACAATCTGGGCGTACGTTTCCAGAGACCGGCCGATTCTCCGGCGCCGAGCATGGAACTGATCAGGGGAAGGATCTCCTCCCGGTCGGCCACCGGGAACAGGGCGAGATCCTGTATAGAGTCGCGGGTATCCCGGCCTTCATCTCCGGGGCTCCATCCTTGCTCTTCCAGCCACGCTTCAAGGGGCCGGCCCATCCATACAGCGCCCTCTTCCAGAGATCCTCTGAAGCTATCGTTGTATCCGTATATGCGGATCCCGTAACGTTCATTTCCCAGCGGTACCAGGTCGATACAGATGTATTCGGGCAGCTCCAGATCCCAGTCATTTTCGGGAATCCCCGTCAGGATATGGTGGTGATGGATCGTCCAGCTTTCGGGGATGTAACTGTTCTCGATCCAGATATGGTGATTGGCATCACTGAATTTCAGCTCGATCCGTGCATTTTGCTGGAAGATGGAGGGGTGGTGGTCCGTCTCCCTGGTGAAACGGAGGCGCTGGTCGGTCACCCTGTTCTGGAGCCGGAGCGTCGACTCGATCAGATCGCTGTTACTGCCGAAATGATAGAACTCTCCCTGTTCGAGGGGCACCAGTCTGACCTCCATCCCTTCCAGTAGCGGATCGCTTTGACCGGCCTCACTGCCGAAAGCGGTCAGCATATCGCTGTAGAGATCATAAAAAGCAGGTGACCCCCCCTTGAACTTCTCCTTCTCCGGATCCCAGCCCGATTTCTCCATCAGTTTCAGGGTTGCCGGATGGTTCAGCAGAACGATCCCCGAATCCATCAGGTAGAAATAGTCCTGCGACAGCGACCGGAGCTCCTCCATCGAAGGTTTCTGCCGCACGAAAGCCAGCTGTTCCGGCTGCTCTCTTCTGCTGAAGAAGACCCCGTGACGTGAAGCCACGGCATCCTCCACCCAGATCCCGAAGACCAGGGCATCGGCTTCGGGCAGGTTTTCGAACCTGTCGGGAGAGATGAACATCACATCACCGCTTCCGATCAGGGTGGTATAGGAACCCGGGGCCGACTGCAAAATGCGGCCGTAGAAGCCCGACTGAAAATCGAGCAGTTTCTGATCCAGATGTTGCCCTTTCGACCAGCGGAAGACCGGCAGGGGAAGCAGCGACTTCCCGCAGGGAGCATAGGCAGGTAACCTTCGGCTCTCCCCGCCCGAATGGATCACCAGGTGACGTCCTCCGGCCAGCCATTTTTCGAAATTCGCGCTTCCTCCCGATTTCCTGAAAGCCTCGGCGAGAAGATGGGCCGTGCCTCCCCCCGATCCCACCTTTGTTCCAGGCGGATCCGATCCGGCAAACCATCCCTCCTGCACACGCTCTTCCAGACCATGGAATTCGGAGGCGAAGGTTTCCGGCAGAGAAAGTAACCTCCGGATCATCGGCGGATCGGAGTGAGCAGGATGTTCCGGTACATGACCCTGCCGTGATCGCCCTGCAGATAGATGGGGCCGGGCGAAAATTCATCGGAGGTGATCGCCCCCCCGGTGACCCCTTTCACCGGCTGGTTGTCGATGATCTTTTTGCCATTGAGCACTACGGTCAGGTGTCTTTTGTAGAGGATCATCTCCATCTTCTGCCACTCCCCTGCCGGTTTCTCGGCCGCTTCCGAAGGAGCGATCCTGCTGTAGAGGGCGCCCATGTGGTGGGGGTCGGGCTCCCTGCCATAGGTGTCCATCACCTGCACTTCGTAGATCCCGCGCAGGTATACCCCGCTGTTACTGCCTTCGGGTACATTCACCTCCAGGGAGAGTTTGAAGTCCTCGAAGGTCTCCACGGTGCGAAGGTTCCCGTAGTGAATATGCGAACCATCGGAAGGCTGCACCGGATCGTTCACCAGCACCCCTTCCTCCACCTTCCAGCCATTGACGGAATTGGGATGGAGCAGGGTCCATCCCTCCAGGTCCCTTCCGTTGAACAGATTCACCGGATCTTTGTATTTTACTCTCTGCAGGTCGGGAGGATCTTTATATGGAGGGATCCTGACACCGGAAAAGGAGACCGCTTCCAGCTGCAATCCATCCTGCCGGGGACGGTAGTACACCCCTTCGATCCGGTCTTTTCCGCTATCGGTGATCTCGAACCAGTAGTAAGGATGGATCGTCCGGAGGGGGTTGCCCTCTGCATCCCGCTTCATGACCACCTCATTTCGGTGATTCAGGATAAGCTTTCCATTGTTCACAAAGGTGAAATCGACAGGATAGACACTTCCCCACCGCCATAGCAATTCTGCATCAAGATACCCCTCTTCCTGCCGTACCTCCAGCCAGCCGGCGTTGTTATTCTCATAATCGAGGGTCAGTGCCCACATCCCCAAAAACGGTTCGACGGGAGTGTACTGCGCCTTAACCGGCTTTGCGGTCAGCAAAATCATTGCCATCAGGAATCCGTTCATCCAATTCTGTACACTCATTTCTCATTTGTTTTTAAGGTCATTTCATCTGTTTACTCATACCAGTTCCCGCCCTCACGGATCATCTGCTCCCTGAGCAGCAGCATCTGCGTTTTCATGCGTTCTGTCACCTCCGGGTACTCTCCCGACAGATCCTCCATCTGAGCGATGTCACTCCGGATATCGAAAAGCCGGAAATTCACCGGCACTGCCTCCGGGATATACTCCATATGGCGGGGCTGAAAGTCCCACATGGACCACCTGGCCGTGCCGGGATCCGGCTGGAGGTTGGCCAGTGCCCTCTGATCATAATCCTCCCTGTATTCCGGGGGTTCCCCCTGGTAACCCAGCAGGACCCAATTCCCCTCCCTCAGCATACAGACAGGATCGTGGAAATACCGGAAAAAGAAAACCGGCTGCTCCCTCCGGTGATCCGGCTGTTCACCTGTGAACACCCTCGAAAGGTCCTCGCCGTCCAGCACCCGGCCGGACGGTCTCTCCGCGCCGGTCAGGGAGGCCAGTGTGGGCAGCACGTCTGTGAAACTTCCCACGGTTCCGGACACCCTTCCCTCCGGCACCTTTCCGTTCCAGCGGACCAGGAACGGGACCCGGATGCCGCCTTCCAGGTTGAAGGCCTTCTCCCCTCTGAGGGGTTTGTTGGAGCCCATCACCTGCGAACCGTTATCGGAGGTAAAGATCACCAGGGTCTGCTCCTCCAGCCCCGCCTGATCGAGGTACCGGAGCAGACGCCCCACCGCATGGTCCATATTTTCGATACAGCCGTAATAGGCCTGATGGTATGGATGCCGCACTTTCAGGGAGTCGGGAGCGGCCACCCTTTCGTGGGGTTCGTTGAACCAGATATTGATGTAAAAAGGCGAATCCTTCTCCTCCCTGTTGTGCAGCCAGTTTAACGCCTCGTCGACCACCAGCTGGCAGGAATATCCTTCCAGAGGTCCCGCAGGAAGGGTATCCCTGAAAAAATTGACCGGATTGTGGTGAGAGGGATTAGCGTTGTTGTAGGTGAAAAATGAGGCTTCATAGCCCTGGTCTTCCGGCAACGGCTGGCCCATCCCTTCGGCTGTCAGATGCCACTTCCCGAAATGGGCCGTACGGTACCCCTGTTTCAACAACATCTCCGCCAGTGTGATTTCACTGTCCCGAAGATGCATGGGCTGATCCGGGGGAATCCAGTTGTAAATGCCCACCCGTGTAGAGTTCCGTCCTGTCAGCAGGGCGGCCCTGGAAGGGGAGCAGACGGCTGCCCCGCAATAGAAATCGGTGAAACGGATCCCCTCCTCTGCCAGGCGGTCGATATGGGGCGTTTGGGAGGTGGGTGGCCGGTCGGCTTCGAATTCATGCGCCGTTCTGTAGCAGCTCAGATCATTATACCCCAGATCGTCGGCCAGGATCAGGATCACATTGGGGGGTGGCTGCTCGCTGCTACTCGAACGGCATCCGCCCATGAACAGGGCCGTCAGCAATATCCAGCCGGAGAAGCGGAAGACCGGCAAACGGAAAGAGTCGTGGGAGTGCACCATAAACTGGTCAGGTTTTTCCATTTAATATTAGGAAAAAAGGAGGAGATCGCCTACTTTTTCAAAAACTTGCGATGGAAAGAAGAACCTTCCTCCGGTCTTCCGGACTGGTAGCAGCAGGTGCGGGCACGCTCGGGCTCAGAGATCAGGCCATACCTGTCCGTCCGGTGATCCGCTCACTGACACCTGCGCTGAATGCCTACTCCTTCAACCGCTGGCTTCTGGATGGAAAAATGGACCTGGTTGGTCTGTTCCGGTTCGCACACGACACCGGTTTCCCTGCCGTCGACCTGACGGCATACTATATTCCGGGATACCCGGACGTGCCCGATGACCGCATACTTTTCGGGATCCGCAGAAAGGCGTTCCGTGCCGGCCTGGCCCTTTCCGGGACAGGGATACGGAACGATTTTACCCTGGAGGATTCCCGGGAGTACCGGTCCCAGATCGAACTGGCCAAACGATGGATCGTGGCAGCCTCGAAACTGGGAGTCCCCCATGTGCGCCTGTTCGACGGCAAGGGAGAAGAGGTGGCCGACCGGGAAAAGACCAAAGCCCGGGTGATAGAGGCATTCAGGGAATGTGCTGCATTCAGCGAAGGATATGGCGTCATGGTCAACTTCCAGAATCATTTTGATTTCATCAGGGAAACCACCGAAGTAATCGAAGTAATGGAAGGGGTCCGGTCGGAGTGGTTCGGGTTGATGCTGGATATCGGAAGTGTGGAGGGTCCCGATCCCTATTCAGCCATCGAAAAATTGATCCCCTATGCTGCCACCTGGCAGGTCAAAGAGGAGGTTCGTATGAACGGAGGACGGGTCCCCACCGATTTCGGCAGACTGATGGAGATCGTCAACCGTCATTCCTACCGGGGCTATTTCCCGCTGGAAACGCTCGGAGAGGGGGATCCGAGAGAAAAGGTCA
>CAZOHA010000063.1:0-24615 GCA_964579515.1 uncultured Bacteroides sp. | reverse complement strand
CAACTCCCTTTACAGACTTTCCAACTTTCCGACTTTCCGACTATTACGGGCTTTCGACTAATACCCTATTCCGTTCGGCGGATACTCAGCACCCCCTTGACCTTTTTCAGCTTCCGGATCAGGGCTTCCAGATGCTGGGTGTCTTTGACGAAGACCGTCATGCTTCCTTCGAACATACCGTCGTTGGAGTCGATGGAGATGGAGCGCATATTGACCTGGAGGTCTTTGGAGATCACATCGGAGATATTGCTGACGATCCCCAGTTCGTCCATGCCGGTGATCCGGAGTGTGGCGGGAAAGAAGGCCTCCTTGCCGGACTTTTGCCACCGGGCCTTCACCACCCGGTAGCCGAACCGTGTCAGAAGCTGCTGGGCATTGGGACAGTTCATTCGGTGGATGGTGATCCCCGAACTGATGGTCACAAACCCGAAAATGGCATCGCCGTGGATAGGATTGCAGCATGGGGCCAGCTTGTAATCCACGTTGGCCAGTTTTTCGTCGATCACCAGGAAGTCGCCCGTTTCTTTTAGGGCCGAGCTCATCAGCCGGTCCACAGCCTCTTCATCGATCTTCTCGGGACGCTGTTCTGTCTGCGGCTCCTCTGAGGTAAGTAGTTCTTTGATCTCGAGCAGATCGATTTTCTCTGTGGCCACATCGAAATAGAGATCGATGGCATCCCTGTATTTATAGTGTTGGATCACCTTACGCACGCTGCTGTCGTCGAATTCGATCTTCCAGTTTCTGAACCGGCGCTTCAGGATCTCTCTGCCATGTTCCGATTCTTTCAGTTTCTCCTCCTTCAGACCCTGTTTGATCTTTCCGCGGGCTTTGGAAGTGACCACGCAGTTGAGCCAGTCGATTTTTGGTTTCTGCGCTTTTGAGCGCAGAATCTCCACCTTGTCCCCGTTCTTCAGAGGGTGGCGGATCGGCACGTTCCTGCCGTTGATCCGGGCTCCCACACAGGAATTGCCCACATCGGTATGGATATCGAAGGCAAAATCGAGCACCGTGGCATTTTCCGGGAATTTCCTGAGTTCTCCGTTGGGGGTGAATACAAAGATCTCTTTGCTGAACTGACTCATTTTCAGGTCTTCTATCAAGGAAGAGGCATCCTGCTCGGTGCTCTCCAGCGCCTCCCTCACTCGTTCGATCCACTGGTCGATCCCGGCCTGTCCTTTGATGCCTTTATACTTCCAGTGGGCGGCCAGTCCCTTTTCAGCGATTTCGTTCATCCTCCGGGTCCTGATCTGAACCTCCACCCACTCCCCGCCCGGAACGACCACCGTGGTGTGAAGTGATTCGTATCCATTGGATTTGGGTGCCGAGATCCAGTCCCTCAGCCGTTCCGGATTGGGCTGGTAGTGGTCGGTAATGATGGAATAAACCCTCCAGCAGTCGGCCTTTTCCTGTTTCAGCGGAGAATCGATGATAATCCGGATGGCGAATTTATCGTACACCTCTTCGAACTCCACCTTCTGCTGCTGCATTTTCCTCCAGATGGAGGAGATCGCCTTGGGCCGTCCCTTGATCTCCACCCGGATCCGCTCCCTGTCCAGATCGGTCTGAATGGGCTCAATGAATTCCCGGATGAACCGGTTACGGCGCTGGGTGGAGGCCTTCAGTTTGGCGGCCACCGACTTGTAGGGTTCACTGTCGAGCACACTCATCGACAGGTCCTCCAGTTCCGACATCACATTGTAGAGCCCGAGCCTGTGGGCCAGTGGAGAGTAAATATAGCGTGATTCAGCGGCCAGGGTGATCTGTTCCTGCTCCTCCAGCCATGGCATCTGGCGCATCAGGTAAAGCCTCTCGGCCAGCTTGACCAGGATCACCCGGAAATCGGTGGCCAGGGTCAGGATCAGGTTCCGCATGTTCTCTGCCTGTCCGTCGGAAGTCTGAGTATCCAGGTCACTGATCTTGAGTAGTTCCGTTATGATACCGGCGGTACGCTCTCCGAGCTCCTCTGTTGTCTTTTCGGTGAGCGGCGGTCTCCTCTCCACGCAATGATATACCAGTGCCGCTTTCAGCCCGAGGACATCGAGTCCCAGTTCCTTCAGGGTCATCTTAGCCAATCCGGACGAATATTCGATGATATGCACTCCGTGGATCAGTTGATCCTCATCGCTGTGGCAGACGAGAAAGTCGAATGCCTTTCTCACCTCTGCAACGGACTCCCTGTCATATTCTTCCCTGCAGGAGCGCAGGAGTCCCCGGTAGTGTTTCCGGATCTTATTCTGAAATGTTTCGGAATATCGTTCGATGGTATCCATTCCCCTCACCACTTTGGCCCTTCTTCCTCGGCCGGAAGGACAAAAATATTACTTTTTGCAGGGAATGACAACCTGGAAGGTGGAACCCTTTCCCGGTTCACTTTCGATCTGAAGGCTTCCCCCGTGAAGGGCGGTGAATTCCCTGACCAGAGCCAGACCAATGCCTGCACCCTTCTCATTGGCAGTGCCCCGTCGTGTCACTCCCAGGTCGGAAGTGATCTTATGGATATGGTCAGTATCCATCCCGATCCCCTGGTCGGATACACTGAATATTAAATCCCCGTCTGAAATCCATGCCCGGATCACGATCTGTCCGCCCCGGTCGGAGAACTTGATCGCGTTGGAGATCAGGTTGCGGAAAATGGTTTCCACCATGATTCTGTCGGCCTCGCATGTGAGCGGTCCTTCCAGTTCCCGTTTCACTTCAAGCCGCTTCTGGTCAGCCGTCTCCCTGAAAAGTTCGAGTGTATTGGAAAGCAGGATCTCCAGATCCACCTCTTCCGGATGGAAAAACGATTCACTCTCATCGATGCGTGACCAGTGCAGAAGATTTTCCAGAAGATCGAGGGAATAGGAGGCGGAATTCTTCAGATTTTTCATTAGTTTGTTCCGGTCTTGCAGGGTCCCCTCCTGATCTTCCTGCATCCGGTTCAGAATTTCCAGTCCGGTAAGCTGATTCCCGATGGTACCCCTCAGATCGTGGGCGATGATCGACATCAGCCGGTCCTTGTTCCTGACCATCTGATCCAGTTGAATATTCTGCCTGGTAATCACCAGATTCTTCTCCTCCAGTTTATTCGATGAAAGCCGTAATCTTCTCAGAAAGTAACCCACCAGCGCCAGTCCAGCAGCCAGCAGCAGTGCAATTCCCAGAACGCTGTACATGAAGGCATTCCTCTTTCTCATCAGCTCGGTTTGCAGGGAGGACTGCACCTTCAGGTTTTCATTCTCCTGTTCCAGCGAGCGGGATCGACTCCGGAATTCCATCTCCATCACTGCTCTGGTAGTGGCCTCCCCCATCAGACTATCCCTGTAACGGTAATGCAGGTTGACGAACTGGTAGGCTGCCTGAAAGTCGTTCATGGACAGTGCAATATCCCTCTTCAATGCATAACCCTGTTGAAGGTGTTCCATGGCTCCGATGCTATGTGCCATTTCGAGTCCCCGGTCGGCCATCTGTCCGGCTTCCGTCAGCTCATTCTGCTTCAACAGCACCGAACTGAGGCCCAGTAAGCAGCGCACCAGCCCCTCGCGGTCGCCAAGCTGCTCTTTCACCGGAATGGCGCTTTCGAACAGCTCAATGGCTCTCTCATATTCCTCCATCATTAAATGGATCTCTGCCATGTGGATATAACAGTTTGAAATGGTGCGGTCATCACCCAGCTCCTGTTTGATGGCCATCCCGCGCCTTACATAGTCGAGACCCTCTTCCGGCCGACCCATTTCTGAGAAGTTGGTTCCGATATTGATGAGGCAGTTGGAAATCTTGATCTGGTCGTTGATCGATTCACTCACCGTGAGTGCCCTGGTATAAAGCCGGTGTGCTTCGGTATAGTTCCGGCACTTGTTCTGGACCACCCCCGAATTGGAGAGGCAAAAGGAGATATTATTCAGGTATCCCTCTCTCTCGGAAATAACCAGTGCTTTCTGGTAATATTCCAGGGCCCGCTCGTAGCTTCCCAGATGGACGAATACATTGCCCATGTTGATATATGCCTGTGAAATATCATAGGCATTCTCCACGGAATCGAGATAGAGGACCGACTCCTCGTACAGAAGGAGTGCTTCTCCGTATTCCCCTTTAAATCTTTGAATGACCCCCAGGTTGTTCAGGCACCTGCTGATCCCGATATTCATCTCATTCCTGCGGTAGAAGTCGAGGGCGCTGTTGTAGAGATTCACCGCCTGATCATATTCCGACAGGAACAAATAGACATTTCCCTTCAGCCTCGTAGTCTCAAAAAAGAGTTCATCCTCGTCCGCCTCGGAGAAATAGGCCAGCGCACGGTCATACTGCCGGATGGCTTCTTCATAGTGCCCGTGATAGGATTGAAGCTC
Source organism: uncultured Bacteroides sp. (assembly GCA_964579515.1). Classification (GTDB taxonomy): domain Bacteria; phylum Bacteroidota; class Bacteroidia; order Bacteroidales. The sequence goes on along the minus strand of CAZOHA010000063.1, from coordinate 20,287 downwards.
TCCCATCACCTGATACGATTGCCCCAGGGCTTTCGTATTGGGAAGAAGTTCTGCAATTTCCCTGGCTCTCAGGATCTGTGATTTAGCCAGGGCAGAATCGGTATCCATGACCTCACGGGCCAGCTCCAGCATCAGCCTGATGCCGGTCGAATCGGATTCCGATTGTTCCAGCTCCCTCTGCAGGCTGTCTGCCAATGTGAAATCCGGAGTACCGCCCGCATGGCCGGACTGTGAGTGGACCTGTCCGGCACCTAACAGAAACACCAAAAGCAGAGAGATTCCGGTGGGCAGCATTTCAGGGCTTCTTTGAAGGGTAAAAGTACGATTTTTTGCTCCTTTCTGAATGAATTGGTCATATTTGTATTTTCACCAAAAAACTGAGCATGGCCCGGAAATTCGCGATTCCTCATACCTATGTGATTGTCTTTTCCTTTATTGTGGCAGCCGCTATTCTTACCTGGATCCTTCCCGGAGGGGAATTCCAGCGTAAAACGGTCGTTGTCGGCGGTACCGAAAGGGAGGTGATCGTGGAGGGATCGTTCGAATACTCGGAGAAATCACCACAGACATGGCAGGTGTTCAGTGCACTTTTCGACGGTTTCGCCGGAAAGGCTGATATAATCGTATTCATCCTGATTATCGGAGGTGCTTTCTGGATCATGAACGACAGTAAGGCGATCGATGTAGGCATCCAGTCGTTTCTCCGCAGGGTGCGGCGGCTGGAACACATCAGGCTCTTCAGGTGGCTGGGTGTGGATAATCTGATCATTACCATGATCATGCTGGTCTTCAGTATATTCGGCGCCACCTTCGGAATGAGCGAGGAGACCATTGCCTTCATCATTATTTTCGTCCCGCTGGCCATCTCCATGGGGTACGACTCCATCGTGGGACTCAGCATGTGTTTTGTAGGGGCCGGGCTCGGTTTTGCAGGTGCCCTTCTCAATCCGTTCACCATCGGGATCGCCCAGGGGCTCTCCAACCTCCCCCTTTTTTCGGGGATCGAATACAGGCTATTCGCCTGGCTTGTGATCAATGTGGTGGGTATCGGATGGGTACTCCGTTACGCTGCCAGGATCCGGAAGGATCCAACAAGGTCGGTGGTCTATGAGACGGACAGCTACTGGCGGGGAAAAGGGAAGGTGGATCTGGATCAGCTGGAATATCACACGCCATTATCGGGTTGGATCACCTACGGAATCCTGCTGGCAGGCATGACAGTTTTTGCAGTACTGGAACCCAGTTCCACACTTCGTATCGGTAACAGCGAGTACACCTTCTGGTTCCTTCCCCTGATTGCAGTTGCATTTGCCGTCACCGGATTCTTTACCCTGAGAAGGTCGGTTCATTTTTTTATCCTCAACCTGCTGGTATTCACCATTGTTTATCTGATTGTGGGGGTGATGGGATACGGCTGGTTCGTGAAGGAGATCGCCACCCTGTTCTTTGTGATGGGAATCTTTGCCGGAATCGCCATGAACCGCAATGCCAATGACATCACCAAACTGTTTATTGAGGGAATGCGTGATATTCTTTCCGCAGCCGTGGTGGTTGGTCTGGCCGGGGGGATTCTGGTGATTCTGGAGGACGGCAGGGTGATCGATTCACTTCTTTACCATGTGGCCGGATCGATGGAGGAGTTCGGTAAACTGGCTTCGGTGAGTATGATGTACCTGATTCAGACCATGATCAACATCGTGATACCCAGCGGATCGGCGAAGGCTGCCCTGACCATGCCGATCATGTCGCAGTTTTCGGACCTGATCGGGGTCTCCCGACAGGCCACGGTCATGGCATTTCAGTTCGGTGACGGTTTTACCAATATGATCACTCCCACCTCGCCGGTTCTGATCGGTGTTCTGGGCGTAGCAAGGATCCCTTACGAGAAATGGCTGAAGTGGGTCCTGCCGTTCATGGTGATCCTCATCACGCTGGGCTGGCTGTTGCTGATTCCCACGGTGACCATGGATCTGAGCGGATTCTGACAGCGGAAACCGGAAGTTAAGCAGTATGACCGGAGAGCAAGACCCGGGGAACGGGACCCGGGTAGTGTAACTCAGGGATCGAAAAACGTTGAAGATCAGCGGAAACTGATCCCGATTCCCACCGAGTGGGTGGCGTAGAGGGTATAGGTGAAATCGTAATGGAGGGTCAGCACCGCCAGTTTGATCCTCGCCCCGATATTATACCGCAGGTTGTTGAAATTCTCATATTTCATTTCCAGCGGATCCTCTGCGATCAGGTAAGTGGTCTTTCCGAAATCGGGATCGGCCTGGTCGGTGATCACTGTATGAACCGGGTAGTGTCCCTCCAGCAGGAGCTCCACCAGTGAACTGGCGTACCCTATTCCCTGGTAGAAACTGATCACAGGCAGGGTCTGGGAAGCGATCAGGTTCAGGGTCCACCCGTCCACCTTCTGGGTCACGAACTGGTCGATCCAGTTATAACCGGGCGAAGGATCCACCTCCACCAGCGCCAGCGGCTCCACCACCACATGAGCGGAGGAGGTCACTTTGGTATAACCTCCCTGGAGGCTGACATCCAGGAATTTAAGCCGTTTCACCACCGGGATCCACTGTGAGACAGAGTGCTTCCCACCCACTCCCCAGAGTCCGATCTCCCCGAAATCTCCAATACGTATCTGTGGCACAAAACGGGCCGAAACATCGGTCCCTATAGGCAATCCCACGGTCAGCTGAATCATGGGCAACGGAAAGAAATCGACACCGGTTCCGTTGGGCACTGTATAACTGGCATACTCCACCTCCTGGCTTCCTCCGCCGGGAAGTTCCACGGTTTCGGTATAGGTCAGTGAGGGGCGTCCCTCCTGCTTTCCGGCCACGGTCGGTGCAACGGAACCATTGCTCAAGACAGCATTCTCACTGAGCCCGAGCGCTGCCATTTCGAAGGAAAGCGCCGATGAAGGAGCCCTGGCCCAGCTCACTGTAGCGGTTACATCGAGCCCGCCCAGCTTGTGAGGCCTGGCAGTGTTGTACCAGCCCGCATTCAGGTCGGCCCCCAGGATATTGGCATAGGGTTTCAGGTACTCCTGGAGGATCAGTTCGGCATCCTCCATGCCTCCGTAAATAAAATCAAGCGAAAGGTCCTGTGCAGGTGCCAGGGTGTGGCTCATACCCAGCAACCAGGCAGCTCCCATACCGATCCAGCCTCTGTTCCGTTTCATCTCGTTGCAGTTTTGTTAGTGACCTCAAAATTAAAAAAACTAATTTTGTCCTTATGTTGCCCGGTTTTCAGTTCCCTAACCAACCACTGGCCGACCGGATGCGCCCCGGAACGCTCGATGACTTCATTGGTCAGGAGCACCTGGTGGGCTCCGGTGCAGTTATACGTAAAATGGTGCAGTCGGGTTCCATCAGTTCCTTTATTCTCTGGGGACCGCCCGGTGTGGGCAAGACCACTCTGGCCAGGATCCTCTCCCGGCAGCTCGAAAGGCCCTTCTACTCTCTCAGCGCGGTCCAGTCGGGAGTGAAGGAGGTGCGGGAGACCATTGAGAAGGCCAGAAAGAATCAGTTCTTCGGAAAACCCAACCCCATTCTTTTCATCGATGAGATCCACCGTTTCAGCAAGTCCCAGCAGGACTCCCTTCTGGGGGCGGTGGAGGAGGGTGTCGTCACCCTGATCGGCGCCACCACGGAGAACCCTTCCTTCGAGGTGATCTCTCCCCTGCTTTCCCGTTGCCAGGTTTACGTGATGAACGCACTCGGTGAGGAGGACCTTCTGGAATTGCTAAAAAGGGCGCTCGGAAAAGACGTTTATCTCAAAAAACTGAAGATCGTGGTGGAAGAGAACCAGGCGATGCTCAGGTACGCAGGAGGAGATGCCCGAAAGCTTCTCAACACGATCGAACTGGTGGTAAAAGCCGAAACGGCCGGAGAGGAGTTCCGGGCCGCAGAAACCATACGGATCACCGATGAGATGGTCAGGGAGCGGCTTCAGGAAAACATGGCCCTTTACGACAAGGGAGGTGAGATGCACTACGATATTGTATCGGCCTTTATCAAATCGGTCCGGGGAAGTGATCCCGATGCGGCTGTTTACTGGTTGGCCAGGATGCTGGAGGGCGGAGAGGATATCAAGTTTATCGCCAGGCGACTGGTGATCCTGGCCTCGGAGGATATCGGACTGGCCAATCCCAATGCCCTGTTGCTGGCCACCAGCTGTTTTCAGGCAATCCATATGATCGGGATGCCGGAAGCCCGGATCATCCTCTCAGAGGCAGCGATCTATCTGGCCGCATCTCCCAAAAGTAATTCGGCCTATACGGCCATCGGAAGTGCCATTTCCAAGGTCAGGGAATCCGGTCCCCTGTCCGTTCCCCTGCACCTCCGTAACGCCCCCACCTCGCTGATGAAGGACCTGGGATACGGGAAAGATTACAAATATGCCCACTCCTACGAAGAGAATTTTGTGGCCGACCGGTACCTGCCACCCGAGATCAAAGATTCGCAATTCTATGAACCGGCCTCCAATCCAAGAGAGGAAGAGATGAAAAAAAGGCTGGAACATCTTTGGAAGAATATGAAAGATTATGGAAAAAAGAGCTGAACAGACACCGGGATCGGTCATCCCCGACCTTCCATTTGCCGATGAAGGAGGATTTCTGCTTATCGCAGGTCCGTGCGTGGTGGAGGACAGGGATATGACCTTTCAGATCGCGGAAAGGGTGGCGAATCTGTCCGGAGAACTAAAACTACCTGCTGTTTTCAAGGCTTCATACCGGAAGGCCAACCGTTCCCGGATCGATTCATTCACCGGGATAGGTGATGATGAGGCGCTGAAGATTCTGCGGGCGGTGAAGGAGCATTTCGGGATCCCGGTGATCACCGATGTGCACTCGCCCTCAGAGGCGGAAAGAGCAGCCGGGTATGTGGATATTTTGCAGGTGCCCGCTTTTCTGTGCCGTCAGACAGATCTCCTGGTGGCCTGTGCCCGGACCGGACGAACGGTTTCCATCAAGAAAGGTCAGTTTCTCTCGCCCGGGGCCATGCGATTCGCCGTTGATAAAGTGTCAGAATCGGGCAACCGGAAGGTTATGATCACCGAACGGGGGACCACCTTCGGGTATCAGGATCTGGTGGTCGATTTCCGGAGTATCCCGGAAATGAAGGAGTTCGGCTACCCGGTGATCCTGGATATCACCCACTCTCTTCAGCGGCCCAACCAGCCAACGGGAGTGACCGGCGGGGATCCTCATCTGATCGAAACCATGGCGCGTGCAGGAATTGCCGCCGGAGCCGACGGCATATTCCTCGAAACCCATCCGGACCCCTCCATTGCGCGATCAGACGGAGCCAACATGCTCCGGCTGGACCGGCTGAAGGGGATCCTTTCCAACCTGGTGAAACTCCACGAAACGATACGCGAGCTCCCCGCTCCATAATAATCAAATCATCCAGACATGAGCACCAATAATCCGACCAACATTTTATCCGGACAGGGCGCCGGGAGGCTCCTCATACTTGCAACGCTTTTTTGCCTCCTGCTGACAGGGGCGCTCGCGCGGGAGCCAGTTCTGGATCAGGTCCCGGAACTGGACGAGATCCTGGCGGAGCATTTTGAGGCAGCCGCCATGGAGAGGATGGAGAAGATCGAGTCGATCGTCACCACCGGGACCAACATCTATTCCATGGGGGGTATTGAATCATCCTTTACCATCTACCAGGCCCGGCCCGGCCTGATCCGGGTGGAGGGGAATTTTCAGGGATCGGAGGTCATTCAGACTTATAACGGAGAGCAGGGATGGATCTACGCGCCCGGGCTGGGCATCCCGCAACCCAGGGAGGTGACCGGAGAAGAACTGGATAACCTGCTGAACCAGGCCGAATTCGGAAGTCCCCTATGGAAGCACAGAGAGGATGATCGGCATCTCGAATTGCTCGATCCCGGAGAAGAAACTCCTGATCCCCGGATCCGGATGATCACTCCCGACGGCGATGAAGTGATCTTCACCCTCGATGCAGAAAGCTATCTGATCAAAAAGGTGACCTCCCGGCAGGTCATGGGAGGAGCCGAAGCCGAAGTGGAAGTGGAGATAAAAGACTACAAGAAGGTCAGGGGGATCCCGGTGAGTCATTACATGGTCACCCGGATGAACGGAGATGCGGTCTCTACCATTCAGATCGAAAAGGTGTCGTTCAATAAGAAACTGGAACCCTCGCTGTTCGAAAGGCCACGAGTTGAATAAAAAGCAGCAGTTGTGTAAGCCGGGTTCTGTATCCAGTTTCCCTGGACCCCTGTCATTTATCTGAGCGGCCTACCCCCCGGCAGAAGCGGGTCGCTTTTTTTACGCCGGTATACATGGCCTTTCAGCCCGCAGTGCAAACAGCTGCCACGGTCGCCCGCGACACTGGTGGGCCCTTACCCCACCTTCTCACCCTTACCCGCCGAAGCTGCCGGGGCAGCGGAGGCGGGCGGTTCTTTTCTTCTTTGCTACCATGCCCTCACGGACATCTGTCTTTCGACAGTGCGGTACCCTGTGCTGCCCGGACTTTCCTCTGCACATCATATATGTGCAGCGACAGGGCCAACTGCTGCAGGGATTCTTTGCAAAATTAACTATTTTTGCGGACCTAATCCGGATGGATGGAAGATCGATACCGACTGGATATGAAAGCGTACCGATATCCCCTGCCCTCGGGCAGGATAGCCAGGTATCCGCTTCAGGAGCGTGACCGGTCGAAACTCCTATTCTACGACCGGGGTGAGATCACCACCCATACCTTCAGGCAATTGCCCGGGCTGCTGAACAGGGATCAGTGGCTTGTATTCAACAATACCAGGGTCATTCAGGCACGGATGAAGTTCAGAAAACCCACCGGTGCCGGGATTGAGATCCTTTGCCTTCGGCCCTCCGATCCCTCCGGATATCCCGAAAGTTTTGAATCGACCGGCAGCTGCAGCTGGATCTGCCTGGTGGGGAATGCCAGAAAATGGAAAGAGGGACCTGTTTTCATGGAATCGGGCAGCGAAAATCAAAAGGTGACAGTGAGTGCCACAATGGAGCAGAGAAGCGGGGATCACTTCCGGATCAGGTTCAGCTGGGATCCTCCGGAAATGTCCTTCGCCAGCGTAGTGGATGAGGGTGGTCTCACCCCGATTCCCCCCTACCTGGAAAGGGAATCCGAGAAGAGCGACCGGGACAGGTATCAGACGGTTTATGGACGTTATCCGGGCTCGGTGGCCGCTCCCACGGCGGGACTCCATTTCACCACCGGGACGCTGGATCAGCTTACAGAAAAGGGGATCGAACGCAGAGAAATCACTCTCCATGTGGGAGCTGGTACGTTTGTGCCCGTGAAAGAGGGGAATGCCCGCAACCACACCATGCATGATGAACAGGTGGAGATATCCCTCGAATTCCTGGAGCAGTGGAGCAACAGACCGGCTGAACTGGTGGCAGTCGGAACTACTGTCACCCGAAGCCTCGAATCGGCCTACTGGCTGGGCGTGAAAATACTGGAGAAAAAGGGACCGGCAGAAGGGATGCTGAGCCTTTCGCAGTGGGAACATGAGGAACTTCCTCAGGACCTTTCACTGGCACGCAGCCTGGAGGCACTGATCGGCCATTGCAGGGAGCACCGGTCGGACCGGATATTCTTCTCCACCCGTCTGATGATCGCACCGGGATACCGGTTCCGGACCATCGGTGGACTGATCACCAATTTCCACCAGCCGGGAAGCACTCTTTTGCTGCTGGTGGCCGCCTGGATCGGGAGTGACTGGAGAAAGGTCTACCATTATGCGCTGGACCACCGGTTCCGGTTCCTCAGTTACGGCGACAGTTCCCTGCTGATTCCAAAGGAATGATGCCTTCCGGTCATTTCAGTTTTTCACGAAGCAATCCGGAAAACTCCCGGATATCCTCTTCGGTAGTGTCGTAGGAACACATCCACCGCACCTCGGAGCTCTCCTCGTCCCATATATAGAAAAAGAACTGTTCCTGAAGTTCAGGGATCACCTGTTTCGGGATCCTGGCGAACACGGCGTTGGACTGTACCTTCTGGGTGATCTCCACACCCGGTATATCCCGCACCGCCAGGTATAGAGACTGAGCCATCCGGTTGGCGTGCAATGCATTCTTTTTCCAAAGGCCTTCTTTGAGAAAAGACTCGAACTGTGCTGCGATATACCGCATCTTCGAGGCGAGCTGCATCCCCTGCTTCCTCCTGTATTTGAAATTCTCCGACAGGGCGGGATCAAAAAAAATGACCGCCTCCCCGTACATCATCCCGTTCTTGGTTCCTCCGAATGAGAGGATGTCCACCCCTGCATCCGCGGTCATCTCCTGGAAGCTGCAACCCAGGCTGACCGCTGCATTGGAAATCCGTGCCCCGTCCATATGAAGCAGCATCCCGTTTTCGTGTGCAAACTGCGAGATGGTGCGTATCTCCCCGATGCTGTATACTGTTCCCATTTCGGTCGACTGGGTGATCGATACTACTTTCGGCTGCACGTGATGCTCAAATCCGATTCCGTGCATATGCTGCCTGATCCCATCCACCGTCAGTTTACCATCGGGGGTGGGCACGGTGAGCAGCTTACAACCGGTGAATTTCTCCGGTGCTCCGCATTCATCCAAATGAATGTGCGCGGTATCAGGGCAGATCACTGCATGGAACGGCTGGGTTGCGGCCGAGAGCCCCAGTACATTGGCTGCTGTACCAATGAACACAAAAAAGATCTCGGAAGCGGGTCCGAAAATCTCTTTCATCCCCTCCAGGGTCCGGAGGGTCACCGGATCGTCGCCGTAAGCAATCATGTGTCCCCGGTTGACCGAAACCATGGCCTCCAGGATGTCAGGATGGACCCCTGCGTTATTGTCACTGGCAAAACCGCGGATATGAATAGATTCACTCATCATTATTTAGATCCACATTATTATTTAACTCCACATCTTATTCGTTCCACATGCAGTTTTAGAAAAACGTTTCTACGAAGCAATACCTAACCGGATCAGAATAGCTCATCATATCTGGTCCAGAGCATATCGCCCAGCTCCCACGCCTTCTTTACCACTTTCTCTCCCCACTGGCTGGTGTAGGTGGTGAGTCCGGAAATAACCTCCTCCCTTTGCCCGTTCCGGTAGAGGTCCAGCATCCGGGCCTCCAGTGAATCCTGTGCCGAGAAAAGCTGCTCCTGCCAGGGATCCCATACGCCGTTCACATCGTGACGCATATCTCCCCAGCGTTGTGCCGTCAGCGTGCCCAGGCGGTTGAAAGCCCACCACCCTGATTCTGCCGTATATCCATTGGGCCTTCCAGGGGTCTTGTAGGAGACCGGCAGGTCGGTGACCGATCCGTAGACGGGAATATAGATGGAGGTGGAAACATTGTCCAGCGCCAGCCATGCCACTCCCCCGATCTCGTCGGGCAGCCAGCTCCTGCACTGGATAATGGTCGCGTACATGGTGTACCAGCGGGCGATGGTGCGCTCGCCCCTCCAGCCCCAGCCGCCGTTGATGTCGAACAGTTTGTTCATGTCGTAGGGCATATGGGGATTGGCCAGAGGTGAGATGACACAATTGCCCTCTTCATCGGACACGGTGAGATCTTTGGTCATATCGAAGGGTGTTCCCTCGTAGTAGTCGGAAAACACCCGCCGGAGATCGGTCAGGGTGACCGGCTGATCGGGTTTTACGGAGAAGGGATGGTTCTCGGCGTTGGGATCGAGGCCCAGGGAAGGGGCCAGCAGATCGAAAACCCTCCATTCCCGCCTTCTCGCTGCCAGAGAGGTCCGGCTGTCAGGGGCGTAGGCGTAACAGAAACGGAAGGCTTCCCCCTCCCGCCACCATCCGTTTTTTCTTGCCACACTGTAAACATTTTCACTGGCCATGAAATGATCCGGATCGTCGAGGTTGATTTCCTTAATGGTACTGGCATTGGCATTGACCGAGATATGTCCGTCCGGCACCCTCTGAGCCACCCATACCGATCCCACCTTTCCTTTCCCCGGACCGACGATCTCCAGGTGCCATACCTCGGTCTTATCGGCAATGGTCAGACACTCGCCGTAATCGTTCCAGCCATACTCCGCCATCAGTTCCCCGGCCAGTTCGATGGCCTCCCGGGCTGTGCGGCACCGTTCCAGCATCAGCTGACACAGCCGCTGGCAGTCGATCAGCCCCTGGTCCGACTGCAACTCCTCCCTTCCTCCGAAGGTGGATTCCCCGATGGCCAGCTGATGCTGATTCAGAGAGGGATAGGCGGTGTTGAGGTACTGGAAAGTTTCCCTCACCTGGGGAATCTCTCCAATGGGAACATGCCTGTAAGTGGGCATCTTGAACGAATCGCAGGGCACCCGGTCATACATGGTCACCATGGCTCCGCGGGGGTGCCTGAGGGCCGGGGCGATATCCATCCAGGAACGGGTACGGTGGCTGTCATCGGTATGGGAGGTGATCACCGATCCGTCGGCCGTCGCATCCTTCCCGGCGGTGATGGTGGTACAACCGTCGGCATACCCCCCTTCCCAGTCGGGCCGATCCGTGACCCCGGCATGCTGTGCCGGGAGCAGGAAAGGGAGCAACAATAAGAAGGAGAGCTGCATTAAGAAGGAGAGCTGCATTAAGAAGGCCAATGACGGTGGGAAGGTTCGTTGCGGAGTGGAGGTTTGTGAGGGAATGGGGGTTCGTTGTGGAGTGGAGGTTTGTGAGGGAATGAAAGAGTTGGGGGATCCGGGATGTCTCATGTGTCGTATTTTGCAGTGGAATGCGCTAAGATAAATCATTTTATTCCGCAGGCAAAACGTTCCATCGCCGCATGGGCGCCTTGCACGGCCGGTGGCCAGGCAGTATAGTACCGGGGTGGAAGGAGGCCCTCCGGCTGTCCGGAAGGATCGGAGCAGCCCCTTCGGCTGTCCGGAAGGATCGGAGTACCCCCCCGGATTCAGAACTCCGAGGTAAAATGGAAGTGGATCTGCGGAAACTTTTCCTGGGCCATCTGAAGGGCATAGGGTGATTCGGCCATATAGACCTCCCTGCCCTCCTTGTCGGTTGCCATCTGCTGATATTTCCGCATCCTGAAATCCTTCAGGGCCTTTTCGTCCCGGCTTTCCATCCAGCAAGCCTTGAACATGGGCAGCTGTTCATATCTGCAACGGGCACCGTACTCATGCTGGAGGCGGTACTGGATCACATCGAACTGGAGTGCCCCCACGGTCCCGATGATCTTCCTCCCGTTGGCTAAACTCACAAATAACTGGGCCACTCCCTCATCCATCAGCTGGTCCAATCCTTTGGCAAGCTGCTTGAATTTCATGGGATCGTCATTCTCCACGTACCGGAACAGCTCCGGCGAAAAGCTGGGGATACCGTTGAACCGGAGCTGCTCTCCTTCGGTGACCGTATCTCCTATTTTGAAACTTCCGGTGTCGTGAACTCCCACGATATCACCCGGATATGCCTCATCGATCACAGACTTTTTTTCGGCCATAAAAGAGGTCGGGCTGGAGAACTTCACCTGACGACCGGTGCGAACGTGCACATAGGGCCTGTTTCGCTCGAACCTTCCCGATGCGATTTTGATAAAGGCCAGCCTGTCACGGTGATTGGGATCCATATTCGCATGGATCTTGAAGACGAAACCGGAGAACTTCTCCTCCGCCGGATCGACTCTCCGCTCCTCAGTCACAACAGGTCCGGGTGCAGGGGCCAGATCCACGAAGCAGTCCAGCAGATCCTTCACCCCGAAATTATTCAGGGCACTTCCGAAAAACAGGGGAGCAGCATTCCCGCTCAGGTAACTTTCTGAATCGAAGTCCGGGTATACCCCATCGATCAGCTCCATCTCCTCCTTCAATCGACCGGCATGCGGTTCAATCAGCCGGAGGAGCTCCGGATCGCTCAGATCACTGAAACTGGTCATCTCTCCCACCGTCTGCTTGCTGCCTTCACTGAAGGACCGGAAAATCTTTTCATACCGGTTGTAGACTCCCCTGAAATCGCTCCCCATACCCACCGGCCAGCTCAGCGGATGCACATGGATCCGGAGCTCCTTTTCCACATTATCGAGCAGTTCGAAGGGGTCCAGCGCGGGACGGTCGAGTTTGTTGATGAAGATCATCACCGGCGTTTTCCTCATCCGGCAAACCTCCATCAATTTTCTGGTCTGCTCCTCCACCCCTTTGGCTGCATCGATCACGATGACTACACTGTCGGCAGCAGTCAGGGTCCGGTAGGTGTCTTCCGCAAAATCCTGGTGTCCGGGGGTGTCCAGAATGTTGATCTTCCTGTTGCGGTATTCAAATCCCATCACGGAGGTGGCCACGGAGATCCCACGCTGTTTTTCGATCTCCATAAAATCGGAAGTGGCAGTTTTCCTGATCTTGTTCGATTTAACCGCACCGGCCACATTGATAGCCCCTCCGAAAAGCAGGAACTTTTCGGTCAGTGTGGTCTTACCGGCATCGGGGTGGCTCACAATGGCAAAGGTGCGCCTGCGATCTATTTCCTGCTGCAACTTCATCTTTAAACAGTCGGCAAAGATAATAATTCTCCTAATTTAGCACCGACGAAATAGTTTTTGAGCTGATGGACGAGAACAAGAAAGAGGGTCGCTACCGGCGGATTGAGAAACAACTGGAGGAGTTGTTACTGAAGAGCGAAGATCCCTTGGCGCGGATGGCCACCGCATGTGCGGTACTGCACCATAAAATGGACTATTTCTTCTGGACAGGCTTCTACCGTCTGACGGACGGAAAGCTGGTGGTGGGCCCCTACCAGGGGCCAGTGGCATGCCAGGAACTCGAACCCCACAAGGGGGTCTGCTGGGCCGCCGCCGACCGGCAAACTTCTGTGGTGGTACCGGATGTTCACGCCTTTCCCGGACACATTGCCTGCGACGCCCGCTCCAGATCGGAGATTACTCTTCCCGTATTCGGCTCTGACGGAAAAGTGAGCGCAGTACTGGACGTTGATTCGGACCTCCCGGATGCGTTCAGCGATACCGACCGTCTCTGTCTGGAGCGGATTGCAGCGATGATCTATCGATGATTCTATCGATGATTCCCTTTTGCGCATTGGCCGAGGGTAGATTCCCAAGTCAGATCATCCATAAAAAAGAGGTATTCTCTCCTGATAAAACGGTTTTTCTATTTTGAGGGGCGTTTTCCGGTTTCAGGGGTTCCTCTTTCCGGTTTTCAGGGAGTAACATATTTGTTCGTTTTTTAGATACCGGAAATTTCAGCAGAGGCTTGATCATCGGAACGGCAGTTGTATTAATCAGACTATGAGTAATTTATACTAGAAACCAAAAATGTTGAGTTTTAACGAAAACTAACAAAAATGTTCCGCACTCAACCTTTTTGTTACTCTGTGAAACGCGAAAAAGGGATACCCAATATTCTGAACTCCGGTCTTTTGATTTACCTACGATGAGTACACACCTATGAAGGGCCGGCCGTTGGAATAGCTTCAGGAAAGCTTTTTAAGGAGCGTGATATTCAATTAACTCCCGGCGAACTCCTCAATCCTTGACTTGATCTTGTCCACCGAATAGGGTTTGGTGACCAGCTCATCAAATCCCACATCGGCAAAGTCCTCGAAAAACAGTTCAGGATTATGGGCGGTAAGTGCGATCACCGGGATCACATTCACTGGCGAGGGCAGTTTCTGCCGGATGTGATTGGTGGTCTCGATACCGTTCATAACCGGCATCTCGATATCCATAAACACCATATCGATCTCTTCGTTCTCCAGTATTTTGATGGCCTCTGCGCCGTTCTCCGCCAGCACCACGATGTTCCCCGTAAGTTTGATAAGTTCCGACAAAAGGTAACGGTTGGTATAGATATCGTCCACCACGAGGATCCTCAGCTGGCCCATAGGAATGCAATTAAGCCAGTAAAAATAGAAAATATTGACTAATTTTAAAGTTAGAGTTTCTACTGGATGGCTGAACTGAAACGCAGGGAAATGATCATTCGCTACAGTGCTTCGGGACTGGTACTCGGCATCCTCCTCGCCCTTATTTTTTATCTGGTGCTCTTTCATGCTCTCGGGATGTCATTCACCTTTGCAGATGCCGGGAGCCTGCACAATATGTTCTGGTTCCTGTACCTGATCGATATATTTCCTGTTGCCGGATTGGCGGGAGGATATTTCGCAGGAAAGCGGCGTTTTACACAGCTGGACCAGATGGCCAAACAGGTGAGTCGCGAGGCAGAGAAAAACGAGGAGATCGAACGGTTCGTTCAGGCACTGATCGCCGGAGAGTTGACGTCCGGTCCGGAACTGAGAAGGACCGACGAATCTCTTTCAACTGCGTTGAACAGGCTGAAAGAGACGCTCCTGCGAAACCGGGAGCTGGAGCAGAAACGCCGTCTCGATGAGCAACAGCGGAACTGGATTTCCACCGGTCTGGCCGAATTCGGCGACATCCTGCGCCTTCATGCCCGGGAGATGGAGACACTTACCTATTCGGTCATTTCCGCTCTGGTCGGTTATCTGGACGCCAACCAGGGAGCCTTTTTCCTGACCCAGGAGAACGGAGAGGAAAGGTATCTCGATATGTGGGCCTGCCATGCATACGACCGCAGAAAATACCCCGACCGGCGGATAAAGTGGGGAGAGGGCCTGATCGGTGCAGCAGCCATGGAGAAGATGGGCTATTATACCGATAAGATCGGAGATGGTTATCTGACCATCACCTCCGGGCTCGGCAAAGCCAACCCCAATTATCTTCTCATTGAACCACTCCTCTGGAATGAGAAGGTATTCGGAATCCTTGAGATTGCCTCCTTTAAGCCGATGGAGGATTACAAGATCCAGTTTGTGCAGCGGGTCGCAGAGAATATTGCCACCACCATTAACACCATGGAGAGCAACCTGAGGACCGAACAGTTGCTGAAGGAGACCCAGGCTCAGGCTGAACAGCTTGCGCGCCAGGAGGAGACCGTCCGTCAGAACATGGATGCCCTGAAGCTGGCACAGGAAGAGGCGGCCAAACAGGCGGAGATCTTCATCAGTTTTACCAACACGGTGAACCATACCCTGATGCGGGCCGAATACGACACCGGGGGAAGGTTGATTTATGCCAATACCAGGTTCCTGAAAAAACTGGGGTATTCGGGAAACAGAGAGGTGGAGGGAAAGCATATCTCCATGTTCATTAATGAAAAAGACCTTCCCTGGTTCAACCAGCTCTGGAAAAACCTTTCCCGTGGAGGGAAGCATTTCGAGGGCTATATGAAACATGAGACCAAGATGGGCCAGGACCTCTGGACCATGGCAACCTACACCTGCATGAGAAGGGACGATGGCAGTGTGGAGAAGATCCTCTTTCTGGCGATCGACTCTACCGAACATAAGAAGCAGAGCCTTGATTATGAAGGTCAGATCGAGGCCATCGACCGGCTCAATGCCAAGGTTCTATTCGCTCCGGACGGAAAAATCCTGCTTAGCAACGAACTATTCAGAAAGGCCTTGAAATATACTGATATGGAGCTGGAAGAGATGAATGTGTTCGACTTTTTCGGAACGGGGGAACAGGAACGGTTCAACGAGATCTGGGAAAAGGTGATCCGGAGGGAGCCGTTCCAGGGCCAGCTGAAGATGAAATCGAAGTACGAAGAGGAGCTATGGTTCCGGGCCACTTTCCTTTCGGTCGATGATATGTACGGAGAGGTGGAGAAGGTGATCTTCCTGGCCAGCGAGATCACCAAGGAAAGAGAGATGGAGATGGCCGCACGGCAGCAGCATGAACAACTGGTGAAAAAGGAGGAAGAGCTGCGATTATCGAGCATGGATCTGAAGAAAAAACTGGAAGAGACACAACAGTTAAGGAGTTCGGATAAGGTACGATTCGAACGCGAACTCAGGGCTTATACCGATATTCTGGAAGGAATCCCCTACCCTCTGGTCACCATCAACAATCTGGGATTTATACAATTCATCAACAAACCCGCAGAAAAGCTCTGGAAGCTCAAACGGTCATCGCTGGAAGGAATGAAAGTCACCTCCCTGTTCGATACGGAAAGGTGTGGCGAGGTGATCCATAACTTCGCAGATCCCGGCCGGACTAAAAAACCCGGAAGATTCTCCGACCAGGAGATATATCTCCACGAAGGGGGGCATGCCGGGCGTCATGATGTGATCATCATCCGGACAGATCTGAAGGAGGAGCTGTTCTTTACTCTTCTGCTGATCTGATCAGGAATCCTCCAGCCAGGAGATGATTTCCTTAGTGTAGGGTTTCTTACGTGGTGGCACATGTCCCAAAAGTGACCCGTTTTCATCGATCATATATTTCTGAAAATTCCAGGATACCCTGCTGTCCTCCACTCCGTTCTCTTCCTTCTCTGTAAGCCATTGATAGATCGGATGAATATCGTCTCCCTTCACACTGATCTTGGACATCATTGGAAAGCTTATATCGTAGTTGGAATCGCAATATGCAGCGATTTCTTCATTGGTCCCCGGCTCCTGATTGGCAAAATCATTGCTCGGAAATCCGATAATCACGAAATCCTCACCACCATACTCCCTGTAGAGCCTTTCCAGATCTTCATACTGGGGCGTGAGCCCGCATTTGGAGGCGGTGTTGACCACCAGCACCTTCTTACCCTTCAACTGGGACAGATCGAATTCATTTCCTGTGATATCGGTCACGGTGAAATCGTGAAAGCTTTTCTGGGCGACGGCTGATCCACCGGATAACAATGCCCCGGTCAAAGCAATGAGAAAGATATAGTTTTTCATGGTTTGAATTTTGTAATTTGGATGTTTAGGGATTAACAAGAACATAAAACGCTTGTTCACTGCATGGAGAAACATTTCGAGATTACCGTCTACGGCAGGGTCCAGGGTGTCGGATTCAGGTATGCTGCCAGGGAAAAGGCCCGGTCGCTCCGGTTGAAAGGTTGGGTGAAAAATCTTCCTGACGGATCGGTTCGTGTCGTGGTGGAGGGGCCGGACAACGCCTGCAGGGAGTTTATTCAGTGGTGCCGGAGCGGCACCGGTTACAGCTGGGTGGAAAAGGTGGATATTTACGAGGACCGGCCGGAGGGCCTCGGCCCCTTCACCATAGAGCGATAAACCCGCCGCCAGGTTTCCCACCGGAATCCGGACTGTCTCTCCTGACTCCCCCTCCAGGATCCGGGCTGCCACCCACATCATTCCCACCGGGGATCCGGGCTGGTCATGCGGAGGTTTTTCCCGGTCCCGGGCTGGTCATACCGTGTATTTTCGCCAGATTCTAAACGGTCTTAACCGGAGCCGGTTTTCTTATCAGTGCCATGATGCTGCTGAAAGTCAGCCAGGCCGTCAGCACCAGGATGATGGCCGATAGCACCACCAGCAGGAATTCCCCGTTGTCGATAAACCGGAATACATTCTCCACCATGGCCCAGAGGGTGAGCACAAGAATCAGGATCATCGGGACCATGGTATAGATGATCGAAATTTTTTTAGAAGCCAGGAAGACGGAGACCACTCCCAGAGCCAGGGCGGCCACCAGCTGGTTCAGGGACCCAAACAGCGGCCAGAGGACCATGGCTCCCTGTCCCCCGGGCCGGTAAAAAGTCATGGAGGCTGCCGCCACCACCACAATGAATGTGGTAAAATATCTGTTATTCAAAGGTTTGCGTATAGTTCCATTTCCGTCAGTAAAGATCTCCTGAAGCGATATGCGCTGGATTCTGGCGGCAGAGTCGAGGGTGGTGTTGGCAAAGGAGACGATAAAAACCACCACAAAGGCGGCCCCGTACCTGACCGGGATGCCGAGAACCGAGAAGAGATTGGCCGAGCCTACGATAAAGGCATCCAGCTTGGCCGAAAGTCCGTTGGCCGAAGACCACGAGGAATAATGGTGTTTGTAAGCCTCCAGTCCGGTGAACATCTCTCCCTCCGACTCCATTCCCATTCCCAGTCCCGCACCTGCAGCGATGATGACCAGCACTGCCAGAAAGCTTTCGGTGATCATGGCACCATACCCCACCGGCAATGCATCGGTCTCCCGGTCTAACTGCTTGACTGTCGTCCCGGAGCTTGCCAGGGAGTGGAATCCTGAAATTGCCCCGCATGCGATCACAATGAACAGCAGCGGTGCCAGATCCGGGACATCGGATCCGGGCGCGAAAGCCTCTCTGTGAAGGGCCGGGGCCGACATGACCGGGTGAGCCAGTATGATCCCCAGGATCATAAACAGCATGGCCACCAGAAGCTGATGGGAATTAATATAATCGCGTGGTTGCAGCAGTTTATGCACCGGCAGCGTGGAGGCGAAAAAGACATAGATGAACAGGAGGATGCACCAGAAGACCACCGAAGTGGAGTTGGGCCAGGGAAGGGCCACCGGAAACCTGACCCCCAGCAGGACGAAGGTATAGAGCATCAGCAATGCCAGGATGGAATAGAGCAGGTCGTTTTTTCCCTTCCGGATCTGCCAGCCCAGCCAGACGGCCACAGGGATCTGGGCCCAGACCGGGATGACCGCTTCGGGGTACATTACAAAGAGTGAGCTGACGATCATGGCGAATACCGCCAGTACGATGAAAAGCAGAAGCTGCATAATGAACTGGAAGGCAAAACGGGTGGAGGAGCTGATGACCGAGCCGGTGAGCTCACCGATGGACCGTCCCCGGTTCCGCGCCGAAACCACCAGGGTAGAGAAATCGTGGACCGCTCCCATGAAGATGCTTCCCAGGAATACCCACAGAAAGGCGGGCAGCCATCCCCAGATGATCCCGATAGCGGGACCCACGATGGGTCCCAGTCCCGCGATGGTGGTGAAGTGATGGCCGAATACGATATGAGATTTGGTGGGCACATAATCCACACCGTCCTTCAGTGTGTGGGCAGGCATCTGCCGGGAAGCCGACAGCCGGAAGATCCTGTTCCCCAGATAGCGGCCATACAGCCGGTATGCCAGGAGGTATCCGGATAAGGCCAATACCATCAGTATGATACTGTTCATGCGGGCTAATTTAGCAGTTTTAGCTCAAATTCTCCCCTCACCCCGATGTTTCCGCCCGCCAGGACCGCGCATCCCCGGATTGCTTCCACCCTTCCCGCTTCTTCCAATACCGGTCCGATGTCGTCCGGTGAACCAATGCGGTTGGCAAGAGCCGTGGCCCAGGCATCCGCAAGAGGGGCTTCCGGAGATATCACCGTCACTGCATCGGCACTCCCCCTGCTGAATGAGTGTCCTACCGTTCCCGAAGAGGTGCAGACTCCCCAGGTACCGGGATGAATTTTCAATCCCACAGTGCCGGAAAGTGGAGAAGACCCGGCCTGGATCGAGACCACCCGGTAAGAGCGGCTCTTCATAAAAAGGTCACCCCCGTTTTCCACCAATAATTCCGAAAGTCCGAATTGCCGGGCCAATGCCTTCCCCACAGATTCCGCCACAAGACCCGCCACCGAACTCATGGGACCGGTCCCGCTCTCTGCTCCGCAACGAAGCATGGTCCTAATCTCCGGAGGGGTGCCGTCAGTCACCTCCCGTTCCGGTATAGGCTCCAGACTGCCGCGAAAAGAGGGAAACTGCCGGATATGTGCATTCAGAAGGACATGCAGCCTTCCCAGTTCCCTGTTTGCCCGAGCGACCATCTCCTCACAAAACGCTGCAGTTTCGATTCCGATCAGGAGATCGGATTCACCAAGTACGGCAGGGAAGAAGCGAAACTCCCCATGGTTAAATTCTTCTCTGTATAGACGGGGTTGATACAAGCGGAGATGGTTTAATTCACACCGAAATTCAACCGGAACAGCTGTAACGGGCAGGCACTGATGCAGAGCTCGCAGGCTACACATTTTTCGGGTGCAAACTGCAGCTCCCGGCTCACCGGATGCATGCTGAGGGCACCCTGAAAACAGACTGCGGCACAGGCCCCGCAATGGACACAGGATGATTCATCGAACAGGATCGTTTTCACCACAGGAGAAGCCTGTACCTTTTTCGATTCGAGATACATCAGCGCTTCCTGGATACTATTCTCCTGACCGGTCAACTCGACCAGTAGATGGCCCTCTTTGCCATGGGTGATGTCGGCATTCAGAATATTAATCACCACATCGTACTGCCTGATCAGGTTGTAGGTGATGGGTTCGTTGACAGTCTCGGCCGGAAACCTGAGCACCAGCCGCATGCGCGTTCTCTTTTCCATGGGGTCCGCGATATTTTTGCGTGGCATATATCGATATGGTCTAGGTATAAGCAGCCATAATCAAGGCGTGGGCTATGTATAATCAAAGAGTTAGCTTTAGACGGTTATATTGTAGGCTCTAACCCTCCAGAGAGTGCAGGCCCTTGCCCTCGGGGAAGTGTTCCAC
>CAZOHA010000062.1:21703-25118 GCA_964579515.1 uncultured Bacteroides sp. | reverse complement strand
AGCAGCAGGAACAACAGCAAAGGAACAGGAACCGGAGGCCCGGAGGAAGAGAAAACCGGCCCGGTGAGATGCCCCCGGGAGAGCGTCCTCAGGGCCAGCGTCCTCAGGGCCAGCAATCCCAGACTCAGCAGACTTCCGGTAGTCAATCATCGGCCGGAGGGGGCTCATCTTCAGTTAATTAACATTGATACAGAGAGCATATGACCAGATATTTGCATGACATTGTCATTGCCATCGAATCGATCCTGGCGAATCAGCTGCGCAGCATACTGACCGCTCTGGGGATCATTTTCGGGGTGGCAGCGGTGATTACCATGCTGGCCATTGGAAGGGGTGCCCAGCAGGAGATTTTGGAGCAGATCAAGATGGTGGGCGTCAATAACATCATGATCACCCCCATCGTGGAGCCGGAGGGAGAAGAGGCGGAAGAGAACGGGGAGAACAAGCAAAAGAAAAAGTTCTCGCCCGGACTGCATCTCGATGATGTGGATGCGATCAAGGAGGTGGTGCCGACGGTCAACAGGGTATCACCCGAGATCGTATTGAACAGTTATGTGATCAAGAGCGGGAAGCGTGCAACCGCGAAACTTCTGGGAGTCACCAATGAATATTTCGAGATTTTTAACCTGCAACTTCAGGAAGGGCTTTATTTCAATGAATATCAGGAGGATAATGGGATACCGGTTTGCGTGATCGGGGACAATATCAAGAACCGCTTCTTCAGTACCGAAGATCCCATCGGAAAGTACATCAAATTCGACCATGTGTGGTTGCGGGTGGTGGGGGTGATGGAGAAGACCGATGTAACCCTGACCCGGTTCGAGAACCTGGGAGTGAATGTAATGAACGACAACATATACATTCCGGTGAAAACCATGCTGCTCCGTTATCAGAACAGAGCGCTGGTGGCTTCCCGGGTCAAGAATGAGGGTTCGGGAGGAAGGCGGTTTTTCTTTTTCGGAGCCAGTTCGTCTCCAACCCAGAATACTTCGAGTAATTACCATCAGCTCGACCGGATCGTTGTACAGGTGAATGAATCCTCCGAGCTCTCACCTTCCACTGATCTTCTGGCCAGGCTCATGATGCGACGGCACGAACAGGTGAAAGACTTCGAGATCACGGTACCGGAATTGTTGCTGAAGCAGGAGCAGCGTACGAAAGATATTTTCAATATCGTTCTGGGGGCCATTGCCAGTATCTCCCTTCTGGTGGGAGGAATAGGGATCATGAATATCATGTTCGCCTCGGTCATGGAGCGTATCAAGGAGATCGGAACCAGGCTGGCCATCGGGGCGCAGAAGATGGATATTGTGGTTCAGTTCCTGGCAGAAGCGGTTTTGATCAGTGTTACCGGGGGACTGATCGGTGTGATCATCGGGATCGTGGCCTCCTACCTGATCACTGAGTTTGCAGGGATCCTTACCATTGTGACCCCGCTCAGTGTGATCATCTCATTTGTGGTATCCGCATCGGTCGGGGTGATCTTCGGCTATTCGCCGGCGAAACGAGCTTCCGAAAGGGATCCTATCGAATCATTAAGGTATGAATAACATGCAACGCTATACTATCTTCATTGTCGCAAATCTGCTGATCATTTCTGCGAATATCCGCTCTCAGGAACCCTCCGTCCGGGAACAATCTGTTCAGGGGATGACCGAACAGGAGGAGAGGCAAACCGAGATCAAGCTATTGACATTGAATGAAGTAATCGAGATTGCCAAGGAGCAGTCGCTGATGGCCCTGATGTCGCGCCACCAGTTCCGGAACAGCTACTGGGAATTCCGGACACATAAGGCCCGTTTCAGGCCCGGACTGACCCTCGAGGCCACCGCACCATCATTCAACAATACCATCGAGAGTGTCACCCAGCCCGATGGATCGGAAAAGTTTGTATCGCGTTCCAACATGCGGACCGCGCTCGACCTGCAACTGAGCCAGAATATCGGATTCACAGGAGGCCGGATCTTCGCTTCATCGGAACTGCAGCGGAACGACAACTTCGGTCAGGAGCCACCCACTTCTTTCCTGGCCTACCCGGTAACTGTCGGTCTGGTCCAGCCCCTGAACGGCTACAATGAGTTTAAGTGGGACCGGAAGATTGAACCCATGAAATACGAGGAGGCCAAGCTGGATTATATCAACGCACTGGAACGTGTAAGCCGGTTTGCGGTGGAGCGGTTTTTCGATCTGACACTGGCTCAGATCAACCTGGAGATTGCCCAGAAGAACTATGCCAACACTGATACCCTCTATCAGATCGCCAAGGGACGCTACCAGCTGGGCACCATTGCGGAAAATGAACTGTTGCAGATGGAGCTCAGTTTTCTTAATGCCGGAACGGCCCTGAACGAAGCGACCATCGACCTGGAATTGCGCAAATCAAGACTTCGCTCATTCCTGGGATTTAACGAAAGGATAAGTGTCGAGCTGGTGCTGCCCAGGGAGATACCCGGCTTTGAGATGGAATACAGACAGGCACTGGCTGAAGCGCAGGCCAACAATCCGGAGATCCTGAGTCTCGAAAGGCAACTATTGGAAGCGGAACAGGCGGTCGCTGAGGCACGTTCGCAGAAGGGACTTCAGGCCGACCTGTTTGCTCAGTTCGGCCTTAGCCAGGTATCGGAACAAAGCCTGCCGGATGCTTACAGGAATCCGCTCAATCAGCAACGGGTCCAGGTGGGACTGCAGATCCCCATCCTGGACTGGGGACTGGGCAGGGGCCAGTTCCGTATGGCACAATCGGCCCAGGAGGTGATCAGGACCGATGTGCGGCAGTCTCAGATCGAGTTCAATGAGAATGTGTTCCTCCAGGTAATGCAGTTCAATTTACAGGACGACCAGGTGGCTATTGCAGCCAAGGCCGATACCATCGCCGATCTTCGTTACGAGGTAACCAAGCAGCGGTTTTTGATCGGCAAGATCGATGTGCTCGACCTCAATGTGGCGCTGGAAGAAAAGGATGTGGCAAGAAGAGGCTATGTCCAGGCGTTGAGGAACTACTGGGACTACTATTACAACCTCAGGGGGCTCACCCTGTATGACTGGGAGAGGGGTGTGAAGCTTTCGGAAGATTTCGATGAGCTGCTCATTCAGTAGGAAGTCTCAAATTGATGCCATAGGCCCGGATTATATCTGATGCGCTGAAATTCTTCGAATTGTAGGCGCATTGCGAAACAATCCTTCGCCTTCACCTTTGCATGGATTGCGAGGGGTATTGTTGAGTTGCCTACAATTCGAGCAGCGCGAGAATTTCAGCAACGAGACAATACCCCGAGCGCCCACCAATTAAGCAGTGCGAGAATTTCAGCAACGAGACAATACCCCGGGCACCGGCGGATTTCAGTGCCCGAGGTAAAATCCAGGCGCCAACGATTTCTTTTTTGGCACTCCCTTTTTGGCATTTCACGAGGTTGCA
>CAZOHA010000062.1:0-21603 GCA_964579515.1 uncultured Bacteroides sp. | reverse complement strand
CACAAGTTTATTTCACCTGAAAGTCTGATCGATACCCGGCCGTTTCCTCAAAGATGTGCTCCATGATTCTACGCTCGGCTTCGGTGAGTTGCATGCTGCGCCGCTCCATCATCAGACCAGCGGTTTCCAGTGCTTTGTCCAGCCGGTAGGTGCTGAATCCACCCGAGCCTCCCCAGCTGAAGGAAGGGATGTAGGCAGGTGGGAATCCGGGACCGAAGATATTGGCCGAAACCCCCACCAGGGTGGCGGTGTTGAACATTGTATTGATCCCTGATTTTGAATGGTCGCCCATAATGAGTCCGCAAAACTTCCGTCCCGTGCTGATGAACCGGCCTTCGGGGTAGTTCCACATCTTAGTTTCTGAGTAATTGTTTTTCAGATTGGAATTATTGGTATCCGCTCCCAGGTTGCACCATTCGCCTAACACCGAATTTCCCAGAAAGCCATCATGGGTTTTGTTGGAGTTGGCTAGTATCACCGTATTATTGATCTCTCCCCCCGCTTTGCTGTATGGCCCCAGAGTGGTGGGCCCGTAGATTTTGGCCGCCATTTTAACAATGGCTCCTTCGCATAGTGCGAAAGGGCCACGTATCACGCTTCCCTCCATGATCTCGCTATCCCTGCCCAGGTAGATGGGTCCGTTATGGGTACTCAGGGTTATTGCCTGTCCGGAGAAACCTTCTTCCACGAAAACGGTTCCATCCCCGATCACCTGGACGGTCTGATCCAGCTTAGCGCTCTCCCTGTCGCGAGTGAGAAGATGAAAATCGGCCTCTATCTCCTGTCCGTTCAGCATGAAGACCTTCCAGGGAAAATCGACCCAGGATAGTTCCTGTTCATAGGGGATACCCTTCCGGATCCATTGGGAAAGACCTGGATCCGAACTGCTCCGCATCTCCACCGCTGCATCGCCGGCCCGTGCAGCAATAAGTTTCGCTCCCTGTACCAGTGATTCACCCCTTTTCAGTTTCCCAATGGCCTCTGTCACCTGCCGGTCGGGCAGGAGTGAACTGTTGATCAGGAGGTTATCATCACCAGGTTCGACCGGATATTTCTCACGAAGGTATTCCCTGGTGAGCGGGGTGGAGGCAGTGCCCAGCATCCGCTCCCATTTTTCTCCAATGGTCAGGATCCCTATCCGGAGCTCTGAGACCGGCCGGGTGAAAGTGAGCGGTAGCAAATTGTCCCAGCTCTGGTCATCGAATAGAATGAGCCGCATCTTTTTTCTTTAAAAGTAAGAAAATAGTCGACTGTCGGCCCGGAGGAGAAATAAACAAAAAAAGGCTATCCCCGGCGGGGACAGCCTCTAAAAGTTCTTCGGCAGCTGTCTATTTTTTCTTCTTGTCCAGGTGGGTTTTGTAGCGGTTCATGAACTTGTCCACACGCCCGGCGGTGTCCACCAGCTTCATCTTACCGGTGTAGAAGGGATGTGAAGCGCTGGAGATCTCCAGTTTGATGAGCGGGTATTCGTTCCCGTCTTCCAGTTTCACGGTCTCTTTGGAAGGGGCTGCTGACCGGGTGACGAAAGTGAACCCGTTCGACATGTCACGGAACGCCACAAGCCTGTAATTCTTCGGATGGATATCTTTCTTCATCGCTCTTCGGTTAAACTGCACTTCGGTTAAACTGCACTTTGATTCTACTTTTCTCAAAATGGAGGACAAAGATAACAATGTTTGTTACAAGTTCAAAGCGTGCTCCGGAAGTTTATGCATTTTCAATGCCTCTTCCATGATCTGCTGAAAGGTGCAACGATCTGCTGAAATGTGCGGCTGGAATCAAACAGATAGCATGCGGGATGCGGGTCATATCACAGAACGAACCAGTCTTCGATCAGTTTGTCTTCGGGTGGGGCACCCACCAGAGTGCGGTGCATGAACTCATTCTTTTTGCGGATATGCACGTAATCTTCGGCCCACTTTTTATGATGGAACGCAATTTCCTCCACGGCCTGGAGAATTCCTTCCACCTCATCACCGGTCATGGTGGGATGGAGTGACCATCTGATCCAGCCCGGCTTTTCGGAGAGATCGCCATGGTTGATCTTGTCGGTGATCTCCCTTGACTGATCGTATGAGACTTCCAGCAGATAATGTCCGTAGGTTCCCGCACAGGCGCATCCTCCGCGGGTCTGGATGCCGAACCGGTCATTCAGGAGCTTGACGAACAAATTGAAATGGATCTCCGGGTGGTAAAAGGAGATCACTCCCAGACGGTCGTCGATGTGATCGGCCAGGATCTCGATCCCTTTAATGGATCTCAACCCCGGCATGGCAATTCTGAGCATCTCCTGCTCGCGCCGGAGGATCTTTTCCACACCCATCTTTTCCTTCAGTTCCATGGCAAGAGCGGCCTTGATCGACTGGAGGAAACCAGGAGTGCCCCCGTCCTCGCGCACCTCAATGTCGTCCACATATTTGTACTTCCCCCAGGGATTGGTCCAGTCCACAGTCCCTCCCCCCGGATTATCGGGTACTTCCGCTTTATACATCGCCTTATCGAAAATCAGGATTCCCGAGGAACCGGGTCCGCCCAGGAATTTATGAGGCGAGAAGAAGATGGCGTCCAGCTTTTCCATCGGATCCGGCGGATGCATATCTATCTTCATATATGGAGCGCTGGCGGCGAAATCGACAAAGATCAGTCCGCCGTAATGGTGCATCAGTTTAGCCATCTGATGGTAGGGAGTGCTCACTCCTGTTACGTTGGAGCAGGCGGTAAAGGAACCGATCTTGAATTTCCGGTCTTTGTAGACAGCCAGTTTGGCCTCCAGGTCGGCCAGATCCACCCTCAACTCCTTATCCGGTTCGATCATCACCACATCGGCAATGGTTTCGAACCAGGAGGTATGGTTGGAGTGGTGCTCCATATGTGTCAGGAAGACCACCGGGCGGTCATTCTGCTTGACGCATTCCTTATGCGGACCTCCACATCCCTTAAGGCTCAGAATACGCATCAGCTTGTTGATCACCGAGGTCATCCCGTGTCCTGCAGTGATTATCACATCGTTGGGCCCTGCGTTGACCAGTTGCTTGATCCTCCGGTGCGACTCATGGTAGGCTTTGGTCATGAGGGTACCGGTGTGAGTGGTTTCGGTATGAGTATTGGCAACGAATGGTCCGAACCTGGATTGAAGGCGCTCCTCAATGGGCTTGTAGAGCCTTCCGCTGGCGATCCAGTCGGCGTAAATAACGGGCTGGATTCCGTAAGGCGATTCAAAGGAGGCATCGATCCCGATGATCTCCTTCCTGAAAGGCTCAAAATATCGTTCCAGTTCCGTCACCCGGTTCGTATTAATCACGGGCGGCAAACCTCGACAACAGCCGCAGGAATTCAATGTAAAGCCAGATAAGGGTGACCATCAGTCCGAATGCACCGTACCACTCCATGAATTTCGGGGCCCCCATCTTCGATCCCCTGTCGATGAAGTCGAAGTCCAGAATCAGATTCAGAGCTGCCACCACGATGATCGCCAGGTTAATCAGGATGCCGAGAGGACCGGTCGAGTGCATGAAAGCGACCGACATTCCGAAAAGGCTCAGTATAAAGCTGATCAGATAGGCAAAAAAGATCGCACCTGTAGCCATGATCACCCCCCGTCTGAACCGGGGTGTCGCCCTCAGCCTTCCCGACCGGTAAAGAAACAGCATGGTGAACAGGGTGCCTATGGTAAGCAATACAGCCTGGAAAGCAATTCCGGGATATTGCTGGTTAATAATCGCTGTGATGGAACCAAGGAACAAACCCTCCAGTATGGCATAGATGGGTGCCGATACCGGAGATGACTGGGGACGGAATACGGTGATCATTCCGGTGATCAATCCGCCGATGGCACCCACAATGGCCAGGGTTCCGGCACTGCCGGGATTGTTACCCGTGACCATGTTCCAGGTATAGGCTGCCGCCCCGAACACCAGGAGCAGCATAATCCCCACCTTGTTCAGGGTTCCGTTGATCGTCATTACATTTCCTTCGGCAGCTGTCGCCGAAACGGTGCCGCCGGCCCTCTGAAAAACCTTCTCAGTCATCGCCGGATTGGATGATCTCATCAATCTCATCGCCTAAAATTTGGGTTAAATATATATGTTTTAATGATAATGAGCCGGTTCAAAAGATATGCCATGCAATAGGACTCTGAAAAGCCTGACACTTTTGCAGTTTAATTCTTACTTTTGATCATGCGAGGGGCCATCCGAAACATCTGGAAGAGTGAGTTCTTCAGGAACGTGGCCACCCTGATATCCGGCACCACTTTCGCCCAGGCGTTTTCAGTGGTCATCTATATTTTTCTCAGCCGTATATACACTGAAGAGGATTTCGGGGTGTTCGGTCTTTACATGAACATCCTCAATATCACCATCATCTTCTCGACAGCAAAGTATGAGCTGGCGATTCTGCTTCCGAAAAGCGATCGCGAAGGGGTGAACCTGCTCGGACTGTCGGCCACGGTGAGCTTCGGAGTGAGCCTCCTGCTGCTTCTCCTGGTGGTTCCTTTTAATTCGCTGATCTCCCGTTGGCTGGGAACCGGGGAGATCGCTGAATGGCTCTATCTGATCCCTCTTTCCACCCTGCTGGTGGGGCTATTCACCTCATTCCGCAATTACTCCAACCGGGAAAAAAGATACAGGCTGATCGCCGGTGCCAATATCGGCCAGAGTCTGGGCAATTCCCTGATGAAACTGGCATTGGGACTGGCGATCGCCGGGGCGGCCGGACTGATCATCGGGGTGATCTTCGGTCAGCTGATCGGATTTCTGGTTTTCTTTTTTCTGCATTTCCGCCATAACCGGGAAAAGACTCAATGGATTGAAATGCGGGAGATTCGCAGGCTGGCGCGCCAATACAGCCTCTTTCCCCGATACAATATGTGGCAGGGACTGATCAATAATCTTTCCGGGGCACTTCCCGTGTTTATTTTCAGTTCCCAGTTTTCTACAGCCATCGCCGGTCTGTACACCTTTGGTTACATGATCATATACCGGCCGGTGAATCTGGTGGCCAATGCTTTCTACCAGGTGCTCTACCAGCGATTCGTCGAGAAGCAGCACCGGAAGAGCTCCATTTTATCCGAGGCAAAGCTGTTTATCCGGAGGACCATCCAGTGGCTGATCGTCCCCTTCATTTTGATGGGTCTGTTCGCACCGCAGATATTCGGATTCGTTTTCGGCGATAACTGGACCGAAGCGGGCAGGTACACCCAGATCATTCTGCCATGGATCTTCATGGTGAGCCTGGTCATGCCCCTCTCCTTCATTCCCGATCTGTACAAGAAGCAGCGGACGGCCACGCTGATCGACGGAGTGAAACTGGTTCTCAGGCTGGCCGGATTGCTCACCGGGGTGATGATGGAAAATGTGTATATTGGCCTGGCACTATACAGCCTGACCAGCACCCTGGTGATCGGCTTCAGCCTGTTCTGGTACCTTCATCTGGCCAGGAAACCGCCGGTGGTATACGGATCAGGACCTATAGCAGGCGTGAACGATGAGTAAAGCGGGAAAAGCACTGAAAGCTCTCTGGTGGATCATGCGCCGGCCGGCACTGTTGAACCGGGTTTTGACCGATGAGGACACCTGGCGGTCCTATGTTGCCGAACAGTACCGGTTACTTCCGGGGCTTCCGGTCATCGGTATGGATCAGCTATTCTCCGTATCGCAGATCCGTCTGGGCCCGATGACTCTTCTGGACGGCGGCTCCCTGCCCACCGATATGATGCTCCTGGCAGGCCTGGCGGAATCGATCGACCGATGCCGCTATTTCGAAATCGGTACCTGGCGGGGGGAGAGCGTGGCCACTGTGGCTGAAAGAGCGGCCAGCTGCCACACCCTCCACCTGACCGATGAGGAGATGAGACGGATGGGGATGCACGAACGGACCATCCGATCCCACCGTCTCTTCTCGGAGGAGCTGGAAAATGTCATTCATCTCCGGGGAGATTCCCGCTACTTCGACTTTGCCTCGCTTGAAGATCCCTTTGACCTGATCTTTATTGACGGCGACCACCACTATGATTTTGTCCGAAGCGATACCGAAAGAGTATTCCGGCACCTGGTGCATGAGAAAAGCGTCGTAGTGTGGCACGACTATGGTTTCCACCCCGACCAGGTCCGGTACGAGGTTATGGCGGCCATACTCGACGGGGCAGGTAGAGGTCGGTCGGGACTTATTTATCAGGTGGCACATACCAAATGTGCGGTCTATACCGGCCGGGCTTACGATTCGTCACCGGCCGAGTTCCCGGTGCGACCCGATGAGTATTACCGGATCAGTATGGAAAGAAAGAAGCTTGGAAGATGAAACGAGTTCTGATACTTCCCTCCTGGTATCCGCCCGACGGCGGCTACTTTTTCAAAGAGCACAGCGAGGCGATCTCCAAGACCGGTTGGAAGGTGGAGGTCCTTGTGAACCGGGTGGTTGGGGTGCGCAAGCTTTTGCAGGCAGGCCTGGCAGCCCTCAGGCCCTACCGGGTTCAGGAGGAGAACGGTTTGCAGGTGGCACGGTCTATCTACCTGAAGGTTCCCGGAAGTGAGGAATTAAATATCCGTCGCTGGTCACGTTCCACCCTCCGCCTGTACAGCCGTTACAGGAGAAGATTTGGTCAGCCCGACCTGATCCTGTGTCACAGTGCCACATGGGCAGGCTATGCAGCTTCGCTCATCAGCGAGAAATTCGGGATCCCCTATCTGGTGGTAGAGCATCGCAGCTTCTTCGTCTGGAGCACTCCGCAGGCAAGAGATATGGTGAAATCTTACCAGCTGCCATACTTTGAAAAGGCATACCGCCGTTGCGAGCATCTGGTCCTGGTCTCGGAAAGCCTCCTGCGCGGACTGAAAGAGTTGTTCCCCTGGATCGAACCAAAAACGCTGGTTATTCCCAATATGATCCGCGAGGACATGTTTCATTTGCCGGAAGGGAACAAGGAGACCGATCCCTTTGTTTTTTTCTGGGCAGGGAGGCTGGAGCATGTGAAGGGGATCGATTTACTGATACGGGCGGTTGGCGAGCTTACCCGGATGGAGGAACGACCGTTTCGTGTCAGACTGGCAGGCAGGGGATCACTTCGGGAAGAGCTGGAGAAAATGGCGGTTGAGGAGGGTGTGGCAGACCGTATCGCATTTCTCGGGAGGATTTCCAGGGAGCGCATGCAGGAGGAGATGCAGCGCGCCAACTGTTTTGTGCTGCCCACCCGGTATGAAGCCTTCGGGGCCGTTCTGATCGAGGCTATGGCTACGGGTTTACCGGTGATAGCTACGCGTTCCGGAGGACCTGACTACATTGTGAATGAGAAGAACGGTATCCTGATAGATCCTGAGGATTCAGAGCAGCTGGCCGGATCGATGCACCTTATGATGGAGCAATACGACCGGTTCGATCCGGTGGGGATCCGCTCCGATACTATGGAACGATTCGGCGAACGTAAAGTCATGGAGCGTTTCAATCAGCTATTCGGGCTTATTCTGGAATAGGTTAAATAATTCCCCGCCCCGGGAAGGGAGGAATAAAAAATTTTGTAAATTTGCAAGCCCAAACGGTGGATGTAGCTCAGCTGGTTAGAGCGCTGGATTGTGGTTCCAGAGGTCGTCGGTTCAAGTCCGATCTTCCACCCCACTTTTATAACCGCCAGGTTAACGCAGAGATTCAGAACCGCCGGGCCCACCACCGGCGGTTTTGGCATTTATACATGGCGCACATCAGCGCCGTTCAGCGCCCGCTGGCCTTCAGCGCCTTTCAAGCGCCTTCAGCACCCTTCAGTGCACGGCTATCGGGGCACGGGTGCCCGGGGGACATGGAGGCCTGAAGATCTCGAGGCATGGATCCTGCTCTTCAGGTTTTCTGAGTCTCATGATGCTGTTGGACCCTGATCTTGGTATTGCTGTCGCAGCCAGACCTTGAATATGGGATCAACGATAACATATTCCCTGTACCTTTGCTCGATCAGCTCCTTGCCTTCGACTATAGCTATTAACAGATTCAGTTGCCTGTCGGTCAGGCGCTCAACTATCAGGTTGAACTGATGATCATAGTGGAGAAGGATGTCCTTCAGTGCCGATTGAACATCTTCCCTGGTGCAAACACGGCCGGCACGGATAAGTGTATGCCATGTCAGGAGGGTCACATAGAATGGGTGGCAACTGGTAATGAAAATAGCCAGCCTGATCTTCTTTCTTTTCGCAATGATGAGCGGGATTCCAAAGGCATCCAGGCTCATCAGGTCTAAGTCTTCGCGTATTGAGACTTCTGGAAAACGATGTAGAAGGCTTCTGGCAAACAGTTCCAGAAAAGAATCTCTGGAATATACCTGCCTGCAATCGATATAGCAGCAATGAATATCAGGAAATTTTTCCCTGAGCTGGAAACCCAGTTCTCTAACAAACTCCATCTCCCCCCAGCCCTCTTCGGCCAGAAGAATAGTATGCCTGTTGGAGCTCAGTTTTCCAATAAGTCTTTCAAAAATCCATCCGTGGCCCACCCTGTACATGGAGATCATCTGGCCAAACGGAAAAAAATGGGTATTCATTTTTCGATTTCCGGATGAAACATTTTGGTTACTTATTTTTTATATAGTTATCTGTATAATAGTTATTTATGAGAGCGAACATTTATGTTGGTTTTTGGCAGGAAGTCGCAAAAATGTTACGCATTCAACATTTTTGTTGAGTCATGTTTTACCAAAAAAGGATACCCGGAAAAAGGGAACAGTTGAAAATTGATCTTACAGGGATTCGATATAAATTCTTATTTTTGAGCTATTGCAGCCTGGAAAATCCCTTGTTTACTCCATGGAACTGAGTGCCGACCAGAGGATCGTTGAAGGAATACAGAAACGTGAGGATACAGCGTTTAAGTATCTTCAGGTGAAGTATTACGACATTATACGCCTGATGGTCAGGGAAAGGGGAGGGACCGATGAAGATGCAAAGGATGTATTCAGTGAGGGACTGATCGCTCTGATAAAACTCACAGACCAGACCGGGTTCACCCTCACCTGCAAGCTCAGCACTCTCGTATATGCGCTTTGTAAGAAAAAGTGGGATCAACAGCTGGAAAAGATAACAGCCGTAAGAAATTATCATCTGAAAAAACTCTCTCCCGACCCCGATCCCGATTTCACCGAAGTGTCGGACCAGAAGATGGTGGAGGAGGTCTTCTGGGAATGTTTTCAGCAACTCGATCAAAGCTGCAGGAATATTCTGGAGCGATATCTTCAGGAGATCCCTCCCCTGGAGATCGCCAGGCAGCTCGGATTCAGTCACGGTTATATCAGGAAGCGTAAAAGCTTGTGCCACAGTTATCTGATGAAAATGATCGAGAACCATCCGGACATTGTGCAAATGAAAAAGGAGGAAGCCGAATCCATTGGCGAAAGACAGCTATGAGCGTGAATGATCGATACAATGACCCTCACAGGAGTCTGGCAGATTATCTTTATAAGGATCTGAAGGAGGTGGAATCACAGGAGGTAGAAAAGGGCCTTTCGATGGATCCCGGACTGGAGGAGACCTACCGGTTCAATGTCCGTGTAAGGGATTATCTGAAGGCAAAGATCCAGCTGGAATCCATGCGGAAAGATCCGGAACTGGAAGAAGCTGAAAGGCTGGCAGAGATGGTGCTGAATGGTTCTGAATCAGCACCAGGGACCGAAGCGCCCGTCGAATCAGAGGCAGGACCCGGGGCCGGATCAAAGGACATTCTCTCAAGACGACCGAAGGCCCGTATGAGGTGGCTGATCCCGGCGGCATCGGTTGCTGCTGCCGCCGCCCTTATAATCTCCCTGGGGGTTTTCGGTTCCGGAAATACTCCCGAAGAGTTATTTCAGGATTATTACGCCCCGATGGATGCATCCGAATACACTCTTCGTGGAGGTCAGACTCTCGAGTATTCACCTGTAAATGAAGGAATCCGGCTTTATCTGGAAGGCGATTACGAGGCAACCCTTCAAAAGATGAGGACACTTTCCGACCGGTTTCCTTACCGGACCGAGGCCCAATTCTACAGCGGCCTATCCTATTTGGGCCTGGAGCAATTTGAACTGGCTTCGGAGGCGTTTGAATCGGTCGTTCAAAATCAGGGACGTTATCTGCCGGAAGCTCTCTGGTATCTGGGTCTTTGCCAGCTTCAGACGGGCGAACTTGAACAGTCTTCCATGCATCTTCAGCGGTTATCGGAATATGAAGGAATCTACAAAGAGGATGCACTGGCACTTTTAAAGGATCTCCGGCGTTTCAGCAAATAATAGATACGAATCAGTGCCAGGATGAACCCGGACAGTGCGATAAGCCCCGCCAGCCAGTTCCACCATTTCATTCTTACCGGACCCGGATCTCCTGTGATCTGCAATGTTGCCCAGTAGTGAGGATGGGTGTAGGAGGGTGAGGCCTCTTCCAGGTAGTTGATCTTCGCCCGGCGAAGGGAGGCTGTCCTGCTGTTTCCCAGTTTCAGTCCCCGGTAAAAATCCACCAAGATTTTACTGGCATTGGGGTCAACCACCGGCCAGAGTGAATGGACCACTGATCTGGCACCCGCCTGAAGAAAGCTTCTGGAAAGGTTAAGAACCCCTTCACCTTTCTGTTCATAGCCACCTGCCGTTTCACACCCGCTCAATACCACCAGTGATGAAGGTGCGGCCATGCTTTGGATCTCGTAATCATGGATTCTCTCAGGCTCACCTCCCCCGGATCCCGCATTCAGCACAAAATAGGGTGAGCTCCCGGGATTGTCCGGTGCCACGGCATGGGTGGCCAGGTGTATAATACCTCTGGCCTGCAAAAGAGCCAGTACCTCTTCCCGGTTCAGCTCACCCCTTAACGCTTTTCCGCCCGTCATCTCCACAATGGCCCTCACCTCATCTTCAGCACCTTCAAGAGGCCCCCATCCGTTCTGTCCAGCAGAGTCATAGGAGGGAGCCCATGCTGACAACTCCGGGAACCTCACAGGTGTAAGTTGCCTGTCTCTGGTGATGATTGAATGATACGCGTAGGAGATCTGATATTTATGGATCAGGTAGGGCAGCCCGCTGTAATTCATTGCCGGCCCTGATGGTTTCTCGGTTAATAAAGCATCGAACGGCAGGTAGGAAAGGCGCCCATCGGGAACAAGTATAATTTTCTCTCCTTCAAGATGCGGTTCAAGGGGCTCGATCAGCTGGCGGTGAAGTTGGTATAAAGCCAGTATAAGCCGGTCATAGCGCTCCTTTGTTTCTCTCAGAGGATCAAATTCGTGCAGATTCTCCATGACAATCTCCAAGTCCTTCACGATATTTTCATCAAAACTAAAATTCAGTAAATGAGTGGATCCTTTGGTTACCACAAATGAGTGAATCTGAGGAATTTCTGTGGCTTCGGGGTCACCTGAAAAGAACTCCACCAGAGTCTCTCCACGACTCAGTTTTTTTCTGATATTTTCCATGGTCAGATGGCGGGATAAATATTCAAACTGCGACATCAAAGGTTGTTCCCCCTGAAGAAGATCCATTTCGCTTCGGAAAGAGTCCCTCAGCTCGAAGAGTTGATTCCGCCATTCATTCAGAAGGGCGGAGTCGGGATCCACCTCTCGACTTTTGGCCTGTATGAGATGGGAAAGATGGTCTGCCTGAAGTTTGAGATTAACCACTGACCGCGCCATAGAGTCGGGCAGGCTCTCCAGAAAAAGCCATTCTTTGATCCTTCTCTCCAGCAGCAATTCGTTGGCTTTTCCTTTGGCTGCATCCAGATAAGCGGAATCCAGGTAGGCGACATTTCCGGTCTCGGACCAGAGTTGACGATATATCCTTATTCCCGTTTCGAAAACTCCCTTCTGTCTGGCGATCAGGTATGTTCGGCTTTCGCCGGTCAGGTAAGAGCCCTGTATCCTGTACAGCACTCTTATCGACAGATGATTGGTTCGTGTGGCCAGCTTCAGCAGATCTCTTTTTCGTTCCCCCGCCGAATTGGTGGCAGATCTTTCCAGGACCAAAACTTTCGATTGAAGGATCTTTAAAAGCGTAAGGTCATGAAGCCCCTCTGTGCAGACGGGATTATCCTCAGGATCTTCGCTGCTGAATTGCCTTGTGGCCGCGATCAGTGCTTTCTGGAGATGCTCCATGGCCTTTTGGTAATCGGATTGATCCAGGTAAAACCGTCCGAGGTTTTCATAACAGCCCGCAGTGAGCGGGTGGCGGGATCCATAATTTTCCAGGTAGTTACTCAGAGCTGCTTCCAACAGTTTCAGGCCCTCTTCATTGCTGCCGTTGCTGATTTGCAGAAGACCGAAATCCTGATAAATATTGGCGAGCTGAAAATGGTCCTCATTATATTCTGAAATCCATCTGGCGATGGCTTTCCTGTAGTATCCGGCGGCAGTATCCGTTTTATGAAGGGCCTCAGAGACCCTTGCCAGGTTGTAATACACACTTCCCAGGTGGGTTTGCCCATGAGTTTTTTTGATCTGCTCACTCTCCTTTAGAAGCGATATTGCTTCTGTGTGTTCTTCCAGCAAATACATCAACACACCGCGATTGAACTGAAGCATGGAGAGCTTTCCGAAGTAGACGGAATCGTGTTCGGTCAGTAAATCGAGCAGGTGGTAGGCCTTCTCAAAATGATCCCGGGTTAAGGTGTATTCTCCCAACCAGTTATATAACAATCCGAGGTTGTTGTGAATACTGATCTTAAGTGGGATGGTTTCTGTACCGGTTGCAGTAATCAGACTATCGGCCAGAAGGTAGTGCCGGAGAGCTGCATTGAACCGGCTGGTTTCATAATAGACCCAGCCAAGCCCATTGTGCACCAGGGCCCGGTTATAAAGAGGCAGGTCCTTAAACCGGGATAGAATTTTAATTAAGTGAACTTCCGCGCTATCGAAATTGCCTTTATTCAGGGCATTCAGGTGGTGATGGTAAAGTTCACCTGCAGTGGGTTCCCCTGTTTGCCCCGAAAGCAACCCACCGGTTGAAGCCATCCCAACGGTTGAAAGCAACCCGCCGGTTGAAAGCAACAAAAGGATGACAGAAAGAAACCTTCTCAAACCCCTGGACCTTAGTTCCGGTCAATATATATAATTTATTGATCCCGGGGAATGAGAAGGCTACGTTCTGTTACCCGGAATCATCCTTTCGGATCCCAGGGATCGCCGGTACCACCCTGTCCGCCATTACCATCTCCTCCGATCAGGAAGTTTAACTGTTTGCGATCAAGAATTTCTTTTTGAAACCTCTTTTTCATTTCGCTTTGAAACATTGCTCTTTTTTTCATAATGATATGTTTTTGATGAAAGACACTGGTTAATCAGAAACACCACCAATTTGTTACCCGGAAATCGAAAAAAAATTGCAGGTGGGACGGAACCGTAGGCGGGATGCGGACTTCCTGGCACCGTCTTATCCACCTGCAACGGGCGAATCCATATTTTAAGCCGGCTATTGGTCGGTGTAACCGATATTGACCGGCTCCAGATTATCCAAATCGATCGGTTTGATCTCCTTCGATGGGTCGATCATCTCTATGGTCCAGCCAAATTTGGAATCCGTTCTTCCGAATTTCGAGTACATCATGATCCGGCCATTTCTGTCCAGCCTCAGGACTTTGGGACTGTAATCCACGTAGTGCCTGCCTTTCTTCCACACCTCCGACCTGATCGATAACTCCCAGCGGATCTCTTCGATCCGGGTTACCTCGGTGCCGGTGTCCCCGGCCTCCAGCCTATGGCCATTTTTTCCTCCGGTCTTTTTCCCTCCGGTCTTTTTCTCTTGGTTCCCCGCTTTCCCGGTATATTTCTCTTGTGTCATTTTCTCAGTTAAACTCATCATATCAGTCCTCTGCTCCTGTTTAAATCAATGTTTTGTGTTCAACACTCTTTCAGTTCCCCGCTCTTTCAATCAGATCGTTCTTGAATCTCACGACCTCTGAGGTGATCCAGACATCGCTGGTCATATAGATCAGGATATCCATTTCATCTCTGCTGAGAGGTTTTAAATCTTCTCTTTTCTGGTTGCTTTCAGATGTTTTCATGGCTTTTTAATGGTTATTGCGTTGTTTCTGTTTGTACTGTCATCCGGTTAATCAGAAACAACATGGATTTGTTACCCGGAATCGGAGGATTTTTTTCATCTGAGGGTATTTTTTTCCGTTGGGATATATAATAATCATATATATAATATTATGATATATAATAATGTTGTATATTTGTCGTTATGATAGCGAATGATTTGTTAAAGGGTACCTTGAGAACAATCGTGTTGAAGTTGTTGGCCGACAACGGACGGATGTACGGGTATGAGATTACCAAAAAGGTGGAAGAGCTCTCTGCCGGTAAGATCAAACTCACATTCGGTGCGCTCTACCCGGTTTTGCATAAACTGGAGGCTGACGGACACATCCGGACCGAAAAGGAATATATCGGGAAGCGTGTCCGGAAGTACTACTCTCTTACGGAAAAGGGCAGATCCTGGACCGAGCAGAAGTTAGATGAGTTTTTCGATTTCGTCCATACACTGACTTCTGTGCTGAATCCCACTCCTGCCTGAGATGATATC
Source organism: uncultured Bacteroides sp. (assembly GCA_964579515.1). Lineage (GTDB taxonomy): Bacteria > Bacteroidota > Bacteroidia > Bacteroidales. The sequence goes on along the minus strand of CAZOHA010000062.1, from coordinate 7,094 downwards.
GGCCACCATTGATGACCAATATGAACGCATCAAAGGCGATCTGGTTGGTTTCGGACTGACCTATGACCGGCTGATGGAAGATGTGCTGGATCATGTATGCTGCATGGTGGAGGAAGAGATGGAACAGGGGGAAGATTTTGAGACCTCCTATGAACGGGTGCTTCACTCCATCGGGGAGAAACGGCTACCCGAACTCCAGCACCAGACACTGCTTAACCTTGATAAAAAATTTCAACGCATGAAACGATTCACGTATCTCACCGGTCTGACCGGATCGGGAATGACCCTTCTCGGGGCCTTTTTCAAGATGATGCACTGGCCTTTGGCCGGGATTCTTCTCTCCCTGGGATTTCTTCTGGTGGGTCTGGTCTTCCTCCCTCTGTATTTCATCCTGAGTTACAGGGAGCAGGCGGAAAAGCCGCACATCATATTTCCCATTGTAGGTTTTCTGACCATTTTCCTGATCCTCACCGGCGCGGTGTTTAAGATCATGCACTGGCCGGGTGCAAATATAATGATGGTGGTCAGCCTTGGTGTACTGGCCGTTGGTTTTATTCCACTGTTTGTCGTTCAGATATTTAAGAAAACTCCGGGGAGAAGAGTCAGCACTCCCTATGTTATTATGCTGCTGATTGGTATTTCGATCATCGCCCTGCTCTCCAGAATCAACCTGTCCAAAGATACGATCGATCAATACACCGATCTGTGCCTGGATAACATGGAAGCAGTGGAACAGATCGATAACAGGCTGCAAAACAGGCTGGGAGTGTTGCCTGATTCTCTCCGGACCGCTGAAATAACCACGATTATGGAGCAATCGGAGGCGTTGGAGAAGCGGATCGGGGAGATGCAGGACGGATTGCTGGGACGAGTCGATCAGTCCGGTGTACCCATCGACCAGGTGTCGGGAAGGGATTATCGCAATGCGGGCAGGGAGGCAATCCTTGACAATGGCGCTGGAGCGGAATTCATGGAACAATCGGCAGAATTTCGGCAATACCTGATGGAAAGGGTGGAGGACCCGATCATATCGGACCAGATTGGCTACCTGATGCGTTTTGCAGGGGAGAATCCCAGGACCCGCTGGAGGGTGGTGGAGAACGAAAGTGTGTATGAACCCCTGATCATTTATTATTATGATCTGACCGAGTTTTCCCGGAGGATCGCCTTCAGCACCTGCCTGGCAGTGGAGCAGCTTCTCGAATAGGCTGGCGGCGCGCGCTTCAGCGCGGCTGCCGGAATAAAAAAGGGGCCTGGAGGGGCCCCTTTTTACTAACCACTTAAACCTAAAAAGAAATTTTACTGTATCACCCGTTAGTGTGAAATGTAAAGGACGTAAGATTTGTTTTCAGTTATGTGAAAGCATAATGCGTGCCATACATCGAAACGTACAGATAAACAATTTATTAGGTCTTATTTGTCATAAGAAAGCTCTTCTGAATAGTGAACGTTTACGGGATCTTTGTGTCCGGATCCGGACGATTTTAACAACGAGTCGGCTCGCTTTTCGTCAAGCTCTTCCAGAAGCTGTATGGCCAGATCCATCTCTGATATCTGTTCCAGTTCGTTCCGGAACCCGGAGACATTTAACCGGAAAGCAGGATCGGCCAGGATTGTTTCCACTGCTCTCCTGATCTCCGGAGCGCCGGATTTTCTGGAAAGTCTGATCCCGCAACCGTGGTAATTCACCTTGGCTGCATTGTCGTTCTGGTCCCTGCCCATGGGAAGGCATACCAGCGGTAACCCGTGCCTGAAGGCCCTCATGATCGTTCCGTGCCCTGCGTGGGTGATCACCAGATCGGCATGAGGGAAAACGAGATCGTGGGGTGCCGAAGCGGTCACCGTCACATTTTCGGGAATATCGAACGACTCAGACTCCATGGCGGTGCCGAGTGTGACCAGTCCCCTGACCGGCCAACCCTGCAATGCCTCCACGGATCTCTGGATCACCTCCTTCTGATTCTGGAAAGTGGAGGAGAAGGAGATCACCACGAGGGGATCCCGGGCTCTCTCTGACCCCGGGCCGGAATCCTGCCCGGGACTCTGCACGGGATCCTGCCCGGGACTCTGCCCGGGATCATGAACAGGACTCTGCACGGGATCCTGCCCGGGACTCTGGCCCTGGCTCACCCAATCGGGTTCATCAAGGCAGGGACCGGTGTAGTGTACATTTCCTGGATTGGGTTCAATGGGATAATCGAAACTCCGGAGTGTCTGGATCAGGCGGAGGTCGGTTGATTGCATCAAATCAAGGGTGTGCTTTAATTCAGGCAGCTGAAAGGATCCCCAGGTATTCCCCTGCGATCAGTGCGCCGGGCAGCAGAACATCGGCCACCAGAACATCCGCCCCGCTGGTTTTCAGAGCCTCCAGGGTCTGATTGGCGACGGTTTCCGCCGGACCGAAAACCACCGTGTCCAGAACCGGGTTTGAGAAAGTGGTGGCCCTGTGATCACGGAGGAGATCCTCCTTCCTGTCCGTCCTGGTGAAGTATTCCCGGAATGGAATATATTGCAGGCCCATGGTGTCGATCAATGGCTTCAGGCAGGGTTCAGTGAGCACAAAGATACGGTGCCCTCTCCGATGGAGTCTTTCAGCCAGGCCCAGGACCTGGGGAAGGTTACCTCCTCCATCCACAGTCACAAATAAGTATGTCTTTTGGGATCTCATATCGTCTGATTTTGTTCTCATATCGTCCGTTTTTGTTCTCATATCATCCATTTCCGACTTTCACTGCCAGTCCTTCCAACATTTCGATAAATACTTTTTTCGTCTTGTCCGGGGTGAATCCCAGGTCTTTTCTGAGCAGTTTCCAGAGGTAGATCTCCGTGACACTGATAAAGGCGGCCAGCCGGATCTCGTATGCCTCCGCATCCGGTGCGGGCAGGTAGGGTTCGAAAACCCGGATGCACCATTCACGGTGGGTTTGCCTGCCACGCTCCCCGATCACCCTGGCCATTTCCAGATCCGGCTCTGCGTAAATGGTGCGGATCCCGGCCTCTCCCATCTCCTCATAGCTCCGAAGCAATGAATCGACGATCCCCTGCAGGTCTCCCACGGGAGCCTCTCCACGTTCTTTTCCGATACGCGCAGTTTCCTGTTGGATGGATGCTTCCAGAAGTCCTTCCCTGGAGCCGAATTTTCGCAGAATGGTCCGTACACTGACACCCGATTTCCCTGCCACTGCTTCCAGAGTGATCTCATTCAGCGAGCCGGATTTCCACAGTTCTCCCACCGCATGGATAATCATTTCAGTGCTTTCCGAGGCCATACGGGCGCGCCGGACCATGGTGTAGTTTCGGGTCTTTTTATCCGTATTCATGTCACAAAAGTAGACATGAACCCAATTCATGTCAACATCAGTGACATTAAAAAGATGTTAAAAAGGTTTCAAAGGATGAAGGTGCGGTTACTTCCGCTTCCATTCGGTCTTGCGTCCGAGGGCACGGATCCCAGCCACGTACCCCTTCAGGTAAAGCTTATTGTAGTTGCCGTTCTCGAACCAGGCGAAACAGTCGTATGTTTTCCCGTTATCGGGATCATAAATGGAGCCATTGACCCACTGTTTCTCTTTCGAATCGTATTTAAATCCCTTCAGAAGGGGAAGCCCCATGATCTTCCGTTTTTTCAGTTTCGGGTCTGGATTCTCCTTGTCCATTTTGGGCTTTCCGTCTTCGTCCGGCTCGTCCAGCCAGCTGATCTTGCCGTGATATTTGCCGTCACTGCCTTTATAGATATCGACGGTAGAGGTGCCTTCCTCGGTGTACCAGGTTCCGGCAATGCGGTCAGCCTGAGCGCAGAGGAACAGAGGGACAGCGAGGAGGATTCCAACTGAAAGCAGGTGTTTTTTCATGGGTACGGATTTAAGTTAGATTCTATGAAACACACCCGTAAATTAGTGAATTCGCACAAAAGTCAGTGAATTCGCGCCTAAATCAGTGAATTCGCACATATTCTGCGTAGGTGTGGGGATAATCATTCTTCTCATCGGCCTCCGCCTTTTCCGAATGGATCTTTTTCCACTGGCTGAAGTCGATCTCGGGAAAGAACGTATCGGCCTCCAGTTCCGCATCGACCCGGGTCAGGTAAAGTTTTCCGGCCAATGGCAGGAACTGCTCGTAAACCATTCCGCCCCCGATCACGAAGCACTCCTCTTCTCCCTTCACCAGTTCAACCGCCTCTTCGATGGAATGGGCCATCTCACAACCGGGGCAGATCTCCCGGGGCACGTTGGAAATGACCACGTGCCTTCGGTTCGGGAGCGCACCGTTGGGGAGGGAGTAGTAGGTATTCCTTCCCATGATGATGGTATGGCCGGTGGTGAGTTTTTTGAAGCGTTTCAGATCGTCTGAAATCCTCCATAGCAGGCGGTTGTTCTTTCCGATGGCATTGTTCCGGTCAATGGCCACGATGATGGAGATATGGGGGAGGATGTTTTTTTCCACCTCAGACCGATATGGATCCCCTGATATGGGGATGGGGATGGTAGTCGATAACAGCGATATCTTCGAAGGTAAAATCGAAAATGGAGCGGATTTCCGGATTCAGTTCCACCTTTGGAAGGGGCCGGGGTTCGCGGGTAAGCTGCAGGTTCACCTGGTCCCGGTGGTTGAGGTAGATATGGGCATCTCCGAAAGTATGGACGAATTCCCCGGGCCTCAGTCCGGTGACCTGCGCCATCATCATCAGCAGAAGGGAGTAAGAGGCGATATTGAAGGGAACTCCCAGGAAAATATCTGCGCTCCGCTGGTAGAGCTGGCAGGAGAGTTTGCTTTCCGCCACGTAAAACTGGAAGAGGATATGGCAGGGCGGAAGTGCCATCCTGTCCAGTTCACTCACGTTCCAGGCACTGACGATATGCCTTCGCGAATCGGGATTGTTCCGGATCGATTCCTCCACCAGAGCGATCTGGTCGATCGAACGGCCGTCCCTTGCAGGCCAGCTTCGCCATTGCGATCCGTATATGGGTCCCAGATCACCGTTCTCATCGGCCCATTCATTCCATATCCGCACTCCGTTTTCATTCAGATAGGCCGTGTTGGTTCCCCCTTTCAGGAACCAGAGCAACTCATGGATGATCGATTTGGTATGGAGTTTCTTAGTGGTAAGCAGGGGGAACCCCTCCGAAAGGTCGAACCGCATCTGGTATCCGAAAACACTGATGGTACCGGTCCCCGTGCGGTCCTGTTTCTGAACCCCCTCTTCTAACACATGTGACAATAAATCAAGATATTGCTTCATAGGCTCCCCTCTCCTCCAGGAGCCTAAAAGTAGTCATTCGGGCACGATTTGAAAAGGAAAAATTTTCAACAGAAGATTCACTATCTTTACGGGAACTATGGCCTCGAAAAGCTGGTTCACGCCCCGCACCCTGCTGATCATCGCAGGGATCATCGTTATGGGACTGATGGTGTGGCGTTTCTTCAACATTGTGGCCTACATTCTGATCGCGTCAGTTCTTTCCCTCATCGCCAGGCCTCTGGTGCACCTTCTGGGCCGGATCAGGATCGGAACATGGAGGATCCCGGTTTCACTGCGCGCATTTATAACCCTCCTGCTCATCTGGGGGGCCTTCTTCGGATTCTTCAGGGTGTTCATTCCGTTAATAGCATCAGAAGCCCAGGAGCTTTCGACCATCGAGACCTCCCGGGTCCTCGATGAATTCGAACAGCCCATCGACCGCATCGAGCAATGGATCAATCAGCTGAAGATCGGCGGGGAGGACGGATTCACACTGAGGGAAGAGCTTCAGCGGCGAATCAACTCTGTACTGGACATCCAGTTCCTTACCGACCTGTTGGCCACCCTGGCCTCGATTCTGGGCAACATGGCCTGGGCCATCTTCGCCATCTCATTTATCACTTTCTTCCTTTTGCGGGAGGAGAGCCTGATCTCCAACTATATTGTCACCATTTTTCCGGAGAGCAAGGAGGATGCCTTCCGGCATGCACTGCAATCGGTAAAACACCTGCTTCGCAGGTATTTCGTAGGGATCCTGCTTCAGATGACGGGGATCCTGACCCTGGTCACTCTCGGGATGACCATTATCGGGGTCGGTTTCCGGCACGGCCTGGTGATCGGACTGCTGGCGGCAGTGCTGAACATCATTCCCTATCTGGGACCCTGGATAGGAGCGGCCCTGGGTATTGTGCTGGGAGTGGCCACCCACCTCCAGATGGATTTTTCCACCGAGCTGATGCCCATGGTCGGTTATATGATGCTGGTATTTCTCATCACTCAGCTTACCGATAATGCCGTATTCCAGCCGGTGATCTTCGGAACCAGTGTCTATGCCCACCCCATTGAGATCTTTATCGTGATTATGATGGCTGCCAGCCTGGCCGGTATCGTCGGGATGATCCTGGCTATTCCCACCTATACGGTGATCAGGGTTTTCGCCAAAGAATTTTTTAATAACTTTAGGGTGGTTCAGAAGCTGACCGAGAAGATATGACCATATCCAGGACAATTGCCACTACTCTTTTTTGTTGCCTTCTGTTTCCGCTGCTTTCCGGACAGCTGCCCGATCCGCCACCCGACACCATGGATGTGAAGGTTGAATGGATAGAGCAGTTCAGGGGCCTGTCAGCTTCTGATACCACCGACAGCGATCTCCGGGTGCCCAATGTTTTTTCTCCCAACGGGGACCAGATCAATGATTTTTTCAGCGTTGAAACAGACGGAACCACCCTTTACGAATTCAGCGTATTTACCAGGACCGGCACACGGATTTATTACTCCCTGTCGCCTCAGATCCGGTGGGACGGGAAGAGTATCGGGGGAAAGGAACTCAGAGAGGGTGTCTACTATTACGTGATCGAAAAACAGGACAGCGGAGATCCCATTGAAAAGGCCGGATACCTGCACCTGTACCGGTAGCTATTTCGGCTTCTTCCTCAATTTGAAACGCGAAAGTTTACCGAAATACTTCGGTTGCCACGCCAGCTTCTTTACCAGCCAGCCAAACAGCAGCGTGGTGAAAAAGGTGAAGGAGCCGTATACCACCGGCACCAGGGCCATTTCCGGGCTTCCCAACAGATTGGCTGCCACGAATATGGCCAGTGCGGAATTCTGCAGTCCCACCTCGATGGAGATG
>CAZOHA010000061.1:16152-26212 GCA_964579515.1 uncultured Bacteroides sp. | reverse complement strand
TCTCATGTCAGGATTTTTCAGGGTTTAGACCTCAAGATACACAAAGTTACCCTTTCTGGGCTCCCTGCTGTACTTCCTTCTGGGGCACCCCCGGAGGCAGCTGCGATAAAGGCCGGCGTGGTCTGCCCCGGCGTGATCCTTTTCGAAGGTTCACCAGCAGACCAGATAATGGCTAGAATGCGATCCCGATGGCCAGTCCGATACGAATGCCGAATCCATTTGCTTCGGCGATCCCGAATTCCACCTCCTGTTCATTGGCGGTAACCTCCCGGAAATTGTAGGAGGGCCCCAGCCATATATCCACAGCGATCACATCCTTCAGAACCCACTGTCCTCCCAGATTGAGGGCAAATCCCAGTGAGGTGAGTGAACCCTCATCATCGGACACCTCCTCTTTGGCGGTCAGTTTCATATACCGGAAATTGGGTGCCAGGTAGAATCCGTCGGGAGCGGGTGATTCGGACAGGTAGAAACGAAACTCGGGAGTGATGCCATACCCGCTCAGGACCGACTCGGAGTCGCCCGGACGATAGCCGGTATAGAAGAATCCCAGCTGGCCCGAGATATCCTCTGTGAAAGCCCGTTCGTACTTCAATACGTAAGTCCGGATGATGGGGCTGAAGAGGTCGGTTTTTACATTGTTCATTTTCTGTGCCAGCAATCCGCTGGATATCAGAAGTAAAGCGAATGAAATCAGAAATAAACGTTTCATGGTTAAGGTTGATGGTTGGATATTCGAAACTAATGAATTCCCGGATAGCATCGGGTTAATTATTTCCTAAAATCTCAACAGGATTCAGGAATCAATACGTCCGGCCGAATTTGCGGGTATAGGTGACCGTGGGGAAGGCGATCATATTAAAACCTTCACCGGCCGAGGTCTGCCAGGGAGCCGAGTACCTGCCGGGTATCTCTCCGGGCAGTATCCCCAGGTAGGTAATTCCCACCTGCCAGCTGACAAAGTCGGTCTTCTTACTGATAATACGGAATCCCGCGATCCCGTACCATATTCTCTGCGATTGCTCGAATTCTTCATCAATGTACTCCCAGAACCCGGTCTGCTCGTCATACCACTCCTGGTAAGCCGATTGCCGGGTCTGGATACCGAAGAAATAGTTCTCTGTCAGAAAGAAGATATGGGTGGAAATACTTTTCATCCCCGACAGGTTGATGACCCCGGATGAGGTCCTGCCGGTCAGCTCACTCTGGTTGGTCGCCAGGTATCCTCCACCGATGCTGAAATTTCCCGCCGGGCCTCCCATGGTGAAATTCCCGTAAGCCAGGTTCCCGATGGCATTGGTACCATAGGTTCCGAAGATCAGCAGGTCGCCCAGTGCAATGGCCGACCGCTCTCCGGTGGGGATGGAAAGTTTCGGGGTGAAGTAGACCGGCAGGCCGATCAGGGAGGTGCCCATTCCCATGGAAAAATGATCGGAGATCCCGTACTGGATATCGTGCAGGAAAAAATATACAGTATTGTAGTAGAGCTGTCCTTTTCTCAGATTGTAGGCGGAGGGGGCAAAAAAGTAGCGGGTATCGTGTTCATTGAAGATGGCAGCATTACCTGAACTGCGATCTGGCCGGCCTGCCTCTGAGCCTTTGTCAGCTTCAGGCATCATCTTCGCCGTGTAACCGGATTTGGCGTGTGATTCCAGGATATCTTTGACAAAATAGGAGAGCAGAAAGGCTTTGTCCTGTTCATTGAGCGTGTGGAGGGTAGCGCCCAGGTTCCTGGCTCCCAGCGACCGGTCGGAACAGTCACGGAGGTCCATGAAGATCTCCTGCCCGGCTGAATCGAGCCTGGCATAATAGTAGTCGCAACGGTTGCGGTAATCGACCGATGTCACATACCGGAGATCGGCCGCGGCAAGCTGCGCTTCGAGCAGCCGGTCGACGGAGGGATCCATGACCCCTGTCCGGTCGTCGATGACCAGAATCTCCTGGGAATGGATCTCTGTGTTGGCACCGATAATCAGGATGATCAGCAGGGAGACCAGTTTCTGAAGCATATCTCCGGATTTAAGAGGATGGAAGAAAATGGTCGTGGTACCAGTCGCATCCGTAGTTGCCCGTTTTGTACCGTTCGATATCACCGTCCTGTGCCTCCGCATAGGAAATATCGAGTAATTCGGTCACCTCTTCTTCCTTCAGTGGTTCAAAGTTACGGGCGATATCGATGATCTGGTGCAGTTCTTCCCTCGATTGCATTCCTGCCACCAGCGAAGCGATGGGCAGGGTCAGGGCGTATCGTCGAAGAAGGGAAGCATCCACGTTCAGATCCCTGGCGATCCTCCCGTTCTGGGCGCCCAGGGATTTCATCCCCAGGGCGGCGATCTCCCTTTTGTTCAACTCGGGAAGCACCATGTTCTGAAAGCTCCGGTAATGGGCATCCAGCACATTGGTGGGCATCTGAACAGTGGCCCAGTCGAAATCCCTGGAAAGCATCTCCAGGTGTCTTTCGGGATCCTGATGCCCGGAAAACCCGATGTATCTGATCTTTCCCTGCTCCCTGGCCTCCAGGGCGGCTTTCATGGCACCCTCTTCCGCAAAGATCAGGTCAGGGTCATCCTCCCACTTGATGGCATGGAACTGCCAGAGATCGATCACATCGGTCTGCAGTCTGCGCAGGCTGTCCTCCAGGTGTGTTTTGGCAGTTCGGTAATCGCGGCCGCAGACCTTAGTCATCAGGAACACCTTGTCCCGTTTGACCGGATCGGCCAGCACCTTTCCCATCATCTCCTCCGCCCAGCCGTCGTGATACTCCCAGCAATTATCGAAAAAAGTGATTCCGTTGTCAAGCGCCTCCTCGATCAACGCCACGGCTTCCTTTTCGGTCTTATCATTGACGATGTCCCAGCCGCCGAGGGAGATGATGGATACTTTCTCCCCGGTGCTGCCCAGGGGCCTGACCGGGATTCCGCTGTCCGAGTCTTCCTGCCTGCATCCGTAAAGGGCTCCCATGGCGATGCCTGCCATCATGGTACCCATGAATTCGCGCCGGGTATAAGGTCTTCGGGTCATAATCGAGTGTTTGGATGATGCAGCCAATATAGCAATTAACTCCGACAGAGTGGATCAATGGCCTTCGAAGAAGGAGAGGCTCGCTGTCAGAACCTGCGTACGCTGGGGATCTTTTTCCATGAGCAACTCGTGACGGGCATCCTCCACTGCAATCAGCCGGCCTTCCTTTCCCATTTTCCGGGCTTTCTCTATGAATCTAGTATGAGATTTCGGATCCACCACCGTCTCGTTGTCAGCAGAGAAAAGAACAAAAGGCGTCTCCAACCTGTCGATCCGGTCGAAGATAGTTTTGATGTGCCGGCAGGAGCGGTGGACCCACAGGGTGGCGGCCCCGCCAAGACGGGCAGCAGGGACCTGGCTGTAGGCTGCAATGGCCCGGTGGTACCGTATTTCGGAGCCGGTGACCGAGTTACCCTCGAAGCTGGTAGAGTCGTCCGAGTACCCTGTCTGACCCGGGCCGTATTTCGGTTTCTTTCCTTTCATTATCCTGGCCAGCAGGCAGATGGGAGGTTTCAGTCCCAGCATGGGTGAGACGAATGCTGCTGCCCGGAAGTCGCTGGGATGCTGTTCCAGGTAGGACATCCCGATGGCTCCACCCATGGAGTGGGCCAGCAAATAGATATGGTCATGTCCGCCGGAGATCACGAAATCTTCATAAAACCTTTTCATGTCATCCACATAGTACTGAAAGGTGTCGATGTATCCCAATTCGGGATCTTCTGTCATCCTTCCGGACAGGCCCTGACCCCGGTGATCGTGAATATAGACCGAATAACCGTTGCGGTAGAGGTCAAAGATCACCTCCTGATACTTCAATGCAGCCTCGGTACGACCGCTGGAGATCATAACGGCCCCTTTCTCCTCCCCTTCCTGCCTGAAAATACGGTAATAGATGGGTATTCCCGCGCGGCCCGGGAAAGTGCCCTCCATGCCGCTTTCATAGAATCGCCCGATTTCCCGGGCATGTGCTTCCTTCATCAGCTGACCGGTGGTGGTCAGACTCCAGCCGGACTCCGTCTGGGCAGAGGTGTTGCTCACAGCAAGGCAGAAAAGACCGGCCATATGAAGCGCGGTCAGAAGTGTTCGGATGTTTATCATGGGATCTGTAGAATGTGGCCAAAGATAAGCGGGCGGGCGATGAAATCAAAACCTTCAGCTACCTGCCGGCTCACATTCAGGGTGCTACCAGTACGCTTTTCCGGTGAATCCCGTTTTTCCCTCTGAACTGAAGGTAGTATAATCCCGGTGAAATTCCGGAGGTCGAGATCCTCCCTGCATTACCGGTCAGGTCATCGGATTTCAACAACCGGCCATTCAGGTCCAATAACTCCAGGCGATCGAAAACGTCCTGCGGCTGGTTCAGTTCGTAGTGGATGAATTCCCCGGCAGGATTGGGATATACCCGGACCATCTCCTCCCCTGCAGGAATTTCCTCTTCTGAAGAGATCAGTGATAAGGTGTCGGCATACAGGGAAGCCACCTCTCCGAAAGAGAGCGGACGGTTGTAGATGCGGAGCTCGTCGATGGCGCCCTCCAGGTACTGCTCGCTCCGGTCCCAGTGGCCCTTTCCAAGCCACATCCGCTCGGGATTGGGAGCATCTTCGAAAAACTCCGAGTAGGAGTCATTTCCGAAATTGTACTTTCGGCTGATCATTTCGAATCCGTTCAGATACCCGGTGTTATAATCCTCACCCACCACCACCACCAGGTGGTACCACCACCCCTCGATGATGGGATAGCTGGAATCGAAACAGAAGGAGGGATAGGTGCAGCCATTCCTCCAGATGGTGAAGTAGACCCTTTTGGAGAACATGTGGATGGGACTGTGCCCCACCTCGATAATGAGTCCTTCATTGGCCGCGTCAAAGAAATTGCAGGGCTCCTTGTTGCCGTAATAGAAAATGGGCGAGATGCCGTCCAGGTCGGGAATGTGATCGACCCGGAACCACACAGAGATGGATCCCTGCCCCAGTTCACTGTATGCCTGGTGCGGTTCCAGCGATTTCCCCCCTATCACTGCATAGGATTCGTTCCCGTCGAAGTAGAGCGCGCTTCCCCGGATCCCCTCCACCAGACGGCCACCCAGACTGGTTCCGTGACTCTTCATGGCCGTCTGGTCGTAAAAAGTATCGTTTTCCAGCACGTCAAAATTCCAGTAGCTGATCAGGCCATGCTGATCGGCCGTCTGGGCATGGGATGTGTGATGAATAAGAAGGATGAGGGCGATTGCTGTCAGCGGGGCGTTCCATAGGTTATTCATATCGAATGTCTGAGTGTATATATCTATCTACCAACCTTTGATTTTAGACGCCTGCCTGTGGATGACCTTACAGCCGGATCTTCTTAATGCCATTGTTCTCGGGAGGGGCGGTATCTTCTCCAGAATCTGTAAAAGGTCAGCGAGCTCAGGACCATCATCCGTTCGAATAAACGGAACCGCATCAAGAAATGCATGATTCTGTAAAAGAGGAAGATCAGTAAAAGATAGATCAGTGAATTCATGGCAAAAACAAGGAACCGTGTCAATCCGGCGCTCATCAGCTGCTCCATCCGTTCCGGTATCTGGCAGTAGTTGTGCAGCCATGCCAGAAGCCCCGAATAGAGCAGAATGGAAACCCCGATGATAAACCCATGAGCAGTTTCGATGGCCCGTTCCGGGCAGCTGTTCATGCACTGCATGCAACTCTCGCACCGGTGGGTCCAGAAGCAGCGGTCATCGACCACCCTGATGGCATTTACAGGGCATTTGTCCACGCATAATCCGCAATGGGTGCACTTGCTGGATGCGATAAATGTTTTTGCAAAGACGAACCTGGCAAAGATGTAATAAAGAAGTGCCAGGGGGGTTACGAGCAGGTCCAGGGGGAGGTCTCTCAGTGAGCGGAGCATTTTGCGGCCGGTGAGGATCCTGCCGGCAAATTCCTCCACATCTCTCTTTCTCCGTGCGATGATGGAGTTGACCACTCCGGTCCTGATGCCCGGGTGAAGAGAGATCCAGTTGGAGGGAAGATCGACTGAACGCATGCCGCGGATCCCGTACCCCTTCAGGCGGAGGACCAGGGCCGGCAAAAGCAGCGCCACCCCGCTGATACCGGGGAGAAATCTTCTACCGGCCTTCATCCCAGCCCGCGTATTGACCAAAAATGCCGGGTTCCCCCGGCCAGAGGCAAACCTGAATATGAAATGCAGCATAAGGGGCGGGTAATTGAATCCATGGGTGGGGCCACAGAAACCGATGAGGGTGTCCGCAGGGACTCCGGTCATTTTCCGGTTTTCCATTTCTGCAATGGGGATCAGTGTTGACGGTATCCCTGCCGATTCGGCCTGACGGCCGATCCACCGGGCCGTTGCATGGGCATTGCCGGTCCCCGAAAAATAATAGAGCCGGACACTGCGGAAGCCGGGGCTATGGGACCTGGATGTCACGGACATTCCATAAATTTAAGTATAAAGTGGATCGAAGATGATCCGTAAAGATTTTTTTCAGGAACAAAAACAAAACTTCTGATGCAGGTGTCTTAGACGGTAATAAAACGAGAAATCATGAGCAAAAAAATTTACAGCTTCAGGGTCAGGACCCTTCAGGGAGAGGAAAAGGACCTGGAGGAGTATCGCGATAAGACACTTTTAATAGTCAATACCGCCAGTAAATGCGGGCTGACCCCTCAATATGAGGGGCTGGAAACCTTGTATCAGAAATACCGGGACCGGGGACTGGAGATCCTGGGATTTCCCTGCAACCAGTTCGGCAATCAGGAGCCGGGCGATGAGAAGGCGATCGAGGAGTTCTGCCAGGTTAATTACGGGGTGAGTTTCCCCATGTTCTCCAAGATCGAGGTAAACGGACCGGGTACCCATCCGCTTTATCAATATCTTAAAAAGGAACTGCCTGGTTTTCCCGGCGGCAGGATCAAATGGAACTTCACCAAATTCCTGATCGATTCGGAAGGGAAACCGGTGAAGCGTTTCTCGTCGCAGACCAGGCCGGAGAAGATCGATACCTATCTGGAAAACTATTTCAGCAAGAAAACTGAGCCCGAAGTGTCGGCGGACAAAGGTTGAAATATTCCCAACCCCGGAGTATGTCTTCGCATTCTGAAGTTATTTTCCGCTGATATCCAGGAAAAACCGGGTCATCATCCGGTAATATTCTTCTTCGAAGACACCGGCTCCGTGTTTGGCTCCGGGAATCAGCACATAGCGTGAGGGAACGCCCGCCACCTGCAGTGCTTCGTAAAGCTTTTCGCTCTGACAACGGGGGACCAGCGGATCCTGATCTCCGTGAATGATCAGGAAATCGGTGGGACCGAACCAGTCCACCACCGCGTCGACCGAACTGCTGAGGCCGGTGAACTCGCCCAGGCCGCCTTCCAGATCGGCAGAGGCTGAATTTATCGTCATCTGGCTTACCGATCCGGAAGTTCCGGCCAGAGCGGAAAGATGACCGCCCGAAGAGTACCCGGTAATGCCGATAAAAGAAGTATCGATCCTGTAGGCGGGCCCCTTTCCCCGGATCTACCGGATCGCCGCTTTTTTCAGATTATTTCCAAAAAAGGCACTGCCATAGATGATGATCACGGCAGGATAGCTGTTTTGGTGCGTTTCGGGAAGATAGATATCCAGCCTTTGAGAAACCGAAGTATCCCCGGTATAGCTGATATCCTCCCAGATTCGGGAAAGGGGCTGGCCATCAGAGGCCTGGAGGATCGATCCCATCACAATCAGAGCACTGATGAAAGTTTTCATTGATGGAGGTTTACAGATGCAGGTTTCGGCAGTTTGTTATATTTTGCAGACTGTTTACAAGTTAACCAAATATCTTCCATGTTACGCCTGATTTCTAACTCTTCACTACTCTACTCGTTGCTCATATCCCTGGTCTGTTTCTGGACAGTTTCGTGTGAGAGGGAACAGCAAGCCCCGCCGCCCAATGTGGTGCTGATCTATGTGGACGATATGGGCTGGAAAGACCTTGGTTTCATGGGCAGCCGTTATTATGAAACTCCTCATATCGACAGCCTGGCCCGAATGGGGATGGTCTTCCGGCACGGATATGCCCCGGCCGCCAACTGTGCCCCGAGCCGGGCCAGCCTGATGACCGGTCTTTGGACCCCCCGTCACGGGATCTACACGGTGAATTCTTCCGAAAGAGGAGAATCCCGGCACCGCCGGCTGATCCCTGTCCAGAATGCCACCACCCTGAACAGGAGACATACCGTATTCCCGGATTTATTACAAGATAAGGGTTATGCCACCTGTCAGGCCGGTAAATGGCATCTGAGCGACGATCCCGTCGATTACGGATTTGATCTCAGCATCGGCGGGACCCGTGCCGGACATCCCCGGAGTTACTATCCCCCCTACGGAAATGTCCCCCTTCAGGGCGAGGATTATCTGACTGATCTGATCATGGATCATACTCTGAAGTTCGTCGATACCGTCCAGTCACCCTTTCTGTTGTATTACTCCCCATATGCGGTCCACACTCCGTTGCAACCGGTCAGGGACCTGCTGCCCAAATATGAATCAAAGTCAACCTGGAACGGTCAGGGCAATGCGGCTTACGGGACCATGGTGGAGAACCTGGACCGCAACATCGGAAGGTTGATCAGCGGACTGAAGAAGAAGGGTGTATTCGACCGGACCGTGATTGTTTTTACCTCCGATAACGGAGGACTTTACGGAATCACCACCCAACAGCCCCTGAGAGCCGGGAAAGGAAGTTACTATGAAGGGGGGATCCGGATTCCGTTCTTCGTGGTCTGGCCGGGAAGCGTTGCGCCGGGAACTGAATCGGAGGTGCCGGTCACTCATCTGGATCTTTTTCCCACTTTGATGGAAATTACCGGGGGTTATCCAGGTGCTGGAACTCCGGATGCGGAAAAACTGAACCTGGACGGCATCAGCCTGGTCCCGCTGCTGCTCCGGAAGGAAGAGGGTATGGAACGATCCCTTTTCTGGCACTTCCCCGTTTATCTGCAGGCCTACAATGCTGCGCAGAACGAAAACCGCGATTCCCTGTTCAGGACGCGGCCGGGATCGGTGATCCGGAAAGGGGAATGGAAACTGCACTACTATTTTGAAGACGATGGAACCGAACTCTACCATCTGGGAGTGGATCCGGGAGAGAGAAACAACCTGGCGGACAGGGAAGACGGTAAACGGGAGGAACTGATAGGAGAGTTGCGCGAATGGTGGGAGGAAACCGGCGCGCCCATACCCCGTGAACCCAACCCGGAATTTGTCCCATACCCTCCTTCCCAACCCTGAGATTGCTCCCCACCTACTCCCTGAAACCTGACTGCACCAACAAATGTCCTGTACTGTTCTTTTAAATAGGGCCTCAATCTGTTCATGAGCAACAATCCGACATCAAAAGAGAAACTGGTGCAGACCGCTTTTATTCTGGCGACGGTCACCATTATTTACAATGTGGTGGAAGGCGCGGTATCGGTGTTTTTCGGGATCAGTGACGATACACTGGCACTGCTGGGATTCGGAGTGGACAGCTTCGTGGAAGTGCTTTCAGGGATTGGAATACTCCATATGATCCGCCGGATGAAGAGAGCCGGGCTGCATGACGTGGATGCCAGAGATCGATTCGAAAGACAGGCGCTCAGGATCACAGGTACGGCCTTCTACCTGTTAATGGTCGGACTGGTTACAGGTTCTTTGATTAATATAGTACGCGGAGTCAAACCCGAAACCACACTGGTGGGGATCATTATCTCCTCGCTGTCGATCGTTACCATGCTCATACTAATGACCTGGAAACTGAGAATAGGTAAGAAGCTGAATTCGGATGCCATCATCGCCGATGCCCACTGTACCCGTACCTGTTTCTATCTATCCCTGGCACTGCTGGCATCCAGCGGACTTTACGAACTCTTTCAAATTGCCTGGTTCGATATCGCCGGATCGCTGGGAATCGCCTGGTTCGCTTTTTCCGAAGGCAGGGAAGCCTTCGGAAAAGCCAGGAGTGAGAAACCGGTCGGGTGTTGTGATTAGTGCCTGAATACCGTCCTATTTATCATCGTCA
>CAZOHA010000061.1:14263-16052 GCA_964579515.1 uncultured Bacteroides sp. | reverse complement strand
GTCATCCCCGCTGTCATCGTCCTCATCGTCCTCATCGTCGTCCTCATCATCCAAATAATCCTCCATGGCTTCGATGCTGTCATCCAGCCGGTCCCAGATTTCGTCAGCGTATTCCTCATAGCCGTCGTCACTGCCCGGATTAATTTCAATTATACCATCTCCATCGTTATCCGATAAATCCGAAAGATGTATTCCTCCCTCAGAATCATCGAATATCGTGGACAGATCAAAAGAAAGTGTTACGATGGCTTCCCTTATACCATCAATGGTCAGCTCGTTACTGCCTTCGAATTCGAGCTCTATATCGTCCGTATCGTCCGTCCAGAAAACAAACGGAATCCCGTCCAGAGTACCCGTTATTTGAACCGACTTCTGATACATCTCGGAAGCCGGGTTACTTCCTGTTTCGATTTCAAACTCCACCTCCTGGTATCTGCCCTCCGGCAGAGTCACGGTTGCAAGAACCTGATCGAGACTTTCTCCGTTATCGAGTAATTCCAGCTCGAAGGGTCCTGACAGCTCTATATCCGATACATAATCGTCATCTCTCATCTCCTTCTCATCATCATCATATTCAAATTCAATCTCTTCCACAACGATGGTGAAGGATTCCAGAACAATTTCCGGGTTTGTGAAAGCAGATTTCTTCATGCCGGCCGGCTGGTAGAATGCTTTTGCTATGATCCGTGTATTATATTCCGGACCCAGATCACTATCTTTTTCACATGAGACAAGCATCAGAAATAATGCGGGAAGCATTAGTAAGCCTGTCTGTCTCCAAATTATCTTTTTCATCAGCTTAAAGTTTAAATTCATTGTCGAATAATTGCTTTACATGATGGAAACGAGGAACAGGGGCAGAAAGACGCAATGGAAGTGTGTGAATGATTTGTTAAAATTGATAATACAACCCCAGATTGATTCCGGCCGAAGCATTATGGGTGTTCCGGTATGAGCCGGGGATGATGTCGTTGCCTTCAAAGATATTGTGAAGGCTGTATTGAATACGCAACGAGGGGACAACGATCAACCTGGAAAGCAATCGATACTCCCGTGCGAATTGAAGAGTCACCCCGTAATCATTCCAGGTATACTGATCGTCGACAGAGCGGATCTTTCCGGACACCATTTCTTCGGCACGGTTTAGGATGGAATAGTATCCTCCTATGCCGGCCCTCACGGGAATTATTTTTAACGGTACCAGCCATGAAACGTGTAGTTTTTGATATCGCAGAGACAGTTGTCTCGCCTGATACAAAGCATTGATATACTGGTTGAATCGTTGAATTTGGTCAGAGATAATGAAAAACTCCAGTTCTATCCGCTGCCCTTTTCCCGAAGCAAAGACTGTGCTGATACCAATTTCAGGAGCATGGGAGAACCGGGTATCTGTCAGGCTGGAGGGCCTCAAACCGGCCAGGGTTTCGTCATTGATGATCCATGAATTATTATAGGATAAACTGATCCCTCCACCATACAGCCGCCAGGAATGAGGGGGCATTCCGGTCACTGCCGGTTTACTTATTTCCTGCAGCGGGAAGGGAAATGAGTGGAAAGTTCCGGGATGCTGATGTTCCGGAAAATAACTAACGCCATCTGCACGATCTTCAAATATGTCCCTGCCGGATGCGAATACACCCTCGCTGGAACCGGAGGATAAGCCTGGAGGACCGTCCGCCGGTTTTATCCTGACTTTATCGGGTGATTCGGTTTTTGCAGGTGTTGAGGGACTAACCGGTGCTGGAGGAATCACGGGCGTTGCAGAAATCATGGGCGTTGCAGGAATCTC
>CAZOHA010000061.1:0-14163 GCA_964579515.1 uncultured Bacteroides sp. | reverse complement strand
CCGGTGCTGGAGGAATCACGGGCGTTGCAGAAATCATGGGCGTTGCAGGAATCTCCGGTATTGCAGGATCTGCTGGTATTGCAGGATCTGCGGGTGTATCAGGAATCTCCGGTATTGCAGGAACCGCCGGTGTTACAGGATCCACAGGTGCCGGTGGATTTGCAGGAATTGCAGGATCTGCCGGCCCCCCGGATGCATATCCAGATGATACACCACGGTTTTCCGGATTTTCTGAATTTTCACCGGGATTCAGAAGCAGGTATACCACGACCAAAACAACAACACCTGACAGGATCAAAGCCCCTGCCCGGTACCTTTGCATCTTCACTTTGGTCGGAGTGAACGGCGAATCATGTACCTCCCCGGCAGTGAGCCCCCTTTCAATCCCGGTCCATGCTTCATCGAGGATCAACTCCTCTTCCACCCGGTTCCAGACCGAATCAAGATCTGCCTTTTCCCGTGCGCCGGCAGGCCGGTCAGACAGGCCGGACAACCATTTTCTGTATTTTTCAGCGAATTTCAATAATGAAATCCTTTCATTCTTTCATTTTACTCATCAGCAATGTTCGGGCCCTCCGGAACTGTGATTTGGAAGTGCTTTCGCTGATATCCAGTTTACTGGCGATCTCCTTGTGAGAGTATCCTTCCACTGCAAACAGAGTGAAGATGATTCTTGCTCCCTCCGGTAAATCCCTGACCATGGCGATAATCTCTTCCGTACCGGAAATCATCTCGACCTCATTTTTTTCCAATTCGGGAGTATCAAGGATCTCATCATACGAAAATGTCAGCCGGTCCTGTTTGCTGCTTCGAAAATGATCAATAGCCGTATTGCTGACAATCCTTCTGATCCAGCCTTCCAGGGAACCGGAATCCCTGTATTTGTCGAAATTCCGGAATACTTTCAGAAAGGCTTCCTGGAGGATATCCTTTGCCTCTTCCTTATCTCCCGAATAGGAGAGACATACATAATACATTTTTCGGGCATATTTCCTGTACAGCAGGTCCTGCGATCTCCGGTCGTGCCTCCTGCATCCTTCTGCCAGTAACCTGTCGTCCTCCCTTATATCCGAGTAACGCCTCTCCACGCTCAGTTATCGCTTTGTTGCTGAGAAAGCCACCTCCAGCCTGCTCAATAAAATCGTATACAACTCCGGATTGATCTTTTTATGAATGAATATGATACGTTCATTATTCACCCTTCCAACCCATGCACTCTCAAGGATCTGTTCACTCAGAGGTGAAAACCATTTCTCCGGATCAAAACGGATCTGAAGAATATTCTCCCCTTCCTGAAGGATGATCTGGCGTGTCATTTCGCTGTTCTTCACCTGCAATGAGAGGAGGAGATCGTCTTCGGCGACAAAGAATACCGAATAATCCAGATCCGAAACGGTCAGGATTCCCTGCATGATCATCCCGGGCTGAATGCTTTCCAGGTATCCGGTGATGATGGTTCCGAGATCATTTTCGAGATCGGTGATATTCTCATCGCCGTCATCGTCATCGCCGTCATCGTCATCGCCGTCATCGTCATCACCGTCATCGTCATCGCCGTCATCGTCATCATCATCGTCATCACCATCGACTCGTCTGAGCCAGTCTTCGATCTGTTGATGGATGGCCGGAAGATCCCCGGTTCCTTCAGGGATATTGATGTCAAGATGAAACTCCTCATAAGGTCCCCTGGGAATATTGACCAGAATTTCCGGTTGGCTATCAGAGAATACATTGTAAACGGATCCATGCTCCAGTTCCTTCACAAAATCGATATCACTGGCCGTGTTTCTTTCGCCCAGGAAACGGAAACTATGGATCATCATACCGGAAGAAGAAAATTCCAACCCTCCGTCCAGGGCAGTTACCGAACTAGCCGAAAATTCTAAGTATACATCAGCCGGAAGGCTGAAATCCTCCTTCTGGCAGCTCTTTAATAAAAAGAAGAGCGTGGCAATCAGGAGTAACGCTCGGTATGGTTTCATAGTCGAAGTTATTATAGCCTATTCATGGAAAACGTATTTCAGATACGGAAAGTTGGAACGGGCATCCGGAAAAGCAATTTCACTGGCGGGATGGTGCCCTGTGAACTATGTCAGGAATGATCAGGATGAAGGGTCCGGGCCGAATTCTATTTCGAATTGTATCGCAGGCTTTTTTTTCTCGACCGGGAAATTCGACATGGTTGTCCCCAGAAGCCTTACTCCCTGGTCGCGGATACGCTGCAAAGGCAATAAATCCATCAGCACCGGCTTGATTTCCATGTAGGTGTAGGGTTCATTCAGTGTGCGGCTTCGGGTGATGGTGGTGAAATCTGAAAAACGCACTTTCAGCGTCAGAGTCTTCCCTGATTTCTTCTTCGCCCGGCAGCGGCTCCACATAATCTCCATCACTTCTTCCAGCCTCTCTTCCAGCTGTTCCATGTCGAAAAGATCCGTACCATAGGTCCGTTCCGCACCGATGGATTTGCTTTCACGGAAAGGAACCACCGGGCGCTCGTCGATGCCGCGGACCACCTCGTAGAAGTATTTTCCTGCCTTCCCGAAATGCCGGATCAGTTCGTTCCGCGAATAGGCTTTCAGATCCCGGCCGTTATAAATTTTCAGCCGGTGCATCTTCTCCTCCGTCTTTTCCCCGACCCCGAAAAACCGTTTGATCTCAAGCTGCTCCAGGAATTGTTCCGCATCCTCCGGCTTGATGAGGAAGAACCCGTCCGGTTTGTCCATATCGGAGGCGATCTTCGCCAGGAATTTATTGTAGGATACTCCGGCCGAGGCAATCAGGTTTTCCCGTTTCCGTATCTCATTTTTGATCTCCATGGCGATCAGGGAGGCCGAGGGCGGCCCCTTTTTCGGATGGGTCACATCGAGGTAGGCTTCGTCCAGAGAGAGAGGCTCCACCAGATCGG
Organism: uncultured Bacteroides sp.; assembly: GCA_964579515.1. Lineage (GTDB taxonomy): Bacteria > Bacteroidota > Bacteroidia > Bacteroidales. Next base: position 11,258 of record CAZOHA010000061.1, on the reverse strand, counting down.
TGTATTCATGGAAGATCGCACGGATACTGGCGGATATTTTCCGGTAGACATCGAACCGGTGGGGGACCACCGTCAGATCGGGACATTTTCTCAATGCCACCGACATGGGCATGGCCGAATGTACCCCGTATTTCCTTGCCTCGTAACTGGCGGCGGCCACCACCGACCGGGGCCCCCGGTGCCCGACAACCAGGGGTTTACCCCTGAATTCGGGGAAATCCCTCTGCTCCACCGAAGCATAGAAGGAGTCCATATCGATGTGAATGATCTTTCTCATGGATATATAGAGCCTCTCTTCCGGCCTCATCAAAATTATAAATACTATTCCTCAAACGGATAACGGCCCTATTCCTTTATACTCATTCTGAACAAGGCCTGCCGACGTTAAAAGTGCTTTTGCAACATCTTTTTCGTGGGCGGTTTATCCTATTTTTATGCGGTGCTCAGGACCGATCGTTCAGCAGATTCAACTGAAAAAATCGAATGAATGAAACGAAGGGATTTTCTCCGGTACCATGCGCTGCTCTCCGGCGGCACGCTGGCAGGAGCAGCATGGATCCCGGAGTTGATGGCAGATGAAAGAGTACTGGAGGCGGCGAAGAGCCATTTTTCCGCAGAGAAGATGATCCGGGTGGGCTGTCCGGCGCATAATTGCGGGGGACGCTGCCTTCTGAAGGTTTATGTCAGAGAAGGGGTAATCGTAAAGATTGAATCGGATGACCGTCCCCATGACGGTATCGATGATCCGCAGCTCAGAGCCTGCCTGAGGGGGAGGGCCTACCGGCACAGGCAATACCATGCCGACCGGTTAAGGTACCCGATGAAAAGGGTAGGGAAAAGGGGCGAAGGAAAGTTTGAACGCATCAGCTGGGACGAGGCGACGGACATGATGGCCGGACAGCTCACCCGCACCAGGGAGAAATATGGGAATGAGTCCATCTATATACCCTATGGAACGGGCTCCTACAATCAGACCAACGGGAAGCCGACCGCCAGCCGGCTGATGAATCTGATGGGGGGCGCCCTGGGCTATTACAACTCGTACAGCTGGGCCTGCATCAGCAAGGCCACCCCCTATGTTTACGGGACCAGCATTACCGGCAATCAGCGGCAGGACTGGGTGAATGCCCGGTACATCCTCATGTGGGGATGGAACCCCTCGGAAATGAGGGACGGCACCAACAGCGAATATTTCATCAAAAAGGCACGGGAGAACGGAGCCAGGATCGTATGTATCGATCCCAGGATGACCCTGAGTGCGGTGGCCCTGGCCGACGAATGGATCCCCATCCGGCCGGGTACCGATGTGGCACTGATGAGTGCCATGGCCTATGTCATGATTACAGAGAATCTTTACGACCGGGAATTCGTCCAAAGGTGCTGCATTGGCTTTGATTCGAGCCAGATGCCGGAGGGACTGGAAGGGGAAGAAAGCTATAAGGACTATATTCTGGGAATCTTCGACCATGAACCGAAAACCCCGGAATGGGCGGAACGGATCACGGCCATTCCCGGGGAGACCATAGCCCGTATTGCCCGGGAATATGCCACCATTAAGCCCGGAGTGCTCTACCAGGGTTATGGAATGCAGCGCCGGGCTTACGGGGAGCAGCCCGTCCGCGGAGGATGCGTACTGGCAGCCATCACCGGCAATGTGGGGATCTCCGGCGGATGGGCCAGCGGACTGGCCCTGCAGGCTGACCGGGGAGGACCGCTCTGGACCGTTTTCCCGACCCTTTCCAATCCGGTGAAAGCCCGGATCCCCTCCTTCCTCTGGACAGAGGCGGTTATCAGGGGGACACAGCTGACCGAAAAGGAGGGATTGGTTGGAACGGACCGGCTGAAGAATAACATCAAACTGATCTGGGCAGTGGCTTCCAACTGCATCATCAACCAGCATGGCAATGTGAACCGGACCGCGGAGATCATGAAGGACGAATCGCTGGTGGAATTCTTTGCGGTACAGGACAATTTCCTGACGCCCACCGGGATATTTGCTGATCTGCTGCTGCCGGCATGCACCCAGTTCGAGACCTGGGGAGTGGAAGACGGCTGGAAATACGGCGAAGAGGTCATTCTGCAACCCCAGATCGTTACAGCTCCCTGGGAGACCAAAAGCGATTACCGGATCTGCGCCGACATAGCAGATAAGCTGGGATTGAAAGAGGCCTATACCGAAGGGAAAACCGAACGCGACTGGGTGGAGCATTGTATAGAAACGTTCAGGGAGGCCCGTTTTCCCGGAATACCAGATCTGGATACATTCGAAGCATCCAACAAAGGGGTATACTCGGTGCCTGTGAAAAAACCTGAAATCGCGTTCGAGAAATTCCGGGTCGATCCGGCCCGGCATCCCCTGCCCACGCCTTCCGGGAAAATCGAGATCTTTTCCCGGAGATTATATGAATTGAACGATCCCGGGGAGATCCCGGCAGTGCCCAAATACATCACCGAATGGGAAAGTCCCTTCGGGGAGGAAGCCCGGAAATTTCCCCTGCAGGTGATCGGGCCCCATTACATGCCCCGGGTCCATTCCACGCACGATAATGTGGACTGGCTGAGCGAGGCCTTTCCCCAGAGGGTGTACATCAATCCGGTGGATGCCGGAGAGCGGAACCTGGAGAACGGGCAGAAAGTGAAGGTATTCAATGATCGGGGAACGGTGATCCTCCCATGCCGCATCACTTCCCGGATCTTGCCAGGAGTGGTGGCCATCCCCCAGGGCGCCTGGTGGAAACCGAACGACAGGGGAGAAGATGAGGGAGGGTGTGTCAATACCCTTACTTCCGAAAGATGGACGCCCCTGGCATTCGGCAATGCCCAGCACACCATTATGGCGGAAATGGAACGATACAACGGGTAAGACGATACAACGGGTAAGATGAAGCGATTCGCATTTTATTATGATTCGGATGCCTGCTCGGGGTGCAAAACCTGCCAGATTGCCTGCAAGGACAAGAATGATCTGGGTCAGGGCATTAACTGGAGGAGGGTGTACGAGGTCACCGGAGGAGGCTGGATAAAGGAGGGTCATGCCTGGAGATCCGATATTATTGCCTATTACATTTCCATGGCCTGCAACCATTGCGAAGATCCCGTGTGCATGCATGCCTGCCCGGCAAAGGCCATTTCTAAAGGAGAGGATGGAATTGTGACGATCGACCCGGACCGTTGCATGGGGTGTAAGTATTGTTCCTGGATGTGTCCCTACAGTGCCCTGCAGTACGATGAGGAGAAGGGAGTGATGACCAAGTGTGACATGTGCCTGGACTATGTCAGCGAGGGAAAAAATCCCTCCTGCGTGGACGCCTGTCCTGCCAGAGCTCTCGATTTCGGGGAGTATGAAGACCTGGCCCGGAAGTATGGAGAGACCCCCCACCTCCATCCGCTTCCCGATCAACGAATGACCGGGCCCTCCATGCTGATTACTCCCCATAAGAGTGCCCTGAAGAAGGGGAACAAGACGGCAGAAATATCCAATATGGAGGAGATATAGATGAATCATGAAGGTGCCTTAATCGCATTCACACTGCTCGGCCAGCTGGTGGCCGGATCCGCCATTCTGTATGCCATCCTCCATTTTACCCGAAGTGATGAAGTGTCCCGTTTCCCTGCCGGTTTCCGGATAAAAACTCCGGAACTGCTTCTGCTTATCCTGCTGCTGGTCGCCATGTCCATATCGTTCTTACATCTGGGCAATGCCCGGAAGGCAGTCCACGCATTGAATAACCCCGGAAGCTCCTGGATCAGCCGGGAAATCTTAAGCCTCTCCATTTTTTCCCTGAGCCTTTTTCTCCTGTTCCTGGGCCGCTGGCTGATGCCTGCCCGCAGAGGGATCCATTCTGTCCTGTTTCTGATCTCCCTCGGTTCAGGTGCTGCGCTGATCTATGTCATGATCCGGTTGTACATGATTCCTGCGGTGGTCTCCTGGAACACCTGGTATACCCCGTCGAGCTTTATATTCTCCAGCTTCATACTGGGCATATCAGCCTTCATTGTTTACGCGGCTTCCATTCAATGGAGGGAGTACCCTTTAAAGCCACTTCTGCAGATGCTGTTTGTATTGCTTCTGACGGAGGCACTGATTTCCGCCGGTAATCAATATCTGCTGGACCATCTTTCTCTTATTCACTACAATCCTTTCCTGCTGGAAAATACCCACCTGAATGTCACCATCATCCGGATCGCTCTCATCGTCGTTGCCCTGTTTCTTCTGGCATTTCTTCAGCGCAGGAGCACGGTTCATACCGAAGGATCGTTGAAGAAAATCCTGACAGGTTCTGTGATCCTTCTGGTTCTGATCGAACAGATCGCCGGAAGGTGGCTTTTTTTCGCCAGCTTTGTGAAGGTGGGAATATAGGATCAGAACCATAATGCGATCATATGAAACATTTCACCTTTTTTCTGATGGGAATGCTCCTCTGGGGAGGTAATGGATTTTCTCAGTCCCAGACCAACGAGAGGGCCCAATGGTTTACCGATGCGCGGTTCGGTATGTTTATTCACTAGGGAATCTACAGCGGTGCGGAGGGATACTGGAAAGGGGAAAAACTCCGGAATAACAACGATTACGCCGAGTGGATCAAATACCGGAACCGGATTTCCAATGAGGAGTACATGACCTTGCTCGACCGGTTCGTTTGGGAGGATATCGATCCGGAACAGTGGGTCATCCTGGCCAGGGAAGCTGGCATGAAATACCTGACGGTGACGGCCAAGCACCATGACGGATTTGGCCTTTGGGACAGCCGGGTCAGCCATTACGACCTGGGAGATTACACCGACCCGAAACGCGACGTTATCCGTGAACTGTCCGTTGCCTGCCGGAAACACGGGATCCGGTTCGGACTCTATTATTCGCACTGGGTGGACTGGGAGCATGAATATGGATGGGATCATACCAGGGAAGTATACGGCATTGAAGAGGAAGAATACGATCAGTACTGGCAGGAAAAAGTCATCCCGCAGGTCCGGGAACTGCTGACCGGTTACGGGGAGATCTCCATGCTGTGGTTCGATATGTGGAAGCATCATTCGGAAACGGTGGTCACTCATGATCAGCTCATGCAACTGAAATCCATGATCCGGGAACTGCAGCCCGGTTGCCTGGTGAATTCCCGGCTGGGACTTTCCATTGAGGAAGATGCCGATATCGATTTCAAAACGCTGGGAGATAATCAGCTTGGATCAAGGAAGGAGGATTTTCCCTGGCAGTCGCCTGCTACCGTGGCGCACTCCTGGGGGTACCATGCCACCGACGATCAGTGGAAATCCACCACGAGGCTGTTGAAATCACTCATCAACAACGTGAGTCTGGACGGGAACTACATGCTCAATATCGGCCCGCGGGCCAACGGGGAGGTACCCTATGAGATATCGCAGCGATTACTGGAGATGGGGAAATGGCTTCAGGTGAACGGGGAGGCGATCTACGGGGCGGAAGCGTTTGACCTGCGAGCGGACCAGCACGACTGGGGTAAGATCACAGCGAAAGCCACCGGTCACAACTACAAGCTGTTTTACCATGTCTTCAACTGGCCGTTGAACAGGACCCTGACCATTACAGGCGTTTATTCTGCGCCTGAAAAAGTATACCTGCTGGCCGATAAGCAGAAGCAACCGCTTGAATTTGAGCAAACGGGGCCGGTAACCAGGATATGGCTCCCCGAGCTGCAGCCCGGGCCTTACATTTCGGTGGTGGTGGCCGAATACCCGGAAAAACCGGAAATGGAGCAGGGACTGGTGGCACAAACAGCATATGGAGGGTATTCCCTGCATCCGCGCAATGGCCTTCCGGCCATTGACGAGCCGACCGTCGAGGCCGGCAGGCGCGGATCGGTGCCGGAGCATCTCCCTGTGGTTTCTGACATGCAGTTGCAATGGAAGATATATGTGGCTGAGCCGGGAAGGAAGACCGTCGATGTGTCGTACAGTTATCAGGGCGATTCCCCCAAAGGAAGCCTCTCCCTGGAATGTGCCGGTCAGACGCTGTCCCATGCCGTGGCCCCCACCGGGAAAACAGTGGGGGAGCCGAATGCAGACTGGGTCATCGATAATTACAGGTCTCATCGCATCGGTGAGCTGGATTTCCCATCTCCGGGGATTTATGAGCTTGTTCTGCAAATGGAAGCCGGTGATGAAGAACTGGTGAATTTTCAGTGGATCTGGATACAGTAGCTGTAAAATCGTATATTCAGCTTCAGATTGTGTAAGTAAATTTCAATTACCATGAAACGCAGAGAGTTTTTACAGACCGGCGCCGGTTTTGCTGCCGGAACCATGCTTCTCGGATCGGGAAGTTCTGACTTATTCGGTGCAGCACCTTTGCGACGTTCCGGTCCTTCCATCGGAACCGTCACCCTGAACAACGGAGTGGAAATGCCCGTTCTCGGATTCGGGACCCTTTATCTGACCGGGGAGCTGGGTGTACGATGTGTCTCCGAGGCCATTTCCCTGGGGTACCGGCTCATCGATACCGCAACGATCTATGGGAATGAAGAGGCTGTGGGCGGCGGAATTCAGAAAAGCGGGATCGACCGGGAAAACCTGTTTGTCACTTCCAAGGTCTGGGTGGAAGACTCAGGGTATGAGAAAGCAAAAAAAGCGTTTCAGACCTCCCTGGACAAATTAGGCCTGGACTATCTGGACCTCTATCTGATCCACCGGCCCAGGGGAGATGTGAAGGGTTCCTGGAAAGCGATGGAAGATCTTTACAGGGAAGGAAGGATCAGGGCCATAGGGGTCAGCAATTTCGAGAATAAACACCTGGAGGAACTGTTCTCCTATGCGGAAATCCAACCGGCCGTCAATCAGATCGAATCCCATGCGTTCTTCCAGCAGGATCAGGCCCATGGAGATCTGAAGAAATACGGAATCCAGATGGAAGCATGGTCCCCCCTGGCACAGGGCCGCAACGGGCATTTCACCAATAAAACCCTGGCGGCCATCGGCGAGAAGTACGGTAAGAACAATTCACAGGTGAGCCTCAGGTGGCACTACCAGCGGGGCATCGTAACGATCCCCAGGACCTCCAACATCGCACACATGATGGAAAACCTGGACATCTTTGATTTCGAGCTGGATGAATCCGATATGAAAACGATCGCCACCCTCGATCTGGATATTACCCAGTTTCCGGAGTGGGAGTAGCGGGCATGCATACGTTTCGTCAATTGACCACCCGGATTATTACGTACACCGTAGGTTGAATTTAAATGATGGATCCAACATTGAACTTCAAAAGTCGAAATGCCATGAATTTGTCCACTTTGCTTCCGGGAGTCTTGATCCTTTTTTTATCCGTATTCAATGTACCTGATTCCAATGGACAGGATAGGGCTGAAAAATGGGAGATCATTGAAATTCAATTAACCGGCAGCAATGCCGCAGATGATCCGTTTGCAGTTGAACTTGGAGCTGTCTTTACCCACGAGGAGGGAACCAGCATGAAAGTGCCCGGTTTTTATAACGGAGGGAAGGAATGGATCATCCGATTTTGTCCCCCTGCATCAGGTAAATGGAGCTACAGCACCTATTCCTCTGATCCAGAGATGGCGGGGAATGATGGTTCGGTTTCAGTTGTGGAGAATACAAAGAATTGGCAACACGGCCCATTGCAAATCTCAAAAGAACACCCTCAGAAATTCCTGTATGCCGACGGGACCCCGTATTTTCTCATGGCTTTCGAACTCGATTGGCTGTTCGCGTTAGACGCTCAAAATGATGAAGCTATCCCGAAAACCCGGAAGATCATCAGCAGGGTAGCGGAGTATGGCTATAATCAGATTGTAATGAATGTTTACGCCTATGATGCAGGCTGGGGTGAAAAGGATAAAGTGCAGCCTGAAAATAATTATGCGAAGCCGGATGTTTTCCCTTTTGGCGGAACGAATGAAGAACCGGATTATACAACCCTGAATGTGGAATTCTTTCAGCGATTCGACAGGGTCATCGAATATCTGAATGAGAAACAGATGATTTCCCACCTGATGATCTATGTGTGGAATAAAATGGTGAACTGGCCTGAACCGGGAAGTGCGGCGGATAACAGGTATTTCGATTATGTGGTGAAAAGATACCAGGCTTATCCCAACCTCTTATGGGATATTTCCAAAGAGGCGCTTGCCTATGGCATGGATGACATGAGCTATATAACCGAGCGGATTAATAGACTGAGGAAACTGGATGGACACGACAGGCTGGTTACGGTGCACGATTATAATTATTGCCGGAATTATCCGGGGGAAGTGGATATCATCTCCATCCAGGAATGGACTTCTTATCTTTATTGTAAAATGAGGGAGGTACTGGAACAATATGATAAGCCCGTATTCAATATTGAGCACGGGGGTTATGAAAAGACCATGCATTCAATTTTTGACGGCGCGTATACTGATCCGCTGACATGCCTCGACCGGAATTACCAGTGCATATTCGCAGGAACTTATTCGACCTATTACTGGCAAAATGCAGCATGGTATCATGTGGTGGCAGATCCATTTTCACTTCCGGAAGAAAACCAGCCGAACTTCATCTATTACAAACATCTGGTTAGTTTTTTTAATCGTTACAATTTCAATGAGTTGTATCCTGAGAGTAAGGCTTTTGCACCTCCGTTGCTTACTAACGGCAACGACCTTCACATTTTCTATGTTTCCGAGAACAGGCTGGGACTTTTCGGAGCTTTCTCCGAGTTAGCCGGGAAATCTGTATCCATTCAATGGTTTGATCCCCTGACCGGCGAGTTTTACGATGGCGGTCAACGAAGTTTTAATGAAGGAACCTGGATGGGCGTCAGAAGACCGGAAAGCATCAGTGGTCCGATGGCACTGGCTGTATTCAGGGTGACGGAACATTAAGCTCCGTATGGAATCATGTCTGAATACTTCCTGAAACCGGAAAACGGGACCCCGGGAAATGCTACAGTGAGTGGATTCCATTCAAAAAAGTGATGATCCGGCGGTTCACCTCAACGGGCATTTCCATATTCAGTCCGTGTCCGCAGCCTTCTACGATAACCACTTCTGCATGAGGTAATGACCTTTGAGCGGCAGCTCTGAATTCCACCGGATCCTCATATAAGATGGGCTTTCCGCCGGCCAGGATCAGCACCGGCATCCGGACCATGGTTAATTCTTCAGCAGAGTAGATCCTGTGCTGAGGGACGTCAAACATTTTCGTGGACCCATATTCCATCACGTCCAGCATGTGTTCCCGCCAGACAGTCATGGAGGAATCGGTATAACCACCTCCCAGCCAGTCCAGGAATTTCGAGTATTTGTTTCTGCTGGGAAAGAACATGAAGGAGGTAAATCCTTTCCAGGCGATCCCGCCATTCATGGGCATGAACGTCTCGGAGGGGTCCAGCAGCACCAGGTTGGATATTTTTTCAGGCATCTCGCGTGATAATGCCAGGGCCAGCCAGCTGCTGTATGAAACACCGACAATGGAGACCTCTTCCAGTTGATAATGTTCCATGATCTGAGAAAACCACTTTTTATAGTCCGGGATATCCTGAACTTCTTTACCCGTTGGTTGACTCTTCCCTCCGAAGTTGGGCATGTCAAGCGCATATACTCTGAAATGTCCGGACAATGCTCCCATATTGGCATACCACATGGTTGCATCACCAAACAGACCGGGAATCAGGATAACGGGTTTACCGGCAGGATTTCCGGAAACCAGTACGTGAGTCAGGCCATAATCCGTAGGGATTTTTTCTTCGGTGAACTCTCCGGTAAAAAGGGAAAGCGCTCTTTCATAGCTATCAAAGGCAACAGCCTTGCCTTCTGCTGTTTTGTAGAGGGAAGGAGCTGCTTCGAATTCCTTTGAGCAGGAACAAGCTGTAAACGTGAATATCAGCGTCAGGAGTGAAACGAAAATAGAGATGGTAGTTTTCATGATTTTTAAGACAGTTTAGTTGGTTCTTTCTGCAGGAGTTTTGAAGCATATCCCTCGGGATCCCATTCAGGATTTCCAAGGATACGATAGGTCCCGAATTCCTCTGCCAGGAAGCTTTCCGGGGAATTTTTTGAATAATCTGACATATGCCTGACAAACTTCATCTCTTTGCTGATGGGTGACAGCAGATTCAATAGCCAGGCAGGCATTACCTTTACCCTGGATGAAGGAGCGTATACGTTAAAGAAACGCCTGGCCGCTTCACTGTGAACGATCCCTTCCCTTCCCTGAACCGGGAATTCCCGGAAAAGTGCCTCTTTATTATCCAGGGCATGGACCAAATTCTTGGTATAGTCGTGGCAATTGGTAAAGTAAATGGGATCCACATTGTTCCCTATGACGGTGTATGTATCTTTTCGACGGTAGAAAAGAAATGAATCCATAAACCAGCTGCAATGCAAAATGGTAAATGGAATACCCGAATCCTTCAGGATGCGATGGCCCTGTTTCCGGATGATGTTGGGAACAAACTCAAAACTGCCGGGCTCATTGTGATTGTCCAATGCACCCAGTCCGGATATCATGATGATTTGCCTGATCGTGTTATGATCAACAGACGCTATGATATTCCGGATCCCCTCTCTTTCGGTGGAAAAGGGGATATCCAGATCCGTGGCATTGGTGGAAAGATTCAGGTACAGGTATGTGGTTCCCTGAAGCGCGTCTTTCAGGGATGACTGATCGGATACATCCCCTTTAACGATTTCCAGATCATCCGAATGGCCAAAGATTTTTTCGGCCTTTCCGGGATTGCGGGCCATGAGTTTGACCGGGAAGCCAAGGCTCAGCAGGTTTTTGACTACCGGCACCCCCAGGTTTCCGGTACCGCCAATTACGGTAATTCTTTGAATATTGCTCATGATCTTAGTTTTTGATTACAGTTCAAAACTAAGGATGAGCCGGGGATCTATCTTTTGACAAAAGTCAAAAACGATCACTTCTTCTTTCTGATCCTGCTGAGTGTGGCGATATCAATACCCAGGTAAGAAGCGATATGTCCAAGGGTAGCCCTTTGCAGCACGGCGGGTTGATCTTTGCAGAATTTCCGGTACCGCTCCGTTGCAGACATGGTCTGAAACTCATTGGCCCGTTCGATCATTTCGCGACTTTTATAGTCGGCAAGGTCCCTGCAGATCTGATTCCATGCAGGCACTTTCTCATACAGCTCTTTCTGTCCTGTATTCGTCACTCTTCCGGGGGTGATTTCCTAAATCATTCCATATCAGTGAAATTACTCAGCTGTTTCACTGTTTTTGGGTGTCCCGGTCTATTCCCTTCCCTTCCTGTTTCTGCTGCAG
>CAZOHA010000060.1:0-26532 GCA_964579515.1 uncultured Bacteroides sp. | reverse complement strand
TTCCAGGTAGCCCTCAATTTCATTTTTAAAGGTCTCGATACCACCGATCCCCGATGCCCAGATAACGCCGGCACGGTTCTTATCCAGCCCGGCCTTGTCGAGCCCTGCATCCAGGTAGGCTTCATGGGCCGAGATCATTGCAAACTGGGCATAGAGATCGAGTTTTCTGACCTCTTTCCGGTCGAAGAAATCCATGGGGTTGTAGTTCTTCACCTCGCACGCAAACTTGGTCTTGAACTTCTCTGTATCGAAGTGGGTGATCCAGTCGGAACCACTCACCCCATTCACCAGAGCGGCCCAGTAATCGGCCACATTGTTCCCCAGCGGAGTAATTGCCCCAAGTCCGGTAACTACAACCCTTCTCATATGATGATTGGTTTGATCGATAGATCTGGACTTATTCAGCGTTCTCTTCGATGTACTTAATGGCTTCGCCTACAGTGGAAATACTTTCAGCCTGGTCATCGGGAATACCCATATTGAATTCCTTTTCGAATTCCATGATCAGTTCCACGGTGTCGAGAGAATCAGCACCCAGATCATTGGTAAAGCTGGCTTCGGGAGTCACCTCATTTTCGTCCACTCCCAGTTTGTCTACAATGATGGCTTTCACTCGTGCGGCAATGTCAGACATGACTATAAGATTTAATGAATAATAATGGTTATTTTTAACGCTGCAAAGAAATGCAAAATTCGACTATTTTCAAAAGAATGCACTTTTTTTGATGAAGCGAATAGCTATATTCGCCTCCGGCACAGGCACCAACGCGGAAAACCTGATCCGCTATTTTCGAACGAACCCCTCCGGGAGGGTGGTTTTGGTACTTTCCAACAAACCTGCTGCAGGGGTTCTGGAAAAGGCTTCCGACCTCGGTGTCGAAACCTGTGTATTCGAGCGCAGGCAATTCTACGAAACCCGGGATGTTCTGAAACTTTTAATAGATCGGGGGATCGACTTTATCGTACTGGCCGGTTTTCTCTGGCTCGTGCCCGAATACCTTCTGGATGCCTTTCAGGGAAGGATCATCAACATCCATCCCGCCCTCCTGCCCAAATATGGTGGGAAGGGGATGTATGGCCGGCACGTGCATGAAGCGGTTTTGCGTAACGGTGAGAAAGAGTCAGGGATCACCATTCACCAGGTCAATCCGGAATATGACGAAGGCGACGTGGTGTTCCAGGCCCGTTGTGAGGTACAACCCGGGGATACCCCGGAAACCCTCGCAAGCCGGATTCATGAACTGGAGTATGCTCATTTCCCTGCAGTGGTGGAACAGCTGTTGAAGGGTCTCCCCGGTAGTGACGCTCACTCCTGATTCCCGGATCGGGCCGGGTGGGTCAGCATAGTCCTGGTTCTATCAGACCAGTTCAAGCTCAGATCAGTTCTAGCGCCTTCATGGTGAGCCCGCATACCATCCGGTAGGCACCCATGAGCTCTGCATCGACCGGCTCCACCGGCGGAGCCTCCACCCTCAGCGGATTAACGGCACTGCCGTTCTTATAAAAGCGGAAATCGAGATGCGGACCGGTGGAGAGTCCGGTACTGCCCACGTAACCGATCACATCTCCCTGTTTGACATAGACCCCCCTGCGGATCCCTTTCCCGAACCCGCTCAGGTGCATGTAGGTGGTACTGTATACGCTGTTGTGCTTGATCTTTACATAATTTCCACCACCGTTGCGCTGATAGGCCACATGGGTCACCAGCCCGTCGCCGACCGCGTGAACCGGGGTACCGGCAGCTGCCGCATAATCGACCCCGTGATGGGGCCTCCGGATCTTCAGGACCGGGTGATACCGCGAGTGTGAAAAACCGGAGCTGATGCGTGAAAACCGCAGGGGTGCCTTCAGGAACGCCTTCCGGAGGCTGTTTCCGTTTTCATCGAAAAAGCTGCGCCTCCCGTTCTGGCGGAAGGGGATCCCCCAGAACTCGGTACCGTTATGATAGAACCATGCACCCATGATCGTTCCGATCCCCACCGATACCGAATCGACAAAAGCTTCCTGGTAGATTACCTTGTACCGGTCACCCTGCTGAAGTCCGAAGAAATCGATGGACCAGGCAAAGATCTCGCTCAGCTCTACCGCCAGCATGGGATTGATCGACCGTTCCAGCATGGACTCCCACAGAGAGGTTTCGATGACTCCTTCAGCTATCTGAAGCTTGTTCACCACCGGTTTGGTATGGGTCATGCCCCGGACCGAGTCTCCTGAAATACCGATCACTGCATACTCGAGCGGATCCTTCTCATAGATAAAGTGTGTGACCCTTGTCCCGGAGTCGGCGGTTTCTTCCAGGAGGAGTGTATAGGGCTGGCCCTGTTTGATCTTTCTTTCATCCAGTACACTGTCGGGAAGAAGGGAGATCCGGTAGACCTGCTGCATCGACACCCCGTAGGGCAGCAGCAGATCGGCCAGGTTCTGGTTCCAGCGCACCCTTCCCGTTTCCACCAGTTTTCCGGTGACAGGGATTCCGTAGAGCACCGGGCCTCCTTCCGGTTCGGGCAGGTTGCCGGTCCTGCTGCTATCCGGACCGGGGCCGCTATCCGCCATGGAGCTGAACGCAGGTGTGGCTTCAGGGCGCGAACTCCACGGGGTGGTGGCAGTGGCACTGACAAAACGCGACCGGGCCATCCAGGCAGGTCCCTGCCATGCCATCAGGATGACAGCGGCGGTCAGCAGTATCATTACCGGCAGATCCCTCCAGTGCTTCATCACACTATACTATTACACTACAATATTAATGATCTTCTGGGGCACATGGATGAACCGCCTGGGATCTTTGCCCTCTGTCCATTTCTGCGCAGTGGGGTGCTGCAGCACTCTGGATTTAACATCTTCTCCGGGCAGTTCCAGGGGCAGTTCAATCTTAAATCTCAGTTTTCCGTTGACCATCACGGGATATTCGAAGGTATCCTCTGCCAGGACCGATTCATCGTAATGTGGCCACTTTGCCAGCGCAACCGATTCGCCGTGGCCCAGAAGCTTCCACAACTCCTCGCCCAGGTGGGGGGCGAACGGTGCGAGTACCCTGATGAATACACCGGCGGAATCACGGGTCACTTTTCCTTTCTTGATGCAGAGATTGGTGAAAATCATCATCTGGGAGATGGCGGTATTGAAGTGAAGCGCTTCGATATCTCCGCCCACCTTTTTGATGGTGGCATGCAGCATCTTCAAAACTTCGGGGTCCTCTTCGCCTTCTCTGTAGCTGGACTCATCGGCGAAGAACCGGTAAGCCCGGTTCAGGAAATTAAACACCCCTTTGACACCGTTTTCAGCCCAGGGTTTCACCGCATCCAGCGGACCCAGGAACATCTCGTACAGCCTGAGGGAATCGGCACCGTACGATCGTACCACGTCATCGGGATTGACCACATTCTTCAGCGACTTGGACATCTTTGCCACGATCTGTTTCAACTCCTCACCCGTCTGAATGTGGAAGAACTGTCCGTCCCTTTCCTCCACCAGGTCGGTGGGCACCTTCGCACCGGAGGCTGTTTCGTAGGCAAATGCCAGGATCATTCCCTGGTTGAACAGCTTCATGAAGGGTTCGTCGGTGGAGACCACCCCCAGGTCATAGAGCACCTTGTGCCAGAACCGGCTGTAGAGCAGATGCAGAACCGCATGTTCGGCCCCGCCGATGTAGAGATCCACCGGCATCCAGTATTGCTCCTTTTCCCTGCCGAAAGGTTCCCGCTCGTTTTTCGGGTCGAGGTAACGCAGATAGTACCAGCAGGACCCGGCCCACTGGGGCATGGTGTTGGTCTCTCGCCTTCCTTTCCGCCCGTCCTCGCCTGTCACTTCCAGCCACTCGCCCGCATTGGCCAGCGGGGACTCACCGTCGATTCCCGGTTGGTATTTCTCCAGGTCGGGCAACTCCAGGGGCAGCTCCGATTCGTCCAGCAGGGTGATTTCGCCATCTTCCCAGTGGATCACGGGGAACGGTTCGCCCCAGTAGCGCTGACGGCTGAACAGCCAGTCCCGGATCTTGTAATTGACAGCGGCGCTTCCCAGCTGATGTTCCTCCAGCCACCGGATGGTTGTCGCGATCCCCTCCTTTTTGGAAAGCCCGTTGATGTTGAGTCCTGTTTGCGGGCTGGAGGAGTGAACATATTTTCCGTCTTCGGTCCAGCATGCCTCACCCTTCAGAACCTGGTCGCGGAGCTGCGGATTGTCGGTCTCCGGATCCATGATTGCGGTGACGGGGAGGCCGAATTTCTTAGCGAATTCAAAATCACGGGTATCGTGACCCGGTACGGCCATGATGGCCCCGGTTCCGTAGCCCATCAGGACGTAATCGGCCACCCAGACGGGGATCCGATTCTGATTGACCGGATTGATGGCATAGCTTCCGGTAAAGACCCCGGTCTTTTCCCGGGAAAGATCGGCCCGGTCCAGATCCGATTTGAGGCCTGCCTGTGCCACATACTGGTCCACCTGTGCTTTCTGCCGGCCGCTGACCAGCTCCGCAAGCATGGGATGCTCGGGGGCCACCACCATGTAGGTGGCACCGAACAGGGTATCGGGACGGGTGGTAAAAACGCGGAGGACCCGGCCTCCCTCTGCAGCGGGATCACGAGAATCTGCCTGCCCGCCGGAACCTGACTGTTCGGCAGTCTCCAGCTGGAAATCGACCTCGGCTCCGGTGGAGCGGCCGATCCAGTTCCGCTGCATGTCCTTAATCCCTTCGGGCCAGTCCACTTTCTCCAGCCCGGACAACAAACGTTCTGCGTAATGAGGGATACGGAGCATCCATTGTTTGAGGCTCTTTTTTTCCACCGGATTCCCGCATTTCTCATGGGTGCCGTCATTCAGGACCTCCTCATTGGCACAGACGATCCTGCAGCTGGGGCACCACCATACCTGGGCCGCATCGTAATAGGCCAGCCGCTTTCCATCCACATACTCTCTGATGGCCTCTTCTCCGCTTTCACGGATCTCCCCGGGGATCTCCAGCTCTTCGACGGGTCTTCCCTTCTGCAGCTGTTCGTCGAACCAGGTGTGGTACAGCCGGATGAAGATCCACTGGGTCCATTTATAATATCCGGGATCGGTGGTGTTGATCTCCCGGTCCCAGTCGTAGCCCAGCCCCAGTGACTTGATCTGCCGCCGGAAAGTGTCGCAGTTCCTGGCGGTGGTGACCGCCGGATGGGTTCCGGTTTCAATGGCGTACTGCTCGGCAGGAAGGCCGAACGCATCCCATCCCATGGGATGGAGCACATTGTATCCGTTCATTCGCTTGTAGCGGGCGATGATATCGGTGGCCGTGTATCCTTCCGGATGTCCCACATGGAGCCCAGAGCCGGAGGGATAGGGGTACATATCGAGCACGTAGAACTTCTTCGGGTTGGAAAAATCGTCCGGTGTCCGGAAAGTTTTGTGTTTTTCCCAATATTGCTGCCAGCGTTTCTCTATCTCTGTAAACCGGTATTCCATGTATGGATGCTTCTTGTAAACTGCGAAATTAGAAATTTTTTCTGCGGTATTCCGGCTTTTGGCGTTTTCGGATGAGGGGATATCCTTTTTCGCGTTTCACGAACAATGTGGAGGAGGTAACTTTTTATTCACTCCGGAAAAATATATTATCTTTGCAATCCGTAATCGGCCTCATAGTTTAACTGGATAGAACGTAGGATTCCGGTTCCTATGGTGGGGGTTCGAGTCCTCCTGAGGTCACTGACTGTCTCCGGCCAACAGGATGATCAGTATCGCTCCGGCGATCATAATGGCCGACCCCGCCATTTTCCTGCGGATATCCTTCTCCCTGAAGATACGGTGCCCGAAAAAGACGCTCAACAGGACAGAGAGCTGGAACAGGGATAAAGCGTATCCCACAGCCATATGCTTGAATACAAAGTTGGTGGAAAACTGCATGGTTCCGATGGAGAGGATCAGTATGGTATAGGTGCCGGCCTCCTTCAAGCCTGTTCGCAGCAGTTCTTTACGTACATCCAGACGGTACGCGAAGAGCAGGATAAAGGCAAAAAGCGCCCCTGACCAGCACCAGATG
The DNA here is from genome assembly GCA_964579515.1 of uncultured Bacteroides sp. Taxonomy (GTDB): domain Bacteria; phylum Bacteroidota; class Bacteroidia; order Bacteroidales. Next base: position 20,519 of record CAZOHA010000060.1, on the reverse strand, counting down.
AAGAAGGCAATGGTGGGTGAGGAGACCTCGATCACCCGTTTCAGAAAGACCGCTTCGATGGCAGTGAAGATCATGGCCAGCAGGCGGTACCGGATATCGGACCTTTTAAGCAGGGCCACCGTAAACCGCTCATCCGTGGTGTCCAGTACGAAGTAGCTGCCCCAAATGACCAGTCCGATACCGATAATCCCCCCAAAATGCGGAATCTCTCCCAGGAAAAGGATACCGCCAATAAGCCCGACCACCGGTTTGTAAGAGTTGATGGGGCCCAGGACCGAAAGCTCACCCTTGTGAAGGGCGCTGACCAGGAACCCGTTTCCAAGAGCCCCGGTGATCCCGACCAGCACAGAAAAGAACCAGAAGGTACGGGGAAGATCTGCCCACCCTACAGCCAGGCCGGGCACCACGCAGAGGATCGCCAGCATGAGGTATGTGATGAAATTGCAGATCAGGGGATGGGTCCCCCGGGCGGTCAGTTGTTTCTGGAAGACATTCCCCAGCGGATTGGCAATGATCCTCAGAAGGATGGCAAAGGCTACCAGCAGGGCGGGGTACATGAAAACGAAGGTAAGGAAGTTTTCAAAAATGGATGCGATTATGTAAGTTGCATGAAAAGGGCCGAACAGGCAAAATGACATCTGATATCAAACTGATCATTTCATCATCCCAATCCGGACGCGATGAGCCCAATCCGGACACTCAATGATCCCAATCTAAGCGTACCATGATCGAAAACATCACCCAATTAGAATATGCGCCCTGGATAGTGGCTCTGGGAATCATCCTGATAAGCCTGCTGGGTTATTTTATCTTATACAGGATCCTGATCAGGATAGGTAAAAGGTCAGAAGGGGAGACCCTTACCATGGCTTCACGTAAGTTCAGGAATCCGGTGTTCGTGGTGGTCCTTCTGATCGATTTTATCCTGATCAAGGAACTCTTCACTTTCGAGGAGAGGGGCGCCGAGATTGTGGGACAAATTGTCACTGTGACCATTATTTTTTGTATGGCATGGTTGCTGATCCGGGTGATCAATATGGCCAGGGAACTGGTTTTGAGGCAGTACGATATCGCAGGGGCCGATAATCTGAAGGCCCGGAAGGTCACCACCCAGTTCAGGGTGCTGGAGCGGATCCTGATCGTGATTGTGATCATTATCGCCGTGGCGATCGCTTTGATGACCTTTGAAGGGATCAAGCGGATCGGGATCAGTTTATTCGCATCGGCCGGGGTGGCGGGGATCATCCTGGGCCTGGCAGCCCAGAAACTGCTGGGATCGGTGCTGGCAGGTTTCCAGATAGCCGTTACTCAGCCCATTCGCATCGATGATGTGGTGATCGTGGAGAACGAGTGGGGATGGATCGAGGAGGTCAACCTCACATACGTCGTGGTGAGGATCTGGGATAAGCGGCGACTGATCCTCCCCACCACCTATTTCATCGAAAAACCTTTTCAGAACTGGACCCGTGTATCGGCCGATATTCTGGGGACGGTCTACGTTTATACCGACTACCAGATGCCCGTCGACCGGCTCAGGGATGAGTTCATGCGGATTCTGGGGCAGACCGACCTGTGGGACGGGAAGGTGGGTGTGGTTCAGGTCACCAACGCCACCGAAAAGACCATGGAGATCCGGGCGCTGATGAGTGCGGTCGATTCTCCCACCGCGTGGGATCTGAGGGTGCTGGTCAGGGAAAAACTGATCGCCTTTCTCCAGGAGCATTATCCGCATTGCCTGCCCCGGACGAGGGTCGAGATCAGAGAACCCGGAACACCCGGACTAAACGTCGCCTCTGCTGAACCCGGAACTCCCGGAACTCCCGCAGCACCCGGCGTCCCTGATGAGTAATATCGTCACACATGTAGTGAATTGTCCACAGAAACGGCAAGAGGACCTGGTCTGGGTAATATTGTTTAATATATTGAAATTCAGAATATAGAGAGTCTCCTGTCAACCCGCCGGACTCCCTCCGGAGGTGGTTGGGATTCTGGAATGGTTTTCCCGGTCTTTGGGAAAACCAGTGACAGATGATGGATGATCATTCTGATGGCCTTCCCGTACCTTCATCGGATAAACCGAGAGTGGTGGTGGCCGGTGCCGGATTCGGGGGACTGAATCTTGTGAGAAAGCTGGACAGCCGGCTTTTCCAGGTGGTGCTGCTGGACCGGTTTAACTACCATACTTTTCAGCCGCTGTTGTACCAGGTGGCCACAGCCGGACTGGAGCCCGACTCTGTTGCCGGCCCGGTGAGGAAGATTTTCAGGAAGAAGAAGAATTTCCACTTCCGTATGGTTACGGTCAGGAAGGTGAATCCGGAACAAAAGATCGTGGAGACCTCGGCAGGAGCTGTTTCCTACGACTACCTGGTCCTGGCCACCGGTTCGGTCACTAATTATTTTGGAAATCATAGTGTTGCCAGTAATTCGTTTCCCCTGAAGCAGATTACTCATGCCCTCGATCTGCGAAGCCGGATCCTCCAGCAATTCGAGAAACTGACCCTGAGTGACAGGCAAGCGATTGCAGAACCTGTCCTTTCCTTTGTGGTGGTCGGTGCGGGTCCCACCGGTGTGGAGATCTGCGGAGCCCTTGCCGAGCTCCGAAGGCATATTCTTCCCAAAGACTATCCTGATCTGGATACCGGCCGGATGAAGATCACCCTGGTGGAGGGACTGGAGAGAGTATTGCCCGCCATGTCGGAAAAGTCGGGTCGTAAAGCAAGATCCTACCTGGAAGAGATGGGGGTGGAGGTGATTCTGGAGTCACTGACCGAATCGTACGACGGAGAGACCGTCAGGCTCAGCAACGGAAAAGAGCTAAAGAGCCATACATTGATCTGGGCGGCCGGAGTGAAAGCTAACCGTGCAGACGATCTGCCGACCGGGAGAAAGTCCGGTAAGCTTCAGGTTGACAGGAACAACCGGGTTTTCCGCGACCCGGAGTCGGGTGCGCTGCTGGAAGGGGTCTTCGCCATTGGCGATGTGGCACTCATGAAAACCGATGAAACCCCTAAAGGGCATCCGGGACTGGCACCTGTGGCCATTCAACAGGGAAAACATCTGGCCGGGAACCTTTCCAGGTTACAAAGAGATCGACCGATGAAACCCTTCGCCTATAAGGACCGCGGGGTAATGGCCACCATCGGAAGGAACAAGGCAGTGGCCGACCTGCCTAAAGGCATCTGGATCTCCGGCATTACCGGATGGCTGGCATGGATGTTCGTGCACCTTCTTTTTATGGTCGGCTTCAGAAATAAAACAGTGATCCTGACCAACTGGATCTGGAACTATTTCACCTACGACCGGGGGATACGGCTTATTCTGCGGCCCTCTTCCAAGGAGCGGGATCCGGTCAGTGAGGAGATGCGTGCCGGGATGACAGAGAGGGCCGCACGGAAGACCTGAAGCCGGCACAGAAGACCTGAAGCCCGCACAGAGGGCGACCAATATAAAGAGAGAAATCATGGAAAAGCTCAACGTGACACAGAAACTGATCAGCAGCCACCTTCGGGAGGGCAGTATGGAACCGGGCAGGGAGATTGCCATCGAGGTGGATCACCTCCTGCAGCAGGATGCCACCGGTACGCTGGTGATGCTGGAACTGGAGGCGATGGGGATCGAACGGATCCGGGCCGAGGTGGGGGTTCAGTACGTGGACCATAATCTGCTTCAGACCGATTACAGGAATGCCGATGATCACCGGTTTTTGCAGTCGGCCGCCGCCAGGTTCGGTTACTGGTACAGCCGGCCGGGAAACGGGATCAGCCACGTGGTTCATATGGAACGGTTCGGGAGGCCCGGAAAGACCATGATCGGTTCGGACAGCCATACCTGTTCGGCGGGAGCAGTGGGCATGCTGGCCATTGGAAGCGGAGGACTCGATATTGCCTCGGTCGCCACCGGCAAACCTTACCACCTGGTCATGCCCAGAGTGATGGGAGTGGAGCTGAAGGGATCGCTGCCTGACTGGGTGAGCGCCAAGGATGTCATCCTGGAGATGCTCAGGCGGCACGATGTAAAAGGCGGCATGGGTTACATAATAGAATACTTTGGTGAAGGGTTGAAAGGATTGAGCACCTGGGACCGGCATGTGATCGCCAACATGGGGGCCGAACTGGGGGCCACCACCACGGTGTTCCCGTCGGATGAAGTAACAAGACAATTCCTGAAACAGGAGGAGCGGGAAGACCACTGGCAGGAGATCAAAGCCGATCCGGATGCCGGATATGACCGGCTGGAGGAGATCGATCTGGAGAAACTGGTGCCGCTGATCGCCACTCCGTCCAGTCCGGGGAATGTGGTTCCTGTGAGTGAAGTGGCAGGCCGGTCCATCTCGCAGGTGGTGGTGGGATCATCCGCCAATCCGGGTTTGAGGGACTTCTGGATCGTGAGTCAGATCGTTCAGGGAAAACGTGTTCCGGCAGAAGTCTCCCTCGACATCAATCCTTCGAGCAGACAGAAAATCGAAGCGCTGGGGAAGTCGGGAGCGATCGCCGACCTGATTCAGGCCGGGGGCCGGTTTCACCAGACCGGATGCATGGGTTGCATCGGAATGGGACAGGCCCCTTCGGCAGGAACCATCAGCCTTAGAACCATGCCTCGCAATTTTCCCGGCAGATCGGGTACGGCTGATGACCAGGTCTATCTCTGCAGCCCTGAAACAGCGGCCGTATCCGCATTGCAGGGTGTGATCACCGATCCTCTGGAATATGGAAAAAAATCGGAATATCCCCAGTATAAAGAACCGGATCGTGCTCCGGTGAACACCTGGATGCTGGTGGAGCCTTCAGACAGGGGGGGTGAAACGGAACTGGTGAAGGGACCGAACATCAAGTCGATTCCCGAATTTGACAAGCTGGAAGACACATTCAAAGCTCCGGTTATCCTGAAAATGGGTGATAATGTTTCCACCGATGAGATCCTGAAAGCCGGGGCGGAGGTCCTGCCGCTCAGGAGCAACATTGAGGCCATCAGCCGTTACTGTTATCAGGCCATTGACAGTGAATATTTCAAACATACCCTGAATGCCAGGGACTCCTTCGGAGGACACCTGGTAGTTGCAGGGGAGAATTATGCCCAGGGATCCAGCCGTGAGCATGCAGCCATGGCACCCCGCTTTTTAGGACAGAAAGCGGTGATCGCAAAAAGTTATGCCCGGATCGGGAAACAGAACCTGATCAACTATGGCATCGTTCCTTTCCTTTTTGCCGATCCGGCCGATTACGAGCAGCTGGAGAACCGAAACATCCTGATGCTGGAAGAGCTGACCGGTCTGATAAAAAACAGAGAAGAGGGGAAGATTTTCAACGACTCTCTGAACCGGTCATTTAAAGTGAGACTGGAACTCACGTCCTACCAGAGAAGGGTGATGCTGGCCGGCGGACTGATCAATTATCTGGGAGGAGGTGGAGAATAGGTCACATGGCTGTATTTCATAAAGGCCACAAAGACCACCCCTCCGATGATATTTCCAAGGGTGGCCCATCCCTGCACACGGAAGTATTCTCCCAGGCTGATGGTGTCGCAGGTGAGAAGGGCGGTGAACAGTTCGATGGATCCCACAATGGAGTGGTGCAGTCCGCCGATACCGATAACCGTGGTCACCAGGATGACCAGCAGGATCCTGCTGATGGTATCCCTCGCCGAGGTGGCCAGCCAGGAAAGCAATCCCATAAGCCATCCCGCCAGGACCCCACTGCCCAGGATGATCAGGGAGGAGTGTCCGGCCAGCTTCAGGGCAAGGGCCTCGAAGGCCATATTTTCCAGGACATTCATCCGTCCGGGAATAATGCTCATGATGTACCCGAACAGGTAGCCTCCCAGCAGGTTCCCCCCGTAGACAATACTCCAGAGGATCATCAGGTTCCTGAAGGTGGCATTCCGGTTCAGCACCGGGATCACCGCCAGAGTGGTATGCTCGGTGAAAAGTTCTGATTTTCCTATCAAAACGAAGATAAAACCCAGGGGATAGGAAGCGGCCAGCATGAGATGAAGTACAGAGGGATGAACGATCCCGTGAAAGAGACTGTAGACCGTGGCCATCAAAAAGACCGAGAAGCCGATCTCCAGTCCTGCTGAAATGGAGGATAGGAAAAGGCTGAAATTAGTGCGTTCATGCTCCCTCATGGCAGTTTCGATCTGCTCATTCAGGATCTCACCGACCGTCTTCGGACTGGTCAGTGATTTCTTCATCCGTTCGCTCTTCTTTCCCATGGGTGATATATGTATATAACAGGCGTGACAACCAGATGTTTATTCTGTGGAATCGTTGTACAATCCTGTAGCTCAAATTCCCCAGCATCATCAGTGAAGGCGGGGGCCGGAGGCAGAATGAAGCCCTCAGAATCTGGGGAGTGGGGCTGTGAGCGACATTTCTGGCATGACTTTGTCTGTCACTCCACTCAAAGGTTGAACCTATGAATGAATATTCTGTCGATTTTCGGGGGGTGGTCGATCTCTATATGATTCTGAACGGAAAACTTCCCGCGGAGGATCTTGTGGAGAATTGGCGCAATCAGACAGCCCGTCTCGAACTGATCAGCAACCATGAGGAGACTGATCCGGATGAGCTGGTCCTGGACCTGAGGAGACTGCTTCAGGAGGACGGCTTCTCTCCGCAGCGCGGAATCCTGATATGCGACGATCCTCAAAGTGTAGAATTGTCCCGTAAGCTCGGCCTGGCCCTTGTTATCGGAATATCATCACCCGGAGTAAGTAAGAGGGAACTTTATGAGAAAGGAGCTTCTCTGGTCATGGACCGGTTCCGGCAGATCAACTTTACCGAAGGGGAAAGGGAGACCACCAGTTTCGTGCAACATCTGCCCAGCGTTTTTTCCGACCTGCATAAGTATCACAATGTATTCGATCCAAAAAACACAGTCTTCTTTTTCGACTACGACGGCACCCTTTCACCCATTGTGAATGATCCTGCAAAAGCCGTTATCGGAGAACAGACCAGGGACCTGTTGCACCAGCTGGCAAAAGAGAGCCCTGTGGCGATCGTCAGCGGCAGAGACATGGACGACATCAGAGAGTTCATCCAGCTCGACAACCTGATCTATGCCGGAAGTCACGGATTCAGGATCTCTGGCCCCGACGGCCTCTATATGGAACATCCCAGGGGTTCGGAACTGCTCCCCATGCTGGATGAAATGGAACAAAAACTGAGGGCCGGACTGGGATCCGAATTTCCGGGTGTGGAAGTGGAACGAAAGCACTATGCCATTGCGGTACATTACAGGAATGCTTCCGGGGAAGCGGGGAGGGAGGTAAGGAACCTGGCCAGAAAGCTTGCCCGGGAAAATCCTCATTTCAAGACCGGATCAGGCAAGAAAATCATTGAAATTAAACCTTCACTGGACTGGCATAAGGGCAAGGCGATCGAATGGATCATGCAGGAGCTGGGTTATTCGCTGACCGGGAAGATGAAGGCCATGTATACCGGCGATGACATCACCGACGAAGATGCATTCAAAGCGCTTGCCGACCATGGTACGGGAATCCTGGTGGGCAGCCACAGCCAGCCGTCGGCTGCAAAATATCATTTGAAGGATGTGGGGGAGGTTACCAAGTTCCTGCACTACCTGGTGCATTCGAATTAGAGGCCTGTTCTCCTTTACTCCATCTCTCTGACATCGAGGAAAACTCCGCTCTCTTTCTGGATCGCAGCGGTCATGGCTTCGATGAGCCTTAGCGCACTCTCTTCGGGCGAGGTCATTTCATTGTTCCTTCGCATCTGTGTCAGACGTTCGACTACCCTGAACCGATCATCTTTCTTCAGACCGGCGATGTGGGCCTGCATGGCCGTATCCACCACTCCGGGCGCGATCGAAGAGAAGTGGGTGTCGGGCAGCTCCTTTGCGTAGAGCTGGATCATCATTTTAAACGCCGCCTTGGAGATGGCGTAGGCATTCCATCCTCTTGCCCCCCTCACTGCGGCACCGGAGGAGATCGCCACTACCTGATAGACCTCAGGAACCAGCTTCGAAAGCAGGTCGATCAGCACCTTGTTGGCCCATACGTTCACATTCATGACCCTGAATATCTCCTCCAGCGAGGTCTCCCTCATATCACCTATGGGTGGGAGCATCCCCGCATTCAGGATCACCTGGTCCACTCTTCTGACTCTCCCTAACAGCTTGCGGAGAACATCTTCGGTTAACAGGCCCGGTTCTGTCAGGTCAAAAGAAAGGTGGGAATAGTTGGCGTAAGGTCTCAGCCTGTTATGGTATCTCCGGCTGATTCCGAAAACCCGGGCACCTGTCTCCAGGTACTCCCGGGCAATGGCGAAACCAATCCCCGAACTTGTGCCGGTAATGAGGTAATTCGTCATCTTGCGCGTGTTATCGAGGTTGAGGGCGCAGGTTATTAAGGCTGAGGTCTGAACATGGCGCCGGCCTCTTTATAGGCCGAGTCGAACGACTTCAGATCGGTATAGATATTCGTATTGAATTGGGACCATTCTCTTTCATCGGCCGATTCGTCCATCCGGTCATACTGTTCCTGGATCCTGTCCCGGATCTCTTCCATGTTCCTGATCAGCTCCTCGTATTGTTCCTTCAGGGATGGGTCCACTACCTGGATCTTCAGCTGATTGATCTGGGTGGTTAGCTCCTTCAACCTTTCAGAGGCTTCTTCTTTATGTTTCATCGTATTTCGGTTATCAGCATGTTTTTATTCAATTGCTCCTTGATGGATGATCTGTACATAATTCTCCGGATTTCTATCTGACTTCCAGATTATTGTCAACAGACCAGGCACCCCCTTCCCAGGCATTTTCCACCGCTTTCCGGTATTCCCTCCAGCTGTCGACCGTACCTTCCAGGGTCACTTCACCCTCCTCCACATGGACGGTCACCTGATCGCGGTCAACGAACGGGCTCCACCAGAGCTCACTCTCCACACTTCTCCTGATATGGTCATCATCGGGATATACAGAGGTGTTGGGAGGGGTGATATAGAAGTTATGGTAAGGATAGTAGCCCCACCAGTAATAACTGTGCGGATAATTTACGGTCAGCAGGTTATTGACTTCGGTGACCCCCTCGACTCCGCCGGCGGTCCATTCGGCCTCTTTCTTTTCCAGATAGCTGTCCACCACACCGGTCAGTGTGGTGATCCCGTTGTTGACCTCCACATCGATTTCCCAGGATTCGGTAATGGAGTTATTGCTCAGGGCCATATCCACATCGGCGGCGATTTCTGAATCGGTGGGTGGAAGATCCACCCTTACCTTGATCCGGTTGGTCACACCCACCACACCGGTGGTGTGCTCGGCCAGTTTCTCGGCAGCAATTTTCGATTTCAGATTATCGACAGTTCCCCTGAGTGTAACCCATCCGTTCTCCGCTTCGGGATCGATCTGGACCGAAAGAAGGCGCGGATCGTATACGGCGGCATCGATTATGGCCTCCTCGATCTGGTTGTCAGGAACAGGGGTGTGCTGGTTTTTTCTCAGTTCCTCATCCTCGGCCCACCATTCTACTTCCAGACCGGAATTATCCACAGAGGTTACTCCGGTCACCCAGCTGGTGAAAAAAGCGTTGGTCTTTTCAGCGGCACTCCCCACGATTCCGGAAAGCTCCACCTCACCTTCCTCCACTTCCACATTGATCAGTCCGTCGTCGACCAGTACGTTCCACCTGAGCGCTTCCTCGATCTCAGCCTGTATCTCCCGGTCGGGCCGGTCCTGATCGTAATCGATGTGGATGTTGTTGGTCAGACCCACAACACCCCTCACCGATTTGGCCACATGGCCGCACAGCTCCTTTTCCTGGTAGGAATCAACGGTCCCGGTCAGGGTCACCTCTTTGTTTTCGACACTGACAGCCACTTCATAGGAATCGGTGGCAGGATCGTTCAGCAATGCCTGTTCCACATTCTCGCGGATCCCGTGGTCGCTCATTACCACTGCCGGCTGGATAGTGATCAGGTTGGAGACCGCACGCACCCCTTTCACCAGTTCGGCGACCCTGGTCGCCCGTTCCTTGGCTTTAAGGTTCTGTACGGTCCCTTCCAGGGTGACGATGCCGTCGAGTACCTCCACATCAATCTTGTTGACATTGATGGCGTGGTCGAAACGGAATTGATCCTCGATGGCATCGGCAATATCCACATCATCCAGCGGGACCTGTGATAAGGCCAGAGTGGAAAACAGTGTGACTAAAGCGGAAAGTAAGATCGTTCGTTTCATCATATTCAGATTTTTCGGTTTCACATATTGTTTATCCTGCAGTCTGGTTATTGCAGTTGCTCATAGTATTCTTCCAGTACCTTCTCGTAGTCCATATCGATGGGATGGGAAGGATCGAATTCGGGAGCATCCTTGACCTGACTGGTGGTCAGATCCACCGATACTTCCCTGCCCATATACCGGATCTTCTCCAGCCAGTTGACCGAGAGGATCACCTGCTTGCTCCAGGGTCTCCAGCGGCTGGTATCGGCGATCATGTAGACGATCTGCCAGTCTTCATCATCCACGATCAGGTCGATCACCTCCCCCAGGGTGTCATCCTTGGCCCTGATATGATAACCTTTGACTTCCGAAAAGCTTCTCAGGCTCGTATCAATTTCTTCTTCATCGACCATTTTCGAGGGGGTCCGGAGGGGCCGGGGCGGATATAGAACCGGGGCACCCACTGATGCGTGGTACATGAATGGCCAGTATACATCCAGGTTATAGTGCTTGTTCAATTCCTGTTCATACTTTCTGGATACGGGCAACTCCTCCTTCAGGGTGGGTGAGGATTCGATCTCGTCGCTGTTCAGACCGGTATGGAAGATCTCCTCCTGCCAGTCGGTCTCCTGCAGTGACGAAGTGGGGATCAGGATACGTTCCTCTTTCTTCAGTTCTTTGAAATCGGCATCGAGATATCTTACTATCCAGCCTTCTTCGTCGAACAGGAAATCTTTCACTTTGCCTTTGAGTCCATCCTTTCCCTGGATGGCATAACCCATAGTATTCTTCAGACTTCTTTTCATAACATGTGGTTGTTTGCTGGTATATGATCTAATCTTTGTATCTGTCCTCGACCTGCCACACCGAATCTTCCAGCACGGTCACGGATTCATCCAGTTCCCGTTTCAATGCTTCTTCATCCTCTTCAGATGCCTCTGCAAAAGCATCCAGGTTGTCGATGGCCTCGGTGTACTGGTTTTCCAGGTCCATGAGTGCTTCCAGATACTCCGCCTTCTTCTCACCCGAAAAGGTGATCATATGCTCCTTCATATTATCGATCTCCTGGTTGACCACTATCAGCCGCTCTTCATATGAATTCAGAGCCTGCTGTTTGACCGGATCAATCCTGGTCCCGGAAGTGTCTGCAGCACGACCGGCTCGCTCTTGCCTGCCGTCGCCCATGTTACAGGAGGTCATACCGGGGACCATCCATAAAGCGATGAAAAGTGCTCCGAGGACCTTGAGGTATGTTACTCTTATGTTGTTCATAGTTTCTTGCTTGTTGAATGGTGTGTGATACAGTTTCACTGACAGATATGAAAACGGTGTGCCAAACTGTAAACCCCTTTATGGTAAATGACTGCCTGAATCGGTTTGTGGAAACATATCCCCGCTGCGGGGAATAATTCCTCAATTCATGTTGCTTTCCAGGGATCACTATCTACAAGAAAGTCAGCGTTAAAGGCGATATTTTATCGGAATCATCTTTGGCACAGCTTTAGCACCCGGCAGAGAGAGAATCACGAAAACCAAAATGGAAGTATTATGAAAACAAAAAAACAGAATGCCTTAAGAATTTTATTTATCCTGGGACTGATCACCGGTCTCACCGGCACACTTTCGATTGCACAGGAAAACCAGGATCATGAGTACCAGGATCTGGAAGATCTTCAGGACGCCAGCATGAGAGGGATCATCGAGGTTTACCAGATCGTTTCGGACTATCCCGATTTCAAGTACAGGTTTGAGATGCAGGATGGGGAGGTTGAAGATGTGATCGTGGAAAACGTCGATAACAGTATGGACCGTAAACGCCTGGAGGTCCTGCTCTATGACTATAAAAAGAACAAGCAGGAGATGAAAGGCAAAGCCACCCGTACCGGGATCTATTATTCGGTCGACCGGGAACCGGAGCCGGAGGGAGGTTACCGTCAGCTCTACAACTCCATCCACAACAATATCAACTATCCTGAAATGGCGGAAGAGTTTGATGTGGTGGGCAACATTTTCGTAAAATTCGTGGTCGAGCCCGATGGTTCGGTCAGCATGGTGAGAGCCAGCGAAGATGTGGAAACCAATAAGGAACCATTGGTGAAAGAGCTGAAGCAGGAGGCGATCGCAGCGGTGGAAGCCACTTCGGGTCAATGGGAACCAGGAATGGTCGATGGTGAACCCGTGGCCTCATGGGCTGTACTTCCGGTGGTATTCGACATCGAGCGCTATCCTCTGATCCCCACCATGGTTCACTGAACCTTCTCTGCCCGGACCTGCCCGGCAGGGACCTTTCCTGCCGGGCACTATGCATGAACCGGAGTAACTACTGACAGGTGTAGCCGCCGTCGATCACCAGTTCGCTGCCGGTCATGAATTTCGATTCGTCACTGGCCAGAAAAACAATACCGTAGGCGATATCTACCGGTTCTCCTACGTGCCCGAGGGGATGAAGCGAATCCAGATTTTTCCTGAATGCTTCCACTCCCTCTTCCGACTCTTCACCCATCTGTTCCACCAGAGGGGTCCAGATGAATCCCGGATGAACCGAATTGACCCGGATTTTATCTTCTGCATAGAAGAGGGCATCGGTTTTGGTCATCAGCCTGACAGCCCCCTTGGAAGCATGATAAGGGGGTATATCCCTGGAGCTGATGATTCCGTAAATGGAGGAGAGGTTGACAATGCTGCCCGAACCGTTCTCCCGCATGTAGGGGATGACTTCCCTGGTGCACAGGAAAACGCCGTTCACATTCACATCGATTACCTTCTGCCATTGCTCCAGGGTGAGCTGATCGGTGGGCTTGTTGGTACCAGAGATCCCGGCATTATTAACCAGGACATCGATCTTGCCCATGTCTTCATGGATCTGGGTGAACACCTTCTTCACCTCCTTCTCGTCGGAAACATCCAGGTGCCAGTAATGGGCATCACCTCCGGAAGTCCGGATCTCATCGGCAAGTGCGGTGCCTTCATCGTCCAGAATATCTGTTATGGCCACTTTGGCACCTTCTGCTGCTGCCATCCGGCAGGTCTCTTTTCCTATTCCCAGTACTCCGCCGGTAACAATCACTGTTTTTTCTCTTAATCTGTACATAACGTATTGGTTTTAATAAAAGCTCTGTTTTTTTCTGCTTAATAAATGAATGGTCAGTTTTTTAATGGCGTTGAGCAGCAGGATCCAGATGATCGCCCAACCCCATACAATCCCTGCCTTCGCCCACCCGATCGGATGGATCAGGATCCCGTATACGGCAAAGAGCGTCCCGATGATCTGGGTGATTTCCACTGCGGTCAGGAAGATCCAGTTGGGATAGGGCCTATCCCAGATCCAGCCACTGTTTCTGGTCAGATAGATAGTCATGTGTCCGGCAACCAGCAACTTCAGGAAAATCATGGTCTGCACCACTTCTCTGGCCCATCCCAGATATTCGAATACGAACCAGAAAAGCAGAAAGGAGGATATCACTCCTCCGATGCTGAGTACCGAAGCGATCGTCATGACCCGTTTCATCTGCCAACGGACCGGATTCCTTGCAGTGGGGACATTGTCGAAGGCGATGGTCATGATCGGGATGTCATTCAGGATGGCCAGCAATACGATCATGATGGGGGTTACCGGGTAAAATTTGAACAGCAGGATGGAGAAAGTCATAAACAATAATACCCGCATCGATTCGGTGATCCGGAAGGTGGCATAGCCTGTCATCCGCTCAAAGATCCGCCTGGCTTCCTCGATGGCATGGATGATCACTCCCAGGCCGGGGCGCGTCAGGACCAGCGCGGCTGCCGATCGGGCCGCATCGGTGGCATCCGATACGGCGATGCCTACTTCCGCCTGTTTCAGGGCCGGGGCGTCGTTGACCCCGTCCCCGGTCATTCCCACCAGCCGTCCTTTCTGCTGGAACCTCTTGATGATGTTGAATTTATGTTCCGGAGATATCTCTGCAAATCCGCCGGCTTCCCAGAAATCATCATGCTCGTTATCTTCCGGTTTTTCACGTTCGAACTCCTCAGGGGTCAAAATCCGGTCATTCAGTGAGAGCTGCCTGGAAACCTGTCTGGCGATGGCTGCATGGTCGCCCGTGACCATCCGGATGTCGATCCCGTGGTCCCGGGCCTGAGCGATCACCTCCTCCGAATCTTCCCGGGGCGGGTCCAGGAAAGGGAGCAGTCCGAGGAAGATCCAACCGTTTTCCGATTCCCTGGCTACCCCCAGGGTCCGGAAGCCCTCCTCGCCCAGCTTATCCACCTTCTGCCGGATCTCCTCACATTTATTTTGATCCGGACTGCAGGTCTCCAGGATCACCTGCGGGGCCCCTTTGGCCACTTTATATTCAGTACTGTTTTTACGCACCCGGGCCACCGCCTTTTTTTCTGTGGGATTGAAGGGTTCCAGCGAGATCACCTCGTATCCTTCGAGCAGGCCTGAATCCTTGATGGATTCTCCGATCGCTTTATCGATGGGGTCCTCCTGGTCTTCTTCCAGGGTAAGCGCTGCAGCCCTCAGGATCTCCTCTTTATTCCCGGCTTCGATGGGGACAGGATCCTGAAGGGCGAGTCTGTTCCGGGTAAGGGTGCCGGTTTTGTCCGTGCAGAGCACCTGCAACCCTGCCATCTCTTCCATGGCCGATAGCCTGGAGACGATCGCTTTCTTTCTGGCCAGCCGTTTTGCCCCGATGGTCATGGTAACCGACATGACCGCCGGCAGCGCCTGCGGTATTCCCGCGATGGTGATGACCATCGCGAACAACAACACGTCCATGAGCGGCTCGGCCCGGAGGATGCCGGCCACAATGATCGAAGCCACCAGAATGCCGGTGACGGCGATCAGGAAGTAACCGATCCGCATCACCGCTCTCTGAAAATGGGATTTCTCTTCGGCTTCTTCCACCAGCTCCACCGTCCGGGCAAATTTGGTACGGTTTCCCGTTGCGATCACCACAGCCCTGGCCTCGTCCCGTTTCACCGTGGTACCTGAATAGGCCACCTGACCGCCCTGTTTATCGACAGGCAATGATTCCCCGGTCAGGGTCGATTCGTCCAGATGGATCTGTTCCCCTTGCAGTATTTTGGCATCTGCCGGAACCACAAGGCCCATTTTCAGCACGATGAGGTCGCCGGGGACCAGCTCCCTGGCCGGCACCTTCTTCCGGTGGCCATTGCGGATCACTATGGATTCGGGGGCCAGTTTCTTCTTCAGGGCCTCGATGGCGTTACTGGCCTTGCTTTCATGCCAGTAACCCACGCCACCGTTAATCAGGAGCATGGTCAGTATGACGGCAAAATCCTCCCACCTCCGGGCCACTGCACTCAGGATAACCGCCACTTCGATCATCCAGGGAATGGGTCCCCAGAAATGAGAGAGCAACTTCAGCAAGGGGTGTTTTTCGTCGGCTTCCAGTACATTGAGACCATAGGTTTCCCTCCTCGAAGCTGCTTCGTTGTTGCTGAGGCCTTCCGAGTGATCAGTTTCCAGCTCAGACAGTACCTCCTCTGCAGGAATATCATACAATTCCTCTGTACTTCTCTGGCCCGCCATTTATTCAATAATCATTTCATCGACCACATCGGTCACTCCCTCCGTATAGATGGCGATGTTGTGTGCCTGGATCTTGGTGGGATAGTCAGCTACCCTGCCTTTCAGACGGACACGGCCGGTGTCGACCTCCACTTCGATCTGCGATCTTTTGGAGAGAGAGTTCCGCCGGAAGGCCTCCCTGATGGTCTCCCCGATTTTTTCATCCACCTGGGCAATGACCGGTTTCACCGTGATCTCATTGTTCACATCCAGGACTCCTTCCACCGCGTTCACCAGCTGGGTGGCGTGGCGTTTCTCCCAGTAGGAACCGATGGTCCCGGAGAGAGTCACCTTATGGTTCTTGCTGGTGACTTCGATGCTTTCGTGGGGAATCTGATTGTTCCATCGGAGAATATTCCGGACCCGCTCTTCGATCTCCCGGTCACCCGGAAGCCTGGAGGCATGGGGTCTCCGTATCTCCAGCCGGTTTTCTACGCGGGAGACTCCTTCCACCAGGTAGGTATCCTGCTCAGCGGCCATCTTTGCCGCATGGTTCTCCACCTGGCCGGTCAGTTTAACCACACTCTCCTCCACATCCACGTGAATTTTATTGGCATTGACACTGGTGTCCCAGGTGAGCTGTTCAATGATCTTGTTTTTGATGATCTCTTCCGAACGCGGAACCATTTCTTATCTCCTTTCTTTTTTGAATCGCCTCGCGGTTGTTTTTGCGGATTTATGTGCCTCCAATCCTGTTCCAAAATGTCCATCAGACGATTAATCACCTTATAAATAGCACTATATGATCGCATAACCAGGAAAATCCGGGATTACCGGCCTGAAATTGTTGCGATATTTGCCCAGGCTTGCGGTAATATTCCACAACCCCTGAGAGGAAGAGTTGCGCCCGGATAGCTGTAATGTGGCACAGATGACCGTATTTCAGCGGAATTGTCCTGTTCACAGGGAATCGGGGCATTTTATGGATTAATTGTTGTCATCCATGGTATGTTATGAAAGGTGAACTGAGCATCCTTGTGCATGTGATCATCGCCGCATTCCTTTCGGGAGTGATTGGTTTTGAAAGAGAAAGAGAGCATAAACCGGCCGGAATACGCACCAATATGATCGTCGGTGGGGCAGTGGCCCTGCTGGTGGCTTTGGGAGAGGTGATCGTGATCAGGTTCCATGAGGCCGGTCTCACGCAGTTCGTCAGTACCGATCCCACCCGGGTGATCCAGGCGATCATTGTAGGGGTCAGTTTTATCGGCGCAGGTATGGTGTTACAGATCCGTGAGGAGTACAAGGTCAAGTATCTGACCTCCTCTGCCACCATTTTGTTTTCCAGTGGGATAGGCATTGCCGTGGCGTTGGAGCAATATATTCTGGCAGTGGGAGTCACCCTCTTCGTCCTGTTCATCAATTACCTGCTGGGACTGATCACCAACCGGTTCATGAAAAAAAATCAGGACAATCCATAACCCAGGAATCTATGCCAATTAACCAGAAATTCCCCTATCACAGTATCGGTCCGGAGGAGGCCGTCGAGAGGCTGCAGAGTGATCCCAACGGTCTTGAAAAGGATGAACGGCGCAGACGGCTGGAAGAGTTCGGACCCAACGAGCTTGAGGAGAAGGAGAAGGCCAGTGTCCTGAAACTGATACTGAAGCAATTCAACGACTTCCTGGTTTATGTGTTGCTGGCCGCGGCGGTGATCTCCTACTTTGCCGGTCACATGATCGATATGTATGTGATCATCGGGGTCATTCTGGTCAATGCAGCCATCGGCTTCTTCCAGGAGTACAAGGCAGAGAAATCGATCGAGTCGCTGAAAAAACTGATCAGTCACGAAGCGACCATTCTGGAAGGGGGCGAGCGGACCATTGTGGATATCACCCGGCTGGTTCCGGGCGATATTGTCCTGCTGGATGAGGGAAAAAGCATACCGGCCGATGCCAGGTTGCTGCGAACCAAGAATCTGCAGGTGGTGGAAGCCTCCCTTACCGGCGAGTCGCTGCCTTCCAACAAAACCACAGAGGCCATCGACGAGAAAACCGGTCTGGCCGACAGGAAGAACATGCTGTACAAGGGCACCCACGTGGCCCGTGGAAGTTGCAAGGCCGTCGTTACAGCTACGGCTGAATATACGGAACTGGGAAAAATTTCCGAATCACTCAAGGAGGTGGGAGAGCAGGAGAGCCGTTTCAGAAAGCTGACCGCGCAGATTGCCAAGATCATGGCCGGAATCGCCGTAACCACTGCCCTGGTGGTTTTCGTGATCGGGTTTTTTATCCGTGACTTCGATTTTCAGGAGTCGTTGCTGGTCACCATCGCCACCATGGTTTCCTCCATCCCGGAAGGACTGCCGGCGGTGCTCTCCATCGTGCTGGCGATCGGTGCCAACCGGATGGCCAAACAGAACGCCATCATTCGGGAGTTCACCGCCACCGAGACCGCCGGGTCGCTCAATGTGATTCTCTCGGACAAAACGGGAACCATCACCCAGGGCCTTCTCACCATCAAGAAGATCTTCGTACCGGGTCAGTCTGAATTTGAAGTCACCGGCGAGGGGTACCAGCTTAAAGGTGAGATCAAAAGGGACGGGGAGGAGGTTTCTCTCAAAGATCAGCCCCTGCTGGCGCGCATGGTCCTGATCGCAGAAGGGTGCAACGATGCGAGTTTTAAAGAAAACGGGGAAGAAGAAGGTGAAGAGAAGGATGATCAGGCCACTGTCTCGGGCGATCCCACCGAAGCGGCCCTTCTGGTACTGGCCGAGAAGACTGGAATCAGCAGGGAGCCGCAATACAAAGAATTCGAGGTGATCGACGATCTTCCCTTCAATTCGGAACAGAAGTTCAGGGCATCGCTGGTGCGCTGTCCGGAAGACCGGAAAGAGATTTTCGTAGTGGGAGCTCCAGAAAAATTGCTCTCTCTTTCCAAAGAAGTGGTCTCCGGTGACGGAAGCAAAAAGATGGATAAGGAAACAGAAGAAGAGATCAGGGAAAAGATCGATGAGCTGAGTAATCAGTCGATGCGGGTGATCGGATGCGGGTATAAAACGGTAGACAAGAATACGGGAGAAGTCGGGGCAGGAGATGCGGAAGACCTGATCTTCGCCGGACTTTTCGGGATTATGGATCCCCCCAGGGAAGAGGTGAAGGAGGCTGTTGCCAGATGCCGGAGGGCCGGGATCCGGGTGATTATGGTGACCGGTGACCACAAGCAGACCGCGCTGGCCATCGCCCGGCAGGTGGGGATCACCGGAGAGGATGCAGAATCGGACGATTGTCCCCGGGTGCTCACCGAACAGGAACTGGATGTGGACGATGAGACCCTCGATCAATACACCAGCTGCACCAATGTGTTTGCAAGGGTCAGTCCGGATACCAAGCTGAGGATCGCCAAATCGGTCCAGGGTAAACAGCTGATCATCGGAATGACGGGGGACGGGGTGAATGATGCGCCGGCCCTGAAATTTGCCGACCTGGGGATCGCCATGGGTCAGCGGGGTACCGATGTGGCCAAGGACTCCTCCCAGATCGTGCTGTCCGATGATAATTTCGCCTCCATTGTGAATGCCATCGAGGAGGGACGGATCGTATTCAGCAATATCCGCAGGACCACCTTCTTTCTCATCACCACCAACTTCGCCTCCACCCTGAACCTGATTGCGGCCATTTCCATCGGCTTCACCTATCCCCTGTCGCCCACCCAGATCCTCTGGGTGAACCTGGTGACCGACGGGATCATGGATATCAGCCTGGCCACCGAACCCGGTCACCAGGATATGATGGACCGTCCGCCGGTAAGCAAGAAGGAGCGGATCATCAACAAAGATATCATCCCAAATCTTCTGATCGTGGTTCCGGTGATGGTGGTTCTGGCCCTGCTGGCTTTCAGTCACTACCGGCCCGAAGGAGTGGAGAAGGCCAGGACCGGTGCATTTCTGGTGGTCGCCATGACCCAGATCTTCAATGCCTTCAATCTGAGATCGATCAGGGATTCCGTCTTTAAGATCGGATTCTTCTCCAACAAGTGGGTGATCGTTGCATTCGCAACTTCCATTATCCTGCAGGTGGCAGCCATCAAATTGCCCTTTATGCAGACCATTTTCAAATTCAGGGACCTGCCCTGGATCGACATCCTGGTGATTACCCTGTTATCATCCCTGGTGTTCGTATTCGGGGAGCTTTACAAATTCATCCGCAGTAAGATCCGTACTTCTTAAATGCGGCCCTCCTCCTGTTAAATGCGGCCCTCCTCCTGGATCTCGAAGGCGACGGCATTCCCTTTGGGTTGAATGCTGTGGTGGTACATTTCAGCGTACTGTTGAGTGATTTCCGCTCCGAAAAAGAATGCGATCGAAGAGTAAAACACCCAGAGCAGAATGATAAAAAGCGATCCTGCCGCGCCGTACATGACTCCGATGTTGCTGTTGCCGATCAGCACTCCGATCAGGGTCTTCCCGCCAATGAACAGCAGCGTGGTGATCAGTGCACCGGTCCAGGTCACCCTCCATTTGATCTTTGCATCGGGCAGGAACTTGTAGATCATGGCGAAGATCAGCCAGGTGATCCCCAGCGATACCACGAAATTGGCCGTTTCGATCAACAGCACCGTCAGATGCTCGAATCTCTCTTCCATGAAATCCCGGAAGAAGGCAATGGCCGAATCCACCACCAGGGAAACGATCAGGATGAAGCCGAGGCTCAGTACCAGCCCCAGTGAGAGGATCCGGTCTTTGATCGACTTCAGCCAGTTTCGGGAAGGTTTCGCACGGATCCGCCAGATGAAATTCAGTGATCGCTGAAGAACGACAAAAAGAGAAGTGGA
>CAZOHA010000059.1:572-28002 GCA_964579515.1 uncultured Bacteroides sp. | reverse complement strand
GTAGTGGAAGCTTGCCGATCTATTGGTTATTCACTACAGCATATGAGAATTAAAAATGCCACTTCAGGGCTTCTTTCTGCAGGGTATTATTAGCGATCTCCATGTAAGGTGCGAGGGATTTATAGTCGGCATGCCCTGACATCTTCATAACAACCTGGACTGGTATACCGGCAGCAAGTGCCTGGGTAATAAAGGTTTTTCTGGCTACGTGTGATGTAATTTTTTCGGACAGGGGTACGGTTTCCTGGATTATCCTGCCTTTATAGGAAGTGACAACAATGATCTTGCGATCGAGCCCCAGTTTGGCGAATACTATTTTCAGGTAGTCGTTCAGTTTCTGGGCACTCATATAGGGTGCTTTACCGCTGTATTTCCGGAAAATGGCAGCCACAGTATCTGATAGGACAGGAGTTGCGAGTTGTCCTGTTTTTTTCTGGAAGAACCGCATTATTCCGTCCTTCTGGATGTTATCGCTGGAAAGGTTCCTCAAATCGGAATGCCTGATTCCGGTACCCACCATGAAAAGAAAAATATCCCTGGCTTTCTCCAGGTGACCTGTAAGATTTGCCTCTTTCAGGGTCGATAGTTCGTCTTCGGTTAGGGTAATGATATTCTGTGGCGGGATCCGGTTGTGCTTGATATGTTTGGTCTTCATCTCCGGATATGCCCAGTTAAGGAAAGTCCTGAACTTCTGGATTTCATACTTAATGGTCGAGTCGGCTTTCTTCTGGGTGATTTGCATATACTTTATAAACCGATTGAAAGCCATTGCATCGAATGATTCTGGAGTATAATTTTTGCCTTCGGTATCTTCGAATGCCAGGTATGCTTTCTGGATGACTTCCAGCTTTTCGTAATAAGACGGGGAGACTACATTGTATTTGAACTTCAGGTAATCCATGAATTTCTCCCGAAAAGGAACCTGAAGCCAATCGATGGTAAGATCAGGGTTTGCAATCACCTGTCGGATGAAATCTACCGTTGGTTCTTTATCCAGTTTCCTGGCAGCCAAGAGAGCGTCCTTTATTTTTTGCAACACCCTGCTGATATCCCTGTCAAACTCTGAATATTCAGGATGGCTGGATTTAAGCTGGTTATTCTTTTTATCCCAGTATTTATCCTTGACCTTGACCCTGGTGGAGATCTTCAGCCAGTTGTGATCATGCGAGTAGACAGCATAGACTGTTTTTCTGAATCTTCTGTATCCGAATTTACCCATTGGAGCGACCTGCAAAAAAAAGGTGCAGATGTAAAAATAAGGAATAGAATTTTGGTGAACAACTTGTTCACCGCCAAAAAATCATATCTTTGATAATCAGGCATGAAGCATTTTTTGATATTTTGAGGGGTATAAGATGTGTTCACTTAAAATTCCTCAGTAGCTCAGTTGGTTAGAGCGGCGGACTGTTAATCCGTAGGTCGTAGGTTCAAGTCCTACCTGGGGAGCGAAAAAGGGGGAATGTCCAACGACGCTCCCCCTTTTTCTGGTCCACAAAAGACTGTAAGAGTCCGTAAGAGTCCGTAAGAGTCTGTAAAGTCTGTAAAGTCTGTAAAGTCTGTAAAGTTGGGTCAGGTTTTCAGCAATCCTTTCATTAACTCACAGGCCAGTTCAGCATTCTTTTCCACAAAATCGATCCCTACTTTCTCCCCGTTGACCACGGGCAGTGGATGGCACAGTTCGTAGCTGTACCAGCCATCGTAACCGATGGCATTCATGGCATTGACGAAATCGGGGAGGTACTCTTCCACTTTCTTGATCTCGTAATCCACCCCGCCACTGTCGTAGTCCCGGGTGTCGACGATCTTCCCGCCGGTATCCCGGCCGAATTCCCCTCCGAAATGGGTCAGCATCTGAATACCCTCCACTGCTTTGGCAGCTTTCATCATGTTCTCCGGACTCTTGTCGTCCATGATGGGTGCATCCAGGCAGGCTTTCAGATGCGGTGAATCCACCTCCCCGATCATCCGCATCATATCGTTCCAGTCGCGGATCACCGGTTTATGGTTCTGCAGCGCCAGGGTGACCCCGAAATCGCCTGCATACCGGGCACTTTCCATCAGTCCTTCCCGGCACCACTCCCAGATCTGTTCGGGTTCATACTCCCTGTGGGCATACTCCCAGATCCCTTTGGCAATATCGTACCTGCCGCCGGAGGGGTGGAGAGTCACACCGGGCCAGCCCAGGAATACGCGAAGAGGTTTCACTCCCAGATCGGAAGTCATTCGCATCAGCTCGCGCAGATAGACGATCTGGCATTCGCGGTACTCGGGCACCGGACTGCTGAAATCGTTGTTGGCCGAAACCGCATAGATCTCCAGCCCGCGGTCTTCCGCTTTTGATTTCAGGTCTTTGCATCTCCGGGAGGGCATATCCAGCGGGTTTCCGTGGGGACGTTTGCCGTCGATCTCGATGCCGTCGTACCCCAGTTTCGCGGCCAGGGGGATCATCTCATCCAGTGAAAGCGCCTCCCCTTTGTACCATACTCCGAGGAAGGTGATGCTGTAAAGGCCGACCTTGTTTTGGGCGGAAGGGCTGTCCGGATTTGCCTCTGGGTGCGGATGTGCCATTGTGCTGAGGTTTGAGCTTGTACTCATGTTTGCTCCGCCATTCAGATTTTCCATGGCCTGGAGGGCAGGGCCGGACAGACTTAGTGCTGCCGTCGCGGCTGCTGAATTGCGCAGGAATTTTCTCCTGTTGAGGTGTGTGTTTCTTTGCATGGGTGATAAACGTTAGTTGGTTGTGTGGTGATTATCACCTCTAAATTTAGCCACAAAACAGACGGGAGTCAATTCAGGCGCCTGGTAAATGTCCTGAAACTACAACGAACAACGTCCGATTTCTTAACCGGTGTCCACCCATTTTTACCGGTGCCCGCCTTTCTTACGGACCAGTTTACGGGACCGCGGAAGGTAACCTCCGTTGCTTACAAAGCGCATGTCCTCGATGGTGTAGAAGGCTTTCGGGTTGAACTCCCTGATGATCCCGGTGACCTCTTTGAGTGCTTTTCTCCGCAGGATGATATACAGGATACCCACCATTCCGTCTCTTCCCGTACCTTTGGCCGAAGTTACAGGGTATCCTTTATCGCGAAGTGAGCGGATCAGATCGGAGGCGTCGGAACGAGTGATCACACGGATCAGTTCGTGGCCCAGGGCCAGCTTCTCCTCGATGCGCATTCCCACATAGGTGCCTGCTCCGAATCCGGCAGCATAGCCCAGGTAGGTGGTCCAGTTATCCAGGTTGACCATCACCCTGGTAATGGTGATCACCCAGACCAGGGCCTGGAAGAATCCGACGAAAGGGGCATACTGCCTGTAGCCTTTCGCCACCAGGATCACCCGGATGGTATCCATCGACACATCCACGATCCTGGCCATCAGGATCAGCAGGGGAAGGATCACATAGTCGAAAAGCGTGCTGTCGCTGAAGAGAATCATCGGTAGAGGGTTGACCACCGTTTCGGTTCTCTTCCCTTCCAGTCGTCCCGGTGATAGACGTAACTCACGATCAGGGGAAGGACTGAAGTGGCTTCGGCGTAGACCATCTGCTCCAGCGAAGTATCGACCTTTCCCCAGCTGGAGGCTTCTCTTAACGTACTGCCGGAACAGGCTCCGTCGCGGACATCGGCCACGGTGATCTGTACGGCATAGGTATGCACGGGCACCTCCCTGCCGAGGATTTCGGCACAGACCACCGTATCCTGGGCGAAATTTTTGGGGACTCCGCCGCCGATCATAAAGAGCCCGCTCACCGGGGCCTCCATCTTGATCATCGTCAGCTCCCGGAAATCTTTGACCGAATCGATGGAAACGTGCGATTCCGGGTTCTCCCACTGGTGTTTCACCAGGCCGAATCCCGCGCTGCTGTCGCTGAACGCCGGACAGAAAACAGGGACATCCATTTCACAGGCGGCCAGCACCAGAGAATCCTTCAGCACCGTTCGGCCCTTCAGATAGTTCCCCATTTCCAGGATGAACTCTCTGGAGGAATAGACACCCGGTTCCATCCTGTTGGCTATTTCATAGATGGCGTGATCGCACTGCTGCAATTGTTCTTCGTCGATATAGGTGTCGTAGATACGGTCGATATAAAGCTCTCGGAGCCCCCGGTCATCGGCCAGAGGACTCCCCCGGTAATGTTTGAATCCCAGGGCTTCGAAAAAGTCCATATCCACGATGGAGGCACCGGTGGCCACCACCACATCGATCATCCCAGAGCGGATCATGTCCACGTATAGCTGCAGGCATCCCGCAGCACCTGTACTTCCTGCCAGGGTCAGGATATTGGTCGATTCAGGGTCTCTTACCATCCGGTGCAGGATCTCTGCCGCGCGGGCGGTATCCCGGGAGGTGAACGACATTTTCTTCATGCCCTCCACGATCGGAGTGGCATCGAAGGACTTGATATCGATATGTTTTACAGTTTCCCTTAACAGGTCCTCTTTCTTCATGATATCCTATTGTTCATTGCAGTAAGTCAATATTTTATAGATCAGTTTGGCAGCCAGGAAATCAGGAGCCCTGACCGAAGGGTTCGGGCAGAGCTCCACCACATCGAACCCCACGATCTGCCTTTCCGAGGCTACCTTTCTGAGCAGGGTGATCAGCTCATACCACCCCATTCCACCCGGTTCCGGGGTTCCGGTGGAGGGCATGATGGAGGGATCGAGTACGTCCAGGTCCAGGGTCAGGTAGACCTGCTTGTTCAGGGTGCCGGTTACCCGGTCCATCCAATCCTCTTCCTGTCGGATCTCTTGCTGGAAGAATACCCGGCCGGGCTCCAGAAACTCTTTTTCGGAACTGTCCATGGAGCGAATGCCGACCTGTGTGACCGGACAAAGCTCCCGTATTCTGGCCATTGTGCAGGCGTGGTTGTACGGGCTGCCCTCGTATTCGGGCCGCAGGTCGGTGTGGGCATCCAGCTGAAGGACCGACATCTCCGGGTATTTCCCGAGATGAGCATTGACAGCACCCACCGAGATACTGTGTTCACCCCCTATGCATCCCACGAGTTTCTCCTTTCCGATCCATTCCCTGACAACTTCCTCCACCGAGGCGACCATCGATTCCGGTGACGGGCCGCATGCCACCGGACGATCGGTATGGATCCCCTTCCGGCAGACTTCACTACCGGTCTCAATGTCATACAGCTCCAGCTGAGCCGAGGCCTCGATAATCGCTGCCGGACCCCTGTCGGCTCCTTTGATCCAGGTGCTGGTTCCGTCGAACGGGACCGGCACCAGGACGAAACGGGAGTTTTCCCGGTTGCAGTACTCCTGCGGAAGGTCACCGAATGGCTGCATGATGGGTCAGGCTTTGATAACAGGATGAAAGTAGGAGGTGAAACAGAGCGCGGTCAGCGCGGTTCCGTACGTCTTTCTGGGAATGAAGGATTCGGAGAGGATATGGGGCTCGCCGAGGTTGAAATTGTCGGAGTAGCCGTTCTGATACAACTCTTCCAGACTCGCCTTTAGTCTTCTCTCGAGCTCCTGCAGATCGTAATTGCCCTCATGTTCACAGACCAGTCCGCCGTAGCATGTGCCATCGGTCCGGTCATAAAGCCAGGAATAGATGATCCCGGCCGTTGCCTGCTGCCCCTTGCCGGCATTGCATACCGACATGATCGATTCCATGACCGCACCGTGGGTGATGGAGGCGGGCCGCTCCACCCTGCGTGCGATCGAAGGAAGAATCGATGAGTAGGTCATAATATTGCACATATCGATATTGGCGGCTTTCAGTGCCAGGTGATAGGAACCCGCATGAAGGGCAATATCGCTCTCTCCCGTTCCGGATGTTTCAAAGTAATGCGAGGGGATCCGGTTCCCTGTGAAATAACCGCTGGACTGAAAAGTCTGCTCCAGCTCCCGTGATATGGTTTGATACGTTTTCATTGTTTTTCCGATTCTTTATGGAAGGTGATACAAACAGGTAACCCCTGGCCGGCAGGCGACCAGGTGCAAGAATGGGAAAAGGGAGTATCAGACCCGGATTTTGATGCGGAGGAATTTATAGGAGGAGATAAGACAGAGCTCGAAAAGGCTCAGCCAGTACCTGAGAAAGCCTCCTGTCACCGCAGGAGGCAGCTTCACATAAGTGCTACCATACATTTAGATAAAGTACTAATAATCAAATACATACAATTATCAGCTATTCAAGCGATGCAAAAGTAAATAAAACTATGAAAAAAGTGTGACCTCTTGCCGCAAATAATGCAGCGAGATCTCTGTTTTTTCAGGTAATTATATCCAGGACACCCCTTACGTAACCCACCGATTCGGCGAGCCCCGGAAGGGGATCCTCGGCGTCCTTTTCAAATTCGAAACTGACCACCCGGCTGTAATTCTGCCTCACCAGCATCCTCAGGAATCCGGGAATATCGATCACCCCGTGTCCGATCTCACAGGTTTTACCTTCGGGTGCGGCCTGGTCCTCGTCTTTGATATGGATGTCATGGACCCGGTAGAGGAATCTCTGCACCTCACGTGAGGGATCGAGACCGAGACGGGCTGTATGACCGATATCCACGCAAAGCCCCATCTTCGGGTCCATCTGGCTGATCTTTTCGTATGCACTCTCAGGGGATGGGTAACGCTCGTCTCCGGGCCCGTGGTTATGGATGGCCAGTGCGATGCCGCTCTCCTGAACCTTCCGGTTGCAGTACTCCAGCATTTCATGCTCAGGCACACCGACGATCATCTCCATTCCGGCGGTCTTTGCGTAGTCGAATGCATTGTCGACCTCCTGCCGGTCTTTCATATAAACCACTCCTGCTGCGTACAGTCCGATGCCGGCTTCCCGGACTTTGGCGGCCCGTTCCAGGATCTCCTCCCGGCTTGCGTCCAGAGGCATGTGCATACTTTTCAGGCACAGTTTGGGGATCTGAAGCCGGCTGGTCATGTCGATTGTATCTTCGAGAGTGAACTCCCGGAAGGTATAGGAGGCAATACCCAGCTGAAAGGGTGGTTCTGATGCGGGGTTACGACGGTGACGGAATCTCGGTGCTGCCAGGAGACCCGGAGCCTGGGAGGCTGCAATACCTGCTCCGGAGAGCCGGAGGAAATTTCTTCGTGAAAAGCGCATGGTTGTCCGGTATAGTGGTTTATCCAGAAAATTATGAAAAAGAATCAGAAAGGAGATCAATTTTTGCGCAAAATAGTGATCAATCAGGCACTATGGTTGTTTAGTAATCGTTAATTTCAGGATCTCATTAAGATAATATGGCAGATTAACCAGATTTCACCATGAAAAAATACAGTTCCATAGCCGCGGCATTTATACTCCCCTTATGGAGTTTTCTCCAGGCTCAGCAGGCCGGTCCCATGCAACCATTGCCCAACGATGAAACAGTACGATACGGGGTACTGGAGAACGGGATGACCTACTATATCAAATCCAACCAGGAGCCCAAAAACAGGGCCTCCTTCTATATCATTCAGAATGTGGGTGCTCTCCTGGAAGAGGATCATCAGGACGGGCTGGCCCATTTTCTCGAGCATATGGCCTTTAACGGGACGAAACATTTTCCCGACAAAGGTATCATCGATTTTCTGGAGCGGCATGGTGTGGCCTTCGGTGAAAATATCAATGCATACACCAGTCAGAACCAGACCGTCTATAATCTGAGTGATGTCCCTATCAATAAGCCCGGAGTGATCGATACCAGTCTGCTGATCCTGCATGACTGGTCCAATTATCTGTCGCTGAAGGAGGATGAGATCGATGCTGAAAGGGGGGTGATCAAAGAGGAGTGGCGGACCAGGCGCACAGCTCAGTTCCGGATGTATGAAGCTTCCATGCCCTACCTCTATCCCAATTCGAAGTTCGCCGAGAGAGATGTGATCGGCGACCTGGAGGTTATTGAAAATTTTGAGTATGACGCCCTGAGGGATTTTTACCATACCTGGTACCGTACCGACCTTCAGGCCATCGCCATGGCGGGGGACTTCGATGCCGGTGAGATGGAAGAGAAAGTGAAAACGCTATTCTCCGGAATCCCTGCAGTGGAGGACGCTCCCGAGCGGCCGTTCTTTGAGATTCCCGATCATTCCGATCTGGTTTTCGGTCTGGTGACCGATAAGGAGGCCGACCAGACCCTGGTCCGTTACCTGATCAGGCACCGGATACCCGAGAAAGGACCGGAGACCATTCTGGATCTCAGGGAGGAGTATATCCAGACCCTTTTCAACCAGATGATGAGCCGGCGGCTCGAGGAGAGGCTGCAGAAGGGTGATCCTCCATTCGTGGTAGGTGTGATCAATTACGGGGATTTCGCCAGGGGATATGAAGCTCTTTCGGCGGTTATGATACCGAAACCTAACCAGGAGATGGATGGGTTCAGGGCACTGATTACCGAACTGGAGCGGGTGGACAGACATGGATTTACACAGGGAGAACTGGACCGGACCAGGGCGGAGATACTGACCCGCTGGGAAAAACGTTACCGGGAACGGGACAAGATCACCAATGAGGAGTATGTGAATGAATATGTGACCCACTATCTGGAGAATAAGGCATTTTTGTCGACCGAGGCCGACTACCAGTTGGTTCAGGCCATCCTCCCTACAATCACTCTGGAGGATTTTGACAATCATCTCGACCGCTGGATCACTGATATAAACCGGGTGATGGTTATTCAGGGGCCCGAAGGAGAGGGCATTGAACATCTGACCCGGTCAGAGGCGGAGTCGATTTTCCAGGAGGTGGCCATGGCCGACATCGATCCTTATAAGGATGCTCTACCGGCTGAATCACTGGTAACCGAAGAGCTGGCTCTGGCCGCCATCGAGGAACAGAAAAACCTGGAGGTTCTCGATGCTGTGGAATGGACCCTGGAGAACGGTGCCAGGGTGGTTTTCCGTCACGCCGATTACGAAAAGGATCAGGTTCAGGTCCGGGCTTACAGCGAAGGCGGCACCTCTTTATATGATGAAGAGGCCCTGCCCACGGCTGATTTCCTCACCGCACTGGTGGATTATTACGGGGTGGGAGAGTTCGACGCCACCGCATTGCAGAAGATGCTGGCGGGAAAAAATGTATCTCTTCAGCTCAATCTGGGATACCTTTCGGAGGGGCTGAACGGCACGGCCAGCCCCGGGGACATGGAGGCCCTGATGCAGCTGATCTATCTCCATTTCAATCAGCCCAGGTTCGATCAGGAGGCACACGATGCCATTATGGCCAGATACATGGCTTTCGTGGAGAATATGAACAACAATCCCCAGAAGATCATGAGCGACTCCCTGAATCTGATCCTGACCGACCATCATCCCCGCACCCGGATCTTCAATAAGGAGTACCTGGAGGATATCCGGTACGAGCTGGTCAGAGAGGTCTATACTGACCGGTTCGCCGATGCCAGCGACTTCCTCTTTGTGATCGTCGGAAATATGGAGCAGGAGGAGGTCAGGGCACTGGTCCGGAAGTATCTGGGATCCATTGAGGATGAATCGCGTGAAGAGAAATGGATCGACCGGAAAGTGTATGAGCCCGAAGGAGTGGTGACCAGGACCATCCCTCTTTCCCTGGAGACCCCGAAAGCCAATGTGAATATTGTGATCAACAAGGATATGGAGTATAATCCCTATCACCGGATGGTGCTGAGGGTGATCCAGGGAGTATTGGATCTCAGATATGTCGAGACCATCAGGGAAGAGGAGGGAGGCACCTACGGGGTGGGTATCCGAACCGGTTTAAGCCGGTTACCGGTGGAAAAGGCCACCATGCGGATCGCGTTCGATTGTGATCCCGAGAGAGCGGAGGATCTGAAAGCAAAGGTTTATGCTGAACTGGAGAAACTGGCAGCGGAGGGCCCCTCAGAAACCGATCTGTCGAAGACAGTGGAGAATATTCTGAAGGACAGGGAAGAGAACAAGGAGCATAATTCTTACTATCTCAACACTTTGTATGAGTATTACCTCCACGGTATCAACTATAACGATCCCGACAACTATGAAAACATCGCCAGGGCACTGACCCCCGGCGACATTCAGAAGGTGATGGAGGAGTTCTATTCCGGTCCGAACGTTGTGGACGTGGTCTTCGTTCCCAGGGACGATTCCACTGCAGTTGCGCAATAAACTAGATGAAGCGCTGAGGAATCAGCCCTGAGGGGTGATCAGAACAGACCGTGGATCTCGGCATTGACCCGGTCAATGACTGTACTCAGATCCTCGGGTTTGTCCCGGAAATTGATATGGTCCACATCGATAATCAGCATCTTACCCAGGTTGTAGGTCTCCACCCACGCCTCATACCGCTCGTTCAGGTGCTTCAGGTAGTCGAGCCGGATATTGTTCTCATACTTCCGGCCCCTCTGCTGGATCTGCTCCACCAGGGTGGGGATCGAAGCCCGCAGGTAGATCAGGAGATCGGGCGGGTCGATCAATGAACTCATCAGGTTGAACAGGGCGAAGTAGTTCTCAAAATCCCGCGTACTCATCAGACCCATGCTGTGGAGGTTGGGAGCGAAGATATAGGCATCTTCATAGATCGTACGGTCCTGTATGATTTTCTTCCCCGACTGCCTGATCCTGACGATATGGCTGAAGCGGCTGTTCAGAAAATAAATCTGGAGATTGAATGACCAGCGCTGCATATCCTGGTAAAAATCGTTGAGGTAGGGATTGTCATCCACATCCTCATATTGCGCCTCCCAGGCGTAATGTTTTCCCAGCAGGCTGGCAAGGGTGGTTTTGCCGGAGCCGATATTTCCAGCGACGGCCACATGCATATCTTTCGGTTTAATTAAGAATCCAACTAAAGATAGTAACTTTTATCGGGTTATCAGATCGGTCAATTCATCTAAATACTTGCGCTCGTTGGAGAGCCTGGGTATCTTGTTCTGGCCGCCCAGCTTTCCCCTCTGCTGCATCCACCGGTAAAAAGTACCGGAGGCCAGTGTGACGATCTTCGGTGCCTGAAGGGTGATGTCCTTATGACGCTTGGCTTCATAATCCGAATTGACCTCTCTGAGTTTCCGGTCCAATTCCATCCTGAACTTTTCCGGGTCGTCCGGGGGTGCTTCAAACTCGATCATCCATTCATGTCCTCCCCGGGCACTGTCCCCCATGTAAACAGGCCCTGCCGTATATTCCTTCACAATGGCACCGGTCAATTGACAGGCCGACATCAGAGCGCTCTCGGCATTCTCCAGGATCACCTCTTCGCCAAAAGCATTGATAAAATACTTGGTGCGGCCCGATATTTTGATCCGGTGTGGAAAAAGGGAGGTGAAGACGACGGTATCCCCGATCATGTAACGCCACAATCCACCGTTGGTGGAGATGATCATGGCATAATTCACCCCCATCTCCACATCTGCAACGGTAATGGCCTGGGGTTCCGGATCGTCCAGATGATCCACGGGAACGAACTCATAAAATATGCCCAGATCGAGCATCAGCAACATATCATCGCGCGTCAGATCGTCCTGGATCCCGAAAAAACCTTCCGATGCATTGTAGGTTTCCAGGTAGTTCATTTTGTCGGAGGGGATCAGCTTTTTATATTGCTCCCGGTAGGGCTTGAAGCTGACTCCTCCATGGGTGAAGAGTTCCAGGTTGGGCCACACTTCCAGGATATGCTCTTTCCCTGTATGCTCCAGTACTTTGCGCAGAAGGACCAGGTTCCAGGAGGGTACACCGGCAATGTTGGTGACATTCTCATAAATGGTATGGCGGATGATCTTTTCCAGTTTATCTTCGAAGTCGGGGATCAGTGCGATCTCCGCCGCCGGGGTCCGTATGAATTGCGCCCAGAAGGGCAGATTTTCGATAATTACCGCTGAAAGGTCACCATAAAAGGACTGGTTGCTGAAATTGTTGATTTCGGTGCTGCCACCCAGAGTAAGCCCTTTCCCTTTCAGGATCCCGTTTTCGGGTCTCTGTTTGGTGTAGAACGCGATGATATCTTTCCCGCCCCTGAAGTGACAATCCTCCAGCGCCTCATTGCTCACAGGGATAAATTTGCTTTTGTCAGCGGTGGTCCCTGATGATTTGGCGAACCAGCGGATCTCCGTCGGCCAGAGCAGATTCTGCTCACCCTGCCTCAGCCGGTCAATATAGGGTTTCAGATCATCATAGGTACTTATGGGAACCCTCTGCTGGAAGTCCCGGATCGAGTCGATGGTATCGTATCCGTACTGAATCCCCCAGGTGGTCCTGGCGGACTGGCCGATCAGCCTGGTAAACACCTCCTGCTGAACATCGAAAGGATACTTCCTGAATAATTCGATCTGGTGAAGCCGTTTGACATTCACCCATGAAATAATGGAGTTCAGAATGGGCATACCAGGCAGATTTACAGGATCAGCAT
The DNA here is from genome assembly GCA_964579515.1 of uncultured Bacteroides sp. Classification (GTDB taxonomy): domain Bacteria; phylum Bacteroidota; class Bacteroidia; order Bacteroidales. The sequence goes on along the minus strand of CAZOHA010000059.1, from coordinate 15,687 downwards.
GGCATCACCATAAGTCCCGAATCTGTATGATTCCTTGATGGCAACTTCGTAGGCATTCATCAGGTAATCATATCCCGCGAAAGCCGAAACCATCATCAGAAGGGTGGAATAGGGGAGATGGAAATTGGAGACCATCCGGTTGGGAACACTGAATTCATAAGGAGGGAAAATGAATTTATTGGTCCACCCGTCATACTCCTTCAGCATTCCGTCGGTGGAAACCGAACTTTCAAGGGTGCGCATGACAGTGGTTCCCACCGCACAAACATTGTTCTTTCCTTCTTTGGCTGCATTGACGATCCTGGCGGCCTCCGATTCGATCCTGATCCGCTCGGAATCCATTTTATGCTTGGTCAGATCCTCCACATCCACGGTACGGAAATTTCCCAGCCCCACATGCAGTGTAATGTAGGCGAAATTGATCCCTTTGATCTCGAGTCTTTTCAATAGTTCACGGCTGAAATGCATGCCCGCAGTGGGAGCGGCCACCGCACCCTCATGTTTGGCATAGACAGTCTGGTAGCGGTCCCTGTCCTCCGGTTCCACCTTCCTGTCGATAAATTTCGGAAGCGGTGTTTCCCCCAGTTCAAACAGGGTCTTTTTGAAATCATCGTAATCACCGTCGTACAAAAAGCGCAGGGTGCGGCCCCGGGAAGTGGTATTATCGATCACCTCGGCAACCAGAATGTCGTCTTCACCGAAATAGAGCTTGTTGCCGATCCGTATCTTGCGGGCAGGGTCCACCAGAACATCCCAGAGCCTTTGTTCACGGTTCAGTTCCCGAAGCAGAAAAACTTCAATCTCCGCCCCGGTCTTCTCTTTATTCCCATAAAGCCTGGCCGGGAACACTTTCGTGTCGTTGAAGACCATCACATCCTGGTCCTTGAAATAATCGATGATCTCCTTGAAAGTGCGGTGTTCAATTTTCTTCGATTCTCGATGCAGGACCATCAATCTGGATTCATCGCGGTTCTTGGCCGGAAATTTTGCAATGAGCTCCTGAGGCAGATTAAATTTGTACTGGGATAACTTCATAAGGTATGATCGGATTGGGTGGCTGCTGCAAGGTTCGTTATACGTAAAAAACACTCAATTGTTACAAAGGTTTAAGGTTTTCCAAAAACTTCTCGATGGAAATGGACTGATCCACATGATGAGGCCCGATTCTGGTGCGCCTGAGGCCGGAAAGATGTGCGCCCGATCCGAGGCAGAAACCGATGTCCCTGGCGAGTGACCGGATATAGGTTCCTTTGCTGCAGCTGATCTTCAGGCGGATCTCCGGCGGGACGAACTGAAGCAATTCCAGGGAGTAAATTTCTATGGGATGGGGTTTCAATACGATCTCCAGTCCCTTTCTCGCCATATCATATGCCCTCTTTCCATCCACGCTTTTTGCTGAGAAAACCGGGGGCACCTGCTCCTGTTTACCGGTAAAACGATCAAGGGCCCTCCCCACTTCTTCCCTGGTGATATGTTCCCACGGGTAATGCCGGTCGATGGAGGTTTCCAGATCGAACGAGGGGGTGGTGGCACCTGTCCGGATCACCGCTTCGTACTCTTTGTCCATATCCTGAAAATGCAGGATCTGTTTCGTGGCTTTACCGGTGCAAAGGATGATCAGTCCGGTGGCAAGGGGATCGAGGGTACCGGTATGACCGACTTTGATCTTCCTGATCCCCAGGTACTGCCGGAGCGATCGCCGCACCTTGTTGACCACATCGAAGGAGGTCCATTTCAGGGGCTTGTCCAGATAAAGAACAGCCCCGTTCAGGTATGTTTCTGGAAGAGTGAAATCCATTGGTTATGAAAGAACGATGGAGATAGTGCCTGCCACCGCACAATACAGGGCAAACCAGAAAAGATTTCCCTTCTTCACCAGGTTGATCATCCAGCGGCAGGCCAGGTATCCAGAGAAATAGGCGGCAAGAAAACCGATGAGGAGGGGGACTGTTCCGATGGTGCGTTCCGGGGGACCGGAGGCAATGGATATGATATCAAGCAATGCCGCACCGATGATAGGTAACAGAACCATCAGGAAGGAGAAGCGGGCGGTTTCGGCACGGTCATTTTTTAATAACAGGCCGGCGGAGATCGTGGCGCCGGACCGGGAGATGCCCGGTATCACGGCGGCGGCCTGTGCCAATCCCATCACCAGCGCATCCGGGAAAGGGATCCTCTTGTTCCCTCTCTTCACCACCTGGGTGGAAATCAGGAGAAAAGCGGTAACGAGCAGAGCACTGCCCACCAGCACCAGATTGCCTGAGAAAAGTTGTTCCACCTCTTCCCGGTAGAACATTCCCACCAGAAGAACGGGAACCATCGAAAGGAGAATTTTGGCAATAAAGACAGTTTCATCGTTCCACCGGAAAGCAAACAAACCGGAGACCAGCCCCCGGAGATCCCGGAAGAAAACAGTTATGGTGCTGAGTACCGTGGCGAAATGGACCAGGACAGTGAAGGTGAGGTCTTCTTTCAGCTCGACGTTCAGCAGTACTTTTCCTATCTCCAGATGGCCACTGCTGCTTACCGGCAGAAATTCGGTAAGTCCCTGGACCAAACCAAGGATCAGCGCTTCGATCCAGGTCATTCCTCCGTGTTGCGGTTGCGGGGTTTTTTCATGATGGCCCAGATTTCGAAAACGAACCCGGCCAGTACGACCATCGGTGCCAGGGTGATTCTCCGGAAGCTGAAAATCTCATCTTCATTGAAAACGGCCGGATCCTCCGACTTGCCCCCGATCATCAGGATGAACCCCAGCAATATGATCACAAATCCGACGATCAGCCACATGTAATTTTCCTTGTCCAGCGCAAATTTTTCCTTGACAGTCTTTTTCTTACTCATTTCTTATATCTAGTAAAGCTTATCTGTTTTGATATTCAGGTATTTGTTGACAGCAAAAAAAGTGGAGATCCAGTTGAGGATCACCCCCAGGAGGATCACTCCCAGCGCCAGGGCGGCCAGCATGTCATAGTCTCTCAGGGAGATCACTCCCTCGAATTCTTCCTGAAGCAAATAGACCAGGCCGAGCAGCACCACCAGGGCGATCAGGCTCCCGGTAAAACCGAGAACGGCACTCCGGTAAAGGAACGGCCTCCTGATGAATCCCCGGGTGGCTCCAACCAGTTGCATAGTGTTGATGATGAATCGCTTCGAATAGATGGAAAGCCGGATGGTGTTGTTGATCAGGGTGACCGAGATCAGAGCCAGCAGGATCGAGAAACCCAGGATCACTATGGAGATCTGCCGGATATTCTCATGCACGGCGTAAAGCAATGTTTTTTTGTAATACACCTCTTCAATGGAGTCGTACTGCATCAGGTCTCTTTCGATCATCATGACCGAGTCGGGATGGGTCCACTGTTGATAGAGTCTGACCCTGATGGAGGGAGGCAGAGGATTGTATCCCAGAAAACGGATAAAATCCTCTCCCAGCATCTGCTCCGTTTCCAGGGCAGCTTCTTCTTTGGTGATATATTCGGTGGAAAGTACGTAATCCCTGGCATCCAGCACCTTTTGTAACTGGTAGATATCGGCTTCACGGATATTCTCCTTCAGGATCACATTGAAACCGATGCTCTCCATCACCTGTTTCTTGATGTTCCTGCCGTTGATCAGAAGAAGACCCATCACGCCCAGCAGCAGAAGAACCAGGGAGATACTGATAATGGAGGTGAGGTAGCCACTGCGGATCCTGCGCCGGTATGTGCTGCTTTCCTTCTTTGACATTGCCCCAAAAATGGCTCAGGCAAAGATAGAAATTTAATCCAGAATCTTGATCCAGCCGTAAGGGTCCTTCAGGTCGCCGTTCTGAATACCGGTGAGGGTCTCGTATAGCCTGGTGGTGAGGGGCCCGGGGTTTTCACCGTCACCGAATGAATAGGTCACTTCCTGGTCAGGATCCACCACCTTCCGGATAGGAGTGATCACAGCCGCTGTGCCACAGGCACCCGCTTCTTCGAATTCAGCGAGCTCTTCCACCGGAACCTGCCTGTTATCCACCTTCATTCCCATGTCCTTCGCAATGGTCTGAAGGCTCTTGTTGGTGATGGAAGGAAGAATGGAGCGGGAACTGGGGGTAATGTAGGTTTCATTCTTAATTCCGAAGAAATTGGCGGGCCCGCATTCATCGATATACTTCTTTTCCCTGGCATCGAGGTACATGGCCGTGGCAAAACCTTTCCTGTGTGCTTCGGCCACTGAACTCATGCTTGCTGCATAATTCCCGCCCACCTTCAGGTGACCGGTTCCGAGAGGTGCAGCCCTGTCGTGGTCCCGGCATATCATCATATCGACCGGTTTGAAACCCTCCTTGAAATAGGGACCAACGGGCATGACAAACACCAGGAAAGTGTATTCTTTCGCGGGCCGGACTCCCACTTCAGGACCGGTTCCGATCAGAAGCGGACGGATATAGAGCGACGCGCCCGTACCATGCGGAGGGACCCATTTCCTGTTCAGGTCCACCACTTTTTCCACGGCTTCCATGAAAAGCCCTTCGGGCACTTTTGCCAGCAGGATTCCCTCTGCCGAGTTCTGCATTCTTTTGGCATTCTCATTGTACCTGAACAACCTGATCCGGCCATCAGCCCCCCTGAACGCTTTCAGTCCTTCGAAGGACTCCTGTCCGTAATGGAGACAGGTGGCACCGATATGGATAGGGATCGTTTCCTCGGTGGAGACCTCCAGTTCACCCCACTGACCGTCCCGGTATACACATCTTACATTGTAATCTGTTTTTCTGATACTGAAGCCAAGATTTTTCCAGTCAAGATCCATATCCGATAAGATTTTAGGCGGAAGCTGTGGTCAAAAGTACATATTCCCGACCTCAGCGACAATATCCATCAGATGTTTTAGAAGGATGTTTTAAATCCATCTTTCCTGTTCAAGCCTGGACATCTGTTCCTCTCCGGGAATCTCTCTGAGGCGCTGACCTCCGATGGTAAAAAACTCGAAATTATAGAGGATCTCAAGCTGCTGATTCTTAAATTGCTGGCCGTTGAACTTTAGGCCATTGGCTGTGACCTCCTTGTAATGCAGCCTGATCTGGTCCAGGTAATCGGAACGTCCCACATATTCCATTCTGGCGTCGATCAGAATCATTTCAAGCCGGTTATGGGGCTGAAAGGGGATTTTGGTAGCCAGGATCAGGTTGCATATCTGATCGATCTGAGTCTCGGAATATTTGAAATCCGGAAGAATGTCCCTGGCAATCACTACGGAACGGTTCTCAAAATTGGAGAAAGACTGGGTGAGTCCGGTGAACAGCAAAAGGGCGGCAGTGCGCACCAGCAGCCGGTCCTCCTGCTCGGTCTCTTCGGCACGGCAGAGCAGGTAGGACTGTTCATACACCTTCCTGGCGTGAGCGACCGTGTGAAAGTGGAGCGTTTCGGGCAGATCTTTCAGAATGCCTTCGAGGACTCTCTCTTCCAGATCTCCCAGTCTCAGAAGCTGGAGCTTAATGAAAAAGCGCTTATTGGGGATCTCCTTCAGGTCCACCGAGAGCTCCGGACGGAGGCCTTTCACGAAGTACATGTCGATGTTACCCTTGTATTTGACCGGCAGTTTGCCCCGGTATTCGCAGATGAAATAATCTTTAACCATTCCGTAGGTCACCCCGGAAATATTCACCTTTCCGGGCATTCCCGATGACTCCATCCGGGAAGCGGTATTGACAGTATCGCCCCAAAGGTCATATGAAACCTTCTTGTGACCCACCACGCCTGCGATCACCGGTCCGGTATGGATCCCGATCCGCAGGTCCCATATCTCGGCCTTCGTCTGCTTGAGCTGCTGCATATAGGACTGCATCTCCAGGGCAGCCAGCACCACCTCCACAGGATTGGTGCTGTTTTTTTCCGGGATTCCGCCGGCCGCCATATAGGCGTCTCCGATGGTTTTGATCTTTTCAATGTTGTATTTCTCCACCACCGAATCGAAATGGAAGAAAAATTTATCCAGCTCATCGATCAGCACCTCGGGATTCATCTCTTCTGCAATCCGGGTAAATCCTTGTATATCGGAAAACAGAACAGTGGCCCTTTCATATTTGTCCCACTTGGCCTTCCCCTGGGCTCTGATCTGGCTGGCGGTCTTTCCTGGAAGCACCTCTTCCACCAGCTTATCGGAGCGCTCCTTCTGCATTGTCAGGTCTTCCAGCTTGCCCTGCATCAGTCTGGATATCCGCGACTCTGCTCTCTGATTACTCAACAGCCTCCACTTCTGGAAAAGGAACAGCAGCACCAGGGCCGCCAGGACATAGAAAACACAGGCATACCAGGTCAGATAGAGTGGGGGCTCCACCGTAAATGAGCGCTCGACGGGTTCGGAAATTCTGCCATACAGGTCTTTTGCCTGCACTTCGATCCGCATTGCTCCGTGCCTCAGCCCGTCTATCTTCAGCTCTCTGGAAGTGCTCCATTCCGACCATTCCTCTTCACCGGGATGCAGTCGATACCGGAAGAGAGGTTCAGGGACACTTTGAAATTCCAGTCCTCCCAGGTGACAGGTGATTTCATCCCCGACCACACTGAAATCCTCCAGTCTGACCGAGAAGTGATTGAAGTATCCCTGCAGGTGTTTCAGATCGAACATGGAGAGTTGGTGCCTCCCGCTGATGAACAACATGCTGTCGATCACCTCCAGACCGATGATCTCTCCCACGTGCTGCAGAACCGGGAACAGGACATGATCACTGTCAGGGGCCTCCAGGCTGGCAGTTTGGATCACCCGTGATCGTATCTTTCCATCCTGTTCTACCAGCCAGTAGGTTCCGGACGGGTCCATCTCGATTCCGGTGCACCGGGCCAGCACTTCTGTTATCCTGCCCGACGGGAGGGGGATAAAGGTGTCTTCGGCCGCTTCGTAGCGAAATACCTGGGCATTCCCCACCAGGTAAAGGTGCCCGTTCAGTGCCAGCAGCCTGAATAACCGGTCTTCCAGATAGGATGGAATCGTGATCGCTCTGTCCAGATCGTCGGTGAGGCGGTAGATTCCGTTCTGGCAAAGAAAGAAGATCTGGCCGTCGAATGCGGTAAAGGAATGAGAATAGGGCAGATCCGGTGCAATGTTCAGAGCCTCCCATCCGGAGCCGGTATCATTATACCGGAAAAGGCCATGCTCATCGGAGGCGATCACCGTGAGGGGATCGGGTGCAAGAAGCCCGGTAAAGCTGCCAGAGTCGATCCGATGGGTGGAGTTCTGAACGGTAACCATCAAACTTCCGGTCCCTGCGGAGAATACCCGCCTGCCGGAACGTGCCAGCAGATGGACGGGCTCACGGATCCCCGGAGAGAGCCCGGACAGCATCCACCGGTCAGTCGTTTCCCCCTCTTTCCAGGCACGGTACAATCCCTGACTGGTTCCGAAAATTGCCTCTTCACCGGTGACCACTGTTTTGAGTATCCTGCCGATATGAAGATCATGCAGATCGAGAACGTTGAGCGAAGAGGGATAGTAGAGTTTGTGGAGGGAGTGGGGAGAGAGGAGCCATATTTCCTGTCCGCGGCGTGGAATGATCTGCCGGATCAGGTGGTCGGGCAGCCCATCTTTAGCACCCAGCATATTGATCATTTGCCCCCTGTGATCCAGGATGCAGATACCTTTATCCTTCAGTTCGGCCAGTAAATAACGGTGATCTATTTGATCAATGAACCTGATCTGCTCAGGATCGGGGAAAAAGCCTTCCTCGACCGGCTCTGATCCCGCCCGTTTCTCCTTACGGTAGAACCTGCCTGCAGAGGTCAGAATCAGCCAGTTTTCAGGACCGCTGGCCAGCAGCAGCGGTGGATCACCCCCGGTCTGATCCTGGCTCAGCCACATATCAAACTTTTCTCCGGACCATTTCAGGATTCCTCTTCCCTGAACCGACAGGAATAGTTGTTCGTCTGCCTGAAAAAGTCTGGTTGCCTTCCCGAGGGAGGGGATTCTTACCACGTGGTTGCCGGTGATAGTCAACACACCCTCATTTGAATTGATCAGCAGGGTGGGTCCGTGAACGACCAGCCGGGAAGGGATAAATGTACGCTGTGAGGAGGGAATCAGGTAGTTCCTGGAAGAATGGACATAGTACCCTTCACTGTTTCGGGTCAGCAAACCCACGTCGTTCCTGGCGGTATAGAAAACGGTGTCGGCCGATCCCCCGGCAACGAATACCGGCCCTTTCAGGTGGATATGGCGGAACTCTTTTCCGTCGAAGATGGTCAGCCCGTTTTCCTTGCCGATAAAAAGGTGTCCTTTGTCGTCCAGGAAAAAGGAGGTATTGGGAATATCCCGGTAGTGTGAAGGAAGATCTACTTCCTGGATCCAGGGAGTGGAGTAAATTGTTCTCTCCTGAGCAAAGCCCCGGTTCATGCAGGATACAGAAGTTATAAACAGAAAAAAAAAGAAACTGCTTCTGTATGATGTGAAGAATAAATTCATAACTTGTAGACGGAGCCGGGGCTGCAGATATCGTCATCACCAAAAATATAAAATATAATGGAACAGTTAGAAAGGCCAATTATCGTTCCGTGGGATTTTACCCATGTGGTGGAGAACGCTTTTCAGCACGCTGTATATATCTCCAAGATCCTGAACAGGGAGGTCCTGCTGCTTCATATCGTCGATGATGAGAATAAGATCGAAGCCAAGAAGAAGAAGCTCGTCGAATCTGCAGCGACCCTTTCGAAAGAGACGGGAGTGCAACCCCATATCATGGTGGTGGAAGGAAGCATTTTCCATGCCATCGGGGAGACCGCCAAAGAGCTAAAGGCAGAAATGATCATCATGGGTACCCATGGCATGAAGGGCGCCCAGAAGTTGTTCGGAAGTAAAGCGCTCAAGGTGGTTGTCTCTTCGAGGATTCCCTTTCTGGTGGTGCAGGGCAAACCTGTAAAGCAGTCCATCGACACCATCCTGCTTCCCATCGATTTCAGGCAGGAGAACAAAGAGAAAGCCAACTGGATCTATTATCTGGCCAGAAATTTCCAGGCCAGATTCATCATTCTGAAATCAAAGACCAAGGACAAGGGCTTCAAACGCAAGATCCTGTCCAACATCAAGTTCATCGAGACCTTTCTGAAGGGTCATGACGTGGATTATGAGATTATGACCTCCACCGGCAAAGAGAGTTTCAAGAAGGAGATCGTCAGTTTTGCCAAGGAGCATTCGGCCGATCTGATCCTGGTGATGGCCACAAGAGACATTCGCTGGGTCGATTATGTGCTCGGAGCACCGGAGCAATACATCCTGGCCAATCCGGAAAACCTGCCGGTCATGTGCCTGAATCCGAAGCCGGCCAAAGTATCCGGCGGATTCAGGGCCACCGGGAGTGTTTAAACCTTCTTTTTTTTTGTATGTTTGAGGGGGCTGTCTCAGCAGGGGCGGCCTCTGTTTTCTTATGACCCTGTATGTATCTGATGACCCCGTATGGAATTGATATTTGCCACGAATAATCCCCATAAGCTGAAGGAAGTCGGTGAAATGCTGGGTCCGCCCTACCTGCTCAGAGGATTGGCTGAAGTCGGATTCAGCGGCGAGATTCCCGAAGATCACGAGACACTGGAGGAGAATGCTTCTCAGAAGGCATGGTACATTTATCACCGTTGCGAATGCAGCTGTTTTGCAGACGATACCGGACTGGAGGTGGGAGCATTGCGGGGAGCACCCGGCGTCTACTCGGCCCGTTATGCCAGGATCGGCTCTCCACAATTCCCCGAGATGGAACCGGCAAAAGGAAATATCCGGAAACTGTTGCTTCAGATGGAAGGTACCAGTGATCGCCGGGCACAGTTCCGGACGGTGATCTCCCTGGTTATGGAAGGGAAACAGCATCTATTCGAAGGGATCGTCAGGGGGGAGATCACCCATCAGCCGGCAGGAGAGGAGGGATTCGGGTACGACCCCGTTTTCATACCGGAGGGGCACTCCCTTACCTTCGCCGAAATGGATCTGTCACTGAAAAACCGCATCAGTCACAGGGCCAGGGCAGTAAAAGCCCTGGTAGATTTTTTAAAGGCGATGTAATATGTGGTTCCTATCTGCGTATATAAAGAAATACGTTCTTATGTGTTTCCGGATTATTCCACTCCTGATCTTGTCCCTCCTCGGTCTCTTTTCCGGGGTTCAGGGTCAGATCACACTGGGTCAATGGAGGACTCATCTTCCGTATAAATACTGTAATCTTGTGGAAGCCACCGATGAACGGATCTACTGTTCGGCCACCGGGGGCTTATTCTATTATAATCTGACCGATAATTCAGTGGAGAAGATCTCCAAAATCGACGGACTCTCCGATAACGGGGTGGCGGCTATGCGATGGAGCGGTGAATCGGAGACCCTGATACTGGCTTATCAGAATTCCAATCTGGATATTATCCGGGAGGGGGTGATCCTGAATATTCCCGATATTCTGAAAAAGCAGATCCCGGGCGATAAATCCATAAACAGTATTTTCTTTCTCGGGAACCAGGTCTATCTATCTACCGGTTTCGGTATTATCCTGCTGAATCTGGAGAGAGAGGAGATCAGTGAGACTTATTACATCGGGGATAACGGCGAAGCCCTGAAGGTGAACCAGGTCACTTCCGATGGCACCTACCTGTACGCTGCCACCCAGGAAGGGATCCGCCGCGGACTTCTGTCCGACCCCTTCCTGATCGATTTCAATTCGTGGGAACTGGTCACGGACCTTCCCGATCCCGCCGGGCCCTACAATGCCATCGCCTATTTCAACGGAGCCATTTTCGCATCCTATGACGACCCTGCCGGGGAGCAGGACCAGGTTTACTATCTGACCGGCGAAAGCTGGTCTCCCTACCCTTATTTCACGGGAAGCCAGTGTATGGAGATTCTCAATCAGGGATCGTTCCTTTCCCTGGTAGACAATTCGGGAGTGCATCTGATCAATGACAGCTGGCTGGTGGTACAGCAACTGACCAGCAATAAACCGGTCTCCGCATCCCTGGATGACAACGGGGACCTGTGGCTGGCCGATAATGGCGGCGGGTTGATCAACAATCAGGGCGGCTCCAAATGGTCCATTATCCCCAATGGCCCCAGTACTTCCACGGTATATGACATGGTCTCTTCCGGGAATATCCTCTATTCGGTTCAGGGAGGTGTTTCCGGTTCGTGGAACAACCTGTTTAACCCGGCGGCGGTGGAATCCTTCCGAAATGAAGAATGGGAGTCCAGTTCCAGCTCGGATGTGCGCGATCTGCTTTCCGTGGCGGTCAATCCCTCCGATCCCGAACATCTTTTCGCCGGTTCATGGGGATACGGCCTGATTGAGTACAGGCCCGGGGAGGAGAAGATCCGTTATACAGAGGCCAACAGTTCGCTGCAAACCATCATTCCGGGCGGCAACTTTGTCCGGATCGGCGGGATCACCTTCGATCCGCAGGGCAATCTCTGGATGACCAATACGGGGGTATCCGAACCTATATCGGTGAGGAAGGCCGACGGTACCTGGAAGAGCTACAGAGCCGATAATCTGATCAGTGAATTCAGTGCACTGGGAAGCATCCTGGTCACCCAGAGCGGTCATAAATGGGTGATCGTTCCCCGGGGCAACGGTTTGTTCGCCATGGATGACAATTTCACCCTCGACGACACCTCCGACGACACCTACAAAAAGGTGAGTGTTCTGGACCGGTTCGGCAAGGTGATCACCAACGATGTACGTTCATTTGCCGAGGATAAGAACGGAAACCTCTGGCTGGGGACTAACCAGGGGATCCTGATCATGTACAGTCCATACAGGCTGTTTACCGATGATTTCATCTACGCACAGGAGGTGCTGATTCCCAGAAATGACGATACCGGTTTCGCCGATGCCCTGCTGGAAACTCAGATCGTTACGGCCATCGAGGTGGACGGGGCCAACCGGAAATGGCTGGGCACAGCCGGCGGCGGAGTTTTCCTGGTTTCGGAGGATGGTCAGGAAGAGATCCGGCATTTCACCACAGCTAACAGTCCCCTGCTCTCCAATTCGATCACCGATATCTGCGTGGACGGTGAGAGCGGTGAAGTCTTTTTCGGGACCGACAGGGGAATCATCTCCTACAAAGGGGAAGCCCTGGAGGGAAATCCCGATTACAGCGATGTGGTGGTTTATCCCAACCCTGTTCGTGAAACTTATGAGGGGCCGGTGGCCATCAAAGGATTGGTAGAAAAGACCAACGTGAAGATCGTGGATATAAGCGGCAACCTGGTTTTTGAAACGGAATCACTGGGTGGGCAGGCACTCTGGGACGGAACCAATTTCAGGGGAGACCGCGTTGCCACAGGGGTTTACATGATCTATCTCACCGACTCCGACGGAACGCTTTCCCATGTCACGAAACTGTTGTTCATCCGCTGACCCGGATGACCTCCGGTGACGATCCTGAACAAGATCCATGATACGGAAGACCAGAGGAATCGTACTGCACACCACCAGGTATGGTGAGTCGAGCCTGGTGGTGCACTGTTACACCGAACAGTGGGGTCGTCAGTCCTACATGGTCAAAGGAATCAGGAAATCCAGGAAACAGAACCGCTCCAACATTTTCCAGCCTCTGTTTATCCTCGATCTGGAAGTGTACTACAAACCGAACCGGGAGCTCCAGATGGTCAGCGAGGTGAGCCGGGCTTTCCCCCTCAATTCCATTCCTTACGATTTGACCAAAAGTACCCAGGCTATTTTCATGGCGGAAGTCATCTACCGGGTGGTCAGGGAGGAGGAGCCCAATCCGATGCTGGCCCAATTCCTGGTGAATACGATCCGTTACCTGGATGCACTTTCCGTTCCGCTGGCCGATTATCACATTATTTTTATGTTTCAACTTTCGCGATATCTGGGTTTTTATCCACAAAAAGCTCCGTCGGAGGAGTTCCGTTATTTCGATCTGGCCAACGGCCGGTTCGAACCCCTTCTGGCTGATCCCGACATGCAGCTCGACGGTGCAACGAGTATTTTATGGAATCGATATTTGAATACTGATTATCAAAGCGTTGCAGAGTTAGGATTCAGCAGTGGACAGCGAAAGATTATCCTCGATCAGCTGATCAGGTTCTATAAATACCACGTTGACGGAATGGGGGAGATCCGCTCCCTGGAGGTGCTGCATGACTTCTTCCACCGCTGAAAAACCGGTCCGCCCATGAAATTGAAATCGATGATCGCCCGTTTATTTTTCTATATTCGGGTAACGACCCGCGTATATATTGCGTATAAGCAACGAAACTCATCGTTTGTGAGTCTTGCTTTAGGTTGCTATGAAACGAACATGAAGCTGTCTCAGAATTTGATACCAGGTTCTGAGACAGCTTCCATTATCTAACTGACCAAGGTGACTTCCGACCAGCACGGAACCAGACGTACCAGCCCCCAGCATTTACTTTCCCGGAAGGGGATAGGTGGAGGTCTTGGGTTGTTCCAGGGTTTCAGGCAATGGTTCTCTCCGTTCTTCCTTCTCCTCATTATTTGCCTGTTGGGTGTATCCTCTTCAATTCAGGCTCAGTCTTGGCTTGATGGATATTGCTACCGGAAGGAAATTACGATAAACTCATCTCAAGTAGCTGGATTATCTGATCATACTGATTTTCCGGTTCTGATCAATTTCTCATCTGACAACGATCTACGTACGGAGATTAACGGGGGATATGTCAATGATCTTAATGGGTGGGATCTGGTATTTACCTCGGGAGATGGGACCACTCTGCTTGATTATGATCTGGAAAGCTATGAACCAACTACCGGTGAATTTATCGCCTGGGTTCGGATTCCTATTTTGCAATATGATGTTGATACCGATATCTATCTCTATTTCGGATACGATACGCCAGCTTCTGATCCTACTTCCGTAAATACATGGACAAATGGTTTTATATCAGTATATCATCTGAATGAGGATGCAACCGACGCATATGGTTCGAATGATGGAACTATTGCAGGTTCTGTGAATGCTAATGGGATTGCATCTGGAGCTCAGGATTTTGAGGAGAGTATTACTACTGATAGGATTGAATTGGGCAATTATGATGTATCCGGTTCTGAATTAACGATTTCAGCATGGATCCGACCTGAATCATTTACAGTGCCTGATGCTAGAGTTGTGTCAAAAGCGACCGGTTCTAATGTGCAGGATCACTGGTGGATGCTTAGCACCAATGATAATACCGATCTCAGGTTTCGTTTGAGAACAAGCGGAAATACTTCCAATTACCCTCCACCGGATAATGTTTTGACTATGGGGATCTGGCAGTTCGTTACTGCTGTTTATGATGGCTCAGAAATGAGGCTTTATCATAATGGTTCTGAAGTAGGTAGTGGGCTGTCCAAGTCAGGATTAATTTCTTCGGGATCTACAGTTGATATTGCCATCGGGAATCAGCCATCATCTGCATTTGGAGGTGGGACCAGGGCTTTTGACGGTATCATTGATGAGGTTCGTATTGCTGATGCTGCCCGCTCAGCTGATTGGTTAACCACGGAGTATAATAACGTTAGTAATCCTGCTGCTTTTCATAATGTTGGTCTTTTAGAGAATAATGCTCCAACTGCTAATGCAGGGATTGATGACTCAGATTGTGATGTACTTACAATAGCACTCAACGCAATTCCAAGTGTCGGTGATGGAATCTGGACCTATGTGAGCGGTCCGGATGTTACACCCGTTTTTGGTAATATTTCTTCCCCATCCAGTTCGGTAACTGTAGATGATTATGGTACTTACGTATTTCGATGGACAGAGACATTTGGCACCTGCAATGACTTAGATGATGTAGCGATTGATTTCTTTGAGCAGCCCCAGGGCGTGGCCACCCCGGCCTCTCAGACGGTCTGTTCGGATGCGGCGATCACGGATATCATCCTGAGCACGAGCAACGGGATGGATGCGGGGACGACCTATGCGTGGACGCGCGACAATACGACCAACGTGACGGGCCTGGCCAACAGCGGTACGGGCGATATCAGTGGGACGCCGAACAATGTGACGGGCACCGATCAGCTGGTGACCTATACGATCACCCCGACCAGCGCCGATGGGTGCGTCGGTGATCCCTTTACGGCGACCGTGACGGTTCGTTCGGAGCCCCAGGGCGTGGCCACCCCGGCCTCTCAGACGGTCTGTTCGGATGCGGCGAT
>CAZOHA010000059.1:0-472 GCA_964579515.1 uncultured Bacteroides sp. | reverse complement strand
CGGGCCTGGCCAACAGCGGTACGGGCGATATCAGTGGGACGCCGAACAATGTGACTCGGACAATACAAATAGTAACATTTACCATAACACCAATTAGTAATGATGGGTGTGAGGGCGATGTATTTACAGCTGTTGTAAACGTAAATCCAACGGCACATGTAAATGATCCTGCTGATCAAATACTTTGTAATGGTGGAAACACATCTGAAGTACTATTCACTTCTGAAAATACTGGCGGAACTGTATTGTTCCAATGGGTGAATGATAATCCATCTATTGGATTAGGTCCGAATGGAACGGGTAATATACCCTCTTTTGTAGCGGTAAATAATGGATTGGATACGGCAAAAGCCACGTTTACCGTTACACCGTATTTTGAATATGATTTCGTTCAGTGTGTTGGTCCATCCAAAGAATTCACCATCACCATCAATCCCACGCCGCGTTTGACAGCGGATGTATCTGAAACAAC
>CAZOHA010000058.1:24516-28477 GCA_964579515.1 uncultured Bacteroides sp. | reverse complement strand
TCCGGGAAAGCTCATGGCTCCTTCCCCGGAAATCCCTGATCACGAAATCGGGGACGGTACTGCCGGGAGAAAGACGGGCCGAGCCCTCCTTCCGGGCTTCCACCAGCTCGGCAATGTCCGATTCACACCATTCATCCAGGTAATGGATCGCCAGATGATCCAGCACCGACTCCATCTCCAGACTCTCGAACCGGTCCATCAGGAAGTTCACCACGAATTCCCGGAGTTCACGGTCGTAGGAAGTATTGGCCATGATATGCTCCACCGCCTCGATGAACTTCTGCTGTTGCTCAGCAGCCGTGACGGAATCGTCCCTCCAGAGAGAAAGGTACTCCTCGATCCTGAGGGGATATACAGGGGCATGCAGAAGGGCCGGATCATCGATGGGAGCATGGTCGAAATAACAGAGCCTCAATGTATCGATCCTCCCTGAAAGGGGCATCGAACCGGGAATGAAAGGAGACCGGTTAGCCCGGATCAAACGAACGGAGTAAAGATCGGGGTACAGGGCCGAGAGCGAATCGATGAAACGTCTGCGGTTGAGCTGAAGCTCCTCGTAAATACGGGCTGCCTCCTTACCCCCATGTGAGTAGACTTCCTTAATGTCCGACTCATACTCCATCTGGTAGTTCAGGAATTCCCGGTAAATCCGGTTCTCCCGGGAATCGCCGAAATAGGCCACAGGTCCCTCCGGGCCGCCGCCGGCAATGGTGATCTCCAGATCTTCCCGGTTGAAAATGAACTCCACCGACCGGTCCCCGGAGACACCAATTGAAAGTTCTCCTGAGGGGGTTCCCTCTATTAGCCGGTAGAACCCGGGTGGATCGGAATCTGAAAGCAGAAAATAGAATGAACCCCGGTCCGATTCCATGCTGTCGACCTTCACGAACCCATCGCCCCGGAAAAGGGCCAGGAAAATCATATCCTCCGCTGCATCCTGAATGGTACCACTCACCAGAAAGGGCTGGGCCTGAAGCATTCCGGATGAAATCCAAATCGAAAGTGTAATAGCCTTTAACCGAGTCATAAAAACTGAGCTCCATCCCTCCATATTCCTTTTGGTCACATTTATTAAGATTTATTCTAAAAAAGAAGGCTCATCCCTGATATCCTGTGTATTTTTGCAAACGGAAAAAAATCGAAGAAGGTATTCCTTCCAAAGTTGAAGAAATAATATGACAGAGAAGAAAAAAGTCAATACGAAGACATCGACACCCCGTTCACCCGAATGGGTAGGTGTGATCAACAGATATAATAAACCGGTACTCTCAAAGAGTATATGGCAGATAATCAATTCACTGGGACCCTACCTGGTGGTGTGGTACCTGATGGTCTTATCCCTGCAGGTATCCTGGCTGCTTACGCTGGGGCTCTCCTTTTTAGCTGCCGGATTCCTGGTACGGATGTTCATCATTTTCCACGATTGCGGACATAGTTCCTTTTTCAGATCGGAACGGGCCAACCGGATCACAGGCACCATCCTGGGAAGCCTGGCATTTACCCCATATTACCGCTGGCACAATCAACATGCGATCCATCACAGCACTGTGGGAAACCTGGACAAACGGGGGATCGGAGATGTCTGGACCCTCACTTTGCAGGAGTATGAACAATTGTCTCCGGCTGAGAAGCGGAAATATCGCCGTTACCGGCATCCTCTGTTTCTGTTTGTTCTGGCACCGTTCCTCCTGTTCGTGATCGGTATGCGGTTCACGCAGCGAGGCATGAAGAAAACGGAAAAAAGATCCGTTTATATCACCAATATGATCCTTCTCCTGCTGACTGTGCTGATGACCCTGCTGATCGGGTTGAAGTCATTCCTGTTTATACAACTGACGGTGATGTATTTAGCTTCGGTGGCAGGTGTCTGGCTCTTCTATGTCCAGCATCAGTTCGAAGAGGTGGTGTGGAGCAGGCAGGAAGAATGGGATTATAAAACCATGGCCCTGGAAGGCAGCTCATACCTCAAGCTCCCCAGGGTGCTCCAGTGGTTCTCAGGCAACATAGGCTATCACCACATCCACCACCTCAGTTCCCGGATACCCAATTACCACCTGGAAAAATGCCACAGGGAAAATGACCTGTTCAGTAATATAAAACCGGTTACCCTCCAGGACAGCCTTCGGACTCTCCGGCTAAGGCTCTGGGATGAAAAAAACAGAAAACTGATTGGTTTCCACCACCTGAAGGGACCGGTCCATCCGTCTTTACCGGTCCATCCGTCATAATTTATACCTTTATGGGAAAACTGGTGAAGAAATGATCATCGATCCCCACATCACTCCAGGCGCTCTGAAAGGTGCTCTGAAAGAGTTCTGGCCCCTGGCCGAAAAGAAAGTCCTGCTGATTGAAGATCAATATGATCAGTCGCAGGGTTCACCCGTATTTACCGTCGGAGGGACCTATACCACCAGAGGATGGACCGAATGGACGCAGGGATTCCAGTATGGAATTCCACTGCTGATTTCCAGCGCCACCGGGAACAAGGAGATGTGGCAGAAGGGCAGGAAGCACACCTTCGAACAGATGGCCCACCATGTGACCCACTTCGGAGTGCACGACCACGGGTTCAACAATCTCAGCACATACGGGCACCTGCTCCGGGGCGCCCTTGCAGGCCATTTTGAAGCATCTTCCGGGGAAATGGAGTTTTACCGGCTGGCCCTGAAAGCCTCCGGCGCAGTCCAGGCCCACCGGTGGACCCCGCTCCCTGAGAGCGGGTTCATTCACTCCTTCAACGGGCCCCACTCGCTCTTTATCGATACCATGCGGACCTGCCGCATCCTCCTGGTGGCCCACCGGCTGGGACACCGGATGCTGGTGGAGCACGACCGGGAGGTGGACCTGCTTGAAAGGGCCCTGATCCACGGTCTTACAACGGCCCGGTATGCCGTCTACTATGGCGAGGGACGCGACAGCTACGACATCCGGGGCCGGGTGGCCCACGAATCGATCTTCAATACCACCGATGGAGCCTACCGTTGTCCCAACTCCCAGCAGGGCTATTCCGGATACACCACATGGACGAGGGGACTGGCCTGGGCCATGCTGGGATTTACCGAATTCCTGGAATTCCTGGAGACAGTGGAGAAGGTCAACCCCCTGATCGAAGAGGCCCGGGGGGCTTTCCTGAAAGCCGCCAGGGCCACCTGCGATTTCTACCTGGAGCACACTGCCTCCGACGGGATCCCATACTGGGACACGGGCGCTCCGGGAATGCAGCAGCTTGGTAACTACCGGCAACGGCCGGCCGATCCGTTCAACTCATTCGAACCAATCGACAGTTCAGCAGCGGCCATTGCCGCGCAGGGACTGCTCCGGCTGGGACAGCTGCTGGGAACGGGTTCCCCGGGAGAGGGAGATACCTATTCGAGAGCCGGTCTGACAGTGCTTCGCACCCTGCTCTCCGAAACCTACCTGTCCGGAGAACCATCTCATCAGGGCATCCTGCTTCATTCGGTCTACCACCGTCCCAACGGGTGGGACCATATTCCGGAAGGCCGGAAGGTTCCCTGCGGGGAATCGAGCATGTGGGGCGATTACCACATGGCCGAGCTTTGTTACCTGGTTGACCGGATGACCGAAGGTTCGCACTACACCTTTTTTGAGGGCATTGGATGAGATGCCCGGCCGGACTTATCGGCATCCGGGGAGTGGTCACGCTCGTGGGGATCACCTGTTCAGGCCAGCCTGGCAATACAGCTGCGTGCACTGATTCAGCTGCGCGCACTCATTCAGGCTTTCGCACAGATTCAGAGCTGCATACCGATTCGGGGCAGCGCACAAAAGCTCTGCCGCAGCGTTCTGAGGCGCCAGAAATAGCTGCGGGGCCGTTCATCGAAAGATTCTATTCATCCCGTGACTATTTTAAAAATGAGGGATCCGCCTGGGGAAATTACACCCTCGATCTGACCATCGAAGCGATCCTGGAATACATTTTGATAGCCGGTGACAAAGTCAT
>CAZOHA010000058.1:20647-24416 GCA_964579515.1 uncultured Bacteroides sp. | reverse complement strand
GACAGTGTGATCGCCGGTGACGCCGGTTATATGGAGACGGTGCACCGTTTTTTTGAAAAACGCGGTTACCGGGCGGGAGATACCATCGATTACCGGCAGGTTCCCTTTGCAGACGCATATTTCGCCTATTTCCTCCATACGGGAGACAGCTGTTTTACCGGTCCCTACCTGGAGGAGAGCAGGCGCATGACCCGCGAGCTGCCGAGGACTCCGGAGGGGGCTGTCTGTATCCTCCACAATGGCCAACCCTATATGCTGATCGATTATCTGCAGCATTACACCATCCGGATGGCAAGGGCCGGTTCCATGTCGGGCGACACTCTCTTTTTTGATGAGTGCATCGGACAGTTCCGGAAATACAGGGAAATCCTGCGTTACAATCCGTCCGGACTTTACAGTCAGGGTCGCGGATGGCTGGAAGATCCGGAGAAGCTGTCTCCTTCCTGCTGGTCGAGAGGGCAGGGTTGGCTGATCAGGGGGATGGTTACCTCGCTCGAGTTTCTTCCCCGGAATTCTGCCTGGTCCGACACCCTGAAGACCTACCTGTCGGAGTTGGCGGTAGCCTTGCTGAATGCGCAGGCCCCTTCAGGTATGTGGCACACTCTGCCCTGCCTGGACCAATCGCAGAATCATCCGGAGATCAGCGGTACCGGTATGATCGCCTACTATATGTCCCGGGCCTGCAGAGAGGGATTTCTGGAGGAGGAAGTATACACAGAATCGATCCGTAAAGCACTGGCGGCGATGAAACCATACCTCGGCGAGGACGGGACCATCCGGAATGTTTCTCCGGGACCGGGACCCTTACGGTCCGTTGAACCATATCTGGAGCCAGGGGAGACCAACGATCCACATGGTTTCCAGGCAGCTATCCGGGCATCCGCTGCCGGAATCCTCCTCGACTACCTTCTGCGGGAGGAAGATCCGGCAGCTTACTTTTATCAACCATAATTGCCAGACATTCTGTTGAATTGATTACTTGTTTATCAAGATTATATATCTTGCAGTAAAGAAACTTCACAAACCATGACAAAGGCGTTTATCTACAACTACTCGAAGGTTTCCCTGTGTTTGCTTGCCTCCATCCTGATCCTCACAGCATGCGGTCCCTCCGGAGAAAGGCAGGGGGCAACTGAAGAGGACTCGTCCGGACACCCGAAGGGAGCGGAGCAAGAGGGCTCCGCGGTGGAACGGCTGGAAGCGGCAGCAGAAGACTCCGACGGGGAGTGGATCCGGTTGTTCAACGGGGAGAACATGGAGGGCTGGACCATTAAGATGGCTAAACATCCCCTGGGGGAGAACTACAACCAGACCTTCCGGGTGGAGGAAGGGAAACTGGTGACCCGGTATGAAGGGTACGAGGAATTCGACGGAGAGTACGGGCATATTTTTTACAAAGATCCTTACTCTCGCTATAAACTGCGGCTGGAATACCGGGTGGTGGGTGAGCAGGTAAAGGGCGGCCAGGGCTGGGCCCTGAAGAACAGCGGTGTGATGTTCCATGCACAGTCGCCCGAAAGTATGGGCGTGAACCAGGATTTCCCGGTAAGCCTGGAGGCGCAGTTTCTCGGGGGAACGGGAGAGGGCGAGCGTCCCACCGGAAATCTCTGCACACCGGGAACCCATGTGATGATCGGCGGGGAGCTGGTGACACAGCACTGCACGAGTTCCTCTTCGGAGACCTACCATGGGGAGGAGTGGATCCGTTTCGAGCTGGTGGTCTATGGCGACAGTATCATTCATCACATTGTGAACGGAGACACGGTCCTCACCTATTCCCAACCCAGGATCGGCGGTGACCTTCCCGACGGATTCCCCCTAAACGAGGGGACCCCCCTCAACTCGGGATACATTGCTCTTCAGGCCGAGAGCCATCCCTATGAGTTCCGTAATATTGAACTGCTGGATCTCTCCCCCTCCGGCACTCCGTAACTATTTCAGAAACCCCATCCGGCTGCACTTTCTGATGTCATGAAAAAACACCAACATCCCGGGCTGTCGGGTCAATCAAACGGACTGGAAGAGCAGCCGCACCAGCTTCTGAAAGCTGTATTGCTGGTCCTGATTACCACCCTGGGGATCTACCTGGTGGTCAGGGAAATGATTTCTGGACTCGAGCTCACCTATGTGGAATACATCCTGGCAGGTTTATGGGCGGTCCTGTTGCTGGCCTATTTCCTCTCCCGCAAAGGATACAGGGTCCTCTCCTCGGTGATTGCGGTCATGATCACTTTCATGGCCATTAGCGCAATTGCACTTCCAGGGGAAGGGATCCGCGATCCTGCCGTGTTCTCCTATGCGATTATCATCATTTTCGCTACCCTCCTGCTGGGCAGGATAGCTGCCATTACAACCTCTCTGGCAGGAATAGCGGTCATCTGGATCATGGTCTACCTGGAACAGCGGGGCACCATCGCTTATGACCTGATGCCCATTGGAATGGTGGGAAGAGATCTGACGGTGATCCTGGTCATCACGGGTGCACTTGCTACGTTTTATACCAGTGTGATTACCAGATATCTCAAAGAAATACGGCATTCGAGAGACCGTTACCAGGAACTCAGCAAGTCGCTCAGAGAGCAGAACACTCAGACCCTGAAAATCAACGAAGAACTGAAGGCCGCCAAGGAAAAGGCCGAAGAGAGCGATCGGCTGAAAACCGCCTTTCTGACCAATCTCTCTCACGAGATCCGGACCCCCATGAACGGGATCATCGGCTTTTCAGAACTGGCCCTCTCTCCCGGCATTCCCAGTGAGGACAGGGTCGAATACAATCAGATCATCGCTTCCAGCTGCAAGCAGCTGCTGGGGGTGGTGAATGATATCGTCGATATTTCCAAGATCGAAAGTGGTATCATCGAGATCCATCCCCGTGAACTATCATTGAACACTCTGCTGAAGGAGCTCTTCCTGCATCATCGGGTGGAAGCTAAAAAACGCGATTTGCAATTGGAACTGGTCGAGAGATCCGGTGAACGGGATGACCGGATTGTTACCGACCGGGTGAAACTCAGACAGATCCTATCCAACCTGATTGGAAATGCACTGAAATTCACCGGTAGGGGAAAGGTGTCGTTCGGCTGGACAAAAAAAGAGGATATGGTGGAGTTCTTTGTGGAGGATACGGGTCCCGGGATCGATAATTCAAAACTTACAAGGATCTTCGAGCGTTTCACACAGGAGAGCCCTGATATTTCGGTGAAATATGGAGGGACCGGACTGGGTCTTGCCATTGCAAAGGGATACGTGGAAAAGCTGGGAGGGAAGATATCAGTACGTTCGGAGCCGGGTAAGGGCACCCGCTTCAGCTTCAACCTTCCCTTCGAAACCCGTCCGCCGGATCCGTCCCAACAGAATAAAGAAGATCAGGTGCGTCCCTCCACCCTTCAGAAGGTACTGGTGGTGGAAGACATTCCGGTCAATGATAAACTGCTCAGGGAGTTCCTCAAGGAATATGAATTTGATATAATTTCTGCTCAAACCGGAGAAGAAGCCCTGGATGTTTTTGAACGCACCCCCGATCTGGGATTGATCTTCATGGATATCAAACTTCCGGGGATCGACGGGTTCGAGACCACCCGCCGGATCAGGAACCGCAATCCAGGGATCCCCATTATTGCTCAGACAGCTTATGTCTTTGACTCCGACCGGAAGAAGGCCACCGATGCGGGCTGCGACGATATGATCAGTAAGCCGATCACCAAGTCGATGGTCGACCGGGTCATACGGGAATACCTCTCCTCAGGCACCTGATCCCTGCCAGTCAATT
>CAZOHA010000058.1:0-20547 GCA_964579515.1 uncultured Bacteroides sp. | reverse complement strand
ATCTGAAATTTCCCGAAACGCAACCCCCGTTGTGGCTTTGTCATCTTCCGTGTGAATATCAAACCACCCTTAAACCTTTACTTATGAAAAGAATAATCATGCATCCTCTCCTGGCTATTACCTTTTTTACTGCGTTTGCCATCTGTTATCCCTCTGAAGGTCAGGAAATCCCTGCCGGGGCAATGGAAAACAACCGGAGCGAAAAAGAGCTTCTCGATATGAAGCTCGCTCTTCTCGATTCCAGGATCGAGCTGTTTAACTCCCAGCTGGAGTTATGGGAATCCAAGCCTCAGGAGCTGGAGCAACAGCTGATGGCGGTGGAACGTAAAGTCGGGCAGCTGCAGTTTGATCCGGTCTCCATCAATGACCGGCTGGGCCGCATCGAAACGGAACTGGAGGAGCTTAAGGAACTCCGGAAGAAAGAAACCAGAAAGGTCACGGACAGGTTTCGTCCCGATTCGCTGATAATCCGGCCGTTCAACAGTGCCATTTCACTCAATCCGGTGCGGCTCATGGAAGGAATCTTTCATATCTCCTACGAACAGGTACTCACCCCGTGGATGGGTCTGGAGGTGGCAGCACTGGCCACCTATGCCACCGAAGAGGGGATCTCCGGCCTCTACATCAAGAACCAGGAGCTGGCCTACTACAATGCTGCCCTCGGTTCCTCCCTCCCCTATCATAATAAGAATATCGCGGGATATGGAGCGGGGATCAAACTGAAAAATTACCTGCTGACCGATTATTACCAGAAACAGCGGGCACCTGTGGGACTTTACGCAGCACCGGGAATCTTGTTCAGAAGACTCTGGATGTCAGGGATCTCGGAGTACTATCTGGAGGACCAATGGATCACCGAGGAGGTGACCCGGCTGCTGAATATCTTTGCGGTGGAGGGAACCGTGGGATGGAAAGTATCCTTCTTAAAGGTACTCTATGTGGATGCCTATATCGGAGGGATGATCCGTTTGGCCCGTTACGATGATGAGGGAAAATTCACCCGGTACAAGGAGCTCCGGAATATCGACTATTCGGGCGTGCTTCCCACCGCAGGCATCAGCATCGGTATCCTGAAGTAGGGGGCGGAACAGAGGGATCCATACCCTATTCAGGCGGCAGAGGTTTCATTCCGGTATCTCCAGTCCGCAGTTCAGGTAGACCTGATCGAGGGCGAAACCGATGAACATGGGATAGACCCAGTTCCGGTATCGGTCCCATACCGCACCCCTGTAGCGGGGGAACACTTCGTCGATGACCGGGATCAGTGGAGCTGCCCTGTCCCCGAGCTCCCTGGCTGCAATCGCCGTCTGCAGCACGAGAGTCGGATGATCGGCGGCACGCAGATTTTTCTCCAGCACCGGCAAAGCACGGCCTGTCTCCCCCTGCATGCCCAGCCATTCGGCGGCTGCAACCGCTACCGTCGGGGAAGGATCCTGCAATAGCTGGGAGTCTTTCAGCGGGATGGGCTCCTGACCCATGGCCTGCAGCGCCCGCACTCCCCAGTAACGGACCCCCGCATCAGAATGATTCAGGAGCGGCATTATCTCTTCCAGTTTCACCTGGGGATCTCCACACAGATTGGCCGCTTTCAGGATCTCCTCCACCCGGTACTGTTCCGATGATCCCATTTCGTAAGGGGTGGTACCGCGGGACCGGGCCATCATCTCCGATTCATGCAACAGTCCCAGATCCCGGTGCTCCACCATCCAATCATAAAGCACACCCCGCATCCGTTCCACTGTTTCACGGTGGGCCGGATCGGAAGCCAGATTATTCATTTCCGCCGGGTCCTCCAGCAGGTCGTACAGTTCTTCATACGGTTTGGGCTGCCAGAACTCCTCCGCCCCGGGATTCAACTCCCCCTTCTCCCTGAGCCTTCTCAGTTCCGCATAGCCGGCCTTCCTGTCGCTGAAAATGATCGCATCGGTCACATAGGGCTGATGGGGAAGGTAATTTCTGATATAGATATACCGCTCATCCAGGACACAGCGCGACACCTCATAGATATCATCGGCCCGGCTTCGAGCACCGAAAATGTAGGATCTTTCCGGATCGGGTTCGCTTCCCAGAAAGCTGCTTCCCTCCATATGCCCCGGCACCTCCGCACCGGCCAGTCTCAGCACCGATGGGGCGAAATCCACGAAACTGACCAGCCTCTCCTCGGTCTCGCCCGGGGAAGCCGTGATCAGGTGCCGGTACTGATCCGGTACCCGGATGATCAGAGGGACCTGTAATCCGGTGCGGTAGAGCCAGCGCTTGTACCTTGGAAGACCGAAACCGTGGTCGGAAAAGAAAAATATGATGGTCCTCTCGTACAACCCGTCCTCCTTCAGCTGATCGAGTAACTGCTCGACCTGCAGGTCCAGGACTGAGATCAGGTCATACTGATGGGCCCAGATCCTTCGCATTTGCGGAGTATCGGGAAAATAGGGAGGCAGGATGGCCTTTTCCGGATCGTGTCTTCGCTCCAGCACATCCGTATCGGATGAATCCAGCCTGTTGGCAGGACCCTCATGGGTGATCCCATGATTGAAAACGCTGAAAAACGGCTTCCCTTCCGGCCGGTTACGCCAGTGGGCCTCATTGCCCTGGTCATCCCATCTGCCTGTGTAGTCGAAGTTATAGTCGGTCTTGGCATTGTTGGAGCAGAAATATCCTGCTTCCCTCAGGTATTCGGGCAGGATCATGAAATAGTCGGGCATGGGAATATCGGACCGAAGATGCTGGGTCCCCATGGTGGTGGCGTAGATACCGCTGATCAGAGTGGAACGGGCGGGAGAACAGATCGGGGCCGGTGCAAAGGCGCTGGTGTAGACCACCCCCTCTTCGGCCATCCGGTCGAGAGTGGGGGTCGAGGCATACTGATCGCCGTAACACCCCAGTGCCGGACTGATATCCTCGCAGGTGATCCAGAGGATGTTGGGCGGAGGCAGATCTTCTCCGGTTTTTTCGTTACCCTGACGGCATGCAGTGAGGCAGCAGGCCAGGAGCACCCATGCTGATGCGGCAGAAATGGAGGTAATTGGTCTCATGAGTCAGTATTCTTTGGAATCTCAAGGTAAAAAAACTTCCTGTATTTCACCGCTCAGGCTCAATGAAGGAATTTCCTAAATTTACCGGCTGGAATATCTGTACCATGAAGCAGTTCCTCTACCTCGTACATTCCGGTCTGGGAATTATGATCGGCAGGACTTCCCATATTTACAGGAGGTTGGCGGTGATTGACAGCTATTCGCCGCTGGAGGTGAAATTGTACAGGGTATACCGCACAAAAAGGAGCGGCTTGCTGGAGATGTACCTGCGGCGAAAATACAGCCGGAAGAAGATCCGGGCCGGATGGTTTGATCTCAGCCCGGACGATCTGGAAGAGATCGATGAATACCTCCGGAAAAACAAGGCCATCCGGATCCTGGACAACTCGAAAAATGTCAGGATCAAAGCTCATCAGAAAACACCTGAAACCGTTACTGAGGAATCCCGGGATCTTCACGGAGATATCGAAAAGCTGGAACAGGCGGTGCAGCGGCTGTGGAAGGCGTTGTACGGGAAATAAGCAGGAGGCCTTATTAAATGGTCCTGTCCTGTCAGATGGTCCTGTCCTGTCAGATGGTCCTGTCCCGGAAAATCGGGCATTCCTTTTTCGCCATTTCACAACTCAACAAAAATGTTACCCCGTGAAATTGAAAAAAAGGAACCCCACAAAAAAAACAGAATCGCTCCTTCTTTAGCGCAAAACCCGTCCTATGGCATGAATAGAGCTTCACCGTTCTTTTGGGAACGGCCGGATTCCTCCTCCATGGCGGCCGCTGGGCGACTGGGTTACTCGCCCGCTGCCGCCCGAAACTCATTTTCGCACTTTTCAGATCCCTTACATGAGTAAGCTCATGACGGGCCCTGAAAAGCACGAAACCCATCCACCTTGCGGTGAATGGGCAACCGTTTTATGGGGTGGGAACTGCTGGATTCGAACCAGCGACCCCCTGCTTGTAAGGCAGGTGCTCTGAACCAACTGAGCTAAGCTCCCGAAAGAGGCTGCAAATATACAGCTTGGATCGGTAAAAGCAAAATGCAGAAAAAAAATGTTAAACGGCTGCTGGTAAGCGGATCATGAAGGTGCTTCCTTCTCCGGGTCTGCTGCTGACAGAGATCTCTCCGTTCTGGAGTGTGGCAAATTCATGGCAGAGAAGCAGCCCGAGTCCGGTGCCTTTCTCCATGTCCGTTCCGGATTTAGATTCGTTCATTCCCTCCCTGAACAGCCGGCCGGTTTCCTCTTTGCTCATGCCGGTGCCGGTATCGGTAACGGAGATCTCCACATGCGGACCGGCAAGCCGGGCATCGATGGTGATCCGGCCCTCGGCGGGGGTGTATTTAATGGCGTTGGAGAGCAGGTTACGCAGAATGGTCTGAACCATCTGAGGATCGGCGACCATCTCAAATCCTTCGGGTACCCGTATCAGCAATTCCTGTCCCTTTTTCTCAAAAGAGCTGCTGAAAAGGTTCACTACCTCCCGGACCAGTCTGTTCAGATCGAAATACTGGGGCCTCAGCTGGATATGGCCGGTCTGCACCTTGGACCATTCCAGAAGATTGTTCAGCAGATTAAAAGTCTGATGGCTCGTATCATGAATGATTTCCAGATAACTCCTCACCTGCGACTCATCCATCTCCCTGAAGCTCTGCAGAGCCAGCTCCGAAATCCCCATGATCGCACCAAAAGGGGTCCGGAGATCATGTCCGATAATGGCAAAGACCTTATCCTTCATGGCCATGGCCTCCTTCAACTGCTCCAGCGCATCCTTCAGGTCTTTTTCTGCTTTTTTCCGCTTGGAAATATCGCGAAGCACCGCGTGAAAGATCTCCTGCTCCTGGTCCACGATGCTCAGAGTGACCTCCACATCCAACGGTTCCCCGGTACCTGTTATATGCATCCACTCGAAATGCTGCGTTTCTCCTTCCAGGACCCTGTCCATCAAAAGTTCAGCCTTTTCCCTGGACCGACTTCCATCCGGCTGAAATTCAGGCGACACTTCCCACGGATGCTTTTCAATCATTTCCAGGCGGGACAGCCTGAACAACTTCTCGGCCCGTTCGTTGCAATCGATAAAGCGGTCCCGTTTCATGACGAAGGCTGCATCCCCGGCCTGCATGAAGAGCGCCTTGTATTTCCGCTCGTTCAGCCGGAGCTGACGGTCTGCCAGGACCTGTTCCGTAATATCCCGGTGCTGGCAGATGGCATGGATCACCTCCCCATGCTCATTTTTCACCGGTCTGATAAAGCTGTGAAGAACGCGGAAAACTTTATTCTGGACCTCCGCATTCCTGACCAGGCCGGAGTCATAGTCAATGATAAAATCAACCTCCTTTCCCTCCTCATATACACTCCTGACTTCAGGCAGATGACCCTGCTCCGCCACCACATTGTCCTCCAGGATATTATACCTTCCCACCAGTTCCTCCTCCTCTACCTGGAACAGATTTTTCAGACCATTATTGATTTCCACGATCAACCCGTTGGCATCGGAAATCCACATGGGATCGGGAAAGTAATGGATCACTGAACGTAAGAGATCACCTGCCTCGGTTCGGTCTGACAGCAACATATACTGGTGCCGGTTGGTGTGGACACAAAAATATAAATAATTTGATTTTTGCTATCTTTCCTGGAGACCTGTTTAAACGGACCCCATGAAGGATTTAAAAATTTACCGATGGCTGCCTATCACCGCGGCCGCGTTCCTGTTGCTGAATGCATGCCGTCAAAAAGAACCGGACCAGCCTGTTGTCGTTATGGTGGAGATCGATTCCGCCTACCGGGCCATGAACCCCATGGACCTCCGGTTCGACACCCTGGAACAGCAGATGATCGATTCAGGTATGGCCGACCTGATCGATGCTTACCGGAGTATCAGGGCCTTCCCCCTGCCCAACCACATTCCTCCGGCACTGCAGTTCAACCCCCTCCCCGCAGGATTCGAACCGCCCCCTCCCGGACCGGATAACCGGTGGACCATCCCCGAAAAAGTTGCCCGGCCCCTTCGGGAAAACGATCTGGCCTTTATGTCGATTCCCGGGCTCTCCTCTCTGATCCATTCGGGCGAGATCTCCTGTCTGGCACTGACCCAGTTCTTTCTGGAACGGATGAAAAAATATGATCCGGAGCTCCACTGTGCAGTGACCCTGACCGAGGAATATGCGGTGGAGCAGGCCAGAAAACTGGATGCTGAACTGGCTTCGGGAACCGACCGGGGAATCCTTCACGGTATCCCTTACGGGGCCAAGGACCTGTTCTCGTTCCCCGGGTATCCCACCACCTGGGGGGCGGCTCCCTTCAGGGAACAGATCCTGGAAGAGAAGGCCGGGGTGATTGCCCTCCTGGAACAGGCCGGAGCGGTGCTGATAGCCAAGACCACGCTGGGTGCACTGGCCATGGGTGATGTCTGGTTTGCCGATACCACCCGCAATCCCTGGAATCCGGAAGAGGGATCCAGCGGCTCTTCCGCAGGATCGGCCTCGGCCACTGCTGCCGGTCTGCTGCCCTTCGCCATCGGAACAGAGACCTGGGGATCTATCGTATCACCCTCCACCCGGTGCGGGACCACCGGACTCCGGCCCACCTACGGGCGGGTGACCCGGTCGGGTGCCATGGCACTCAGCTGGAGCATGGACAAGGTAGGTCCTATCTGCCGAAGTGCGGAGGATTGTGCCATTGTATTCGATGCGATCAGGGGTCCCGATCCGGCCGACCAGAGCCTCCTGGAGGCAGGATTCCACTATCCGGGACCGGCCGATCCCTCTGCCCTGAGAATCGGTTACCTGCAACAGGCCTTTGAAAGCGAGTATCCCGGAGCAGCCTCGGACCAGGAAACCCTCCACAGGCTTCGCAAAATGGGAGCCCGGCTGATCCCGGTCCGCCTGGAAGATGAACTCTTTCCGGTCAGCGCGCTTTCGATTATCCTGGAAGCGGAAGCTGCCGCAGCGTTCGATGAATTTACCCGGAGCAACAGAGATACACTGATGGTCAGGCAACACCGGTTCGCGTGGCCCAACATCTTCCGCACTGCCAGATACATCACCGCGGTCGAGTACATACAGGCCAACCGCATCAGGCATGAGCTTATCCGGCACATACACGCCAGAATGGAGGAGTTCGATGCGGTGGTGGTTCCGTCCCTGCAGGGAAGTGACCAGCTTCTGATCACCAATCTCACAGGTCACCCGGCCGTGGTCGTGCCCAACGGATTCGATGATTCGGGATCACCTGAGAGCATTACATTTCTGGGGAATCTGTTCGACGAGGGAACGATCCTGTCACTGGCAGCCGCTTACCAGGAATCCACCGGATTCCACCTGAAGCGTCCTCCTCTGTTCGACAGGGAGGAGTAGGTTATCGCTTTCGGAAGGCGAGGTAGTCGATGCTGATCCTGCCCGATCCGTTGACCAGCAGCGCAAACAGCATCAGGAAATAGTAGAGCGGTATCTCGAAACCATTGTCCCCTGCCGCAAACCCATTCGGAAGATGCACGGTCAGTATGGCCACCACCATCACGAACATCATCGGAACGGCGATCAGCCTTGTGCCCAGGCCGAGGGTCAGCAGGATCACGCCAGCCGCTTCTGTAATCATGGCCAGTATGGCACTCACCATGGGTGCCGGGTAATTCATTCCTGCGAACCATTCCGCCACCCCGTTCAGGTTGTTGATCTTATTCATGGCCGGCTCATAGAAACCATAAGCCAGGATCAGGCGGAATAACAGCGAAGGGAGGTCGCGAAGCTTCTCCGCTCCCGTCGAAAATCTCTGATATAAGGTCTTCATAAGAAAAAGTGTTTTATGATCAGCCGTGGATCCCGAGGATCAGCCCATGCTTTTTCAAATCACTCAGAAACTTCTCCAGTGCATGCAACAGTTCACCCCTCTCCAGTCCAGTTTTTTCCATCAGATCCTCCATCATACTAATCAGGGGGATACCCTCTTCCGTCAACCGGGTGAGGAGATATACATGGAGCGGGGAGAGATCCAGGAAATGCACACTTCCGCTTTCCGGCACCCTGAACACCACGGCAAAGTACTCCCCTTTCATATTCCGGGACTGACCGGCCGGGTAGATATGAACGGGATACTCGAGCCGGATGATTTCATATTCCGGATTGAATGCCGGCGGATCGTTTATCAGATCTCCCCCGGCATGGTATTCAGGGAAGGGCCGGTCGGGCATGGTGTGAACCTCGATCTCGATCCATTCGAAATAGAGCAGGTCATCCAGGTAGGGTTTCCCAAGAAGCTCTCCGCTGTTCCGTTCGGCGTGAAACTGAAAGAATTCAAACGGGAGCTTCCAGACCTGTGGCGAATGTGCCGGCTGATTGGAGAAGAACTCACTCACCAGCGTATCCCAGCTATCGGGATCCATGGCAGCCCTGGTAATGGGAAAGGCCGTATCCATCGTACCTTTTATCACATTGTAGACCAGCCTTCTGTAATGCTTCACCCTTCCGGGAGCAATGCCGGGGATGTCGGTCATCTCACCGGTCCTGCAGTATTCACCCAGGAGATCCTGGATCCTGGCGGTCTCTTCACGCAGTTTCATGAGGTTGTTTCCAGTGTCGGCCGACCAGCTGTTTCAGATGCTGTAATTCGCTCTGCAACTGGTCGAGTTCGTCGAAATTATAATCCCTTTCCAAAAGGACCGGAACGGGGTCCATTCTGCTGATGGTCCATTCGAACAGCTCATAAACCGGATCGATGATCGGCTGACCGTGGGTATCGATGATCAGATCGGGTTCCACCTGTTCGTGGCCGGCCATATGGATGTAAGCCACCCTGTCCAGAGGCAACTGACTGATAAACTCCCTGGCATCATAACCGTGATTAAAAGCATTCACGTATACATTGTTCACATCCAGCAACAAACGACAGCCCGATCGCTCCAATATTTCACCGATAAACTGAATTTCAGTCATTTCGGCAGCCACGGGTGTATAATACGATACATTCTCGATGGCCAGGGGCCTGCCCAGGAAATCCTGGACCCTGGTGATCCGGTCCACCACATGGTCGACGGCATCTTCCCTGAACGGAATGGGAAGCAGATCGTAAAGATGGGCGTTCTTGCTTTTCGTGTAACTCAGGTGTTCAGAATAGATCCGCACTTTGTTCTCGTCCAGAAATTTTTTCAGATCTCCGATAAACTCCCAGTCTAATTCTTCGGGGCTTCCCAGAGAAAGAGAGAGACCGTGGCAGGTGACGGGATATTTTTCCGCAGCCTGTTTCCGGATCCGGTTCCAGTATCCGCCCATGCCCATCCAGTTCTCCGGAGCAAACTCCAGAAAATCGGGGGTCAGTTCCCCGCTCTCGAGGATCACATTTGCAATGTCACGTCTCAGTCCTATTCCTACCATAATATCTGAATCTTTCCATAAGGTCATCACATCCCTGGGATGGGAAAAACAGAGGCCACCTCCTCAGAGATGACCTCCTTCAGCCAAATCAGATCAGCCACATTTACCCTCACCACACTTGGCTTCACCTGTTTTACTCTCCGATTTGGCTGTTGCCTTCTTTTCTGCCGTTTTATCGCCGGATTTTTTGGCCTCCTTGGATTCCGGCTTCACAGCCTCCTTGGATTCCGACTTTTTGGCCTCTTTCTTTTCGGCGGACTTCTTACCGTCCTCACCGCATTTGCCTTCACCACATTTACCTTCACCGCACTTCAGTTCGCCGAATTTGTAGGCTACCGCTTCGGCTTCCCTGGCCTGGCCGGCGTTCAGATCGATCAGATGGCTCCTGACCTGAGCCCCTGTGCCGAGATCATTGTAGGAAAGAAGGTTCGAACCGAATGCGGGAGTGGCCGACAGGGCCAGTGCTCCGGCAGCGAGAGTTGCAGATTTAAGGATCTTTTTGTTTGTTTTCATGATGTAAGAATTTTATACGAATTTGAATCTGTACAATCAGACGGCCGAAAGATCCGAACCTTACAGACGAAAGGAAAAAATTATCCGGAATTCATTTCACGGGCCACCACCCGGTGGATCTGTTCGGCGGCCTCCTCATCCAAATGGTGCTGGCAATCCTCATGCAGGGTGCAATGCCTGTAGTGATCCATCGCTTTCTGAAGCTGCTCGATCTGAGCGGAATATCTTCTGCAAAGGTAGCAGGTCACCAGATGCATCCTCAGCTGCCATGCCTGGCGGAGGGTCAGACGATTCTCCTGGCGATAGGAAACCAGGTAGCTTGCTTCATCGCAGGAGATCATCTGCCTGCTCATGTAGGCCAACATCCGGTATTTCATTTTTCTGAACATACTTTCCTTTTGCTTGCTGATTCAGGACCTGCCCTTTCAGCGGGTCCATTTCGATTCCACGCACCTGCGCATCCTGAGCCGCGCCCGGTGCAGTATGACCCACAGATTGGACGGGGTAATCTCCAATTCCTTACAGATCTCGGCCGATTCCGCCTCATCGATCATCTTCATCACAAATGCGGCAGCCAGGTTCGGCGGAAGAGTGGCTATGCAGGCCTCTATAATGCGCATCAGTTCCTCCTCCTCCATATCTCCCTCGGGAAGCAGCGATTTCGAATGGGGCCGCATCTCCTCCCTCCAGTGTCCCGGCATCGGCTGGTCGTAGGCGAAAAAATCCGTATCGGCGGTCTCCTCCGAAAACCCGTCCACAGAAGTTTCTTTCGAGGTTCCCTGCCTCCGGTAAGTGTCGATGATCTTTCGTTTCAGGATCGAGATCAGCCAGGTCCGTTCACTGCTTTTCCCCTTGAAGTTACCGGCCGCTTTCAGGGCCGAAAGGAAGGTCTCCTGAACCAGGTCCTCCGCTTTTTCACGGTCATTGACGCGAACCACGGCGTAATTGAACAGATAGTCGCCGTATAACTCCACCCATCTGCCGGGCTCCAACTGGGAATGTTGCTCTTCCGGCATCCCGATAGCATTGATCCGGTCACAAGATATAAAAATCTGAAGGAGATCCCCCGCTTTTGATTATTTTTGGAAATCATGAAAACTGTTGATACCACCGGACTTCAATGTCCGCGTCCGCTGATCATGCTGAAGGAGGCTCTGCAGGAGATCAGTCCCGGTGAGCAGGTGACCGTGACCACCGATAACGATACCTCCCTGAAAAACCTGGTGACCTATCTGAGAGACCAGGGGGTGGAACCGACAGTCACCACGGAAGGCCGGGTCCACCGGCTGGTGACCTCCCGACCGGAAAAGGATCTGGAGCAGACAGACCCGGAGAGGTATTGCGACCCGGGCTATGCCTCCGCCGATTACGTGGTCTGTATCCGGGGAACCCGGATGGGCGACGGGGATCCGGAGCTGGGCTCCTCACTGATGGAGACCTTTGTGGACCACCTGAAACTCCAGAAGAACCTGCCCACGCACGTCGTACTCTATAACGGTGGAGTGAAACTGGCCATGAAACAGTCGCCGGTCTGCGCCGCGCTGAACGAGTTGGAGGAACTGGGGACCCGGATCGTGCTCTGCGGAACATGCGTGGATCACTTCGGGATCCAGTACGAGCTGGGAGTGGGAATGATCTCCAATATGATGGTGATCACCGAAACCCTCGCTTCGGCCGGACATGTAATCTATCCATGAAGGAGAAGATCGATCTTCTGACCACCGTTGAATATGGGGGATGCTCTGCCAAATTGCCTGCGGGGATCCTGGGCGAGTTGCTGAAGGCACTCCCCGGAACCAGTGACCCCGATCTCCTGGTGGATGTGGATACCCATGACGATGCCGGGGTTTACCGGCTCGATCCCTCGACGGCCCTGATCTTCACCACCGATTTCTTCCCTCCGGTGTGCTCCGATCCGTTCGAATTCGGGCAGATCGCCGCGGCCAATGCCCTTTCTGATATCTATGCCATGGGAGGCCGTCCGCTGCTGGCGCTCAACCTGATGATGTTCTCGAGAGAGAAACTGCCTCTGGAAGCCTTCAGTGAGATACTCAAAGGCGGGCATGAAAAAGTGAGCGAGGCAGGTGCCCTGATCATCGGCGGACACACCATCGACGACCATCCGCCCAAATACGGACTGGCCGTGGTGGGGACCGTCCATCCGGATAAACTGATCACCAATGCAGGGATCCGGCCGGGTGACCTGTTGATCCTGACCAAACCGCTGGGCACGGGAGCACTCCTTTCGGGGATCCGGACAGGTATTACGGCCGGGGAGGAATACCGGCAGGCCGTCCGGTGCATGACGGAGCTGAACCGCCACGCCTCGGAGGTGGCTGTCAGGTACGGAAGCAGCGGGATGACCGACATTACCGGATTCGGGCTGGCCGGCCACGCCCTGAAAATGGCAGAAGCCAGCGGTGTCAGCATCAGGATCCGTTCCTCCGGCCTGCCCCTGCTGCCCGGTGCCTACAGGGTTTTTGAAAAAGGGAGCATCCCGGGTGCCACCTTCAGGAACCTGGAGTTCACCGGCGACCGGGTCCATTACATACGGAACATGGATTATCACCTGAAGATGCTGACCCACGACGCCCAGACCTCGGGCGGACTCCTGATGGCAGTGAATCCAGATCATGCCGGAATGGTCTTGAAGGAGCTGCAGAAGAACGCCCCCTTGACGGAAGCCGCCATTGTCGGAGAGGTGCTGAGCCGCAGCCCCAGGCTGCTCTACATGGAGTGATCAGATGGAAATTGAGTATCTTTGACAGATGACCCGGAGAAAGGTATACAGTCATATTTACAGGTTCCAGCGCATTATTCTGCTGGTGTTCTACACGGTCACCGCTGTAGCCGTCGCCCTTCTCCTTGCCCGGCTCATGTCGATCCTGGTGCCGGGTTCTCTGTTTATCTGGGCCGCCACTCTGGTGCTCTACATGGCGGGGGTGGTATACCTGGGTTCCCTGATTTCCATGATCAGCTATATCCCGTTCAATCTGGCCACCGCATTCGATCCCATCAAAAATGAGGTGGCCGGCGGAAAGATCACCGATACGGATACCTTCATAAAGAGAGTCACTTCATTCACAGCCGGTTTCTTCAACTTTTCCTTCCTCGATATCGCCGGTGCCTTCATGGTCACTGCACGCACGGGAATGGTCTCCCACCAGGAGATGCCCGGGATCGAAACGGCCATGGAAAAATTCGACATGGATAACAAAAGCCGGCAGCTGGAAGAGATCACCCGAGCCGGGACCATTGAGCTGGGAGAGAAGGAGTACCACCTCTATATCCTCCCCATCTGGTTCGACGGAGAGTGGCTGGGATATATGGGATTGCTCACTGAAAGGCGGCTCGGTCGTTTTTACCAGAAAGTGCTGATGGAATATGAAAACAACTATCTCGACGACCTGCTGATGATCCTGCTCAGGTCCTCCTCTCACTCCACCTGATTTGATAACACTCTCCCTGATACTCATTGCGGCCAGCTGCCTGGTGATCTGGCGGTCCTCGCACGGATTCGAAGTTGCCTCCGACTACCTGGGGAGGAAGCTTCCGCCGGGTATCAAGGGAGCCACGCTGAATGCCATTGCCAGCTCCATGCCCGAGTTCCTGACCACTCTGTTCTTCCTTTTTTATCTGAAAGATGCCGAAGGGTTTTCGGGCGGATTGGGGGTCACTTCGGGAAGTGCGCTGTTCAATCTGCTCATCATTCCGGCACTGGCGGTCCTGATCCTTTTTTCAGCCGGAAAGGGCAGACGGATAAAGCTTCAGAAGCGGGTGCTTCTCAGGGAGGGGATCGTGCTGATTATCTCCCAGGTCGTCTTTGTCAATTTTCTGTTCAGCGGCGAGTTGAACGCCTTCCACGGTCTGGCACTGGTCGTGATCTACCTGTTATACCTGGCGATGCTGTTCGGGATCACCAGAAGTTACCGGGCGGGCGATCCCGGGTTCGTCTCCCCCCGGGAAAAGGTTCCCAGCTCCGTACTGAAACGGACCCTCACCCTGAACATCACCCACCTGATACTGAACGGCCGGCAGATTTCCCCATGGCGGGCCTGGACGCTGCTGGCTGCCAGCACCCTGGTGATGACTTTCGGGACCTGGCTGCTGGTGCATGCCACCGATATCTTCGGTCATGAAACGGGGATCCCCCTGATCTTTGTGGCAGTGGTCCTCTCGGCCGCAGCCACCTCGGTTCCCGATACGATCATCTCCGTGAAAGATGCCCAGAAGGGCAACTACGACGATGCGGTAAGCAATGCCCTCGGAAGCAACATCTTCGATATCGCCTTCGCCCTGGGGCTCCCGGTGCTGCTCTTTACCCTGATCCAGGGCCGGGACATAGTGCTTGAAAGTAAAGTGCTTGTATTCACACAGGAGGTGTGGGTCTTTCTCCTGCTTTCCACCATACTGGCGCTGCTGATCATGCTCACCGGCAGGTACTTCAACCGGGTGAAGGCTTTCCTGTTGCTGGGGATCTACCTCCTGTTCCTGATCTTCGTAGCCACCCAGGTGGGAGGAGAAGGATGGCAGGACCTGGGCAGGCCGATGGCTAATTTCCTGAAGAATGTGGCTGTCTGGATCGGCCAGCAGCTTCACTAGGCGATTCTTTCCTGTAGCCCAGCGAGTGGTTCCAGAGATGGACCACCCCCACATCAGCCTCCAGCCAGTCGACCTTGGACAGATCCTCGAACCGGACCCACCGGTGGGATCTGTGTTCCCTGAGAACCACCTCTCCTTTCCGGATCGTACAAACGAAAGGGAGCAGCCGAACGGTGTGTTCCGGATAGTAATGCTTAATGGAGGGCAGAGATTCTTCTACGTTGATATCCACTCCCAGCTCCTCCTGTATCTCCCTCATGATACATTTTTCCGGGGTCTCACCCTTCCTGAGTTTCCCTCCGGGGAATTCCCATTTGAGCGGGTGGGGCATCTTTTCACTTCGCTGCGCCACCAGTATTCTGTCCTGCTGAACGATCAGCGCACAGGTCACTTCTGTCAGCGGTCGGTGAATCATTCAGCTTTTCCGTTTGGGATAATCCACATTGGTATCTTTGACAACTCTGCGGTCAATCTCCTCCCAGCGGTCGCAGTCGAAGGTCACTGTGACCACTCCGGCCGTGGGCAGATTGTCCAGTGGTTGCGGAAGAAAGAGATTGGAGAACTCGGTGAAGGAGGGATTATGTCCGAAAACAGCCAGGGAGGTCACGTCGGAAGAGGCAGAGGCAATAACCTGCTTTATCTCTGTCAAAGAAGCCATATACAGATCCGTGTGGATCTGCAGGGCATCGGGGGAAAGGCTCCAGATATCGGACATGATCAGGGCGGTGCTCAGTGCCCTGGTGGCGTAACTGGAGAAGAGCCGTTCGGGAATCTCACCCTTTTCTTTAAGCCTTCGGGCCATGGTTCCGGCATCGCGCGTTCCCCGTTCAGCCAGGGGCCGGAAAGGATCATCCAGACCTTCGTGGTCCCAGCTCGATTTACCGTGTCTGATAATGAATAAACGTCGTTCCATATCGTTGGATTGAACACCGGTCAGAGCAGGTTGCTGGCCAGATCGGCCAGGTAACTCCGTTCACCCTTGACCAAATGTACGTGTGCAAAAATGTCCTGTCCTTTCATCCGGTCGGCCAGGTAGGTCAGACCGTTGGACTTGGTATCCAGATAAGGGGAATCGATTTGCTGGATATCCCCGGTGAAGACCATTTTGGTACCCTCCCCTGCCCGGGTGATGATCGTCTTCACTTCGTGGGGAGTCAGATTCTGGGCCTCATCCACAATAAAGAAAACCCTCGAAAGGCTCCTGCCCCGGATATATGCCAGGGGAGTGATCATCAGTTTCTCACTCTGCTGCATCTCCTCGATCCTGGAATATTCTTTGCTTTGCTGTTTGAATTTCTGTTTGATCACCGACAGATTGTCGAACAGCGGTTGCATATAGGGACCGATCTTCTCATCCACATCCCCGGGAAGATAGCCGATATCCCTGTTCCCCAGCGGGATAATAGGGCGGGCCAGAAAAATCTGGGTATAACTCTTACGCTGATGTATGGCGGCCGCCAGGGCCAGCAAGGTCTTCCCGGTTCCTGCTTTGCCGGTCAGAGCCACCAGTTGAACCTCCGGCCGGCACAGAGCATCCAGCGCGAAGGTCTGCTCGGCATTGCGGGGATCGATCCCGTAGGTCCGGGTCTTCTCCACCCGGTTGATCACATTGTTGAACGGATCATAGTGACCGAGGCCGCTCCTCGACTCATTCCTGAAAATGAAATACTGATGAGCCACCGGTTTCTTAGCAAGCCCGAAACGCTTGACGGGGACCCCCTCCATGCTCTCGTACATATCGGAAATCACCGTATGGTCCTCCACCTCGTTGGATTTGACGTTCTCGTAGATATCCTCGATGTTCTGGACCATGTCATTGTGGTAGTCCTGGGCCATCAGCCCCAGGGACTTGGCCTTCATCCTCAGGTTGATATCCTTGGTGATCAGGATGACCGGACGCTCCTTCCCGTTCCTGAGGTGCAGATGCTCGGCAATGGCCAGTATCCGGTGGTCGGGGGTGTGCTCGGGAAAAGAAGAGACAAGTTTCTCCGAGGGCTTCCGGCCCGTTTCGATGCTCAGTTTCCCCTTTCCCCTTCCCAGGGACAATCCGCCGTTGAAGAGCTTGTCTCCGCTCAGCTTATCCAGTTCCCGGGTGAACTCCCGGGCATGGTAGTTGATGATATCGTTCCCTTTCTTGAACCGGTCGAGCTCCTCCAGGACCGTGATGGGGATGATGATATCGTGCTCGTCAAAATTATACATGCACTTGTAGTCGTGGAGCAGAACGTTGGTATCCAGGACAAAGATCTTCTTGTTCTTTTTATCAGCTGCAGGCATATAATTCCCCTCTCTTTAGGCTACCTTTGAACAGGCAGACATGGCAGTATTCTTATGGCTTCAAAAATAGGTCTTTTTAAAAGGTCCGGCGATTTAATTTTCCACATCGCCGATAGTTTTTCAAACAGTTATGCACCGCCACCGGATATCCTCTGACGAGCCGCCGGCCGCCTACGAAGATGCGGTCAGCTTCCTCTTCAGTGCCCTTCCCATGTATCAGAGGGTGGGGAAGGCCGCCTATAAGGCCGATCTGGAGAACACCCTCCGGCTCGATGCATTTTTCGGGCACCCCCACCGGAAATTCAGGTCGGTCCACGTGGCGGGCACCAATGGCAAAGGTTCGGTGAGCCATATGCTGGCAGCCGTATTCCAGAAAGCGGGGTACCGGACCGGACTCTGCACCTCCCCGCACCTGCTCGATTTCAGGGAGCGGATACGGATCAACGGAGAACCGGTTCCTCCCGGAGAGGTGGTCGGGTTTGTCGGACGCATCAAACGGGAAATAGAGAAGATCCGGCCCTCCTTTTTCGAGATGACCGTGGCCATGGCTTTCGACTATTTTGCCAGAGAAAACGTGGAGATCGCGCTGATCGAGACGGGACTGGGCGGCAGGCTCGACTCCACGAATATCATCACCCCCGAGCTGTCGGTCATTACCAACATCTCTCCCGATCACACCGAATTCCTCGGAAACAGCATCGAATCGATCGCCCGGGAAAAAGCAGGCATTATCAAGGAAAGGATCCCGGTGGTGATCGGAACGGCCTCCCCCGACATCGCCTCCCTGTTCCGCTCGGTCGCCGGTCAGAAAGAGGCCCCGGTTCACATGTCCGAACAGACCTACACCCCGCTCGATTCGACCACCGGCCCCGATTCGATAACCGGCCCCGATTCGACAACCGGCCTCGATCCGACTGCCGGCCTCGATTCGACCACCGGCCCCGACCAGCTGGTGATCTGGCGGCTCCGGCATCAGCCTACCGGCGCGGTCAGGGAGATCCGCACCGATTTGGCCGGTCACTATCAGGGGGAGAACCTGGCCACCTCCCTGACGGCCATCGAACGGATGAGGGAGCAGGGATGGGATCTCTCCCGGGAGACCGTGGAGGAGGCTCTCCGGCAGGTGACAGCCCTCACCGGTCTGCTGGGCAGATGGCAGACCCTGGGCCGGCAACCCCGGGTGATTTGTGATACCGCCCACAATGCAGCCGGTGTGGAAGCAGTAGTCCGGCAGATGCTCCAGGTTCCCTGCAGACAGCTTCACATCGTCTGGGGCATGGTCGGCGATAAGGATCCGGACGTCATACTCCCCCTGCTGCCGGTCCATGCACATTACTACTTCACCCGCTCATCGGTCGCCCGTTCCATGCCCGAAGACCGCCTCCTCGGGGAGGCCGCCCGGAACGGACTGAAAGGCCGGTCCTTCCCGACAGTGGCAGAAGCCTGCCGGGCAGCCCTGGATAACGCATCAGCGGACGATTTCATTTTTGCCGGGGGGAGCACCTTTGTGGTAGCCGATCTGCTGGGTTCCGGAATTTTTTGACTTATTTTGCAGCTTAATTCTAAAGCATGCAATACCAGGAGGTTTGTGAAAAAGCCGTGGAAGTGGTCGGAAAAGCGGCAGCCTACGTACAGGAACACCACAGGTCCAGAGAATCGATCCGCGTCGAGAAGAAAGGGAGGCAGGATTTCGTGACAGAAGTGGACAAACGGACCGAGGAGATCCTGGTGGAAGGGCTCTCCGCGATCCTTCCCGAATCGGGTTTCATTACGGAAGAAGGGACCAGTCAGCGGGAGGCGGAGACCTACCGCTGGGTGATCGATCCGATCGACGGCACCACCAATTTCATCCACGGCGCCTATCCCTTTGCCATCAGTGTGGGACTCACCGAGGCAGACGAACCCGTGGCCGGTGTGGTATACGAATTCGGGCTCGATGAAACCTTCTGTGCATGGAAAGGAGGAGGCGCCTGGCTCAACGGAGGCCGGATCCGTGTCAGCGATGTCCCCACTGTCAGCGAATCGCTCATCGCCACCGGCTTCCCCTACACCGACTTTCGCTATCTGCAGGAGTTCATGGGAAGCATGGAATATTTCATGAGGAATTCCAACGGTCTGCGGCGGCTGGGATCGGCGGCCACCGATATGGCCTATGTGGCGTGCGGCCGGTACGACAGTTTTTACGAATACGGGCTCCATCCCTGGGACATCGCCGCGGGAATCCTGCTGGTAAGGGAGGCCGGAGGTGAAGTTTCCGATTTTCAGGGAAAC
The DNA here is from genome assembly GCA_964579515.1 of uncultured Bacteroides sp. Taxonomy (GTDB): domain Bacteria; phylum Bacteroidota; class Bacteroidia; order Bacteroidales. The sequence continues at coordinate 1,488 of CAZOHA010000058.1, read as the reverse complement.
CGTAATGTGCTGTTCAAGGACCATCTGGCATGCGCCAACAGCCTCACTTTTAAAGAATTCCAGGAAACAATCCAACGACTGATGCTCCCCGGATGAGTCTGGTCTCCATAGTGGTCCTCAACTGGAACGGCCGGAAGTTCCTGGAAAGGTTCCTTCCGGTGCTGGTCCGTTGCAGCGATCTGCCGGGTGTGGAGATCGTCGTGGCCGACAACGGCTCCACCGATGATTCGGTCCTCTATCTGACCAGCCACTGGCCCCGGATCCGACTGATCACCCTGGGCACCAATTATGGTTTCACCGGAGGATATAACCACTCACTGGAACAGGTGGACGCCAGGTACTTCCTGCTGCTCAACTCCGATATCGAAGTGACCGAAGGGTGGCTGGAACCCATGATCGAGCTGATGGAGAACCGGCAAGAGGTGGCCGCATGCACGCCGAAGATCAAAGATGTACAGAGAAGGGAGTTGTTCGAGTATGCGGGCGCCTCCGGAGGATTCATCGACCGGTACGGATACACCTTCTGTCGCGGCAGGATCTTCGACCATCTGGAGGAGGACCGGGGTCAGTACGACGATACCCGGGAGGTCTTCTGGGGTTCGGGTGCATGCCTGATGGTCCGCTCGGAACTGTACCGGGAGCTGGGGGGGCTGGATGACCGGTTCTTCGCCCACATGGAAGAGATCGACCTCTGCTGGAGGCTGCAGCGAAAAGGGTATAAAATTTGTGTGGTACCCTCTTCCACCATTTACCACGTGGGGGGCGGAACCCTGGAAAGAGGTCATCCCATGAAGACCTTTCTCAATTTCCGGAATAACCTTCTGCTGCTTTACAAGAACCTGCCGCCCGGCAGCCGCGGCAGGATCATTTTCCTGAGGATGCTGCTCGATGCCCTCTCGGCAATCAGGTTTATGATTCAGGGAGCTTTCCGGGATGCCGTGGCAGTGGTCAGGGCGCACCGGGCCTATTATGGGATGAAAAAATGGTATAGAGGGACCGGCGATTGGAACAATTCAGATAAAAAAGACGTTATTGTAACCGGAATATATCAAAGGAGCATCGTTGCCGACTTTTTCCTTCGGGGAATCAGAACATTCGAGCAGCTGGAACAACGTTCCGGCGAGAAGAGGTGGGGCAATCGAGCGAAACGAAAAACGGCAATATGAATCATTCAACAAATCCGACAGAAGAAAAAAGGCCGCGGAACCTGGCCCGGCTGCCCGGCTGGAGTGCGGAAAAGTTCGGGGAGCTTCCGGCCCTCACCAGTGTCGACGGCACCTCCTATACCTATCCGGAACTCTCCGATGCTGCCCGCCATGTGGCCGCCATGCTTCACCTTTATGGCCTGGGCAAGGGCGACCGGGTGGCCATTCTGAGTGAAAACACCCCGCACTGGGGGATCACCTATTTCGGCATCCTGGCCTCGGGGGCCGCCACCGTCCCTATCCTGCCCGATTTCAGGGACAGCGAAGCGGTGAATATCCTGGA
>CAZOHA010000057.1:0-29247 GCA_964579515.1 uncultured Bacteroides sp. | reverse complement strand
ACGTTGGAGACATCCCCCACGCGCTCCTCTCCCAGGGGCCCCATGAAGAGCCCGGCCGGCTTGTGGATCACCCGGGAAGGATCGTCCGGGGCCGTCATGAAAAGGTACAGGGTGTACCGGAGCCCGGCCGCACAGGCTCGCACCCCGTGTGCCAGGTTGAGCCAGCCCTCGCTGGTTTTAATGGGTGCCGGGCCCTGGCCGTTTTTCAGTTCATACACGGTGTGGTAGGTCTTGGCATCCATGATCCGCTCCTCTTTCACCTCGGCATTCTCGATGGTATCGGAGAGCCCGAAAGCGATCCCCCCGCCTTTGCCGGTTTCGATGAAACCGTCCTGTGGCCTGGTGTAGAAGGCGTATTTTCCCCGGATGAATTCGGGATGAAGGACCACATTCCGCTGCTGTCCGCCGTAACTGATCAGGTCGGGAAGCCGTTCCCATTCCACCAGGTCCCTGGTGCGGGCAATCCCGGCAGAGGCCACGGCACTGCTGGTGTCGCCTTCCGGGGCATCCGGGTCCTTCCGTTCGGCACAGAACACCCCGTAAATATAACCATCCTCATGGGCGGTCAGGCGGAGATCGTAGATGTTGGTATCGGGTTCCGAAGTCTCGGGCATGGTGACGGGCCGCTCCCGGAAACGGAAACCGTCGATGCCGGTTTCGCTTTCGGCGATGGCAAAAAAGGATTTGCGGTCATTCCCTTCGCAGCGGGCGGCCAGGAGATACCTGCCGTCCCGCTTGATGGCCCCTGCATTGAATGCGGCGTTGAAGCTGATCCGTTCCATGAACCATGGATTGTTCTCGGGATTCAGGTCGTACCTCCACTCCGGGGGGAAATGGTTCCGGGTGAGGATGGGATTCCGGTAACGCTGGAAGATCCCGTTGGTGCTGAAGAGAGGTTCGTTCTTCCGGCCGATCAGCTCCTCGTACTCTTTATAAATACGCTCTTTTCGCTGGTAAAATAGTTGGTTGTTCATGTGGTGTGATTTAACCGTTCATTTTATGGGTGGGTTCTCCCCGGGATGGTTTTACCATGGGAGGGTTTTTTGTTTACGGTGTGGCTTCGGAATCGGGATCCCCCAGGATGGATCCGATCCGCCGGTCTATCTCCATGCAAGCCCTGCCGTTGTGGTAGGGGCACTTCCAGAACCCGGCCTTTTCATTCTCCGTCTGAGGTGTGCCATCGGCCGACACGCTCCAGAACCACTCTCCGTAACGGCGGTCCAGCAGGTGTGTACGGATATAGTCCCAGCTTCCTTCGGCCCGTTCCAGGAATCGACGGTCGCCCGACAGCTGAAAGGCATTGAAGAATCCCACCACCGCTTCGGCCTGGGGCCACCAGTGCCTCTCCGTATCCAGGCGGCCGGTGCCGGGGTGATATTCATAAGCGAGTCCCCCGTCTTTTCCCAACCCTTCCAGGGCGGCTCCGGCGATGCGGAGGCCCGCATCGCCGGCCTGCTTCTTCAGTCCGGCGGAACCATGCACTTCGGCTGCTTCGGTCAGCAGCCAGGAGCACTCGATGTCGTGACCGTAGGAGACCGTTGAAGAGCGGAGGTTCCATGCATCGTCGAAGAAGAGGTGCAGGTGGCCGCTTTCAGGGTCCGTGAACCTGTCCACAAACAGGCGGATCAGGTTCTCCAGTGCCTGCAGGGGCTCCGGATCCCTCCATACCCGGCAGAGCAGGGTGTAGGCCTCCAGGAGGTGGAGGTGGGTGTTCATGGTCTTGCTTTCATTGGCGTCCTTTTCGCTCAGGCGCATATCCGGAAGAGGCGACCACTCCCTTCCGAAGGCCTCGATATAGCCATTCCGCTGCCTGTCAGGCGCCTTCTGCTCGATCAGCCGGAACATCGATCGCGCCTCCTCCAGTGCCCCCCTGTCACCTGAAGCCAGGTGGTACTCGGCCAGTCCGTAGATGGTGAAGGCCAGTGCGTAGATCTGTTTGCGCCCCGACCGGATGCGGCCATCCGGGTCCAGCTCCCAGAACACTCCTCCCCCTTCCCGGTCCAGGAACCGTTCCGTCAGGGTGTCCAGCGCCCGTTTTGCCATATCGGCGTATTCCCGGTTCCCGTAACGCCTCCATGCAGCCGAAAAGGTCCAGAGGATCCGTGCGTTCAGCACGGCCCCCCTGCCTGCCCCGGGAACCACTTCATTGCGGTGGGTCAGGTGACCGTGGAACCCTCCCCGCTCCGGGTCCGGGGCATGCCGGATCCAGTAGGGGAGGATGTTCTCCTTCAACTCCCTGGTCATCTCTGACTGAAGGCGCCTGAGCTTCTTCCTGTCCTCCGGATCAAAGGCTTTCATCGTGCAGCCGGTTTTTCATTGTGCAGCCGGTTTTTCATCGGGCAGCCGGTTTTCATCGGGCAGCCGGTTTTTCATCGGGCAGCCGGTTTTTCATCGGGCAGCCGGTCCCACCAGGTCCGCTTCATGATGATGAAACAGACGGCGATAATGGCCAGGGAGATCCCCAGCGGGAGAAATTTTTTCAGCACGATGTAGATGGGGAAGATCACCAGGGCCGTCTGGGCGATAATCCCCACCACGATATTGAACATATCCCTGAAGAAATCGGTGTTTTTCCGGAATCCGGGATCCTCGGCCACCACCTTGTCGTGGATCGGTTTCCAGAATCCCCACGGCCTGACGTGCCTGTAGAAGTTCTTCAGGGTCTCCTCGTCGGTGGGAGGGGAGGTATAGGTGCCCACCAGGCATCCGGTCAGCGAGATGACCAGGATCAGGGGGAAGTAGTAGAGGTCGAGGGTGTCGAAAATGTAGGGGAATATCAGGGCCGGGACGATCCCGGCCACCATGCCCCAGAAAAAGCCCGACCCGTTGAACCTCCACCAGTACCATTTCAGTACGTTGGAGGCGGTATAGGCCCCCCATAGGGCCGATACGATCCATTGCAGAATATCGTTCACATCCAGGGCGAAGATGCCGAAGACGATGCTGACTGCCACCACGATGATCCCGGTGGCATAGCTGATCCGGCTCACCTGCTTCCCCGATGCTTCGGGCCGGAGATACTTCAGGAAGATATCGTTCACGATATAGGCCTGGGCGGCGTTGAGGGTCCCCGCGAAGGTCGACATGAACGCCGCCAGCAGCCCTGCCAGCAGAAGCCCCATCAGTCCCACCGGCACAAATTCACTGATGGCCGAGGGAAGGATCTGCTCGAAGTCGATCCGGTTCCCCACGATCAGGTCGAGCCGGTCGTAAAAGATGATTCCCAGCACGGCGAATCCGGCGATCATGAAGTAGCGGGAGGGCATCAGCACCACCGAAACGAATCCCGACATCTTGGCCGCGTCTTTAGGCGAGCGGGTGGAGAGGATCTTCTGCATGTCGTAATTGGGGGCGGGGCCTGCAGCCGAGACCAGGATCCCCTTGAAAAGCATCATGGTGAAGAAGACACTGAAAAGGGAGTACCCGTCGCTGGCGATCTTTCCGTTGACCTCGTCGATGATCCCCGACCAGTCGAGATCGAGCCTGGCGCCGAAGAAGGGATTCATCCATCCTTCCGGCACCACCAGCGGGTGTACGGCGAGGGCATTCATGGCGATCACCCCGATCACCACCGCCGAGACGGTCATGATGGTGTACTGGATCACATCGGCCCAGACTATGCTGGTCATTCCTCCCAGGATGGCATAGAACATGGCGAAGAGGGTGAAGACGATGCCGTATACATGCGGGACGTAGGCAGGGGCCACCGAAAAGGGAAGGTGGGGGGAGATGACCTCCCAGGGAATGAAGATCTCCACGAATTTCCCCAGTCCGATGAAACCATAGGCCAGGAAGCCCAGGCAGCTGATCAGGGCGAAGACCACCACGATCCCGTGGGAGAGCCGGCCCTCCTTTCCCGACCCGAACCGGGTGTTGATCCACTCGGCACCGGTGGTGGCATTGGAGCGGCGCAGCCAGATGGAGAGGAACACCATCAGGAAGATCTGGTTGAAGACCGGCCAGAGCCAGGGGATCCAGATCGATTTCAAACCGTACACAAATGCCAGGGTGACCAGCCACATGGTGCCCGAGATATCGAACATCCCGGAGGCGTTGCTGAGCCCCAGCAGGTACCAGGGCAGTTTGTGTCCGCCCAGCATGTAGGCGGTTTTGTCCTGTTGCGCTCTTTTTTTCAGGACCAGTCCGATGACGATGGTGGAGGCCAGGTAGGCGCAGATGATCAGAATGTCGAGGAGGGTGAGTTTCATTAAAAAGCAGGTTTCATCTTATTGATACATGGGCGGAAGTTCGGAGAGGGAGAGCATCAGCGTATCTTCCATGAAATCCCTGAAGTCGGGTGCGGCGGGATGGCCCGGGTAGGGAGCATAGAAATGATCGGGCCGGCCGTTCCGCCAGAACAGGATCCAGGAGACCCTGCGGGTGGAGGCGCTGTGCTTCAGTGTGGGCAGCACCACACCGGTGAACCAGTGTTCGTCGGGTATGGTCTCCACTCCGGTTTCGGAGAGGGCCATCAGCTTCCCGTGCACCGAGGAGAGGGAATCGACCGTCTCCAGCATGGAGATGGTCAGGTACGTCCGCTCCCTGCGGTTGAGCCCCTTGTAATCGTCGAATCCCATCACATCGACGTAGCGGTCGCCGGGGTACCAGGTCAGGTACTCCTCCGGGGAGCGGAACAGGTCGGGCGAGTAGGCGATGATCAGCTGGTGCTGCTCCTTTTCATTGCGCAGGTAGTCGATGGTGAATCTGAACAGTTCCCTGTACTGATCGGGAGTGCAGGAAGCGCTGCCCCACCAGAACCAGCCTCCGTTCATTTCGTGAAAGGGTCTGAATATAACGGGGATGAGCTCCCCCCGTTCATTCACCAGGCCCGAAAAGAAGTCCGCCGCCCGGTCGAGTTTTTTCAGATACTCTTCATGGATTCTTCCTCCCGGAAGGCAGGCGGCCACACAGGATGCGGTGTCCCAGCTGGTTCCACCCGAGGCGTAGTTCCGCATGTGCCAGGAGTAGGTATTGAGACCTCCCCGCTCATAGGCGGCCATGGCCCATTTTTTCATATCGGCGAAGGGGACCCCGTCGATGTTTTCCAGACTGTCGATATGACCCAGGTCCCACCCGAAAACGGCCGGATGGTCGCCCGTTACATCATGGATGTCGGTCCGGAAAGATTCTTCTTTCCAGCCTATTCCGTAGGCGAGGGCATCCTGGTGGGCCAGCAGCACATGGTCTGCTGACAGCTCCGCCAGGTTGCGGAACAGGGCGCGGGCGAGCGAAGTGGCACCGGGATCGCCGAGTTCAATCGCCGCTGAGGGATCCTTCTCATCGATGGTATTTGTGGAGTCACTGTCTGAACCGGATGGCTGTCCGCACCGGGCAAGAAAGAGGATGGCACAGCACCACAGGGATGTTCGCAGGTTCATCGGAGAGGTTGTTGTTTGGCAGGTAAAAATATCAAAATAAAAACCGCGGCCAAATTTGCAGCCCCCCCTGAAAATGGTAAATTGCGTGGCTGTCCGGATCAAACCGGGTTTTATGGCGGTACTCAAGAGCATCAATCCGTTCGATCCCTCCAGGATCATCAACTACCCTCAGGCCACCGAGGTCCAGCTTCCGGTCATGATCGGCAGGTCCTGGAACGCATTTCACGAGTTCCGGGATACGCCGGTGGAAGAGAGGAGCCGTGGCATGGAAATGCTGGCCGCCCTGCTCAGGGACCGGAGCCGGGAGTTTGCCGCACTGATCACCCGGGAGATGGGCAAACCGGTCACCGAGGCCGAAGCGGAGGTGAAAAAGTGTGCCTGGGTGTGTGAATACTATGTTGAACATGCCTCCCGTTTTCTGGAACCCAGGAGGGTGGAGACCGAGGCTGCGGAGAGCTATGTGATCTTTCAGCCCCTGGGGCCCATCCTGGCTGTCATGCCCTGGAATTTCCCGTTCTGGCAGGTATTCAGGGCGGCCGTACCGGCCGTGATGGCCGGGAACACGATTCTTTTGAAGCATGCATCCAATGTTCAGGGAAGCGCCCTTGCCATCGAAAAGCTGTTCCTGGAGGCCGGTTTCGCGGAGGGAATCTTCCAGAACCTGGCCATCAGCTCGGACAGGGTGGCGGGAGTGATCACGCATGAATATGTGAAAGGAGTCACCCTGACCGGCAGTGAGGGAGCCGGTTCGGCCGTGGCGGCTCTGGCCGGGGAGCACCTGAAAAAGTGTGTGCTCGAGCTGGGGGGCAGCAACGGTTTCGTGGTCCTGAACGATGCCAATCTCGAACTGGCGCTCCACATTGCCGTTTCGGCCAGGCTGCAGAACGGCGGACAGAGCTGCATTGCCGCCAAGCGGTTCATTATTGAGTCCTGGATTGCCGGGGAGTTCATCCCCGGACTGGTTAACAAAGTAGCTGGACTTCCGGTGGGGGATCCCATGGATGAGAAGACCCGGATAGGTCCCCTCTCGTCGGTGAAGCAGGCCAAAGAGGTGGAGCGCCAGGTGCGTTCTTCCATCGGGTCGGGGGCTACGCTGATTTCCGGAGGCGGCCGTAACGGTGCGTTTTTCGAGCCCACTATCCTGACCGGTGTCCGGCCCGGAATGCCGGTATTCGACGAGGAGGTGTTCGGGCCGGTTTTTGCGGTGATGGAGGCCCGATCGGCCGAACATGCCCTGGAGCTTTCGAACCAGTCGGGTTTCGGACTGGGAATGCAGGTCTTCACCGAATCGGGGGAGAAGGCGGAGTTGTTCATCCGGGGCGCCGAGGAGGGGGCGGTATTTGTCAACAATATGGTCAAATCGGATCCCAGACTCCCGTTCGGAGGGGTCAAAAGATCCGGGTTCGGCCGTGAACTCTCCCTGGAGGGCATCCGGGAGTTTGTCAATATTAAGACCATCTGGATCGACTGATCCATATCCAACTGAAACGATGAGAAAATTTATTTTCCTGGCAGCCCTGATCCTGCTGACGACGACGCTGTCTGCACAACAGGGTCCTCAAAGCCCTCAGGTGTTTTTCGGATTTGAGCCGGGCGCCGACCGGGAGTTGTTCGGCTATGACCGGCTGACGGAATATCTGATGCAGCTGGACCGCTCTTCGGAACGGGTCCTTATGAAGGAGATCGGGAGCTCCCCCATGGGAAAACCGATCTACATCTGCTTTATATCCTCATCTTCCAATATTGCGGCGCTCGATTCCCTGCGGGAGGTGAACCGCCGGCTGGCACTCGACCCGGATATTCCCCCCGGGCGCCTGGAGGAGATCGTCGCCACCGGAAAGGTGTTCGTGCTGGCCACTCTTTCGATGCACTCTTCGGAGGTGGGCCCTTCCCAGTCGGCCCCGCTGATCGCCTACGATCTGGCCACCACCGGTGAAATGGAGAAGCTCCAGTGGCTCGACGATGTGGTCTATATGATGGTGCCATGCCACAACCCCGACGGCATGGATATGATCGTGGACAATTATAAAAAACACAGGGGTACCACGTATGAGGGGGCTTCCCTGCCCCGGGTGTATCACCAATATGTGGGTCACGACAATAACCGCGATTTTGTCATTCTCACCCAGGAGGACAACCGGGCGATTGCCCGGATCTACAACCAGACATGGTTCCCTCAGGTGATGGTCGAGAAGCACCAGATGGGCTCCACCGGCACCCGCTATTTCGTTCCCCCCAATCACGACCCGATCGCGGAGAATGTGCCTGCGGGGATCTTTCACTGGTCGGGAGTGTTCGGTCAGCACATGGCCACCGATATGACCGCACAGGGTCTGGCAGGGATTTCCCAGCACTACCTGTTCGATGATTACTGGCCCGGTTCCACCGAGACCTGTATCTGGAAGAATGTGATCGGTTTTCTGACCGAAGCGGCCAGTGTTCACACCGCCTCTCCCATCTATATCGAACCCGGCGAACTGACCGTACACGGCAAGGGGCTGTCGGAATATAAAAAGAGCATCAATATGCTCCTCCCCTGGGAAGGAGGTTGGTGGAGGCTGGGAGACATCGTGGAGTACGAGGTGGCCTCGACCCGGTCCATCCTCAGGACAGCAAGCAGGTTCAGGGGGGAGATCCTGGAGTTCAGGAACCGGATGTGCCGTGAGCAGGTGGCCCTGGGCAGGGAAGAGGCTCCGTTCTATTATATCATGCCGGATAAGCAGCACGATCCGGGCGAGCTGGTGGACCTGGTCCGCCTGATGAAAGAGCATGGGGTGGAGGTTTTCGTTCTGGAAGAACAGGTGGAGATCGATGGGAGGATCCATCGTGAGGGAGATGTGGTTATCCCGCTGGCCCAGCCCTTCAGGGCCTTTATCAAAGAGGTGATGGAGACCCAGGAGTTTCCCGAGCGGCACTATACTCCGGGGGGAGAGCTGATCAAACCCTACGATATCACCAGCTGGTCGCTGCCGCTGCACCGCCATGTGACCAGCTACGAGATCGATGTCAGAAGCCCGGACCTGGAAGAGCATCTGGAACCGGTCACCGGAACCTATACCCGATATCAGCCTGTGGATCAAGAGGCTCATGCACTGGTCCTTCCGGTTTCCAGCAACGCCTCTTTCCGGGCGGCATTCCGGGCCATGGAGTCGGGCCTCCGGGTGGAGCGGCTCACCTCGGAGCTGAGCTCAGGCGGCCTGAAGGCGGGCGAGGGAAGTTTTGTGGTCTACCGGGACCCCCGGAAGACAGAGGAGTGGGAAGCCCTGGAGGCGGAAATGACTATCCCGGTCATCCCGGTCTCAGGCGAGTCCGCCCTGGAAACGGAGCCGGCCGCTCTTCCCCGGATCGCACTGGTGGAGACCTATTTTCATGACATGGACGCCGGCTGGACCCGGTATCTGTTCGATACCTATCATGTCGGTTATGAGGTCCTTCGTCCTCACCAGCTGAAAGAGAAGGACCTGGCCGGAGAGTTTGATGTGGTCATTTTCCCCGATACCGATAAGTCGGTTCTGATGACCGGGAAGCGGAAATCGGGAGATGATTACTACATGGGAAGTTACCATCCCGATTACGTGAAGGGGATCGAAAAAGAGGGGATGGAGAAGCTGATGACCTTTATCGACCGGGGCGGGATCGTGCTGGCATGGGGAAGGTCGGCCAGGCTCTTCGAAGGGATCCTGAAAATTAAAAGAGAGGGGGAAGAGGAGGAGTTCCAGCTGCCTTTCCGGGATATCTCTCCTTCACTGGCCCAATCGGGCCTCTTTGTGCCGGGCAGCCTGGTCCGGGTGAAAGTGACCCCCTCTCACCCGCTCACCCTTGGAATGCCGGAGGAGACCGGGGTATTCAGCCGGGGGCGTCCTGTGTTCCGCACCTCGGTTCCCATGTTCGATATGGACCGCAGGGTGATCGGTTCCTACCCGGAGAAAGAGATCCTGATGAGCGGGTATTCCGATAAGGAGGAGCAGATGGGGAACAGGGCGGCCATGGTATGGATGAAAAAAGGCAAAGGGCAGTTCGTGCTGTACGGATTCAACCCGCAGTTCAGGGCCTCCACCCAGGCCTCCTACAAGCTGCTCTTTAACGCTCTTCTTCTCCCCCGGATCTGAACATCTCCCGCACCTCTTCGCGGCGGCCTGTCACATCCCAGGAGCAATCGAACTGGTAGGCCGAATCGTCCTTTTCCGACTGGAGCAGTTCATCCAGTTCGGCTGCATACTTCCTGGTCTCGGAGAGGTATTTCGTTTCATCCTCGCTGTGGTGGTGGTACAACTCCCCGATCACCTTCCGGTTATGCGCCCGGAAGGTCTGTGCGAGACGGTGGGCCCGGTAAGGATTGTACCCCAGATGGGTCAGGGCCTGTACCCCCAGCAGCAGGGAGGATTCGAAGGTATCCCTTTTGAAATCATCCACCCCCCTGCTCATCAGTTCATAGGTGTGCTCCATATCGGTGGCCCGGGCCAGTATCTTAAGATGGGGGTACTTCCGCCTGGCCAGGTCGATGATCTTCAGGGAGCGTTGCTTGTCGTCCACCGCCACGATCAGGATCTTCGCCTCGGCCGCCCCTGCCGATTCCAGCAGGCTGGCGCGGGTGGCATCACCGTAGTACACTTTGAATCCGAATTTGCGGAGCACCTGAATATTGTCGGGATTCATATCGAGGATGGTGGCGCTGAGGCCGTTGGCGATCAGGAAGCGGCCGATCACCACACCGAACCGGCCGAACCCGGCGATAATCACGGGGTTCTTCTCATCGATGTGGTCCTGCTCCTCCTCATTCTCGGCGCGGAATGCCAGCGGGAAGATCACCCGGTCGTTGAAGAGCAGCAGGAGGGGGGTCAGCGCCATGGAAAGGGCCACCACCAGGAAAAGAATGGAGGAGATCTCGGGGGAGACCACCCTGTTCTCGAGGCTGAAGGATACCAGGACGAAGGCGAATTCCCCCCCCTGGGCCAGGGAGAAAGCAAACAGGGTATTCTGCCCCCCTTTCAGCCCGAACACCCTGCCCAGAATAAAAAGGATAACGAACTTTATGAAAATGAGGGCCGTCAGCAGTCCCGCGATCAATCCGGGGGAGCTCACCAGCAGGTTAAAATCGATGGAGGCCCCCACCGAAATGAAAAACAGCCCCAGAAGCAATCCCTTGAATGGTTCGATATCGGCCTCCAGTTCATGCCGGTACTCGTTGTTGGCCAGCACCACACCGGCCAGAAAGGCCCCCAGAGCGGGGGAAAGTCCCACCAGGTCCATGACGATGGCGATGGCGATCACGACCAGCAGTGCCGTGGCAGTGAAGATCTCTCCCAGTCCTGTCCGTGCTATGATCCGGAAGATTGTGCGGGCAAAGTACCTCCCCACCACCACGATCCCCGTGATGACCACCAGCATGAGCGCCACCTGGAACCAGCCGGTGATCTCGATCCCCGCCAGGTAGCGGGCCTCTTCGGGCGATGATCCGCCGCTGCCGTTCAGGGTGCTGGCAAGCAGGGGTATCAGGGCCAGGATGGGTACCACCGAAATATCCTGGAAAAGCAGGACCGAAAAGGAGGCCCTGCCCGAGGCCTGTTTCATCAAACCCTTTTCGGCCAGTGTCTGCAGGACGATGGCAGTGGATGAGAGACCCAGCATGAGGCCGATGGCTATGGAGACCTGCAGGTTCTGTCCGAGCCCGTAGGCCACCGCTCCGATGGCCATTGCCGAGATAAGGAGCTGCAGGCCTCCCAGGCCGAAGATGGACCTTTTCATACTCCACAGCAGGTTGGGTTTCAGCTCCAGGCCGATCAGAAACAGCATCATCACCACTCCGAATTCGGCAAAGTGCATCACATCCTCCCCCTCGCTGCCGATGAATCCCAGGACGAACGGACCGATGATCATCCCGGCCAGCAGGTAGCCCAGCACCGACCCGAAACCGAGTCTTTTGGCCAGGGGGACCGAGATCACCGCTGCCAGAAGGTAGACCAGAGCCTGGTAAAAGAAATCCTGCTGATGCATGGGTTAAGTGATTAGGTCGTTCAGGTATTCAAGACTGGATATCTCCCGCCGGTCGAATAGTCCGTCCCGGAGGGAGAGGATCATTTTGCGGTAGTGTTCCGCCGCCCGGCTGATGCCCTCTTCATCCAGCAGGTGGGTCCCGTGGACCACGAAAGGAGGCAGATACTCCATCCGGCAGAGCAGGGCCGTCTGTTCGAACGGGGCCAGAAGCTGTCTCACGGAATAGCGGTTCCGGCCGTCGGGGTCATACGCCTCCTTCCTCCCTCCGGTGGTGATGGATGTCAGGATTCGCTTGCCCTCAAGGGAACGACCTTCACTGCCGTAGGCGAAGCCGTGCTCCAGAACCAGGTCGATCCACTCCTTCAGCAGGGAGGGAGAGGAGTACCAGTAAAAGGGGTGCTGCCATACGATCAGGTCGTGTTCCAGCAGCAGTTCCTGTTCCCTTCCCACATCGATGAAAAAATCAGGGTATATCTCATACATGTGCCTGACGGTCACCCCCTCGATTCCTGTTACCGCCTGAGCAAGCCGGCGGTTGACCCTCGACTGGTGAATCAGGGGATGGTACAACTGTATCATGATCCTGCTCTCTACTGCCATAGAAGAATCCTGCACTGAAAGGTAATATTAACAAATAATCCTCTAAAAGGATCATTCCTGAAATTCGGTGTATTTTTGAGAAATCAACAAAACAGAGCAGAAACATGAAGCGTATAGTATCCTGTGCATTCGGTGCCGCTCTCCTGTCCGGTTTCGTTTCAGAAGCCCCGGCACAAAAGCCGGCTTATCAGCTGTTCAGGGAGAACGGCAGAAAAGTGAAATATGAAAAGATGGTCGACGCGGCCGCCGGGGCCGACGTGATTCTTTTCGGGGAGATCCATAACAATCCCATCTCCCACTGGCTGCAGCTGGAGCTCACTTCGGACCTTCATGAGCGTGCCGGGGAGGAGCTGGTGCTGGGTGCCGAGATGTTCGAGGCCGACAACCAGCTGATCATCGATGAGTATCTTGCCGGTCTGATCTCAGAGAGCAAGTTCGAGGAGGAGGCCAGGCTCTGGGATAACTATCCGACCGATTATAAGCCCCTGGTGGAACTGGCCGAACAGAACGGTTTAAGGGTGATCGCCACCAACATTCCCAGGCGCTATGCCAATTCGGTCTTCAGGCAGGGAGCGGGAGTGCTCGACCGGCTGTCGGAGGAGGCCATGGAGTTTATGGCACCGCTTCCCCTGGTTTACGACACCACCCTGCAAAGCTATGCCAGTCTGATCGGGGGATCGGGCGGGATGCCGGGACACGGGAGCCGGAACCTGGCCGATGCACAGGCGGTCAAGGATGCAGCCATGTCGCATTTTATCCTCTCCAACCGGGAGCCGGGAGAGGTTTTCATCCATTTCAACGGTGCCTACCATTCCGATTTCAAAGAGTCGATCTACTGGTTCCTGCAGCAACAGGAACCCGGTCTGCAGATTGTCACCATCTCTACAGTAGAACAGGACCGGGTGGAGGAGCTGGAAGAGGATTCCCGGGGAAGGGCCGACTTTATCATTGCCGTTCCCTCGACCATGACAAAGACCTATTAGAGCGGCGAGTCATCTTTTTCCGCCGGCCGGGTGAAGAAACGCTGGGTGGGATAGGCGAATTCGATATCCTTGTGAAGGGCGAACCGGGCCAGCACGTCCTCCCAGATCTCATGCTCGGTGATCCTGCGTCGCCGGGGGTCGCAGATATACCGCATGGTCAGAAGCACACCGCTCTCCTGCACGGTCGTATAGACAATGGGAGTGAGGTACTGGTAGAAGATCATATACTTCTTGCTGGCTTCGATGATTTTCTTCTCCGCGTCGGCCGAAAGATCCGCCGCGTGCTCGGTGACGATCTCCAGAAGGACCTTTTTTGCTTTATTCCAATTGCTTTCGAAAGTGACCAGCACCGGAATCTCGTTCCAGATGAACTTGAATCCTGCACTGTAATTGGATTGAGACCGGGTGAAGATCATCCCGTTGGGAATGTGAATGATCCGTCCGGTGCTCTGGTCGGCCTGCACCCAGTTTCCGATCTCGAGCAACGTGAACTGAAACATCCTGATGTCGATCACATCGCCCGAATGTTCCCCGATCTGGATCCGGTCGCCCAGGTTGAATGGATGGCGGAAGAGGATAAAGATCCAGCCGGCAATGTTGGTCAGCGGATCCTTCATTGCAATGGCCAGTCCGGCGGTCAGCAGCCCCAGGAAAGCACCGAACTGACCGATGGCCTTGATCCATACACTCCCGATCAGGATCACGGTCAAAAAACCGATGATGAAGGATACCGAGCGTTTCCAGGAGTACCTGGACCGTGGATCCTCGGTGACTCTCCAGACGATTTTCAGGATGCCGAACCGGAGCGCTCCGAGCCCCACCAAGATCAGGATCGAGTAGAGGATCTTGATCTGGTTGTCGGGGCTGATCCCCAGGGTCTGTTCGAGAAATCCGGTGATCTGATGCATCGGTTTGCCTGCTTCCCATAAAAATAGGGCTTTTTTTGCATACCGGTCAACCTGACGGAAAACGGGTGGTAAGTATTGAATCAGAGAGGCTGCCCTATGGTAGAGATAATTGCTATATTTGGGATACGCAATGAAACATCTTCTGCCATTGATAGTTTTGGCCCTGACGGCGGGCTCATTATCTGCCCAGAGCAAAAAGGTTATCCGGGAAAACGGGATTGCCGGGCAGACTGTTCAGGAGTATTTTCTCGGTGAAGGGTTTGAAGAGCCGGTGGTGGAATCCATTGAACGGTACAACAGGGAGGGGGAATTGATCGAAGTGAAAGAGATGAACAAGCGGGGAGAATTGAAGCGTTGGGAAAAATACGTTTATAATGAATCCGGTCAGCTGACCGAGGAACTTTTCCTGGATAAGGACGGAGAGGTGATCCGGACCGAAAAGACTATTTATGACGGAGACCTGAGGGTGGAGAAGCATTTCTTTGACGGGAAAGGAAGGCTTTTCAAGAAGAAGGTGTATGAATATGAGTATTTCCGTTAAGATAGAGGAGCTCCTGAACCATTTCGAGGGGATCAGCCTCGGGGAGGTGGAGAAGGCAAGCCTGATGCGGAGGAGGGACTGTAAGTTTCTTTTCAGCTTATCCCTTGTTCCGGAGCTCCTTGAACAGGTAAAGGACCGGTACCGGGTGCTGGAGATCGGGGAGCGGCGTACTCATTTCTATGAGTCCTTCTACTACGATACCCCGGAACTGGAGATGTACCATATGCATCACCGGGGTCAGCGGGACCGGTACAAGGTCCGGTTCCGTAAATATGTCACCTCGGGGATCCATTTTCTGGAGGTCAAGCGGAAGAACGCCAGGGGGATGACCATCAAAAAAAGAGTTCAGACCCCGGGTATCGATGCCACCGTTCTGACCTCCGAGGAGGAGTTTCTGAGGAAGTATTCCCCATACGGGACCGGCCGCATCATCCCCACCCTGGAGAACAGTTTTTACCGGGTCACTCTGGTGGGGCGTTCGCAGACAGAGCGGATCACCATGGACTACGGGCTTCGGTTTAAAAGCAGGATCAACGACCGGGAAATCGAGCTGCCGGGGATTTCTGTAGCCGAGATCAAGTATGAGCAGCAGTTATCCGGATCGGCTTTCTATGAAGCGCTGCGCCGTTCCAGGATACTGCCCTCCAGATTCAGTAAATATGCCATCGGGATGGCGCTGATGCACGATAACCTGAAGCAGAATCTTTTTAAACCGCGGGTCAGAAGGCTGCATCAGATCAACCGAGAATACCTGCAAACCTTAAAAAATACCCCCAATGCCTGAGTTTCTGAACATCGAACTGATCAACTACGAGGACTTCTGGGACCTGGTGATCCGGGTGATCTTCAATTTCGCCGTCGTCCTCTACCTGGTGAGAGTGCTGTATTACAAAGCCTCTCCCAGAAAGGATTATCTATTCACCTACCTGATGATCAGCATGGTGGTTTTCTTCATGATCACCCTGCTGGGAGAGATCTCGGTGAGCACCGGATTTGCCCTGGGACTCTTCGCCATTTTCGCCATGCTCAGGTACCGGACCCAGCAGATCCCGATCCGCGAGATGACCTACCTGTTCCTGGTGATCGGGGTATCCGTGATCAATGCTCTGGCCAACAGGAAAGTGAGTTATGCCGAGCTGTTGTTGAGCAATATGATCGTGGTCCTTGTCACCTATCTGCTCGAGAGGGTCTTCCTGATGAGGAATGAGTTGACCAAGGAGGTCAACTATGAGAATATGGAGCTGATCAAACCAGATAAGAGGCAGGAGCTGATAGAGGACCTCCAGGAGCGGACCGGATTACAGATTCACCGGGTGGAGATCGGGCGGATCGACTTCCTCAGGGATACTGCCCGGATCCTGATCTTCTATTTCGATGAGGACGGGGGCTCCGGCCCGGCTCATATGGAGGAGAAGGATGATGATGATTGAGGTTGGGAGACGAATATCCTATATGACCCTTTTGCTGATCCTCGTCCCGGCAGTGATCCATGCCCAGGAGAGTGAGCTGGGCAGCTGGTGGGAATTGAAGCTGGAAAAGGGATTTGACAGCGGGATCGGTCTCAGGGGAGAAGCGGAGCAGCGATTCGGGCAGGACGGGTTCCAGTTCGAACGCACGCTGTTCACACTGGCGGGCGACAGAGACCTGGGTGATCACATGAACCTGGAGACCGGAAGCAGGATCTTCTTTACCAGGGATCCGGAAAGATCCCTGAATACCTGGTACAGGCACCATCTCGATCTGGCGGGCCGCTGGGACATCAGCCGGCTCAGGCTCTTGGTGCGAGGGCGGATACAGTATATCATCGGCGACTGGACGCAATTTGCCGACCTGGAGGAGAACAAACTCACCACCAGGCAGCGATTCAGGGTCAGATACCATCCTTTCGGCACACGGCTCGAAATATCCGCTTCTCTCGAGAGCTGGTTCCGTCACGGAGACGGAGCCGGGATCGAATTCTGGCAGATCAGGTACGCGGGGGATCTCCTTTACCATCTGAATTTCCGCTCCAGCCTCACCTTCGGGTATATCCTGGAGGATGAGTACAACCGGAACAATCCGGGCCGGCGGCATATCGTGGTCTTCGGTTATGCTTACCGGATCTGACCGGCAGGTCAACCGGCCCTGATAAGCTTGATCATCTCCCGGATCGTCGGTCCGGCTGTCACCTCGAGGGTGTAAGCCCCTGCGGGGAGGTGGGAGAGATCGGGCAGGAGGTAGATGAAATCTTTAGAGGATTCCCGCAGTTGAAAATCGGCACGGGGGGTGCCCTTCAGATCGAGGATCCGGATCCGGATGGTGGAGGCGGATGTGCCTGTGAAACGGAGAGTTAGGGCCGAGAAATCGGACGGGACGGGATAGACGCTCAATCCCCTTCCGCTGAGCGGCTCCCCGGGCTCTTCCGGCAGCGGTTCACACTGACCTCCCCACTGGCTCTCTATCCAAGAGATCCGGTTCCGGATCCAGGCTCTCAAATGATCCTCCTCGTCCTGGTACCGCGTTCCCACATAGTAGTTGGGCCATACATAGACCCCCAAAACGGGCCAGCGGCTGAAATTTCTGGGAATGGCATCCCCCAGGTGGCTGACCAGGCTGTCGATCATGGCCGAGATGCTGTCACTGCTCAGCACCGTCTGGTAAAGCTCCTCCCACCTGCAGTGAACCTGGTTCCGGTACCATGGATCCTGCATGACCCGGACCCACCAGTAGATGGCATCGGTCATCTCGTAGGCCCACTCGTAGGGCTGGTGCATATGGGCGGTGTAGTCGCTGTTCCCGTAAGTGAGGTTGTAATCCCAGGGCGGACCGTTGACCAGCTTCCCTCCGTCGGTCACTTTCTGCTTGTAGAAATAGTGGCTGAGGCGGTACCCGTCCACATCCTTGCTGACCTCGTTGAGGATCATCAGGTCGACCATGGAGGGGATATCCAGGTATTTCCGGTACCCCTTCTCCGGATCCTTGAAATTGATGGAGGCCAGGTGTTGTTCAAATTCGTAGAGGTAGCTTTCGATATACTCCCGTTGTGCAGGGACCAGCTCCTCATATTTGGGATCGAAAAACTGGTAGGTAACGGGACTGAAGCCTCCCACGGGGGGCTGTACGGGCGATTCCCAGAATTCGGGCCAGGACATCCCGGTGGTCTTGTCCACCCGCAGCAGGTATCCCCCGGAGATCTCTTTCGCCGAGAGATCCTCCGGCCTCAGCGTGGCCATATCGACCCGGTTTTTGTCGCGCTTGATCTTCTCGGTGAGCACGTAAACTCCCCGGTAATCTCCGTTGACCACCAGTTCAACGAACCGGGTCCGCGGGGCGTAGTGCCCCATCTTTTCATAAAGACGGTAGGTGAGCGCATTGCGGATCAGGCTTTTGTCGCCGTAGGGGGCGTAGAGCACCCAGTCGTTTTCCCCGGGAAGTCCCAGAAGGGACACATTGTTGTTTTCACCCGCAGCGGTCTGGGTCTCCAGGCTGTATGATTTTTTCGGATAGAGCGCCAGGGTCGACTCCCCCCTCAGCTCGATGGCGATCCGGCCGTCGTAAATATTGAACGGATCCCCGGTCGAATTGAATTCACCCGGCCCGTTATGGATCACGCCCATGTGTGCAACGATTTTTGGCTCGTCGGGGATGGACCGGCCCGAAGTATTGATGACCACCAGCGGGAGCCGGGTACTGTCGGTCTGCACCGGAGGATGGAACCAGGAGGGCGGATCGGGGAAGAGACGCTCCTCGCCGGCGACAAGCAGGTGCAGGAAAACATTGGAAGAGAGGTCGGATGAATTGATGTTCTGGTTATGCACCTCCATGGCCAGCACATTGGTTCCCTGCCTCAGTTCATTGCGATGCTCTTCCGAGAGGTTTACCCGCAGCGGCACTCCCCCCTGGTAGAGGGATGCCTCGCGGAATCCCCCGGCGGGCTGGTCCCACGTGGTGGCACTCCCCGGCTCCCCCATGTGGTGCCTCCCGATCTCTCGACCGTTCAGGTAGGCCACGTAGCCGTCATCGAAATCCACGTCGAGAAGGATCTCCCCGATCAGCGACGGATCGGCAAGCTCAAAGGAATACCTGCAGTAGACCGACATGGCCGGTTCGATGACCGTTTCGTCATCACCGTCGCCGTAGCCCACTCCGCCGGGGCCCTCCGACCAGGCCGAATCATTGAAAGCTACCTCCTTCCACTGGCCGTTTACCGGCGCCGCAGGGACCAGGTAACGGCATACGGATCCTTTGCTGACGGCAGTTTCCCAGTAATCGCTTTCCGAGGCCCGCACCGGGGCCATACATGCATATGCGATCACCGCTGCCAGGATGGCATGGAGCGGTCGCGTGATCATTAATCCTGCCTTGAGTTAAAATCTGCTACGATCTCTTCAAAGATAGTGATTAATCGGAGCGGCCCAATACGGCAGGGTATTCCGGAGCCCTACCAGGGGAATTCGACTCCCTGGCCGGCGGGATTGATCTCCCATTTGGTGAAGAGCCATTTGAGCATCCGGATATCGTACTGGCTTCCACGGTCGAGCTCTTGATAATCCCGGATAATGGCCGTGCAGAGATCCAGGAATTCTCCTGGAGTGCCACCCATATGATCGATACAGTTGAGGGCAAAGGTCCGGGCCATGGGATTGTCCGACTCCAGAACCCTCCGGAAGGCATCGATGGCCTCCTCCTTATAACCCAGCCGGTAGAGGGTTTCGGCGCCCACCGCGCTCACATTCAGGAACGGATCCTCCGCTGCTTTTTTCACCGATTCGAGAGCAGGCCCGGCTGCCGCTCCCAGCAGAAGCATTCCCCGGGCGGCCCAGTAGCGGACGGCTCCGTCTTCATGATTCATCCATTCAGTGAACCTCTCCAGATTGGCCGGATTGCCGGAGGATGCTGCCAGGGCGGCTTCGGTGATCTCACCGAGGGGAACCGCTTCCTTCCGCATGTAATCGTATACCGCGGTCTCACCCGCCCTCTCCTGACGGTCGGCCTCGGGAATGAACCCGGCATCCAGCACCGACCGGGCGATCTCCAGGTGGGCCTTTCTCATTCTCTCCAGCTGCTCGCCGTAGGCGGGATCGCCGGCCAGGTTGTTCACCTCCCAGGGATCCTCTTCGATCAGGTAGAGCTCTTCGGCCGGTTTGGTGCCCCACCAGCGTGCCTGTACCTCGTTACACTCCCCGTTCAGACACGCCTCCTCCCAGGAACGCATGGAGGGGGCTCTCCAGAGGTAGTCGAGATGCTGAAGGTAGATGCGGCCTGGATTGTAATTCCGGGTGTAGCGAAACTTCCCGTCCACGATGGAGCGGGACAGGTCGTAGCGCTCGTCCATCCGGTCCCTGTACATGTATATGTAATCGTGCGGTTCCCTGACGTGTTCCCCCAGGAACGCCCTTCCCTGCATGTAGCCGGGAGCTTCTTCCCCCGCCAGGCTCAACAGGGTGGGGGCCAAATCCACGAAGCTGACCAGCCGGTCGACCTCCGAACCGGGCCCGGCTGCGGGGTAAAAGTCCTTGTATTTTTCGGGAATCCTGATGATCAGAGGCACATGGGTACCGGTCTCATAGAGGAACCTCTTGCTCCTTCCCAGGACCCCTCCGTGGTCGGAGTAGTAGAATACAATGGTATTGTCGGCCAGTCCCAGAGAGTCGAGTTCATCGAGCAAATCCCCCACCAGGCTGTCCATCTGGGTTACCCGGTCGTAATACTGGGCCCAGTCGTGCCGGATCTCGGGGGTGTCGGGATGGTAGGGGGGGATCGGAGCCTTGTCGGGGGAGTGGACCAGGTTCTCCTCAGGGATGGTGGTATGAATGGAACTCTCATGGCTCCTGGTAATATTAAAGATCGCGAAGAACGGCTGACCTTCAGCCCGGTTGCGGTAGTGGGCCTCCCTGCTGCACTGGTCCCAGATGGAATCCAGATCCACGGGGCGGGTGTTATAATCGGTCTTGCTGTTGTTGGTGCAATAATACCCTTCCTCCAGCAGGAATTCCGTATACGGTCTTACCTTTTCCGAGCGGAGATAGTTGCTGCGCATCTGCTCATTGCCGTTCACACAGGCATAAACCCCGGTCAGGATGGTGTTTCTGGCAGGGGCACATACGGGGGTGTTGGCATAGGCGTGGGTATAGAGGAATCCTTCACCGGCCAGCCGGTCGAGGTTGGGGGTGATGGCGAAAGTGTCGCCGTAACAACCCAGCAGCGGACTGTTGTCCTCACTGGTGATCCAGAGGATGTTGGGTAACTCTTTTTCCGGCGGGGAGCAGGCAGTGATCAGGACAAGGAATATGGCAAGCGGTACCATCGGGGCAGGTAGTTTCATGGAAGACTTTTTTTGTTTCCTGAAAATAAGAAATATTTCCTTACCGGATGAAACCGGCCCGATGTTGAGGAGGGATTCCCCTGAGGACAGGTTCCCCTGAGGACAGGTTCCCCTGAGGAGGGATTCCCCCAGCAGGTGTGGTCCTTTGGCAACAGGACCTTCGGAAGCAAACCGACCGGATAAATCGCAATACGCACATAATCAATATGAAATAAAAAAAAATCTCCTGCCGGCCATCCTGGAACGATATTTCGACGGCTTCATAAGAGATTCACCAGATAAGCACCAGGGAAATGGACAGGAAGAAGCTGAATGAATACCGGGAGAAAAGGGATTTCAGGAAGACCACCGAGCCCGAAGGCGGCGGGAAAAGGGAATCCGGCCGGCCCAGGTTCGTGATCCAGGAGCACGATGCCCGCCAGCTGCATTTCGATTTCAGGCTGGAGATCGGGGATGTGCTGAAGTCCTGGGCTGTTCCGAAGGGACCCTCCACCGATCCGTCCGAAAAGCGGCTGGCCACCCTGACCGAGGATCATCCGCTGGAATATGCCGGGTTCGAGGGGACCATCCCCGAGGAGGAGTACGGCGGGGGGACGGTGATCGTCTGGGATGGCGGGACCTACCGGAACCTGCGGGAAGAGAAAGAAGATGACGGGGCATCCATGGAGGAGTCCTTCGAGGATGGTAAGGTGGAAGTGTGGCTGGAAGGCAAGAAACTGACAGGGGGATTTGTCCTCATACGCACCGGCGGGAAAGACGACAAACGCTGGCTGCTAAAGAAGATGAAGGACGGCGAGGCCGATGCCCGGCGCAACCCGGTGAACACCGAGCCGAAATCCATTCTGTCGGACAAGACCGTGGAGGAGATGAAAAGAGAGATGAACCGGAATAGATCATAGAAGAACAGTGAAATGACCACAGTCAGCGTCAACGGAAGGGAACTGGAGATCTCTCATCCCGATAAGCCGATCTTTCCGGATGAAAAGATCACCAAGAAGGAGCTGGTGGAATACTACCTGAGGATCTCTGAGCGGATCCTTCCGTACCTGGAGGAGAGGCCCGTTATGCTTCACCGCTACCCCGACGGGATCGGCGGGAAGGATTTCTACCAGAAGGAAAAGCCGGATTATTTTCCGGACTGGATCGATACCATTCAGGTAAGGGTCAAAAAAGAGGGGAAAGAGACCCAGAATCTGGTCCATTGCAATTCTGCCGCAACCCTGGCCTATGTGGCCAACCAGGCTTCCATCACCCCCCATGTATGGCTGAGCAGAAGGGACCGGATCGATCATCCCGACAGAATGATCTACGACCTGGATCCGCCGGGAGATGATTTCACAGTGGTCCGGGAAGCTGCAAGGGATCTGAAAAACCTCTTCGATGATTTGGAACTGAATTCTTTTGTGATGACCACGGGCTCCAGTGGCCTCCACGTGCTGGTTCCCCTCGATGGCAGCGCGGATTTTGACCGGGTCAGGAATTTCGCCAGGAAGGCGGCCGGCCTGGTGGCCGGCAGGCGAAGCGATGCTTATACCACCGAAACCAGGAAGGAGAAAAGAAAAGGGCGGCTTTTCCTGGATTATCTGAGGAATTCTTACGGACAGACCGCTGTGGCGCCCTATGCCCTGAGGGCCAGGGAAGGAGCTCCCGTTGCCACTCCGCTCGACTGGGATGAGTTGAGCAACAGGGACCTTGATTCGCGCAGCTACACCTACCGCAATATTTTCCGCCGGCTGGGGAGCAAGCAGGATCCCTGGAAGGACCTGAACGAAGAGCGGAACAACCTGGGGGAAGCAGAAAAGAAACTTGATAAAAAAACAAGGAGATGAAATACTCGTTAAATCTGGGCAGACCCTTCGGGATCAGAATCGCGGTGCACTGGACCTTTCTGCTGCTTATCCTGTGGGTGGTTGCCATCAACGTCCGGCAGGGGGGCGATACCACGCAGGTCATCTACTCCCTCCTCTTTATCGTGGCGCTGTTCGTCTGCGTCACTCTCCATGAACTCGGCCATTCACTGGCGGCCAGGAGATACGGCATCGAAACCAGAAGCATTACCCTGCTGCCCATCGGCGGCATGGCCAACATCGACGAAATGCCGGAGAAACCGAAACAGGAAGTGGTGGTCACCCTGTCGGGCCTG
The DNA here is from genome assembly GCA_964579515.1 of uncultured Bacteroides sp. Classification (GTDB taxonomy): domain Bacteria; phylum Bacteroidota; class Bacteroidia; order Bacteroidales. The sequence continues at coordinate 6,396 of CAZOHA010000057.1, read as the reverse complement.
TTGGTCAATGTGGCGATCGCACTGTTACTCTGGATAGTTATTTCACTGGCTCCCGGTCTCCGCATGGATACTGCCTTTGAAGCAATCAACAGCCAGAATTTCCTGGTGATGCTGATGATCGTCAACCTGGTGATCGTCGGATTCAACCTGATCCCCGCCTTTCCCATGGATGGCGGAAGGATCCTCAGGGCCCTGCTGGCGATGCGGTTCGACAGGCTGAAGGCCACCAGGATCGCCATGATGGCGGGACAGGTATTCGGGGTGATTTTTGCGGCAATCGGTCTTTTTATCAACCCCTTTCTCTTTATTATCGGTGTATTCGTGGTGATCGGTGCGCGCATGGAGTACACCCAGGTAAGGTACCGGTCCATGCTGGTGGACAAAAAGGCCAGGGATATCGTGATGGAGGAGTACACGGTCTTCGGTCCCGATCAGCCGCTTAAAAATGCGGTGGAGAAGCTGCTGAAATCGACCCAGACCGGTTTTCTGGTGAAAGGAGAGGAGGGGATCATGGGGATCCTTACCAAGAATGACATCATCAAGGGGCTTTCCAGCATGGGGGCGGAGGCGGCCATCCGTCAGGCCATGACCCGGGAGTTCAAACATGTGGAAGCGGATACCTCTCTCCAGAATATCTTCCAGACCATGCAAAAGGAGAAACTTGAACTGCTGCCTGTATTCGACGGTTCCCGGCTGCTGGGAGTGATTGACCAGGAGAATCTGCAGGAGTTCATTATGGTCCAGTCGGCCCTCAGCGATTCCTGAGCTTCCTAACGATCGCTATCCCCGGAGCCGGGGACCTTCTTTCGCTGAAGGCAGGGAAATATTCCCGGAATTCCGTAAATTGTCGGAGATGAAAACACGGATCGATATCGGGCAGTGGGACCGCCGCGAAACCTATCTTTTCTTCAGGGATTTCGAGGAGCCCTACTACGGGATCTGCATGGAGCTGGACTGCACCAATGCCTACGAATACTCCAAAATGAACCAGATCTCTTTTTTCCTCTTTTATCTCTACCTGACCCTGAAGGTGGTCAACCGGATTGAAGCCTTCAGATACCGGATCGAGGGAGATGAACTCTACCTCTATGATGTGATCCACGGATCGGCCACCATCGACCGGGAGAACGAGACGTTCGGGTTCTCTCTGATCCATTACCGGGAGGATCTGCAGGAATTCCTGAAGGGGGCCGAGAGCGAGGTGAAGGATATCCGTGCCTCCCGCAGCTTTGTCAGAGAGGGCATCGGGGAGAATGTTATCCATTTTTCCACACTCCCCTGGATCCCCTTCACCAGCATTTCCCACCCCAGGAGATACTCCCGGAGGGATTCCATTCCCAAGATCACCTATGGCCGTTGTCACTTTTCCCGAGGCCGGAGGGTCATCCCGGTATCGGTGCACGTGCATCATTCGGTGGCCGACGGCCGCCATGTGGGGCAGTTCTTCGAGGAGCTGCAACTGCACTTCAACGAGGCGCTGGAGGAATCTTAGGTGCGATAGAACCTCCGGAGCAGCTCTTCGCGGAGGGAGGAGCTCACCGGAATGTTCTGGCCGTTCAGATACACCTGGTTCCCCTCGATATACTCGATCTTTCCCAGGTTGACCGCATATGATTTCTGGATCCTCATGAACTCGCCCGCGGGCAGCACCTCCAGGAAACCCTTCAGGGTGCTGTGGACCATCAGCCGGCGGTCTACCAGGTGGATCCGGACATAGTCGCCCTTTCCCTCCACATAGAGGATCTGGTCGAAGGCCAGTGCGAAGATCTTTTTTCCGGACCTGACCACCACTTTCCTGGACGCCTGGTCCGGCAATCCTCCGGGACTCCCCATCCGGTCCCTGGTCCTCTGAACCGCTTCCAGGAACCGTTCCGGGGAGAAGGGTTTGACCAGGTAATCGACCGCGTTGAGTTCAAATCCCTCCACGGCAAACTGCGGGTAGGCGGTGGCGAAGACAATCAGTGGTGCGGCGGTGAGCGCCCGCGCGAATGAGATTCCCGATACACCCGGCATCTGGATATCCAGGAAGATCAGGTCGACATGTTCGCGGGCCAGGATCCGGTTGGCCTCCGTGGCGTCCCGGCATTCGGCCACCAGCTCCAGGTCTGCCACCCCCGAGGCATATCTTCGGAGGATATCCCGCGAAAGAGGTTCGTCGTCGATGATGAGGAAGCGGATCATGGGCCCTGGTTCAGCCGGATTTCAAGATCGACCCGGAACGAGCCTTTTTCCCTTCGGATCTGCAGCCGGTGCTTCTCCGGATAGAGCAGTTGCAGCCGCCGGCGGGTGTTCTTCAGCCCGATCCCTTCCTGAAGCGGTGCTTCCGGCCGTTCAGGCTCGTCCGAGCTGTTCTCCACGGAGAAGTGCAGCACCGGATCGGCATAACGGATGGTTGTCCTCACGAACGATCTCCCGCCCGCGGTTCCGGGACCGTGCTTAAAGCTGTTCTCGATATAGGGGATCAGCAACATGGGGGCGATTTTTACCTCCTCCGGGATGGTGTCCGGCTCCGGTTCGATAACGAGCCGGATCTCCGCCCTTTCCGGATCGATCCGGTTGCGGTAGATCTCCACATAGTCGCCGATCATCTCCAACTCCTTCTGCAGGCTCACCCCGGGATTCCTTGATTCGTAGAGGGTGTATCTGAGGATATCCGCCAGCTGCAGGATCACCCTGGGAGTTCTTTCGGAATTCGCCAGGCTCAGTCCGTAGATGGTCTGCAGCCCGTTCAGCAGAAAATGGGGATTGATCTGGGACTGCAGGGAATGCAGCTGTTCGGTGGTGGTGACCTTTTCGATCCGCAGCAGCAGGAACCAGCTCCTGGAGAGTTTCAGAAGGGTGGTCAGGCCCATGATGCTGCCCGTAAAGATCATCAGTTCACCAATGCTGTAATAGGAGATGAAATAGTAACCGGGAAGCAGGAGGTCGATCCACCTCTCGAACAGGAAATAGAGGAAGAGTGCACCGGCCGAAAGAAGCACCAGAAAGGTCCCGGTAAAGACCAGGTACTTTTCCCTCCCGAGGAGCCGGGGGACGGCCAGGTAAAGGTTCACGTAGACCACCGCTGCCAGCGGACCAAGAAAAATCAGGGTGTAGATCAGGTCGATCTTCTCGAAAGTGCTGGAGGTTTTGAAAATATTCAACAGGATGAAGGCGGCAGCGGTCCAGAATAGGAGATGCTGCCACCACCGGTTCCTGAAGAGGATCAGGTCAGTCAGCCTCGACCTGTCGGGCACCGGATGAAGGGATGGGGCCGTCATAGGGCTTCAATTTAAGAAAAACCCCGTATTCCTCCTGTTCTTCCGTTTGCCCCCTCCGGAAGATCTGTTCGATCTCCTCCGAGGTTTTAGGGTCACTGGCGTATTTGCGGATGAACTTCTGCAGCTCTTCCGTGGAGGCGGTCAGGATATGTCGGGGGTAATCGGGGAGGACCTCCACCGTTTCGTGAGGGATCCGGATGCGGCTTTGCTCGAATAATTCATTGAGCCACTCCTGGCCGAACCAGTAGAGCAGGATGCTGTCGCGGTTATACTGCACCCGGGCCAGGGTATGGGTGGGGAAATGGTGCCAGCTGGTGAGTTCGGTGGAACAGTGCTCCTCATCCGGGTCGGGGTAGAAATCCACATAGACGACTCCCTTGATCCGGAAAAGGGTGCCCACGAACAGGCCGGCTTTGTTCTTCTCCTCGTAATAGGTGATCAGGTAGGTGCTGTCGGGCCGGGAGGGTCCGAAGAACTCTTCGGACACTTCATGGGCCTGGATGGTCCAGATCGACGAATCACCGTCTACCCATGCCCCGGACATCACCGGATCGAAGTACTTGTCCTTCTGTTTGTAGAAGGGATGGAGCGAGCTGACCAGGCAACCCGGCAGGGTGGTAAGGACCAGCAGCACAGGGATCAGATAGGAACGTTTCATGATTTCGGGTTTTAACGATTCGGAGTAAATTTGCGGCATTGGCCGGCACGGGTCAAATTTCTTCGACGAAACGGCCTGCAAAATCGATCAAATCGACCGGAGGCACGCTATTAGATGGTCACCTTAAGCAGGCAGGGCTCACCTTCGATAGGCAGGGCTCACCTTCAGCAGGTAGGGCTCACCTTCAGCAGGCAGGGCTCACCTTCAGCAGGTAGGGCTCAAAAATCTGACTGATATACAGGTACCCCCGGTAAAGAATGGCAGTGGATCCTGCGCTGATCGCCGAACCATCGGTCCCGAAAATGGTACAGACCGCCCCTGTATCCGGGTCCACCCGGTAGACCACCACCGGCGAAGGCTTTTCCGGATTATTCACATGGCGGATGAAACGGATCTGACGGATATGGCCGGTGGTCAGCAGGTGACCTTCACAGACCCGCAGGTTGTCGTTCCCTTTTACCCCACCGATGGCCGGTCCGGCGATCAGGGTATCGCCTGTGATCGTGTAGGTGTGTATTTTGTGCTGTATGGCATCGCCCACGAACAGCCGGTTCCCGATCCGGTTGATCCCGGCGGGGTAGCTCAGGCCCGATGCCACCTCCTTTCCGGTCCAGGTGGAATCACTGACCTGCTCCAGACGGATCACCCCGGCCCTTTTCAACCGGAGGATTTTCTCTGCCATGCTTCCCCTTTTTCCGGAATCGTTCACCACGTAGATCGTTCCATCCGGACCTGTCACCAAGGCATTGGGGGAGATAAGCAGGGGGTGGTTCACCCGCCCTTCGAAATGCAGTTGACTTTCGGTGACCCGGTAGATCAGTACCGGATGGAGGCCGGGTTCTTTTTCGTGGCTGATCACATACAGCCGGTCTCCGTCCATGCAGATTCCGTGGGGCCGGAATACGATCTCCTCCGGTTCGTCGGATCTCGGAAGGACCCGGCGTAGGGAACCGTCCAGAGAGATGGCTTCGATCTCGCCGTAAGGCCTGTGTTCCTCCCGCCGTCCCGTGCAGGAGACCAGCAGCCTGGGAGCGCCGTGAAGCGTATCCAGTACCATGTCCTCCGGTCCAGGACCGGTGGTGATCTTCTCAGCAGCATTACCGCTCTCCATGGTATCCACCGGGGAGAAGCAGGAGGAGGACAGCAGGATCAGGGAGGCATACAGGAGCCGGACAGAGAGTTTCATACGCTGAGGATGTGGACTAAAGGTAATGAATTGTTCTGCCCGGCAAGCAACCCGGGGGGGGCATGATGCATCCTGTAGTCAGAAAATGAATCTGAGATGAACAGATGGAGTATGATTCTGATGGTCCTTCTGATGACCGGCTGCGGGAAGGAACTGGCCGATCTGGAGCCCCTGGGGGAGAATTCGGGCATCATCGGGACCTGGGTCCGCCAGGGCACGGAACAGGAGGAGGTGATCCTGGAAAGGTCACCGGCCCTGAACGATTCTCTGTACGGTTTTACCTTCATGGAGAATGGTACTTTTATAGAGCGGAAGAATGCCGGGTGGTGCGGCACCCCTCCGATTACCTATGCCAACTTCGACGGAACCTGGAATGCGCTGTCGGACAGTCTGATCGAGATCACTGTGGGTTACTGGGGAGGGATGATGAATTATCAGATCAGGATCACCTCCCTGGAGCCCGGTGAGCTGCGGATCCGCTATCTCTACGGAGATGAACGGGCCGGCACAAAATAACCTTTTCGCCCCGGAATAGCTATCTTTGCTCCCCGATGGAGCGATCTCTTTTTTTCATCACTCCGGAAGGAGTGATTTTTCAAAGTAAGGAAGTTGTATAACACCTAACATTTTGACGTTTTTGGGTGTCCCGTTACCGTTTATTTGTGTTTTTTTTGGAAAACCCTTCGTCGCATTCTGGTAGAAACCAGCGATTCCGCTTCGCAAAAAATCAGTAACAGACCTGATTTGTCCATTTTTAATCGTTTATCGGAAGATTAATATTCCCTGGGGGACATGATTCGACCTGAAATGTGCCGAAAAGACATAATACATCCTTCGACCTTACTTATGTACTCAAACAACTAACCGGCAGGCCAACAGGGCTTCGGACAGGAGAGTTATGCCTTATTGTTGATACACAACTGAAATTGGCGCAAAGCTGAATCGCTGGAATAAACTCACTACGGATATATATTATCGTCTTATTATCCTGTCAGGTACTTAACAGGATATAAAATATCCATAAAGGGATATATTATATCCGGAAATGCACCTATAATGTTAATAAACAGATAAAAAATGTCTATACCACATCGCTTCCAGCGATTCCGCTTGAAATTCAGTTTTCCCATAAATGGTTGACGATGAGGCTAGAGGGGAGATTTTGAAAAGGAGAATTTTCGCACTAAATTTACTGTAGACACAACAGTCCAGGATTGTGTTTATACTCGCCTGAATGTCAGGCATGTACAAAGGCGGCGCTGCCGCCGAACAATTACTGTTGTGGTTTCATT
>CAZOHA010000056.1:12388-30710 GCA_964579515.1 uncultured Bacteroides sp. | reverse complement strand
GTTCAGGATCAGGCTGTTCAGAAACTCGATCTTCCCGATATGGAACCCGGCGACCTGGCTTCCATTATCTATACCTCGGGCACTACCGGTAGATCAAAAGGGGTGATGTTATCCGGTGAAAATATTCTGAGCAATGCGTTCCACTCGGGTTCCATCCATAAAGTGCTGCCCGGTGACCGGTTCCTCTCCATGCTTCCGCTGGCCCACACCTATGAGTGCACCATCGGAATGGTGGTCCCTCTGCTGAACGGAGCCAGGGTCCATTACATCGACCGGCTCCCCACGGCCAGCTACCTGGGACCCATTCTCAGGGATCTGAAGCCCACCACCATGCTCACTGTTCCCCTGATCATCGAAAAGATCTACCGGGCTAAGATCCAGCCCGCGCTGTACGGATCCCGGATGGTCAGGCAGTTGATGAAGATCGGTCCTGTCCGAAAAGCCCTCTCGCGGAAAGCTGCCGGGAAACTGGAGCAGTTCTTCGGGGGCGAGCTCCGCTTTTTCGGGATTGGCGGAGCCCCGCTGGCACCCGATGTGGAGAAGTTCCTCATCGAGGGAGGGTTCCCCTATGCCATCGGTTACGGCCTCACGGAGACCTCCCCGATGATCGCAGGTTTCGGGCCCGAAGCGGCCGTCTACCGGTCGGTGGGAACGGTGATGGAGAGCGTGCAGGTCCGCATCGACCAACCCGATCCGGTGACCGGTGAGGGAGAGATCCTCGCCAGAGGTCCCAATGTGATGATGGGCTATTATAAAGATGAAGAGACCACCTCCCAGGTCTTTACCGACGACGGCTGGTTCCGTACCGGAGACCTCGGATTCATTGATCCGCGCGGCATTATTTACATACGCGGCAGGCTCAAGAATATGATCCTGGGTCCGAATGGTGAGAATATTTACCCCGAAGAGATCGAAGCGGTGATCAACAGCAGGGAGTATGTCAGCGAATCGCTGGTGATGCAGTACAAAGGCAAACTGGTGGCACGGGTCCACCTGAAAATGGAACTCCTCGAGGAGCGTGTGCAGCACCTGAAGGAGAACGCAACGGATGTCCAGCATCACCTGCAGGAAAAAGCCGAGGAGGTTCTGGAAGAACTGCTGGTACAGGTCAACCGTCACGTGGCCCGGAATGCGCAATTGCACCGGATGGTCCTCCAGGTTCAGCCCTTCGAAAAGACACCCACCCAGAAAATCAAGCGCTTCCTCTACCGGGCCTTGTAATCCAGAAGCCCGTTTTACCCGGCTCCATGCCGTTCATGTACTCCGGGCCGGTTATATCTAAAGGCTATACGCTGGAGAGCAGGAGATCCAGGTTTTCGAAACGCGTGGAATAATCCTCCATGGAGCGGTTGATCAGATCCAGTGCCTCCTCCCTTCCGTACACATGAGTGATTTCCACGTCGGCAGGAACACCCGGCAGATCCTTATATGTGAGAAAGTAATGCCGCAGGCGGTTCACCACCTTTTCGGGCAGATCGGTCACATCGCGGTACCCTTCATACACCGCATCGTTGTTCATGACCGCGATCAGTTTGTCATCGGCCTGATTGTTATCGATCATCCGGAAGCCACCTATGGGACGGGCCCTGACCAGGATATCGCCATGAGTAATCTCCTTTTCAGTGAGAATGCAGATATCCACCGGATCGGAGTCTCCCACGATCTTGTCGTTCCCGGTCTTCTCCCTGCTGAGTTCAGCCACCCTGTCGCCGCTGTAGGTCTGCGGAATAAAGCCGTAGAGTGCGGGCACGGTGGTGGAATACTTCTGCGGCCGGTCGATCTTCAGATAGCCGGTGACCTTGTCCACCTCGTATTTAACTGTGTCCCGGGGCACCATCTCCACAAAACACATGACCAGTTCCGGTGCATCGGGACCGATCTCCACCCCGTGCCAGGGGTGTGATTTGTACCTCAGTCCCATCAGTTTGCCGATGGGATCCATCAGTCTGTTCGCCATATTCAGCCTGTTTTGCCTTTCTCGTGTGTTCGCCCGGGACCGGTCGATTTAACGGATCCGCCTCTTCCGCGCGACCCGACTGATCCACCCATACCAGACAATCCTCAGGGACCTTTTGTTCCGTCGATCTCGATGAAAAGATCCACGATCTCCTCGAGCCTCATGATCCTGCTGCCCTTCACCAGGATGGAGTAGCCGGACGGGAAATCTTTCCTCAGGGCTTCCGCCAGTTCCGCAGTGCCGGGAAATACCTGCACCACCTGGTCGTGCCGGGCAGCTCTGTCGTCCCGGGCCACCCTGCTGAAATGGGGCCCTGCAAGCAGTGCCTTCCGGATCCCGGTCGAGCGGATCCACTCCACCAGTTGCCGGTGCTCCTCAGGGGCCTGTTCTCCCAATTCGGCCATATCGCCCAGGATCACCATGGAACGGTCCGGATCGTAGGTCAGTAATCCTCCGATGGCCTCCCTCATACTGGTCGGATTCGCGTTATAGGAGTCCAGGATCAACCGGTTGGAACGGGTCTCCATCAGCTGTGAACGGCGGTTGATGGGCTGATAACCGGAGATGGCCCGGGCCGTCTCTCCGGGATCGGTTCCAAAATAGTATCCGACGGATGCCGCCAGCAACACATTCTGCAGATTATAGGGCCCCACCATCCGGGTAGATACCGGGAACCGCTGGTTGCCGAACTGAAGTTCCAGGGACAGAAAAGGGCGGTCGGCTGTCATCCGGCAACTCACCGGGATATCCCCGCCGGGGCCGGCGAGTTTCGCATCCACCCCGACAGCACTGGCCTTGCCTCTCAGCTTATCATCAGTGATGTCGATGATGGCCGTACCCCCGCCGGAGGCCAGATATTCGTAAAGCTCCCCCTTTGCATGAAGAACCCCTTCCAGGGAACCGAATCCCTCCAGATGCGCCTTCCCCACATTGGTGATCACTCCTGTTTCAGGTGCCGCGATTCCGGCAAGCTGTCCGATCTCCCCGGCATGATTGGCTCCCATCTCAATAATAGCCATCTCCTCATCCTTCAGGGAAAGGAGAGTCAGCGGAACCCCGATATGGTTATTCAGGTTTCCGCTGGTGGCCAGCGTCCGGTATTTGGTGGAGAGCACCGCATGTGCCAGTTCTTTGGTGGTGGTCTTGCCGTTGCTTCCGGTGATGGCCAGCACCCGCGGAGAAACATGGAACCGGTGATAACGGGCCAGCTCCTGCAGAATCTGCAATACGGAGGGAACCACCAGCACATTTTCCATTCCCTCCAGCTCCTTCCGCTCGGTAACGGCCAGGCGGCATCCCTTTTCCACCGCTTCGGACACAAACCGGTTCCCGTCGAACCGTTCCCCTTTTATGGCGAAAAAGAGCTTCCCCTGCAGCTCCTCACGTGAATCGGTGGAGACCCCTTTGCAGTCGAGGAAAAGGGGGTGGAGGTTCTTTACCAGGTCCGGATCGCCTGGCACCTTCTGGTGTTCATTAGTGCTGCGGGACATGGAGAATCAGCGAAACTTCAGTTGCAATGGATATAAAAAACGAGAAGCCATCTTTTGGCAAGACAGCTTCCCGTACAATGTTTTCAATGGCAGATCCGGTTAAAAGCCGGTCGGCGTTCCAACGCGGGTCATCGCGCAACGGAAACCGAGGTCATCCCTTGCTTCCGTTTCCAGGAGATACCGGCGCTCCCCGGGGCTGAGCCAGTAGGCACGGTCCTTCCAGGAGCCACCCTTGTAGACCCTCACCTGGTCATTCAGCATGGAAAGCCTTTCCCCCTCCTGGTTCACATACATGGAGTTGGAACCTTCATAATCCTGGGAACTCCTTTCACCCTCCCATAAAGTCGACTCCTTATCACCATCCAGGTAATTCCTGTAATCGGACCTCCGGTAGTTGAACCGGTCGGCGGCATCGGCCTCGGTAATGGGTTCTCTGCGAAGGCGGCCGAGGCTGTCGATAACGGGAGTCCCGTTGGCATCCCTGACCATCTTGTCGAACTGGTTCCCCCGGAAGGGCCTGAAATCGGAAACATCCTGGAAGGTCAACGGACGGTAAATATCCTGCACCCATTCGTTCACATTCCCGGCCATGCAATAGAGGCCGTAATCGTTGGGCCAGTAGGACCTGACAGGTACGGTGATGGATCCGGCATCGTTCAGGCTTCCGGCCACCCCCATCAGGTCGCCCTTGCCACGGATAAAGTTGGCCCTCATCTCGCCCATATTCCGGGGATCATCGTTCCTCACGTTATGCCCGTTCCAGGGATAGGTCCTGCGCTCCCAGACCAGTTCATCCACCGAGTTCCCGATCAGCCCGAGTGCGGCAAATTCCCATTCGGCTTCGGTGGGAAGCCTGTAATTCGGCAACAGGATCCCGTCCTCGATGCTCACCAGCCTCGACTCCACGTTGGGATTCAGGCTTTCGATCGGATTGATGATATTGGGAGTATAGAGCCCGTAAATGTAAGCCTCTGTGTTGAAGTTCCGCTCGTCCTGCTGGTCGGTGGAGAGCTCAATGTGCCCCATGTCCACCAGGATCTTTTCATTCACCCTGTCGGTCCTCCAGATGCAATAATCCTGAGCCTGAAGCCAGTTCACGCCAACCACCGGATATTCATTGAAAGACGGGTGGCGGTAATAATACTCCATATAAGGCTCGTTGTAGGCCATGGGATCGCGCCAGACCAGCGTATCGGGAAGGGCGGCCTCAACCACCTGGGGATTGTTCATGCCGAATACACGGTTCAGCCAGTTGACGTATTCCCTGTAGTCGACGTTGCGAATCTCGGTAAGGTCCATGTAAAATGAACTGACCGTCACCCTTCTCGGGATATTATCCCACTCGTAGAGGATGTCATCCTGGGTCCTCCCCATGGTGAAGGTACCACCCTCGATCAGGGTAAGCCCGGGTCCGGTCTCCTGTTCCGCCGCGGTCTTCACTTCAAAGCCCCCGTTCTCCGGATCGTTGTAGGCCCATCCGGTGGTGGTTGAAACCTTGCCTGAAGAGGTTACATCCTGTCCACCGCATCCCCAGAGCATCATCGCTGCAACAAGGATCGGGACCAGTCTAATCATCAATTTCATGGCTGATTCGTTTTTCAGTTTTGATATTTAGATCGTGCGAAATATAGAAACTTCTACCAAAAGTAACTAAAAATCGGGACATTTTATTGTCCTGGGTTTCCTTGATTTATGAAGGTTTTCAAAAATTATCACCAATGAAATTTCGTGTGCTCCGAGGCTCGGAATATGAACATCGGGAGCCGAAATTTTCGCGTCATAACTGTACCTGACCCTGAACTTCTCTGATCCATAGCCGATGGAAAAGATCATCGTGCCGAAAGAGAACATCAGATCCTGACGGAACCATACCCCTGCCAGCAGATGGCTGTAGCGGACCTCCAGTCCGTAATTCACCTGTTGATAAATATCCTGTTGCATGAATACCAGGTTGGGAGAGAGCTGCAACATCTCGGTGCCGAAGCGCCGTTCATAGATCGGGATCAGAGCCCCTGCATGCAGTGTATATCTCCTTGACAGCCTGGTATTAGGATCGGCTGAGGGCGAGGTGTAGGGTTCCAGAAGGTGGTGCACCGCGATCCCCCCGTAAAAAATCTTGTAGAAGGCTCCGAACCCGACCGCAAAATCGGGATAGAGCCACGAATAACCGGTCAGGGTCGTTGTTCCTCCCCCATAGATCTCCTCGGGAAGAACGAGTCCCCCGGGATCCATGTTCCTCTGTCCCGCCGACACCTGGAATCCGCCGGTCACCGTCAGCTCCCGGGTCGCATGCAGGTGGTAAGCGTAGAGAGCATCCACGGAGAGGGTATTGAAAACCCCTCCTCCCTGACGGTCGTTGATCAGATGAAGGCCGACACCTCCCTGCAAAAGAGGAACATGCTGATCATAGGAGGCGTGATAGGTGGAGAACGGATCGGTTGCTCCGGGCCACTGGTTGCGGTATCCCAGGTAGACTTTCACCGGTCCCTCCACCCCGGTCATGGCCGGATTCAGATAGAGGGGATTGGCATAGAACTGGGAGAATGCCGGATCCTGGCCAGCTATCTCCTCCTGAAGAACGATCAGCATCACCAGCGCCAGGCAGCCCCTCAGGCTCCCCTTCCCCCTCATATATCGACAATTCCCCTCCAAAATAACAACTTTACAGACTTTACAGACTTTACAGACTTTACGACTAACAACATTGTATTGTCAGGATCGTTATAGTATAACGACAAAGTAAACGAAGGATTATTATATTCATTGCCTCTTTCACTGATCAAATGAAGAAACTGGCCTGCTTCCTGCTCCTGTCGCTGCCTTTCTCCCTGGCTGCACAGGTGGAACATGTGGTGATTGACTGGGATACGCTCCAAGGCCGTTCTTCTTTTTCACATGCTTTATACGAGGATAGTCTCAATTCGTTACCTTATTACACCAGAAAGATCCCGTGGAACTCTCCGGGGATGATCCCTGAGGTATCGATCAGGGTGCTTGGTTCCTCCGAAATGGATGAAAATCAAACGAATGGCCGGTACACAGGACATGTCCGGGAAGCCCTTCCGGTGGAACATGAACTGGTGCGCGAGGCGGGAACATTCTACCTGCAACTCAAGGTATTGCCGTTTTACCGGAAACCCGGAGGCGGACTGGCGCGGGTCGAGTCGTTCGAGATCGCCGTGAAAGCGGAACCGGCCCTCGCCCGGCTGAAAAGCACTGTTTCCGGAGAGTGGGCCGGGCAATCGGTCCTGGCGTCGGGTGAATGGTACATGGTGGCAGTGGAACAGACCGGGATCCACCGGCTGACCTATGAACAACTGACAGAGATCGGGCTTTCCAACCCGGCTACCGCCCGGGTCTACGGATCCGGCGCCAGGCTGCTTCCGGAAAGCTTCCTTGAGGGGCATATCGACGACCTGCAGCAGGTTCCCGTCCACATGGAGAAGGGCAGCGACGGACTCTTCGGACCGGGTGATTATCTGTTATTCTATGCGCAGGGCCCGGTCGGATGGAACTACAACAGCGAGGAGGAGATGTTCAGGCATCGCCTGCACACCTACTCCTGGAGGGGTTATTACTTTCTCACCAGTGACCTCGGCGTTCCCGGTCCCCCGCAGGAGGCTCCCCTGAGCACCTCCGCTCCCACTCATACGGTCGGCTCGTTCGATTTCAGGGACCATCTGGAAGAGGAGACCTACAACCTGATCAACTCCGGCAAGGAGTGGTACGGAGATAATTATAATGTGAACCTGGAGGAGAATTATCCCTTCGAGCTTCCCCCGCTGGTCGGCGGAGAACCCCTGAAGATCGCCGTCAGGGTGGCGGCGCGCTCCAGCTCCAATTCCCGGTTCCTGGTCTATGCCGACAACAACCAGCTGGGATCCGTGCAGATCAGCGGAACCGACCTGAGTAACTATACAGCCACCCATGCCTACGAAGTGAGGAGTATTTTCAGCTATCTGCCCTCCCAGGCTGCGGTGACATTGACACTGGCTTACGACCGTCCCGACACCAACTCCGAGGGGTGGCTCAACTCCATCACCCTCAACGGGAGGAGCCCGCTCAGCCTGACGGGTGCCCAGCTGCTGTTCCGCGACAGCAGGAGCGCGGGTGCGGGAAACGTGGCTGAATTCACTGTGGCCGGCAGCGATGCCGCCACCAGGATCTGGGATGTGACCGATCCCGGTAACCCCCTGGAGATCCCCTATTCACTGAACGGCTCCGCCGCCACATTCAGGGTCACCTCCGATCAGCTGCGCGAATTTGTGGCATTCCGCACAGGCGGGAGTTTTCCGTCACCCGTTTACGGGGAAGAGGGGCTCGGAAGGGTCGAGAACCAGGATCTTCACGGAATGGACCATCCCGATATGGTGATCATCACTCCGGCAGAGTTCGCGGAGGAGGCCAGGCGGCTGGCCGATCACAGGGAATCCAATGACGGGCTCACCGTGGAAGTGGTCCTTCAGCAGCAGGTGTTCAACGAGTTCTCCTCCGGCACGCCCGACGTTACAGCCATCCGCAATTTCATGAAAATGTTCTACGACCGGACGGGAGGGGAAGGCGACCTGTGCCGTTACCTGCTGCTGTTCGGCGACGGATCTTACGACAACCGGGGAAATCCCGATCTGGAGAACAATCCCAACCGGATCCTCACCTATCAGTCGGACAACTCCCTCTCTCCCACCCGCTCCTATGTGTCGGACGACTTTTTCGGTCTGCTCGATTCCGACGAATCGATGTACAGCGGTCTGCTCGATATCGGGATCGGCCGTCTCCCGGTCTCAGACCTGGAAGAGGCCGGAGAGATGGTCGACAAGATCATCGGATACAGCGATACCGGCAGGCAGGGTGAGTGGCGCAACCAGATCTGCTTTATCGGGGATGACGAAGATTCCAACATCCACATGCGGCAGGCCGAAGAACTGGCCACATACGTACAGGACCGATACCCGGCCTACAACCTGCAAAAGATCTACCTGGATGCATATCCCCAGGAGCAACTGGCCACCGGACCGCGCTATCCCGATGTGACGCGTGCCATCAATAACCAGGTGAACAGGGGATCGCTGATCGTCAATTATACCGGGCACGGGGGGCCCAACGGGCTGGCCCATGAAAAGATTACCACCAAAAATGATATCGCTTCCTGGAGCAATGAGGGCATGCTGCCGCTCTTTATGACCGCCACCTGCGAATTCAGCCGGTATGACGACTATGACCGGAGCGAGGACCAGGAAAAGACTTCGGCAGGAGAAGATGTGTTGCTGAGCACCACCGGAGGGGGGATCGGTCTTTTCACCACCACCCGTCTGGTCTACTCCGGACCGAACCATGTATTGAACGAACGATTCTACGAAGTGGTTTTCGAAAAGGATGAAAACCAGGAGAACTACCGTCTGGGGGATATCATTCTCTACAGCAAGAACAATACGGGAGCAGGCATCAACAAGCGCAACTTCACCCTGCTGGGCGATCCCTCCATGCGACTCTCCTACCCGCAGCACAGGGTGGTCACCGACTCCATTAACGGATACGACATCCGGGCGGTCCAGGATACTATCAGCGCCTTCCAGTGGGTCACCGTGACCGGGCGCCTGGAGACCCAGGGCGGGGCCTTCATGGAGGATTTCAACGGAACGGTCTACCCGGTAGTCTTCGACAAGGAGCGGACCATCGAGACGCTTTCCAACGACAACGACCCGGTCTGGAGCTACCGGACCCGGAACAATATTCTCTACAGCGGGAAGGCAACAGTCACCGGCGGCCGATTCTCTTTTGGCTTCTTCGTTCCCAAAGATATCAACTACGCCTTCGGCAGCGGCAAGATCAGCTACTACAGCGAGAACGGCACACTGGACGCCCACGGCTCCTCCGAGGAGTTCCTGGTGGGCGGGATCGGCACTGAAAATGTGACCGACCTGGAGCCGCCGCTGATCGAGCTCTTTATGAACGACACCTTCTTTGTCTCCGGGGGTGTGACCGACCCCGATCCCTCCCTGCTGGTCTATGTGACCGATAACTTCGGGATCAACACCACCGGGAACGGCATCGGACACGACCTTACAGCCACCCTCAACGACGACCGCATCAATGCCGTCATCCTCAATGAATTCTACCAGGCACGGACCAACAGCTTCAATTCGGGGATCATCCGTTACCCATACAGCAACCTGGAACCCGGACGTCACGAGGTGAAGGTGAAGATCTGGGATATCCACAACAATTCCGCCAGCCGGTCGCTGGAGTTCGTGGTGATCGATTCGGAGGAGATGCTGCTGGAGCGGCTTTCCAATTTCCCCAATCCGTTCGTGGACGAGACCTGGTTCAGCATCGAACACAACCGGCCCGACCGGGAACTCCGGTTGACCCTGACCATCCATAACCTTTCGGGCGAGATGGTCCGTGTGATCGACCGGCAGGTCTACTCTCCCGGTTACCGTCTGGAGCCGTTTCAGTGGGACGGAACTTCGGGTGGCGGCGACCGGCTGCCCGGCGGGATATATCTCTACAGGGTGACTCTCCAAACAGAGGAGGGAGAGGTGGCAGTCAACAGCGGAAAGCTGATCATCAGCAGGTAAGAAAGGGGCCGGCAGGGGAGAAAAAACGGCAGGCTTTTATACTAAACCAGACCTGATTACGTACTTAAAGTGTTATATTTGCAGATCAAAACAAAGCATATGTTAAAAGGATTGAGATCAGGAATGATCGTGTGTTCGGCCGGGATGCTGTTCCTGACAACCCAGCTGAACGGCCAGATCTCCTCCGGTGAACTGGGAGGGGCCGACCTGAATACGATACAGACCTCCCTGCCGTTCCTGACCATTGCTCCCGACTCCAGGTCCGGTGCCATGGGTGATGTGGGTGTGGCCACTACGCCCGACGTGAATTCACAGCACTGGAACGTGGGAAAATATGCCTTCATCGACAGCAAAGGCGGATTTGCCATCTCCTATACCCCCTGGCTCAGAAACCTGATCCCCGACATCAACCTGGCCTATTTGACCGGTTTTTACCGTTTCGACGACCTGCAGGTGGTCAGCGCTTCCCTTCGTTATTTCTCGCTCGGAAACATTGTCTTCACCGACCTGACAGGAAATGTCACCGGGCAGTACAATCCCAACGAATTTGCGGTGGATGCCGGCTATTCCAGGCTCTTCACCGACAATTTTTCCGGAGGTATCGCCTTTCGTTTTGTCCGCTCCGACCTGACCAGCGGCCAGGTGACCGCCGACGGGCAACCCACCCAGCCGGGCATCTCTTTCGCAGCCGACCTGGGATTCTACTACCAGAACGACATTGATGTGGGAACCAGTGACGGGCAGTGGGCCGCCGGAATCAGTATGACCAACATGGGTACCCCGGTAGCATACACTGTCGATGCAGAAAAAACCCCCATCCCCACCAACCTCAGGCTGGGAGGTCGTTTCAGCTATAACATCGATGATTATAATACCATCTCCTTCAATGCCGACTTTAACAAACTGCTGGTGCCCACCCCCCCGGTGGTGCAAGAGGATACCACCACGGGCGACCTGGTGGTGATCCGGGGTATGGATGCCCCCGGATCGGTAGTGGTCGGAATGTTCCAGTCATTTTATGATGCACCGGGCGTGGATCGGGGCAACGGCAACTACAGTGTGCTGGCCGAGGAGTTCAACGAAATCTCCTACAGCGTGGGAGCCGAGTACTGGTACAGGAACCAGTTCGCCATTCGCACCGGGTATTTCCACGAGCATGCCAGCAAGGGCAACCGGAAATATTTCACCGTGGGCGTGGGGCTGAGACTCAATGTGTTTGCCCTCGATTTCTCCTACCTGGTCCCCACCAACGGGCAGAACAGTCCCCTGGCCAACACCCTCCGTTTTACACTCGGTTTCGATTTCGCAGACCTCAATCTATAAATATCGACCAGCGATCCTTGTGAAGCAACCAGCGATGCTTGAGAAGCCAGCGCAACCTTTTCCCCGACAAAACCTCGCTCTGCGCTTTATGAACCTCGTCAGCGCGATAAGAATCTCGCCTAGCTCTTTAAAAACCTCGCTCTGCGCTTGAAGAATCTCCTTCAGAAAACGATAAACGATGGGTTTCAGGGTCGGTTTCGGATATGATGTTCACCGCCTGGAGCCAGGGATCCCCTTCTGGCTGGGAGGGGTCAGGATCGACCATGAGACGGGTGCCAGGGGGCACTCCGATGCCGACGTGCTGCTGCATGCCATCTGCGATGCGCTGCTGGGTGCAGCTGCACTGGGTGATATCGGCACTCATTTCCCCGATAGCGACCCCGCTTACAGCGGCATCTCAAGCCTGGAACTGCTTCGCAGGACCGCCCGGCTCCTCCACGAAAAAGGATACCGGATCGCCAATATCGACAGTACGATCTGCCTGCAGGTCCCCCGCATCGCTCCCTACATCGATGAGATGCGCGAAAAGATCGCTTCCGTCCTGCAGACCGGCACCGGCCAGGTCTCGGTAAAAGCCACCACCGAGGAACAGCTCGGATTCACCGGCCGCAAAGAGGGCATCTCCGCCTACGCCGTCGCCCTCATCGAGTAACCCCCGTTCCATAAATCCCTCCCCCTGCCCACACAAAGAGGTCATTTTTAAAGGCAATTTGTTTAGAATTTTGGGTATCCTTTTTTGGCATTTCCTTCTGGCATTCCCTTTTTGGCATTTCACGAGGTTGCAGAAATGTTGAATATGAAACATTTCTGTTACTTTTCTCAAAAACCAACATTTCTGTTGAGTGCTGTAAAACGATGATTAACAAAGGTATAAAGCGGTTTTTTTCGCCGCTGAACCTCCGCTTAAGATTTCCGAAAATCAAAATTCAACATATTTGTTACTCCGTGAAACCGGAAAACGGAACCCCCACGAAACTGAAAAACAGGATCCCAAAAAGCCGTATTACGGGATCCCCGAAAAAGTCCTTCAATTCGGTCGCTCAGAATGTTTTCTTCCTGACGTTGGCTCGGGTGTTTTCTCATGCGCTGAAATTCTCCGAATTGTAGGCGCATTGCGAAAAAACCCAACGGTATGGGAAGATGATTCGCGAAACAACCCCTCAAAATGTAAGCGACTGGATATTGGTGAGGGCACCTACAATACGCGTTAGCGGATTTCAGTGCCCGAGGCAATATCCGGGCGCCCACCAATTACGCATTGCGAGAATTTCAGCAACGAAACAATACCCCGGGCGCCCACCAATTACGCATTGCGAGAATTTCAGCAACGAGACAATACCCCGGGCGCCCCCCTTTATCGCCCCTCCTCTTGCCCGATGAGAGATATTACCTATCTTTGTTGTGAAACCTGTCACAGCTGTGGATGAAAGCCATTCACAGCAGATGGATGCACCAGCATCCACCATTAAGGATCAAATAAAATGGCCAACTCGAAAAAAACAGTGGTGCTGGGAGCCAGCCCCAATCCGGTCAGATTCTCCTGCAAAGCGGTGAAGAGTCTGATGCGGCATGACCAGGAGGTGGTGCCGGTAGGATTCAAGCAGGGAACCATAGCCGGAAAGGAGATCCTTACAGGCAAACCACACATCGAGGGTGTCCATACAGTCTCTATGTACATCGGATCCTCCCGGCAGGGTGACTATTACGATTACATCATCTCCCTCAGGCCCAAGCGTGTGATCTTCAATCCGGGGACCGTGAATCCCGAATTCATGGGACGGCT
Organism: uncultured Bacteroides sp.; assembly: GCA_964579515.1. Classification (GTDB taxonomy): domain Bacteria; phylum Bacteroidota; class Bacteroidia; order Bacteroidales. The sequence continues at coordinate 17,579 of CAZOHA010000056.1, read as the reverse complement.
TCAAAAGGAGGGCATTGAACCCCTCAATGCCTGTATGCTGGTCATGCTCAATGACGGAGACTACTGAAAGGACAGAGAGTACTGAAAGGACAGAGACTACTGAAAGGACAGAGAGCGCTGAAAGGACCTGGAGTGCTCAAACAACAGAGTGTAGTGAATGGAGCAGGTATATGATCTGAAGGTGCTGACCCGAATCCTCGGCAACGAGCCGGGGGTATTGGTCTATTTTTCCAGCGAGTCGTGCAGTGTCTGCAAAGTCTTGCGGCCCAAAGTGAAGGAACTGATCGAAGAGCGCTTCCCTGCCATGCGCACCCTGTATGTGGATATTGAGAAAAGCCCCGTACTTTCCGGTCAACATCGCATATTTACCATTCCCACCATCCTGATTTTCTTCGAGGGACGAGAATCTCACCGTTTCAGCAGGAACATCGGGATCGACCAGCTCGTGGAGACCATGGAGAAGCCCTACCGCCTGTTGTTCGATCCGGCCGATTCAACCGATCCGGCCGATCCCACCGATCAGGCCAGCCCCGCCAGCCCCTCCAGCAACTGATCATCCACCAGGTTCGGCAGAGTGACCCTCAATCCGGGCGTCCGTTCCATCTCCCGCCGGATGGCAGTCATTGCCTCCTCGTTACGGGCCCAGCTCCGCCGTGCAATGCCGTTGTTCACATCCCAGTGAAGCATCATCTCCAGCCGGCGGGCGGCCTCGTCCGAACCATCCAGCACCAGGCCGAATCCGCCGTTGATCACCTCCCCCCACCCAACGCCGCCGCCATTGTGCAGTGATACCCAGGTGGCACCCCGGAAGGCATCCCCGATCACGTTCTGCACGGCCATATCGGCGGTAAAGCGGGAACCGTCATAGATGTTGGAGGTTTCACGGTATGGCGAATCGGTCCCCGATACATCGTGGTGATCTCTTCCGAGCACCACCGGCCCCGATATCTCTCCCCTTCGAATGGCCTCGTTGAAGGCCCTGGCAATGGCCACCCTGCCCCGGCAGTCGGCATAGAGGATCCTGGCCTGAGAACCCACCACCAGCCTGTGCCGGTCTGCTTCCCTGATCCAGTGGATATTGTCCTGCATCTGGCCCCTGATCTCCTCCGGTGCTTCTTCAGCCAGTTTCTCCAGCTCATTCAGTGCGATCCGGTCGGTCACTTCCAGGTCGGAAGGATCGGAAGTGGCGCAGACCCAGCGGAATGGTCCAAATCCATAATCGAAGAAGAGCGGGCCCATGATAGCCTGTACATAGGAGGGGTAGCGGTACTCACCGTAAAGCCTCTCTGTACCCGAGACCCCGCCCGGCGGTCCGTCAGGACCGGCGAATACCTCTGCCCCTTCGGTCGGCCCGACCGGTCGCGCGAACACCTCGGCTCCGGCCCTTCCCGCCTCCAGCAGGAAAGCATTTCCATAGTCCCAGAAAAACATGCCCCTTGCGGCCAGTTGATTGATGGCCCTGACCTGTCTCTGAAGCGACTGACGAACCGCCTCTTTAAACCGCTCCGGATCTTCGATCATCATGCGGTTCGATTCATCGAGGGTGTATCCGGCCGGGTAGTAACCACCCGCGAAAGGGTTATGCAGCGAAGTCTGATCCGAGCCCAGATCCACCGGGATCTCCTGTTCCACCAGATATTCCCAGAGATCGACCACATTCCCCAGATAGGCCAGGGAAACCGCCGAACCGGACTTCCTTGCCAGTTCGAGACGCGCGGTAAGCTCGGGCAATCCCGTATAGACCTCATCGACCCACCCCTGCGAATGCCGCATCTGCAGGGCTTTTGGATTGATCTCAGCCACTACGCAGATCCCTCCCGCGATCACTGTAGCTTTGGGCTGGGCCCCCGACATCCCTCCCAATCCTGAAGTCACGAACACCCTGCCCCGCAGGGTTCCGTCGCCCCCCGGCAGTTTCATGCGTCCGGCGTTCATCACCGTGATGGTGGTTCCGTGGACGATCCCCTGGGGTCCGATATACATGAACGAACCGGCCGTCATCTGCCCGTACTGGGTAACCCCCAGAGCGTTCATCCGCTCGTAATCATCCGTTCCCGAATAGTTGGGAATGACCATACCGTTGGTTACCACCACTCTGGGAGCCTCCCGGTGCGACGGGAACAGACCCAGCGGATGTCCCGAATTGAGCACCAGGGTCTGCTCCTCGGTCATCTCTGCCAGATATTTCATGGTGAGCCGGTATTGAGCCCAGTTCTGAAAAACTGCCCCGTTGCCGCCGTAGGTGATCAGTTCGTCGGGATGCTGCGCCACCGCCCGGTCCAGATTGTTGGAGAGCATCAACATGATGGCCCCGGCCTGGACCGTTCTCCAGGGGAACTCCTCCAGTCTCCTGGCCGAAATGAGATATCCGGGCCGGTAACGGTACATGTAGATGCGTCCGTACTTCTCCAGCTCCCGGGCAAATTCCGGGGCCAGGACCTCATGGTGCTCAGTCGGTATATAGCGCAATGCGTTCCTGATGGCCAGCTTCTTCTCCTCAGCGGTCAGGATATCCTTCCTCCGGGGGGCGTGGTTCAGTTTCGGATCCAGCCGCCCGGGGGCAGGCAGGGATGAAGGGATCCCTTCAAGGATGGCCGATTTGAATTCTTCCGGTGTCATGGTCTGGGAGATCTTGATTTACCCCAAAAGTACCAACTTTCGGAGGCCCGGAATGGCCGTCCTTCCCGGTTCTACAACATAAAATCTGAATACCGGCAGTCGGTCCCGGGCAGCCTCAGGGTATATAACACTGGTCCCGCTCCCCGAACCAGCGTTTCCGGTTTCTGGCAATGATCCGGTAGACAGGATCGCGAAGAAAACGCGGAACGATGAAGAATATGCCCAGCAGAGGCCAGGGAAAGCGCAGCCGGATAGCAATCCGAAGCGCAGCGGCACTGCGGAGATAGACCCTGTCATTCAACACCAGGATCACACTCTCCTCATCCAAGGGGACTCCCCGGGCGGCAGGCTCCTCACTCTCCTCATCCAAGGGGATTCGTCCGGATGTAAATATCTTGCTATCAGCAGCCTGGAGGGGTGCAAAGGAGAAGCGGCGCCGGGGATCATTCCGTATGATCCACTGGACCGACCGGCTGCACAGATTGCAGAATCCGTCATAAAGCACCACCATCCGTTCAGTTTCCATAACCGAACAACAGGCAGGGTGACGTTTTGTTTCATCAGCATCTGAAGGCGTAAGCGGAGGAGGCCCCGCTTTCCCGATTTTTCGCCGATATTTGGCCGGGAGCACGGTAGAGAGTTGAACATTTGTTAATTTAGCCAGTTCAAAACATCCATGCCATGAAAAGAAAAAACAGAACCTGGATCATTGTGGTGGTGGTCCTCGCGCTCCTATTCATATCGGGAATCCGCAGGTATAACCGGTTCATTACCATAGAGGAGAGGGTCACCAACCAGTGGGCCAACGTGGAGAGCGTCTACCAGCGCAGGGCCGACCTGATCCCCAACCTGGTCAGCACCGTCAGGGGATACGCCGACTTCGAACAGGAGACCCTCACCCAGGTGATCGAGGCGCGGGCGAAAGCCACCAGTGTCAACGTGGATGCCAACAATCTCAATCCCCAGTCTCTGGCCGCCTTCCAGCAGGCCCAGGAGGGGCTCGGCTCGGCGCTTTCGAGGCTCCTGGTCACCATCGAACGCTATCCCGAGCTGAAGGCCAATCAGAACTTCCTGGAACTTCAGTCGCAGCTGGAGGGGACTGAAAACCGCATTGCTGTGGAACGCCGGAGATACAACGAAGTGGTGAGAGAATACAATACCGGCATCCGCAGGTTCCCTTCCAATGTGATCGCCTCCATTACAGGCTTTGAACCGAAAGGGTATTTCGAAGCCACCGAAGGAAGTGAAACCGCACCGGTAGTCGAGTTTTAGCTTCAGATGCCTCAAACACGGAACAGCCTATGAATGCGATAAATTTCTTAAACAAAGAGGAGAAGACACTGATCCGCTCGGCGGTGCAGGAGGCGGAGCGGAACACCTCCGGTGAGATCAGGATCCATATCGACAACCGATGCCGCGGGGATGTGAAGGATTGTGCCGCCTGGTGGTTCAAAAAACTGGAGATGCACAGGACCGAGCTCCGGAACGGGGTGCTCTTTTACCTGGCAGTGAAGGACCACAAGTTCGCCATCCTGGGCGATGCGGGGATCAACGCGGTCGTCCCGGACGACTTCTGGGATCATATCAGAGAGAAGATGGAGACCCGGTTCCGGGAGGATCAGTTTGCGGCCGGGCTCAAGGAGGGGATCCTGATGGCCGGAGAGGCACTCAGCGAACATTTCCCCTACCAGTCGGACGATGTCAACGAGCTTTCCGATGATATTTCATTTGGAGAAAAATAAGGAGAAAAGTAAACTATCCGGATCATGAACCAACCATTGATATATCTCCTGGCCATACTCTGGCTGATGCCTGTGGGCGCAACTGCTCAGGACGATCTGCCGGTCCCGGCCCAACCCTCCTCCTGGGTGAACGACTATGCCGATGTGTTCACCCCTTCGGAAGAGAGCAGGCTCAATGCAAAACTGGGAGAATTCGAACAGCGAAGCTCCACCCAGATTTTCGTGGTCTCCCTCGATAACAACCAGGGGTATCCCGCCTCCATGCTGGCACCCATGATCGGTGAAACCTGGGGAGTGGGCCAGCAGGGAGAAGACAACGGGATCGTGATCCTGATGGATATGCAGGACCAGGACATTTTCATCGCCACCGGTTACGGCAACGAGGAGTATGTGACCGATGCCCTGGCCAGAAGGATCGTGGAGAATGAGATCCTGCCCAATTTCCGCAACGGCGATTTCTACTCCGGGATCGACGAGGGCACCGGCGTACTGATCTCTCTGCTGGAAGGGAAATTCACGGCCGATGAGTACCGCGAGCGGACCTCCTCGGGAGGAGGGGCCGGCATCGGGGGCATCATCTTTCTGATCATCCTCTTCTCCCTGCTCTTCGGCGGATCGCGCAGAAGGAGCGTGGGGATGGGCGGCCGGAGGGGCAGCAGCCTTCCTTTCTGGCTGGCCCTCGGGCTGCTTTCGGGCGGAAGGAGCTCCGGGAGCTGGGGCGGCTTCTCTTCGGGCAGCGGCGGATTCGGAGGCGGAGGCGGATTCGGCGGATTCTCCGGGGGAGGCGGCGGATCCTTTGGCGGAGGCGGCGCTGGCGGAAGCTGGTAAAC
>CAZOHA010000056.1:0-12288 GCA_964579515.1 uncultured Bacteroides sp. | reverse complement strand
AGCTGGTAAACGGAGAGCTGACACTGTATGGTCCGACGATCATGGATACTCCTGCTTTTTCTCACCTGTGCGGTCCAATCCCAGGACACCCTGAAGATGGTCTTTACCGGCGATATCATGGGCCACGACACCCAGATCGCCTCTGCTCTGGCCACAGGCGAGCCAGGCTACGACTACCGGCCCTGTTTTCAGTACCTGGAACCCTACCTTCAGCAGGCCGACCTGGTGGTCGGGAACCTGGAGGTGACCCTGGCAGGCCCTCCCTATAAAGGTTATCCGCGATTCTCCAGTCCCGATGAACTGGCCGACGCGCTCAAAGAGGCGGGGTTCGATATCCTGGTCACCGCCAACAACCATGCCCTCGACAGGGGAACGGAGGGACTCATAAGGACGCAACAGCAGCTTCACCAGCGGGAACTTCTTTTTACGGGAACCTTTACGGACGGGGACCAGCGCAAATACTATTACCCCCTTCTGTTCGAAAAGAACGGGATCCGGGTGGCCCTTCTCAATTATACCTACAGCACCAACGGACTGAAGGTGAAGCCACCGGCCATAGTCAATTCGATCGACACCGCCCTGATCCGGAGCGACCTTGAGAAAGCCGCCACCGGCGAACCCGACTTCATCCTGGTGGCCATGCACTGGGGAGGTGAATACCAGCTGACCGAGAGTGCCCGTCAGCGGGAACTGGCCCGGTTCCTCTTCAGCCACGGGGCCGATGCCATCCTGGGATCGCACCCGCATGTGGTCCAGCCTGTCCGTGGCCGGGGCAAAGGAAGCCTGGTGGCCTATTCCATGGGGAACCTGATCTCCAATCAGCGAAAAAGATACCGGGACGGGGGGATCCTGGTGGAGCTGCAACTGGTGAAAGAGTGGGAGCATCCAGGGGACCCTCCCGACGGGGCAGACAGCGGACCCTCAGCAGGAATGAAACCCGGCGCATCCGGAAAGACATACATCGCCGGTCACAGCTACCTGCCGGTCTGGGTATGGAAGCCTGTGACCAGGAAAGGCACTCTTTTCACGCTGGTTCCCGCCTCCGTCGATCCGTCTGCCCTGTCCGGCCCGGTGATGACGGCCGGCGACCGCGCCACCATGGCGCAATTTCTCCGGGACACCCGAGCACAATTGAAGGGACAGACAGAGATCACCCCCTGGTGGATCGGGGGCCGGCAGACTATTGGTTCTCTCCGCTGATCTTGTCGTCGACCAGGATGCGGCCGCAATATTCGCAGACGATAATCTTTTTCCGTGAGGCGATGTCCAGCTGGCGCTGGGGCGGGATCTTATTGAAGCAACCACCGCACGCATCCCTTTCCACAGGGACCACGGCCAGTCCGTTCCGGGCGTTGTTCCGGATCTTATTATAGGCCAGCAGGAGCCGGTCCTCGATGATATCCTCCAGTTCGGCCGATTTCTTTTCCAGGACCTCCTCCTCCTTCTTGGTCTCGTCGATAATGGCTTCCAGCTCTTTCTGCTTATTCTCCAGGTCGAGCTTCCGCTCGTTCAGCACCGCGGCCGACTCTTCGATCACCGTCTTTTTTTCCTCGATCTGGGAGGTAAACTCGCGGATGCGCTTCTCGCACAGCTCGATCTCCAGAGTCTGGAACTCGATCTCCTTGGAAAGAGAGTCATATTCCCGGTTATTGCGAACGTTGTTCTGCTGCTCCTCATACTTCTTGATCAGGTCCTGAGCGTTGTTGATCTCCTGATTCTTTCCGGCGATCGATTTTTCCAGGGTGGCGATATCCTCCTCGTATTTGGATACACGGGTCTGAAGCCCTTCGATCTCATCTTCCAGGTCCTGTACCTCCAGGGGCAGTTCCCCGCGAAGAATCCGGATCTTATCGATAGCGGTATCTACAGTTTGCTTCTCATTCAGCGCTTTCAGTTTTTCAGCCACTGTCATTTCAGCAACTTCACCGCTCTTCTCAGTTTTGGCCATGAATTAGAAATATTTGATTGGATTTGTATCGGTCTCCGATAAACGGACTGCAAATTTAGGGAATTTTTTCGTAAGTAGATCATAAAACAGTTCCCGGGTAAACCGTTCACTCTCAAAATGACCGATATCCATGATCACGATCCTGCCGTCGGCTTCGAAGAACTGGTGATATTTCATATCGCCCGTCACAAAGACCTCGGCTCCGGAGGATTTGGCCCGGCCCAGGAGAAAGGATCCCGCTCCCCCGCAGAGGGCCACCTTTCTGACCGGCTTGCCCAGAAGAGGTGAGTGCCTGATTACCCCCGACCTGAACCGGTCCTTCAGAAAACTCAGAAAGACCGTCTCATCCATGGGATCCTCCAGTTCCCCCAACATGCCCATGCCGGAGGTGGGATCTTCGTTATCGAGCGGATAGAGGTCGTAGGCCACCTCCTCGTAGGGATGTGCCCTGATCATGGCCTCCACCACCCCACTTACCCTGTGCCCGGGAAGGATCGTTTCCAGGCGGACCTCCTCCTCCTGGTGCATCTCGCCCGGAGTGCCCACGAACGGATCGCTTCCCTCCAGTCCCCGGAAGGTCCCTCTCCCCGCGAGGTTGAAACTGCACATGTCATAGTCCCCGATATGACCTGCGCCTGCCTCGAAAATGGCCTGCCTCACCCGGTCCAGGTGATCGGTGGGAACAAAGGTGACCAGTTTTTTCAGAGTTCCCTTCACCGGATCGAGGATCCGCCGGTTCACCAGCCCGAGCCGTTCGGCCATGGTGCTGTTGACCCCTCCCCGGACCGCATCGAAATTGGTATGTCCGCTGTAGATGGCGATCTCCCTGCGAACGGCCAGAGCCACCACCCTTTCGGCCACATTCTTTCCGGTCAGGGAGTGGAGTCCGCCGAAGATCACCGGATGGTGCGAAACAATCAGGTTGAAGCCGAGCCGTTCGGCCTCCCGGACCACCGGTTCGGTCACATCGAGGGTGACCAGGATCCCGGTCACCTCCATCTCCGGATCCCCTACCTGGAGGCCCGAATTATCATAAGACTCCTGCAGGGAGAGCGGAGCCATCCGCTCCAGCGCGCGAATTACCTCATTCAGTCGTATCATCGGTTCTTATTTAAATCGGGAAATAATATTCAGAATCGGTAAGGAATACTCAAGACCAGGAGATATTGTTCAGAATTGGGAAAGACTATTCAGAGTCGGGAATCAACTCCTTCAGCATGGTCTTGATCCCCTCCAGCGACCGGACGATCCTGAAATTGTACTCAGTATCCTCTTTATTCTCCCGGAGCTTCTTCTTCGCCCCCTTCAGGGTCATCCCATTCTCCTTTACCAGGTGATAGATAATGTGGAAGTTGTCTATATCCTGTTTGGTGAAGAGCCGGTTCCCTTTTTTGTTCTTTTTCGGCTTAATAATGTCGAACTCCTTTTCCCAGAAGCGGATCAGAGAGGTATTTACATGAAACATCTCCGCCACCTCACCAATGGAATAGTAAAGTTTCTCAATTTTGGCTTCCTTGTAGGGCATGGAATGATTTAAATAATCCAAATTAGTAATTTCCGGCCAAGGAATCAACCAAATGATTATTTTGCAACGATTATGAGTGCACACCGGACCAATGTCAGAGTGATCGCAGCAGTGGCCGCCATGGGCGGATTGCTGCTCGGATTTGATACCGGGGTGATCTCCGGTGCCCAGAATTTCCTGCAGGATCCCCGCGGATGGGGCGTCAGCGACGGTGCACTGGAATGGATCACCACCTCGGTTCTGATCGGGGCCATCATCGGCGCCGCATTCAGCGGAAAAATCACCGACCTGGCAGGCCGGCGGAGGGTGGTGCTGATCACCGCCGTCCTGTTCACCCTGGGAGCACTATTCACCGGGGCCGCCCCTTCGGTGGCCCTGCTGGTTGCCGGCAGGATCATCATCGGACTGGCCATCGGTGTGGCCTCCTACACCGTTCCGCTCTACATCTCCGAGATCTCCCCGGTTCGCATCCGCGGATGGCTGGTCACTCTGAACCAGCTGATGATCACCATCGGGATCCTGGTCTCCTACATCAGCGACTACCTGATCGCCGATGACGCCAATCCCTTTTCCTGGCGCTGGATGTTCTATGTGGGAGTGATCCCCGCCATCCTGCTCTTTGCCGGGATGCTCTTTGTTCCGGAAACCCCGCGCTGGCTCATCGGGAAGGGAAGGCTGCAGGAGGGAAAAAAGGTACTCGCCCGGGTGGAGGATCCCGAACTGGTGGAAGAGAGCTTCCGGAATATCCGGAAGGAGGTGGAACGGGAAGAGCGCACCGGGGAAAGCTACGGCGGAAACGGCCTGGAGGGTCACCGAAAAAGGCCGGAAAGTCGCATGAAGAGCCGGCTGAAGCTGGCCGGTAACTACCGGGAGCTGCTGCAGCCGTGGCTGCGGGCACCGTTGATGATCGCGGTGGGACTGATGTTTTTCCAGCAGATGACCGGAATCAACACCATCATTTACTACTCCCCGAAGATCTTTAAACTGGCTGGCATCGAAAGCAACACCCTGGCCATCCTGCCCTCCATCGTCATCGGTTCGCTGAGCGTGATCTGCACGCTGATCTCCATGTCCATCATCGACCGCATCGGCCGGAGGACGCTCTATTTTATCGGGATGAGCGGGATGACCCTCTCCCTGGCAGGGATGGGATTCTCTTTTTTCATGGAAGAGCAGCTGGGCGATTCACTGAAATATTTCGCCATGGCCAGCACCTTTCTCTATATCATCTTCTTCGCCGTCAGCCTGGGCCCGCTGGCCTGGCTGATCATTTCAGAAGTCTTCCCGCTGAAGGTCCGGGGCGTGGGCATGAGCATCGGCTCCCTCTCGGTGTGGCTCTTCAATGCCATTGTGACCTTCACCTTCCTGAAACTGGTCAACGCCCTGACCCCTGCCGGGGCCTTCTGGGTATACGGGGCCATCGGCATTCTGGCCCTGTTCTGGGGCAACCGTTACCTTCCCGAGACCCGTGGAATCTCCCTGGAGAGCCTGGAGCAGCACTGGAAAGAGAAATCTCATTTGCGGTAAAACCTGCCGCCGGCCTCGATCACCAGGTCCTGTTCCGGGAAATCGGCCCTGCTCAGCTCGATCAGTTTGGCGATGACTCTGCCCCGCGGATCGATTCTGGGACCGCCCTCTCCCGGCTGGTAAACGGGAACGATCTCGCCCGACAGAAACCTGCCAGCATGGTCGGTGTAGACCTTCACGATGGGAGCGATCCCGTTGGGTCCGCTCAGATTGAACCGTTTGTAAGTGGCGAAGTTACCCAGACTGTAGCAGATCAGCCGGTCCCGGTAGAGCTCCATGGCGCGTGTCACGTGCGGACCATGCCCGAACACCACGTCGGCTCCTGCATCCACTACGGTGCGGGCAAAGCGGTATACACTGCCCCGGTTATAGCCCAGGTAGACCTCATCGCCCCGCACCACATGCTCATGCTTGCTTCCTTCCGCTCCGCCGTGAAAAGAGATGATCACCATGTCCGAAAGGGAGTCGAGCATGCGGGTGATCCTGGCCGCCTCGTGGTAATCCTTCAGATCCATGGTCCCCCGGTTGGGAGCAAACGCCGCGAATCCGTAGGTCAGTCCCCCTTTCTCGAAGATGGTCCAGGGATGGGTTACGAATCCGGCATACGGCATCCCCACCGAATCGAGCAGGGCAGCGGTATAGGCCCTTCCCGCGGGACCGAAATCGTTCACGTGGTTGTTGGCCACGCTCAGCACATCATATCCCGCATCGATCAGACAATCCAGAAAATGATCCGGCATACGGAACACATAACACTGGGTGGTGTCCCTGCAGCCCTTGGGCGTGCCTCCGCTCCCGCTGAACACCCCCTCCAGGTTCCCGAACAACAGGTCGCCGGTCCGGAAAACCCCGTGAACGGGCCTCAGCAGCGGACTGCAATCCTCCCCCGGAGGCAGGTACACCGGCGAGGGGTAGTTGGTGCCCAGCATGATATCGCCCGTTCCGATGATGCAGACCGAGTCTCTGAACAGCGGGATCAGGCGGTACTTTCTGGCCATCCCGATCCGGTCGTTCAGCGGCCGGAGGCCGGGGAACGGGCAGATGGCAGGTTTATAATAGCCGGAGGGGCGGGGCTTCAGGCCGGGGTGGTCCGGCTGCTCCGGGTCCTGGTCCTGATGCTCAAGCTGCGGCAGTTGCGCCGGTTCGGCATGGAGGGCCATCAGAGACAGCCCCGTCAGGGCCGCAACCAGACAATACCTCCTGCACAACTCCTCAGCTCGCTTCACCATATGGTCCGGGAAATCAATTGATGTCGAAGGAGGGATCGGCCCTGGACAGCAACCCGATCATCTGATCGTACTGCTCCTCCGAAAGATCACTGGAGTAATAATTAATGGGATTCACCGGCCTGCCGTTCACATGAACCTCGTAATGGAGATGCGGGGATTTAGACAGACCCGTGCTTCCCACTCTTCCGATCACCTCTCCCCTTTTCACCCGCTGCCCCGGTGATACCAGTACTTCACTGCAGTGCCCGTAAAGGGTCCGGTATCCGTATCCATGATCCAGCAGGATCTTTTTACCGAATCCCCCTGCCCGGTAACCTGCCTGAAGAACCGTACCGCCGGCCGTGGCATATATGGGCGTTCCTCTGGGAGCCGTCAGATCGATCCCCTCATGGGGCCTGACGACCTTCAGAATGGGATGGAAACGGAGGCCGAAGGAGGAACCGAAGTAGGAGAGATCTTTCATGCTGACCGGCTGTATGGCGGGCCTTGCCGCAAGCCGCTCCTCCTTGGTCCTGGCCATTTCGATCACCTCGTCGAAAGAGGTGGATTGCATCACCAGCTTCCTTTCGATGCGCTCCAGGTTCTGCCGGGCCTCGGCCAGGAGTTCGGAATACCTGAACTGCCCCGGCCATGGATAATTCTCTGCTCCCCCGACCCCGACTTCCCGCCTGGATGAGGACCAGGGCTGCACCTCGAAATAAACACGGTAGATATAGTCATCATTGAAAGCCACTGCCCGAAGCAAATCCTCGTAACGGAGCATCTGCCGGTTGATCAGTTCCAGCTGGTAGGTGATCTGTTGTTGCTTCCCTTCCAGGCGCCCGGCACGGGGTGATTCCATATGCCGGTCGCGCAAAAGAAGAATGCCGGTTGCCAGCAGGAGGGTGGCCCCCATGAACAAAAGAAACCGGTAAAACTTCCGGGTACCGGTGATTTCAACTCTCTGATAAGATAACGTATGAGGGTCGAAGCGGTATCGTTCCATGAAGGGGCAGATTGGAGCCGGTTCAGGTTATGAGATCCAGTTTCAGGTGAATAGTTTAGTCTGCAAGATACAAACTTACACCATATTACCGCATCATTCCGGAAAAAAATGGGCTAATCGAACGACTGGCCCGACATCATCGAGATCAGGATCAGGCGGTCGTAGTCCCTTGGATCGACCTCCAGTACGAAATAATTGATGGGATTGACCGGTTCTCCCCTGAGGTGCACCTCGTAATGCAGGTGCGGTGCCACACTCAGTCCCGAATCCCCCACCGTTCCTATGATCTGGCCCCTGGTCACCTCCTGGCCGCGGCGCACCCCGATCTCATCCATGCAGGCGTACAGGGTCTTATACCCGAATCCGTGATCGATCACCACCTGGTTCCCCAGGCCGCGTCCCGAACGGATCACCTCTTCCACCACCCCTTTCCCGGTGGCCTTGATCGGTGTGCCCACCGGAGCGGAAAAATCGATCCCGTTGTGCATCTTACTGATCTTGTATATGGGATGGATCCGGTGACCGAAACCCGAGGCGATCAGTGTCAGATCGGGATTCTCGATGGGCTGGATGGCCGGCAGGTAGGGAAGCATTTCAGCCCGGTTCTCCCCCTTGACCATCAGCAGGTCGTACTGGGAAGCCGTCTGCCGGCTGTGCTCTGCCAGCGAGTCGATTTTCATGGCCGTGGCAGAGACAATTTCAGGGTCGGGAGTCTCCAGGAGGCTCAGAAAAGCATCCCCCTCCACCGGTCCGGCCGACTGCTCCACCGGTTCGGTCTCGAAAATCACCCGGTAGATATCCTTGTCGATCTGCTGCACCTCATTCATCACCGTGTCTACCAGATTCTTCCTGATACTCAGTTGTTCATACTGTTCCCGGAGCAGCTCGTTCTCCCGTCTGATCTGGCGTTCCCTGGGGGTGTCGAAAAAAAGCGAGTAGATCACATTCAGCAGAACTGCGATCACCAGGATCGCAGCCACATAGATCAGAATTCTCCAGATACGCGCCTTCAGGCTGTCGTCGAGGCGGTTATAACTTAAATCCTCCGGATTGTATTTGAATTGCGGCGGCACTGCTATTTCTGCGCCATTGCCCCTGCGTGGTAGTCTGCCGAACCGGGATTGGCCTGCGCCGCCAGACGGAGATACTCCGCGGGAGTGAGATTTTCATAGAAAAAGTACATCGGGTTGACCGGGCGGCCGTTCTTCCTGATCTCGTAATGAAGGTGCGGACCGGTGGAACGTCCGGTGCTTCCCAGAGTACCCAGTATTTCGCCCCGCTTCAGCTTCTGACCCCGTTTCACCCGGATATCCTGAAGGTGGGCGTACCTGGAGATATAACCGAACCCGTGGTCGACCAGCACCTCCTTGCCGTAACCGTGGCGGCTAAAGTGCGCAGAGATCACCGTGCCGTCGCCGGTGCAGTGGATCTCCAGACCGTAAGGGCCGGCCAGGTCGATGCCCAGATGGGCTGTCCGGACGCTGGTAAACGGATCTTTCCGGAAACCGTAAGAAGAGGTCATCCAGAACGGATCGGCCGATGAGAGGGGATTGATGGAGGGCTTGCAGGCCAGGAACTCTTTGGTGGTCAGCGCCTCCCTGTAGACATCCTCCAGACTGTTGGACTGTATCAGTGCACGGTTGGAGAGCTTGTCGAGCTTTCTGGATACATCCACCACCATGCCCGGGTTCCGCAGATTGCGCAGGTGCAGATTGGGATCGGAGCCACCGGTACCGGCATCCCGTATCGATTTGGGAACCGGCTCCAGATTCAGTATCGAGCGATAGAGCCTGTCGTCCCTCTCTCTGAGTTCGGTCAGCCTGAATTCCACCTCCTCGAGCTCCCGGTTCAGAGTATTATATTCGGCGCGCAATTCGGCATTGGCCTTCTGGTAAATCACCTGCCTCGGCGTGGGATAATAACGTTCGAAACCAAACCTCAGCAGAACCGCCAGTGCAATCAGTCCCGCACCGATCAGCAGGCCATAGTGAAGGCGCTGCCTGGAGGTCAGGGTTACGCGTTCAAAACGAAGTGTTTCAGGGTTCAGATAGTATTTACGACCAAAAATATTCATGGTTCAGCTCCTAAAAATAAAAAACCACACTCAATTCCCAATGTAATCCCCAAAAAAAGTAATTTTGGTCCTTCGTAGTTCGTTTGTACGTAACCGTCGCGTTTGGGTTACAGGGCAAGGCAAATCTAAACAAATCTCAGCCAATGACTTCACAGGAAATCCGCTCTGCATTTCTGGACTTTTTCAGGGAAAAGGAACATCAGATCGTCCCCTCGGCCCCCATGGTCCTGAAGAACGATCCCACCCTGATGTTCACCAATGCGGGAATGAATCAGTTCAAGGATTTCTTTCTGGGCACCCGGAAACCAACAAGCACGCGAATCGCTGATACACAGAAGTGTCTGCGTGTAACCGGAAAGCATAACGACCTGGAGGAGGTGGGCCACGACACCTACCATCACACCATGTTCGAGATGCTGGGAAACTGGTCATTCGGGGACTATTTCAAGGAGGAGGCCATCGGATGGGCGTGGGAGTTTTTAACAAAAAAAATGAAGCTCGATCCCGGCCGGATCTATGCCACCATTTTTAAAGGCGATCCTTCCGACGGGGTGGAGCGCGACGAAGAAGCCTTCCGTTTCTGGGAAAAATATCTTCCCGGAGACCGGATCCTCGACGGATCGAAAAAGGACAACTTCTGGGAGATGGGCGAAACCGGACCCTGCGGGCCCTGTTCGGAGATTCATCTCGATATGCGGCCGGAAGAAGAGCGGAAAAAAAAGCCCGGTGCGGAGCTGGTGAACCGGGGCGATCCGCTGGTGATCGAGATCTGGAACCTGGTTTTCATTCAGTTCAACCGCCGGAAAAGCGGTGAACTGGAGAACCTGCCCGCCCGGCACGTGGATACGGGGATGGGCTTCGAGCGGCTCTGCATGGCCCTTCAGCAGAAAACCTCCAGCTACGATACCGACCTGTTCCGGCCAATCATCGCCGGGATCGAACGGCGGACCGGGATCGCATACGGACAGAACAGCCCCGGAGAAGGGGGCGGCAGCGGCGGCCCCGGAGAAGAGGGCGGCAGCGGCGGCCCCGGAGCAAGTGACACAGCTGGCACCAACGGCAGCGCAGGGGCGGGAGAGCCCCCAGGAGCGGAAGGGCATGCATCCGGCAGCGGCGCAGCCGGAGAAGAGGGCGGCAGCGGCGCAGCCGGAGCAAGTGACACAGCCGCCGGCGCCACCGCGCACTCCGATGTGGCCATGCGGGTGGTGGCCGACCACCTGCGGGCAATCGCCTTTTCCATCGCCGACGGGCAGCTGCCTTCGAACAACAAGGCGGGGTATGTGATCCGGCGGATCCTGAGGCGGGCGGTGCGGTACGGCTACACCTACCTGGGGCAGAAGGAACCCTTTATCCATGAACTGGTCCCCGACCTGGTGGAGATCATGGGGGGCACCTTTCCCGAGCTCGATTCTCAGAAAGAGTTGATCCAGAGTGTGATCCGGGAGGAGGAACAGTCGTTCCTGGTGACCCTGGAGAACGGGATCCGGATGCTCGATCAACTGGTGGAAAAAGCCAAAAAAGAGAAGTACCGGGTGATCCCCGGAAGGGATGCGTTCGTACTGTACGACACCTACGGGTTCCCTCTCGATCTCACCGAGCTGATACTGGCCGAAGAGGGACTGGAGGTGGACCGGGGAGAGTTCCAGCTGGAGATGGAAGCCCAGAAGACCCGGTCGAAAAAGGCCGCCGAGTCGGAATCGGGCGACTGGACCGTCCTGGCCGATGACGATACCGAGGAGTTTGTGGGGTACGACTGGCTGTCGGCCGAGGTGCAGATCACCCGTTTCCGGAAAGTGTCGGCCAAAGGCAAAGATCTATACCACCTGGTGTTCAACATCACTCCTTTCTACGCGGAAAGCGGCGGACAGATCGGGGACCGGGGGTACATCGAGAACGACAATGAGCGGGTGGAGATCATCGATACCCTGAAGGAGAACGAACTGATCATCCATGTGGCCAAAAAACTTCCCTCCGACCCCACCGCTGCCTTCAATGCACAGGTGAACGAGGGAAGAAGAGTCCGCACGGCCAACAACCACACCGCCACCCACCTGATGCACCATGCCCTGAGGGAGGTGCTCGGAAACCATGTGGAGCAGAAGGGTTCACTGGTGGATCCCGATTACCTGAGGTTTGATTTCAGCCATTTCCAGAAGGTGACCGATGAAGAGCTCCGGGAGGTGGAACACCGGGTCAACCAGATGATCCGTGCCAACACCACGGTGAAAGAGCAGCGCGCGGTTCCCATGAGCAAAGCCCAGGAAATGGGGGCCATCGCCCTGTTCGGAGAAAAATACGGCGATACCGTCAGGGTCATCCAGTTCGGCGATTCCGTGGAACTCTGCGGGGGGACCCATGTGAAGGCCACCGGACAGATCGGCCTATTCAAGATCTTCAGGGAGTCCTCCATCGCTGCCGGCGTACGCCGCATCGAGGCGCTCACCGGCGAAGGGGCCGAACGCTATGTGGACGAGCACCTCGATATTGTGAAGCAGATCGCCGAAACCTTCGAAAAACAGAAGGACCTGGTCAGGGCGGTCCGTTCGACCGTGGAGGAGAACAGCAAGCTGTCGAAACAGGTGGACCGTTTTCAGCAGAACATGATAGCCATTCAGGCCAAAAACCTGCAGGACCAGCTGGAAAAGGCGGGTGATGCCGTGGTGCTGGTGACCCTGGTGGAGCTGGATGAACCCGGTCAGTTGCGCGACCTCTCCTTCAGACTGCGATCACAATACCGGAAGGGCTGCCTTGCCCTGGGAGCCGAAATCGGGGGCAAGGCCCACCTGGCCATCGCCTTCGGCGAGGAGGCCATGCAACAATTCGATCTCAACGCTTCGGTGATAGTCCGTGAAGCCGCTAAAGCGATCCGGGGCGGCGGAGGCGGCCAGCCCTTCTTCGCCACCGCCGGCGGCAAAAACCCCGAAGGCCTCCAAAAGGCACTGGATGTGGCCAGAAAACTGATCCTGGAGAAGGTGGGATAGGCATGTGACCGGCCATAGC
>CAZOHA010000055.1:0-31527 GCA_964579515.1 uncultured Bacteroides sp. | reverse complement strand
GCGGTCGATACCTTCACACTTTTCCGAATCTGTTCTCCATCGCTTCACGGCGGTAATCAAAGATCTCCCTGAGCTGCTTCCGCACGAACAGTGCCTGTGCGATCCTTCCCAGAAAACCGAATGGAAGTTTATAGGTGACAATATCGGACATGACCACCCCCTCCCCGTCGGGCTCGAGGAAATGTTCGTGGTGCCAGAGGGCATAGGGCCCCGAACGCTGTTCATCTACAAAATAGTGTCCCTCCCTGATGTGGGTAATCTCGGTGACCCAGCTCATGCGGATCCCCAGCAACGGTTTTACCCAGTAAACAATGATCATACCGGGATACATCTTCTCCGGCATGTCGGGAGTGGTGATCTCGAATCGCATATACTCCGGGGTGATCCTGCTCAGGTTGGCCGGAGTCGATATAAAATCCCACACCTCCTCCACCGAAGCGGGTATTTTCTGTTTTTCACGTAACTGGTAAATAGCCATATCTGTTCATGATCTTCGTTTTATACTGCAGCGGTCTCTTTGGGGGCAGACCGGGAAGCACCGGCGATCCTCCTGCACATACCCTTGAAAATAAAGGCGTGAAAGGGAAGGACCGAATACCAGTAGAGCCTGCCCAGCAGACCCAGTGGACGGAAAGTGGCAGTCTGCCTCAGAATGCCGTTCTCGATCCTGAATTCCAGCCACGCCTCGCCCGGAAGCTTCATCTCGGCATACAGAAGCAATCTTTTTTCATCTTTGCGGGCGTAGATCACCCTCCAGAAATCCAGGGAGTCGCCTTCATGGATCACGGAGGGGTTCTTCCTCCCTCTGCGGAGCCCCACTCCTCCCACCATTTTATCCAGGAAACCACGGACCCCCCATAGCCAGTTGGCATAGTACCAACCATTCCTGCCGCCGATGGTCCATATCCTTTCCATCACCGCTTCCTCGCTGGCCACCGGAGCTTCCCGGATATCCTGGAAGCAACCGAAAGTGGGTACCTGCACCAGATCGCTGATACCCTGCTCCAGGGTCCTGGATGAAAGTGCATCGGTCCAGCTGGAAAGGATCTCCTGCTGTTCGATCCGGTCAAAGGCCAGACTCACCGCCTCTTCATAGGAGATAAGCTGGATGTCCAGATGCTCGGCCAGATCGTTCTCCTCACATACAATCTCCACTTTCATACTGTTGACCAGATTGACCGCCAGGCGGTAGGAAGTGGAGGTGATGAAATAGAGCCAGTAGGAGGAGAGCTTCGGGGTCATAACAGGCACCACCCAGATGGTCCGTCTCAGGTTCCGGATCTTCGCAAAACGGAGCAGCATATCCTTGTAGGTGAGGATTTCGGGACCCCCGATATCGAAGCTCCGGCCGTAAGCCCTTTCCACCATCAACACCCCGGTCAGGAACTGGATCACGTTCCGGATGGCAATGGGTTGTGACCGTGTTTTCAGCCAGCGCGGAGCGATCATGACCGGTAGTTTTTCCACCAGGTCGCGAATGATCTCGAAGGAGGCACTTCCCGAACCCACAATGATCCCCGCCCGGAGGGTGGTCAGCTGGTAAGGTCCTGTTTTCAGGATCTCTTCCACCGCTTTTCTGGAGGCCAGGTGCCTGGAGAGTTTGTCCTCATTGATGATCCCGCTGAGATAGATCACCTGCCTCGCTCCTGTTTTCCCGATCCCGTCACGGAAATTCTCCGCCGACCGTCGTTCCAGCACTTCAAAATCGTCCACGGAGGTGGACATGGAGTGGATCAGGTAGTAGGCCACATCCAGTCCATGCGGCAGGTTTTTCATGGTGTCGGGGTCCAGAAAGTTTACCTCCACCACCTCCACCTGTGACTGGGGGTAGGGGGAAGCATCGAATCTATGCTTATCGCGGACGGCACAGTAGATTTTGTGTCCCGATGCCAGCAGCACGGGCAGCAGCCTTTGGCCGATGTATCCGGTGGCCCCTGTCAAAAGGATCTTTAACTCCCCTCCGGAATGTCCCTGACTGAGGTTCTGTGCCCCTGCTATATCCATACTTCTCCCTCCTCTTTTTGTCCATATTTACTTGCTTTCCGGTGGGCAAACCGCCACCCCGAGAGCCACGCCAGCACCGCATCGGTCTCATGCCAGGTGGGTGGGGGACCCTGAACGGGGAGGGGTAGGTGTACCGCGAGATCGCTCCAGAATTTCTCCACGCTTGTTTTATAGTGCCGGTCCAGTCCCAGCAGGCGAACCAGCTGCCTGGGATAGGACTCTGTGAACCGGATCCCCGGATGCCGGTGTTTCATCCGGATGGCCCTGGCGGTCAGCCCTCCCAGGAACATGGGTGACATGGCTCCCAGCTCCCTGTCGGCCTTCCGGTATAGAAAATCATCCGATCTTCCGAAGAAGGCCATGGGAAGGGAGAGGGGAGCATCGATAAAGCACTGTTCAGGTCTTTCCTGTTCCAGCAGCCGGTCCAGGAACAGGTCGGCATCGGTCCCTTTGCCGGAGAGCTCCACAGTCAGGGTGTGGCCAATTTCCCTGCAGACTGCCGTGGTCCCGGCATTCCTGGCCCCGAAGTCTATCCCGAAATGAAATGGAATGCGCATCATCACCGGGTTAAAAGGTGAGAGAAAGAGAGAGACCGATCCCTTCCTGCAGTGAAGAGAGCGACAACTGATCCAGGAAGGAGTTCCGCTGTCCGCGCTGGATCCCGTACAAAACCAGGTCGAAAACAAACAGAAAGGCTCCCTGAAGGATCACCGAATTCCCGTATCCCATCAGCCGCGCCCCGTTTTTCGGATAGCGGGAGGAGAGATGGCGCAGAAGCAGTCCTGCACCCATATAGCCCACATCCAGGCCGGCATTGATCAGCAGGATCCGCTGGAAATTCGCCTGTTTCTCCATCAGCTCTCCCGGTTGCATGGCCATGTGGTCGGTGCTGTAATTACTGTAGAGTGCGACCCCGGCGATGGCCAGGTTCACCGTGTTCCAGAACAGATTCATCTGGTGGAAGTACTGTCTCTGGCCGCTGTTCTGGCTCCATCCGTATGCTCCCACGGAGATATTGGCCAGGGCCCAGGTACCCAGCACCATCATGCCGGCATTGTTGACCTTCAGACTCTCGCTGTAAAACTGGTATGTTCCCTCCTGTGCATAGGCTGTATGAAAGAGGAAAAGCAATCCGGCCACAGCAAGGAAAAGCGATTGTTTCCTAAGCCGCATCTGTAACGGCGATCTGTTTGTCATGGGTTCGGCGGTTAAATTTTAACGCTGGACATTCCGCCGTCCACATGGATCACCTGACCGGTGATCCAGCCCGACCGTTCTCCCAGCAGGAAGGTTGCCATTTCTGCAATGTCGGAAGGATCGCCGATCCGTTTCAGAGGGTGCCTCTGCTCGTTGGCTTCCCTCTTGGCATCGGTGTTGAGCAGTGAGGCGGCCATGGGAGTGTCGGTCAGGGATGGAGCCACGGCATTGACCCTGACTGTCGGCGACAGTTCGGCAGCCAGTGAACGTACCAGGCCTTCCACAGCTCCCTTGGAGGAAGCCACCTGGGCATGAAAATTGAATCCGGTCTGGACGGCCACGGTGGAAAACATCACAATGGAGGAAGGGCCGGCCGATTTCAAAGACTTGAGCGAGGCCTGGATGACTTTCACCGCACCCACCAGGTTGAGATGGTAATCCTCAAGGAACATTTCAGGCTGGAGCCGGTGAAAGGGTTTCAGCTGAATGCTTCCCGGACAGTAGGCCAGTCCGTCGAGCCGGTCCGGGATAAAACCCAGTTCCGGAGATTCGGCAGTCACATCCAGCTGATGAAACTCCATACCGGCGGGAGCATCCGGTTTCTCCGCCCGGTGGTAGGTTCCTATGACACGCTGTCCCTCCTTCAGGAGGAGTTCTGAAATGCTTTTCCCGATGCCGGACGAGGCCCCTATAATCAGATAGTTTTTCATCGCTGAAATTGTATATAATCGATTTGAAGCCGGAAATTCTCCGCTCTTTTATTGGAGATCAGAAATCCTATTTCCGAAAGTTGTTTTCCCGGGTAATTCGGTATATTGAGTTTCATTCCACGCCAGGTGGGAAACATCTCGTTCAGCGGGATCTCCACCGATTCCCACAGGCCGCTGGTCTCAAAATAGCGGGCATAGGAGTGCGAATCGCCCTCCCCGGACCTGATTCTGAACTGGTAACGCTTGCCGTCCCCCTTCAGCCGGATGACCGCTTTCGAGTAGCCCTCCAGACTTAAGGGGTCGATGCGATACCGGATCGAGGAAAACCCTCCGTTGTTTTCCAGGGATACCGCTCCTTCGAATACGGCATGACCCTCGCCGCTTATGAAAAACTTGCCGCCGGAGCGTCCCCCCATAACCACATCGTCGACCACTGCCCAGTCGGTGAGCTGCATATCCCGGTTGAAATCCACCAGAATGAGTGGTTTTTCGGTATTCATGATCCACATAGTTATCAACAACAATATCATGTAGATCAAACACCTGAGTGCCTCGAAGGTTCGGAAAAAATCAGAAGCGGTTCAGCATGATCGATTCGATCAGTTGCGCCATCGCTTCGGGGTCGGCGGTCAGCCTGAGGTAAGAGTGGGCAGAGCTGTCGGAGTCGATCCAGCGGTTCCCGCCGTGATCATCGGCCAGGCAGTGGCCGCCTTCCACCCGGTCCCACCAGGTCCCCACTCCGCCGCGAACGACGTAAAGCACTGCCGTCTGGTCAACACCTCTATTCGGGAAGGGTATAATGGATCCCGGCATCGGGGCCCAGCGGGATCCCCAGCAGCAGCCAGGCCACCAGCAGGATGATCCACATGAAAAGGAATGCCACCGAATAAGGCAGCATGGTGGCGATGATGGTCCCGATCCCCGCCTTCGGATCGTACTTCTGGATGAAAGCAATGATCAGGGCAAAGAAACTCATCATGGGAGAGATCACGTTGGTGACGCTGTCGCCGATCCGGTAGACCACCTGGGAGAGCTCGGGAGAGTACCCCATGATCATGAACATGGGGATGAAGATGGGGGCCAGCAGGGCCCACTTGGCCGAGGCACTGCCCATGAGCATATTGATGGTGGCGGAGAGCAGTATGAAGAGGATCATCAATGGAATGAGACCGATATTGGCCGACATGAGGGCTCCTGCTCCTTTGATGGCCATAATGATCCCCAGGTTGCTCCATTTGAAATAGGCTACGAACTGAGCTGCAAAGAAGACCAGGACCAGGTAGGTGGCCAGACTCTTCATGGAGGTGGCCATCCCGTTCATCACATCGGCATCGTTCTTGAAGGCGCCGGTGGTAAATCCGTAGGCCAGACCCATGGCTCCGGCGGTGATAAAGAGCATGGCAACCACCCCGCGGATCAGCGGCGAGGTGAGCAATCCCCCGTCTGTTCCCCTGAAGAAGCCGTCTTCCGGTATGATGCCGACCAGGGTGACGGCCACGATGGCCAGAAAGGAGACCAGTGCCCAGAGAAGCCCCCGCTTTTCCTGAGGGGAGAGCCTGTCGAACGACTCTCCGTGATCTTCGATGGAGCCCCCGTAACTCCCCAGCCGGGGTTCCACGATCCGGTCGGTGACAAAAGTGCCCGTAAAGGCGATCACAAAGGTGGAGGCCACCATGAAATAGTAGTTGGCGGTGGGATTGACCAGGTATGCGGGATCGAGGATCTGGGCCGCCTCCTGGGAGAGTCCGGCCAGGAGAGGATCGACGGTTCCCAGGGCCAGGTTGGCGCTGAAGCCGCCGGAAACTCCGGCAAATGCGGCGGCCATTCCCGCTATGGGATGGCGGCCCACGGCGAGGAAGATCACCCCGGCCAGCGGAATCAGCAGCACATAGCCCACATCGGATGCCAGATTGGAGATGATGCCGGTGAAGACAAGGACAAAGGTGAGCAGGTGCCTGGGGGAATTCAGCACCAGCAGGCGGATCAGGGCGTGGACCAGTCCGCTCTGTTCGGCCACACCGATCCCCAGCATGGCCACCAGGACGATGCCCAGCGGGGCGAATCCGGTGAAGTTGTCGACCATCTCGAGGATGACCCGGTGGATGCCGTCGTGTGAAAGCAGGTTCACCGGCCGGACCACCTCGTCGGTGGCGGGATGGACCGCCTCCCATCCGAGGAAATGGCCCAGGGCGGAAAGGAGAAGTGCCGCCAGGGCGAAAAGAGCGAAGAGTGTGGCGGGATGGGGAAGAGCGTTTCCCGCCCGCTCGGTCCAGTTCAGAATACGCTGCAAAATGCCTTTTGAGAACTCTTTAGCACCCATAAAAGAGGTTTGATATAAATAATACAGGTAATAACAACTCCAGAAGAATATTATTGTTCGGTCCCGATCTTTTCACTTATGAATTTTTGAACTGGTACAGGAACACCACCACTCCCTTGAAGGCGTGTTTCTTGCCGTCCCTGATCTCCAGGACCACCTCCACCTCTGCCTTGGCAGTTCCCCTCAGGTTTACCAGCGATTTCAGGGTGGCTTTGATCCGCACTTCGCTGTCGACCACCACCGGCTGTCCGAATTTCAGATTCTCGATCCCGTAGTTCACCAGCATGGTGATGTTGTTCACCCGGATGATCTGGTCCCAGAGGTAGGGAAGGATCGAGATGCTGAGGTAACCGTGGGCGATGGTGGCTCCGTAGGGACTCTCTCTGCTGGCACGCTCGGGATCCACATGGATCCACTGATGGTCCAGGGTGGCCTCGGCAAATTGGTTGATCTGTTCCTGGGTGATCCGGTGGTACCGGGATGTTCCGATTTCCCGGCCCACTCGCTGCTCAAATTCTTCGTAGCTGTTGATGATCAGTTGGCTCATTCTCTGGATATATTTTTATTGTATTCTGTGGATCGGTACCAGGTCACAAACCGGGAACTGGGCGATCCTCAGGGTGGTACAACCATAGGGGATCAGTTCGATCACGGTGGGATCGCGATTGATCCTGGAGTGGGCCGGGTGTCTGCTGGCCGGGATCTTTTCGGTGGAACCCCTGTGGATGGTCCATTCGGGCCACCGGTATGCTTTGACTTTCAGCGATACCGGCGCATTGGCTGGATTCCAGGGCATGGCGGCAGTTGTCTCTGCAGCGCTGAATTCAAACTCCCCTGACCGGGTGGTCCGGGCAATGGCATAATTCCACTCCGATCCCGGGTATACCTCCCAGTAGGTGTCATCGATCCCCTGCCCGGTCTTTTCCACCCAGTGTTCCTCCATCTTCAGTGCATAGACCAGGGGACCCCGTTCGATCCCCAGCGAACCTTCGTACCAGCTGGAAAACCGCACCTCCATGGGCAGTTCCAGGGTCAGCCGGTCGCCGCTGTTCCACCTTCGGTTCACAAGG
Source organism: uncultured Bacteroides sp. (assembly GCA_964579515.1). Lineage (GTDB taxonomy): Bacteria > Bacteroidota > Bacteroidia > Bacteroidales. Next base: position 24,226 of record CAZOHA010000055.1, on the reverse strand, counting down.
ATGATCCCCTTCTCCTGTTCGGCCTGCCATTTCCGACCGTTGATATGAATGACCGGCTCCATGCACCAGCCTGGCACCCGGAGGTGCAGGGGAAAGGTGATCTCCCCATCCGGTTCAATCTCGAAAACGATCTGTTCACTGAAGGGGTAAGCAGTCTTTTCGGTGATGGTGACCCTTTTCCCGTCCCCCACCACGGCAGTGACCCTGGAGGGCCCGTACACCAGTGCGGCCAGTCCCCCGTCCCGGCTGGCATACCAGAGGTTCTGTACCAGTTTGGGCCAGCCCTGGTGCATGTTGGCCAGACAGCAGGGATATCCGGTGGTGGTACCGAAGATCGTCCGGGTACCCCGGTCGTCGTAGAACACCCTTTCCTCCAGGGTCACCTTCACCTGGTTGGTCTGCTGAAAGTATTGCCGTCGGGTGAAGTCGTCGTTGTGCTGGGTGGGCAGGACGTTGTAGGCCACCTTCTCCAGGTAATCGGCGTAGAAAACGTCTCCGGTGACGGGAAGGATGCTCTCCAGGGAGAACATCAGTTCCACTGCCGAGCAGAGTTCCGATCCGTGGATCGGGTTGTTGCTGTGCATATACTCGTCCGCCCCGTACATACCGGTCACAAACCCGTATACATCGCGGATCGATTCCAGCCCGGTCCGGACCGATTTCAGAAGCGCGGTATCGCCGCTCTGCTGAAAATAGACCACCGGAGCTTTCACCCCCTGGGCCACATTCACGCAGTGAAGATAGGGCGGGGGATTGGCCGTCCGGAGGCTGTCGCTGGAAAAGACCCCGGCCCAGTCGAGCGTCTGTTCGTGGATCAGTTGGCCCAGCTCCAGCAGGAACTCCTCTCCCGTAAGGCGATAGAGCCAGTGGACCACCGCCAGGTTATCGGCTCCGCGGCGGTTCCCCCAGAAGGTCCAGTGGCCAAGGGGAGTGTGGGGGAGATTCTCCAGCTGATATCTGAAATAGCGGGTCATCAGATCGATCACCCGCTGGTCGCCGGTGGCGGTGTAATATTGCTGAAGCACTTTCAGCATCACCATTTTGGGCCACCAGTCCTCCCGCTTTCCCTGCTGGGTCCCCGGTATCACCTGGTAACCCTTCTCCAGGGGACGGGGACCGAAATAGCCATCCTCCCTCTGATGGATGATGCTCCATTCGATCCACTCCTGTGCCTTTTCCTTCAGATCCGGATCGTCCAGCAGATAAGCCAGCGGCACCAGTCCGTCGAGCCAGTAGGGTCCCCGTTCCCATCCGTCCCCTTCACCACCCAGCCAGCCGTTGTCAGGACCACACACCACCCGGTAGACACTGTCCAGGTGACCGGTCAGTCCGTCGCGCTGGATCTCCAGCATCTTCAGCAGCATTCCCCGGGGTTCGATGGTCCCCAGGGGAAGCGGAGCGTAGGGATTTTCCGACAGGGGTGCCCGGATAAACAGATAGGGTGAGTGATTCTGGCCAAAGGCCACAGTTCCCGAAAGGGTGATCATGACGATGATATACAGGGAGGCCCGCCGTTTCATAAGGGTGCTATTTGAATTCGAACAACAGGGTGGGATCCAGAGGGTACCGGCCGAACCTCCGGCCGTATACGGCGAGTCCGCCGGGCAATCCCTCATCCACTTCGAAACGGATCTTTACAGGTTCACCGGGGATCTCCCGCAACAGCTCCACGGGGATCCCGGCCTTGCAGAGATAACCGTAAGAGCCGGCTTCCCGCAGTTTCCTGTCCCTGGGCTGGGAGAACCAGGAAAGAACCCCCCGGTGGTCGGCAGGATCATCCTCCAGGTAGAAGGTCTCCACCACCCGGCCGTTGACCCGGACTCTGACCATGGAGGGATCACGGCGGGTATCGGTCATGGGATATGCATTGGGATTACGGCCCGGATCGAAGGTTCCCCTGCCCCTCATGTAATCCCCCTCCATTTCGGAAGATTCGGGACGGTCTTTCCCGTGCAGTTTTTTGGCCGATGCTTCGAAAACCAGCGCGACATTCTTTACCCGGTCCAGGTCGATTCCGGAAGGAAGTTCCACCTCGTAATAAAAATAACCTGAGCCCGCTCCATTCACCTTCAGACCCTCCAGAACGTTCCACTGCTTCAGCGACCATTCCGCTTCGGTGAATCCGGCGGGATCGAAAGAGAAGGAGCGGCTTTCCGTGCCGGCATCCTCCCGCAGTGGGAATGGGACTGCGGGATCGGCTTTCTCCTCCACCAGGAAGCTGGTGAAGTTCAGGTGGTAGATCTGAGCATTCTCATCCCTGATCCGCAGGGAAAGGTGATAGAGTCCGGGGATGGAAGGAGCGGTAAAAGACAGTGAGTCGAGGGGTCCGTTGAAATAGGGGGCGGATGGGAGGGACCTGCTCGAAAGAAAAAGGTGCCGGAACCTCCCGGTATGATCGTGGCCCGAGAGTTCATAATCGAGGATCATTTCGCCCGGAGGCACCCTGTCGGTCATCACGGAGAGATGCAGGGGAACAATCACCTTCTGTTCCGGTTTCACCGGACGGCAAAGATCGGAACCGGTGGAGAGGTAGACTTCGCTGTGCAGTTGCTCCAGTTCCATATCGGGGATAAAGGAGGAAAGACCGGGATATTTCTCACTGCGGTCATACCGGTAATAACCGTTCCATTCATTGATCACATCGTGGTGCTCGGTATAGAGCCATCCTGAGATCTCGGGGTGTTTGCGGAACTCGTTCAGCATGATGTGATAGTCCCAGCTCCAGTCCACATCGCCGGTGCTCCCGGTATATCCCCAGACATTCCCGCACTCGCTGTTCAGCATGGGGACTCTGGTCTGACGGTTGTCGCCGATAAAATTCCACGACGACCCGGGATAGGTCTGTTCGACCACCTCTTTGAGGTACTCCTCCCATGCATACCCGGGAAGGTAGGCGTGCCAGGTGTTCAGGTCGGTCACCACATGGTCGTTCCGGTTAGCGGAATTGTCCTCCACCAGCCGGGTGGGATCCAGGTTTTTGGCTCCGTGATACATCTGCCGGACCCACTGCTGTGTTTCCGGAAGGTACCTCCGCTCACCGCCGCTCTCCGTCAGGAGTCCCCACGTCTCATTGAACAATACCCAGGAGAAGATGGAGGGATGGTTGAAGTCGCGTTCGATCATCCGGCGCATGGCGTATTCCCACTCCCTCCGTGCTTCTTCGGTGTGTTCCCCCCAGAAGTTGGGAACATCGGCCATGATCAGCAGTCCCAGTTTATCGGCCCAGTAAAGCTTGCGCGGGATCTCCGCCTTGATGTGGATCCGGTTGCCGTTCAGCCCGATCTTTTTGGACCGGAGAATCTCATCCCGCATGAATTCATCGCTGGGATAGGTATAAAATCCCTCCGGATGGTACGCCTGATCGAGGCTCATCTGAAGGTAGACCGGTTTCCCGTTCAGTGCCATATAGGGGATTTCGGTACCCGGCAGATCGACGATACCGATCTCCCGCATGCCGAAATAGGTGGAGAGATGGTCGTGAATGGTCTCGTTGTTGTGCAGCTGCACCTCCACCTCATAAAGGTAGGGATCGTCCAGGTCCCAGAGACGGGGGGCGGGAACGGGCACCTCAAAGGTGATCTCGGCGGCTCTTCCGGGGACCGCAGGCGAGGTGACGATCCCCTTCACTTCCTGGTTGGGGAAGGAGAGGTTCAGGTAGAGCTCTTCCCGGGCGGGCCCGTCCAGCTGTGCGGTGACCACCACCTTTTCGTCTTTTATATCGGGAGTGAAATGGATCTTCGACAGGGCCACCTGGCCGCGGTGTTCCAGGTAAACAGTCTGCCAGATTCCCTTGGCCTCGCCGTATCCCTGCTTTCCCTCCAGCTTGAAAGGGTGGGGGGTGTCGTCCACGCGGATCACCAGCCGGTGCGATTCCCCCGGTATCAAATGATCGGTCAGATCGAATTCGAAGGGAGTGTAACCTCCCCGGTGGCTTCCCACCTCCCGTCCGTCGACCCAGCAGGTGGTGTGCCAGTCACTGGCGCCGATCACCAGAAACACCCGGTCATCCCAACCCTGCGGGATCTCCAGGGTCCGCCGGTACCATCCGATATCCCCCAGGTCCTCCACCTGAGAAAGGGCCGACCCCCATGGAAAGGGGACTGTGATCTGCCGGTCGAATGGGGCCTGGTCCTGCCAGTTTTCGCCGATACCGGCATCCAGAGTGTCGAACCGGAACGACCAGGTGCCGTTCAGATTGATCCACTGGCTGCGCATGAAATCGGGGCGCGGATGTTCCGGAAGGGGGATCTCGGGGGTTGGATCCTTGGCCGGAGAGGGCGTAGCCACCATGGGCGATTCCGCAGCTCCTGCCTCCTGCGTCAGCGGACTCCCAAGCATTGGGGATGCCGTGGTTCCTGATGTTGCGAGCAGGATCAGGGGAACGAGAAGGAATAGTGGGCGTTTCATGGAAAAGCGCTTTATTGGTTAGCAGTTTTATGGGATAGGATAAATATAGCAACTATTGGGAAGTCCCGGTCAGGATCTGATTTTCTCCCGGTGAAAGCATGAACTTCTCTCCCCGGAAGTGGAGCGATCCGCTGACTCCCTCCGGGAGAGAAATCCGGCAGTTCCAGCGTCCGGCTTCCGTCTCCTCATAATGGGTACGGATGGTTCCGCCGGGATGCGGCACGGAACCGGAGAGTTTTTTAAACCCGGCGGGGGACGGACGTATCTCCACCTCCCGGAACCCCGGGGCCGAACTTTCGATCCCGCAGGTGATGGTCAGCAGGTCGATCAGTGGATGGGCCGACCATGCATGGCAGTCGGAGCGGCTGTTAAGCCCGTGCTCGGGAAAGGTGGAGAAACCGTGGTCCAGGAACAGGCTCCACTCCTGAAGAAGATCCGGGACCGCCTCTCCCAATCCGGCCATTTTCAGTGCCCTGAAGAGATAATATTTAAAATACAGGGTGGTCCTTATCAGGGTGGTGTCGGTAAGAATGCGCCCGGCCAGCTCCTTCTGCAGCTCCTTCGGAACAGCCCCGCTGAGAATCCCGAAAATATTGGTGTGCTGCGAAAATATCTGTTTTTCCGGGGTTTCGGCGATCAAGCCCTTTTCCGCTGCAAAACAATGCGTCATGGTGGCGGCCTTCAGTCCGGCAGCGAGATCAAGAAATCTCTCCGCATCGTATGTCATTCCGAATTCGGTGAAAAGTTCTCCTGCCAGATCCGCGGCATAAGCCAGAAGCAGCGTCATATGGGAGGATCCCCCCTCGCTGATGCCCGGAGGGGATCCGTCGGTGAAACGGGTGCCGCCGTCGATATGGTTCCAGTAGGGGAGCGGCCCCATGATCCCGTCCTCGCCGATATGACGGGTGAACCAATCCAGGATGAAACGGATACCGGGCATCATGGGCCTGATAAAATCGGGATCATCCGCATGCATGTAATAATCATGGATCATGCCGATCAACAGAAGGGAAAAGGGCGGAATGATCTGCACCCCTTCGGTGGGATGGGCACTCTTGGTCAGTCCCATGGGCTGCATGGAATGATAGAGCTGGTAGATGGCATTGCGTGCCAGACGGGTATCCCCGGCCACATAACAGGAGATCATTGCCTGGATCCGGCTGTCGCCGGTATATTGAAGCTGCTCATAATAGGGACAGTCCATATAGGTCTCCAGGGCGCAGAGCCTGGCCGTGCGCCACGATGCCTCCCAGATCCGGTCTATCTCTTCAGACCCGCAGGAAAATGTGGCCTTCTGTTCCAGTGGATAAGCGGTGTAGAGATGGGTAAAATCATCGATTATCAGCGATTCATCACCGGTGCGGACGGTCAGCTGAAGGTACCGGAAAACCCTGATCCAGAGAGGCTCGAATACTTCAGCTCCGCCCCCCGGGAAATAGACATCGTAATATCCTCTCATGGTCTTACCCTCCCAGCGATCGCGATGACCCTTTGTTCCGTCTTCATTGAACAACGCCTCCTGATAGCGCAGCCGGATCCGGCTTCCCTCTCCACCGGAAAGACTCAACCGGGGGTATCCCATGGTCAGCACCCGGTTGTCCAGAAGAAGCTTCACCTCCGAATGGGGCGGAACCACCAGCGGCAGCGATCCGGTCAACCTCTGTTCCGTTAGGGGAGCAGTTTTTTCGTGGCCGGCGGGCCAGCCCGAGACATCGACCAGGTAGGGGGAAGGCTCTTCCAGGCGGGTCATTGCGGGTATACTGCGAGCCTGAAGGTTCCAGGGGGTCCCTTTCCAGGTATCGAGTCCCCGGTGATTCCCCTTTCCGATCGGACGGGCCCACGGCCATCCGGAATCATTATATCCGATGGTTTTCCACCCCTTCATCTCCGGGCTGACGCAGACACTGTCGGTGGCCCCTGCAATATAGCCCCCTCCGGCTGTCAGGCTGGACACCGGCAATGCATGATACCCCTTATGACGGGTCACTTTCCATGACCCGTCGGTGTTGACCGTCCATTCTGGTTCTGAATCTCCCTGGAGGATAAAGGCAGTCCGGATGGAGATCTGCCGGGCCGGGTTCAGCGTTCGCCAGTTCCAGACCGTGGCGGCGATCACATTTTTTCCTGTAATCAGGAAAGGCGCCAGATCCACACTTTCATAGTTCCAGTGAAGGAGATCACCGGCTGCAGGACCCCACGACACCAGATTCCCGTTCACATAGAGCTTATACCGGGCATCGGCCGATACATGTACCGGAAAGCTGTCGGGGGCCTGTTCCAGTTCCAGCATCTTCCGGAAGCAGAACACCCCGGTCTCCTCGTACGGAGTGATCCATTCGGCAAATCCCTGATCACCCAACTGGGCGGGCAGAGTGACGAACGGTTGGGATGGCGCCCTGAAAGCGATTAAATGAATGAGGAAGATGCAGGAAATACGCAGTATAAATTGGGATTTCATGAATAACCTTCAGGTTTAGTTCTGTTTTATGATCGATGATAGGCTGGATTTTGGATCTCAAGGGCCCGAAAAATTTTATACTCCGACTCATCGATCGGATAATCCCAGCAACCCATCCGGTGAAAGTGGGAGCCACCGAAACCGCTTTTGAACCGGTGCAGTCCCTGCAGGGGATGATGTGTGTTCCTGTTGGGGGCCACCCCGAACATATCGTACTCCTCGCATCCGGCCTGCCTGGCTTTCAGGATGGCTTCCCACTGCAGTGCATAGGTGGCCATCAGGTGGCGCTTCCGCGAGGAGGAGGCACCGTAGAGATAGGTGGCCCTTTTTTTTGAGATCACCAGGAACATTGCCGCCAGGTACTCCCCCTGGTGGCCGGCCATCAGAAGCCGGATATCCACGTTCCGGTGATCCTGGCTCTCCAGAACCGAGGAGAAGTACTTTTTCGGATGAAGGGTGATGCCGTTCCGGAGGGCGGTCTCCCGGTAGAGACCGTACCAGGTATCGAGCATTTCCATCCCGTAACCGGCTACCCGTACTCCTTTTCTATAAGAGAGCCTTACGTTGTAACGGGTTTTCGGTTTCATATCCTGCAACAGGAATTCGGGGTCCCTGTTCAGGTTCAGGAAGATGGTATTGGTGGGCAGATTGTCGCTCCGGCTCTTGATCAGGTTCCAGTAGCGGGTATTGAAATTGACCCTGAATTCCTGATTCCTGCAGGTGGGAGGCCCTGCCCACTCACCCTTCTCATCGTAGAAGGAACGGTCAGCGGCCCACTGGTTTTCCCAGGGAAGGTCGTAGCGGATCAGGATGCAATTATTCGGGAGGAATGAGCGGAGCAACTCCGACAGCTCCTCCAGAAAGGGACCGTAGTTCTCAAATGCGGGCTCATCCTTCGGCCCGTAGGGCACGTAGGCATAGCAGCGGGAGTGGTCCAGGTAGCGCACCAGTACCAGAAGGTCGTCCAGTATCTTTACAGAATCCGCTTGCCGCGGATCGATCATGGGTCCGGGCACTTTATACCGGAAGGCATGCGGCCGGATGCCCTGCCGGTCCTTCACCCGGGCCCAGAAAGAGGTCTGTTGAACGATATTGCTCGCCTGGATTTCTTCTATGTCTTTGGTCTCAAGTTTCATACCCAAAAGCATGCAACAGTTCCAGGGCCTCCGGGATACAGGTGAGCTGTTCGACCCGCTGCCGGGACTCCTCGCTTTTCCACTTTCCGATCGACCGGTCGGTGAGTTTTTCCATCTTCCCAAAGAGGGCCTTGTTCCTGGTCACCGTGGCATGGTTGTGCCAGTCCCTGATCTCAGGGCTCAGATCCATCTCCAGGAAACCACAGATTTTCCCGATAGTATCCCCGTATTGCCGGATCAGGTCTTCGTAACGGATAGTAAGCATCTTCGGATGCTTCAGGTACGGGATGCCCTGTTGTACATCACGGACCCAGATTTCCGGCTTTACGTAGTATTCATCCGGCCTTTTCGGGTGTCTCGAAAGGATGACATCCCTGCCGTCCCTGATGATCTGGATCATCCGGAACCGTCCCCTGAAATAGGAGTCGATATCCTCCACGCGGTGGATATTGCCGGGGCTTTTTTCGCACCATCTTTTAGCATCCGGGGGGATGCGGTGAGTGAGGAGGGTCCGGTAGAGGCGGTCGATCCTGGCCGGACGGGGGGCACCGTCCTTTCCGGGAAGGACCTGATTGAAGAGGCCCAGTTCTCTGGGACAGGCAAATATATCCCGGTGGGAAGAGAGCACCGATAGCAGAAGGGTGGTGCCTGAACGGGGGGCACCCCCGATCAGGACCGGCGGATCGGTGAAAAACCTTTGTTCTCTGATTCTCCCCAGAAAGGTAATGGCCGGGAAGAAAGCTTGTTTGACAGCAACATTCATTTTGCCCTGACAAATATAGCAACGATCAGGGTAAAGAAGCTCCCCTCCACCACCGTTCCGATCCATATCCCCAGAAGGGAGGTCAGCAAGGTGTGCCGGAGGTGGATGTTGAACACCTCGATTTCGTAGATTTCGTAGTCTGAAGGATCCATGAGGCCGTAATAAAAGAGGAGCAGTATGACCACCATGAAAGAGGCCAGAAGCGTCATCCATATTCCGTAGCTCACCCTGGACCAATAGGGGATGACAGGGTGCAGCCTCCGGATCCGGAGGAGCAGTGCGCTGATCGTCCCGATGAAGATCACAAAGGAGATCAGTCCGTAAAGCGGTCCCAGCTGGGGAACCCCGAAAAGTTTTCCCGTCAGGTATTCCAGCCCCACCCAGGCGAAGATCAGCAGTGCGGTGATCAGAGAGAACCTGGCCACCAGCCGGTGAGCCTTCAGTTTCCTGTCGGGTGTCATGGTTTCCGGTGCGTTATGAATCATGGTATAAATGTTTTTTGGGTTGATAAAAAGATCAGATCAGCCCCATGCCCAGGGCAATGGAGACGCCGGTCAGCATGATGGCGATGATCAGCTGTATCGAATTCAGGGTGACCTTCTTCAGCAGGCGGTGGCCCAGGTACGCCCCGGCCACCGCCGAACCGGTGGCGGAAACCATCAGCGTCCAGTTTTCGGTCAGTCCCGATCCGGCCAGGCGGGTGGAGTAGACCCCCAGCCGGGTAAAGTCCACAAACGCCGATACCACTACCGCCGTGCCGATGAACGCCTCCTTGGAGAGGCCGGCCTTGATCAGGAATGCGCTTCTCAGGGCACCCTGATGCCCGGAGAGTCCCCCGAAAAAGCCGCTCAGGGCCCCGCCCAGAGGCAGTTTCTCCTTACCGAACTGAATTCTCTTCAGAGAGGGGATGGTATCGAATCCCACGAAGATGATCAGCAGAATGGAGATGATGAATTTCACCGGGTAAACCTCCATGGTTTTCCCCAGAAGGGAGTAGGTGAACAGAGGGGTGGAGTCGGGGATATGCAACAGGACCCAGGCCCCGGCGAAGGCGGCTGCCACGGCCGGAATCCCGAAGCGGATCAGCGTCGGCCGGTGGGCCTTCCCGCCCACCAGGAAGATCTTGAACACATTGTTCAGAAAGTGGACCACGCCGGTCAACGCGATAGCCAGTTCGACGGGAAAAAAGATCATGAAAATGGGGGTGAGGATGGTCGCCAGTCCGAAGCCTGAAAAGAAGGTCAGGACCGATACCAGGAAAGCTGCCACCGATATGATGACAATCCCGATCATTCGGTGTTAAGCCACAGCTCATAGGAGGTGCCTTCATGTCCGTCGTAACGGAAGAAATCCAGGTCACCGTCCCCGTCCACATCCGACAGAATGGAGTTGTATGCTCCGTTTTTCGTAAGCAGCTGCCGGGTCCAGCTCCGGTTGTCGCCGCCGTTGAGAAAAAGGATGACAGGGCTGTCAGAGGGATCTTCCTGCCCGCCATTATTCCCCGAGAGAACATCATAGTCGCCGTCGCCGTCCACGTCGCCCACCTGCAGGGTGTGGGCGAAGGTGTTTCTTCCCACTTCATGCACGATCCAGTTACCTGACAGGGGATCGGAAGAGTCGTACCACGCCACCAGGTCCCTGAATTTCTCCGAACAGGAGATGAATACCTCATCTTTACCGTCACGGTCGATATCCCGGCAATAGATCTTGGTGGCATTGTATTCCCAGGTATCTCCCTCATCGGAATTCCACCGGGGGTCGATGTTCCCTGCCATCCACTCGCCGGTGAGGTCTCCCCCTGGATTCCGGAACCAGAAGCCGGTCGATACCACATCGGTGTAACCGTCACCATCCAGATCCCCCACATGCTGCCCTTCATGGAGCGTCTCCACGAACACCGAAGCCGCCAGGTGCCATGAGCCTGGTTCATCCTGGCGGTAGACCACCATCCGGTGGGCATCGAAACAGGTTCCCGCCAGATCCAGTCTCCCGTCATTGTTCAGGTCCACCAGGTCGATATCCTTGATAAAACTGGGGAACTCCCCGATCAGATGCGCTTCCCAGGTGGGGTTCTCGTACCAGTACATGGTGGTTGGTTCGGCGCTGCCTCCCCATTCGCCCGGACTGACCGGTCCCAGCACATCCATGTCCCCGTCGTTGTCGATATCGCCCGATGCCAGGTCGCCGCAGGCGAATGTGTTACCCTCCGGACCGCTCTCGGCAATAATGTGCCGGACCGAGGCCCCGAATCCCGGAGTGGTCTCGTACCATCCCAGCCATCCACCGTAGGCGTTGTCGTGGATGACAAAAAAATCGGTCAGCCCGTCGCCGTTCACATCGGCATGGCTTCGGGCCCACCATCTGACCGCCTCATCGGCGACGATGGTATGCCGGGTGAAACGGACCTGTGCGGTCAGGCCCGGAAAGAAAAGAAGTGTAAGGAAGGCGAAGAGAACCGGTTTTTTTTCACAGACTTTCATAGGTCAGTTTTTTTGGTACAATTCCTTTTAAGAGAGATCTCCCAAGATAAACAATATGGCTGTGGATGCCTTCCGGTTTCACTCCCATTTGTTTCTGAGCAGCACAAACGAGCGTGGCTGCAGCTGGTATACGCTTTCTATCACCGGAGGGGTACCAGGCTCCTCTTCCACATCGGTATCGATCAGTACCTCCCAGCTGGTACCCAGGTCCTCATAGGGGAGGGTAAAGGAGATCGGTTCTTCCCAGTAGCTGTTGACCAGAATCAGCAGCACGTCTTTCTTCAGTTCGTTTCCATTCTCATCCACCTCGCTCATCAGTTGTCCGTTCAGCAGCATTCCCATGCAGCGGATGAAGCTGGTGTCCCACTCCTCCTCACTCATATCGATCCCGTCGGTATTGAGCCAGCGGATGTCCTTGATCCCTTCACCGTGGATCTGGCGGTTCTTGAAGTACCTCCTCCGTCGGGTCACCGGGTGTTCGTTCCGGATGGCAATGATCTTTTTGGTGAATTCGAACAGTTTCTGGTTCTCTTCTCCCCAGTCCCAGTTCATCCAGGCGATCTCATTGTCCTGGCAATAGGCATTGTTGTTCCCCTGCTGGGTCCTGCCGTATTCATCACCATGGCTGATCATGGGCACCCCCTGGCTCAGCAGGAGAGTGGCCAGAAAGGCGCGTTTCCTCTTCTCCCTCAGCGAGATGATCTCCGGATCATCGGTGTGACCCTCCGCACCGCTGTTCCAGCTGATATTGTGGTCCTCTCCGTCCTTGTTATCCTCGCCGTTGGCCTCGTTGTATTTCTGGTTGTAGGAGACCAGGTCGTGGAGGGTGAATCCGTCGTGGGCCGTGACGAAATTGATGCTGGAGGAGGGAAGTTTCCCGTTGTCCATGTAAAGGTCGCTGCTGCCGCTCAGCCGGTAGGCCAGCTCCTGGACCTGGCTCTCATCTCCTCTCCAGAACTTGCGTACCGAATCACGGTATTTGCCATTCCATTCCGCCCAGAGCACCGGGAAATTCCCCACCTGGTATCCTCCCTCGCCCAGGTCCCACGGCTCGGCAATCAGCTTCAGCTGGGAGATGACCGGGTCCTGGTGGATGGTGTCCAGGAAAGTGGAAAGCTTTCCCACATCATAAAGACCCCGGGCCAGGGCTGATGCCAGGTCGAACCGGAATCCGTCCACCTGCATCTCATCGGCCCAGTAGCGGAGGCTGTCCATAACCAGCTGGAGGGTCCGGCTGCTGAGCATGTTCAGGGTGTTACCCGTACCGGTATAATCGGTGTAGTACATGGGATGCTTCTCCTCCATCCGGTAGTAATGCTGGTTATCGATACCGCGGAAAGCCAGGGTGGGGCCCAGGTGGTTACCCTCGCCGGTATGGTTATAGACCACATCGAGGATCACCTCGATCCCCGCTTTGTGATACGCCTTGACCATCTCCTTGAATTCATTGACCTGTTCCCCCGACATGCCCGATGCACTGTACTCGGCATGGGGCGCAAAATAGCCGATGGAATTGTACCCCCAGTAGTTGGAAAGGCTTTTGTCGAGCAGGAATTTATTGTGCACGAAGTGATGGATGGGCATCAGTTCGATGGCTGTCACCCCCAGCTCCCTGAAATAATCGATGATCAGCGGATTGGCCAGTCCGCGGTAGGTACCTCTTTCCTCCTCGGGGATCCCTGGATGAGTGGCGGTAAAGCCTTTCACATGAAGCTCGTAGATAATCGAGTTGTGCATGGGGATTTCCGGCTTTGCGACCCCTTCCCAGTCGAAGCGGGTATCGATGACCACCGATTTGTTGATTTCCAACGCACTGTCGGTGATGCTTTTTTCAAACGTCTCGTGCTTGCCGGAGCGGCCGAGGGAGTAGTCGAACATGCTGTCCCTGACTTCGATCCTGCCTTCGATCGCCTTGGCATAGGGATCGATCAGTAATTTCTGGGAGTTGAACCGGATCCCGCTTTTGGGCAGATACCTTCCGTAAACCCGGTATCCGTAAAGTTGTCCCGGAGCTATTCCGGGAAGGTAGATGTGCCAGACATAGTCAGTGACCTCTTCCATGCTGATCTGCTCACAATCGGCATGATCATTGTCACGGTTAAACAGGCAGAGCCGGACCCCCGTGGCATTTTCACTGAACAGCGCGAAATTGACACCGTTGCCGTCATAAGTTGCTCCCAGTGGATAGGGTTTTCCCGGCAGAACTTTTCCTTGGTATGGTTTCATGGTTTTCTAATATCGTCCAAAAATTTTGACACTCTTTCGGATCTGTTTTTCAAGTTTTTGAGTGAGCTGATCCCGGTCTGCCCTCCAGAGCCAGTTGCCCGTAATGGTGGAGGGGAAGTTCATCCGGTTCTGTTCATCCAGCCCGAGCCAGTCCTGAATGGGAACCACCACCAGACGGGCCGGAGATCCGTAAGCCAGCCGGATCATCTCCCGGTGCACATTTTTTTCCTTCAGCTTGTTTCCCGTATAGGACCTGTAACGTTTCAGGGTGGCCCTGTCCGCCTCCTTCCGGAACCACCCTTTCATGGTGTTGTTGTCGTGGGTCCCGGTGTAGGCGATGGAGCGGTAGGGGATATTCCCGGGGTAGTGGTGAGAAAAGGCCATGTGATCCCCGAAACCAAATTGCACCACCTTCATTCCCGGCAATCCATACTTGTCCCTCAGGTCGTACACCTCCTGGGTGATCTGTCCCAGGTCCTCGGCCACGAAGGGCATGTGGGGAAATCTCCTCTGAATTGCATCGAACAACTTCTCCCCCGGACCCCTGATCCACCGTCCGTTTTTGGCGGTCCTTTCCCCGGTCGGCACCTCCCAGTAGGCTTCAAATCCCCTGAAATGGTCCAGCCGGAGCAGATCGTACCACTGCAGGTTCTTTTCCAGCCGGGTGATCCACCAGCGATAGTTCTCCTGTTCCATGGCATCCCAGTCGTACAGAGGCATGCCCCACAGCTGCCCCTCCTCATTGAAATAGTCCGGGGGCACGCCGGCCAGGGCTTTCGGGGAGCCGTCGGGATTCAGCAGAAAAAGGTGGGGATGGGCCCAGAGGTCTGAACTGTCGCGATCGATATAGATGGGAATATCCCCGAAGATCCGGATCCCTTTTTCATGCGCGTATTCCTTGATCCGTGCCCATTGCTCACTGAAAATGAATTGTTCGAACTGTATCCTGTCGATCGGTTCCGCATTGTGACGGCTGAATTCGGACAGCGCACCGGCCTTCCGGTTCCGGTAGACCGCAGGCCACTCGAACCAGGGTCTCCCTCCGAAATGATTTTTCAGGGTTCTGTAGAGTGCATAATCCCTCAGCCAGTAGGATTCCCTCTCCCGGTACTCCGCGAACCTCTCTTTCATACCGGCAGGGGGGTCCCGTCGGAAGCGTGCGAAGGCCAGATCAAGCATGGAGCGCTTGATCCGATCCGCTGCCGGATAGTCGGCCCGTTCCGTTTCTGGAAGTTTCCATGGCAGGAACTGATCCGGCTGCAGCAGGCCCGAATCAGCCAGATGGGAAGGATCGATAAAATGAGTATTTCCCGCGAATGCCGATTCCGATCCGTAGGGGGAGTGGTGGGTCAGTGCGGAAGTTACGCTCAGCGGCAGGATCTGCCAGTACTGCTGTCCCGAACGGTGCAGGAAATCGATAAAATCGAACGCACCGCGTCCGAAATCGCCCGTTCCGAAAGGCCCCGGCAGGGAGGATACGTGCATGAGGATCCCCGCACGTTTGACCGGCTGGTTGGGGATGCCGTTGCATAGGGCGAAGGGAACCGTGCGGAACAGTTTTTTCAAAGGAAGGTCCCCATCCTGAGAATAAGTCTCGCCTGTCAGTAAATGCTTCCATTTCACCGGGGACATCTCCGGTAAAACGATGCGGGTTTTCTCCCACCGGTGTTCTTCCGGCATCCCGGCCGAATGGAGGGGCAGGGCCACCAGCAGCCAGGAATCGTGGTATTGCCTGATGAATGCGATCACATGCTGCCTGTGGCGGCCTTTCACTTCCAGGGGCAGGTAGCTCCCTTTATCGAAAAGATCCGGATCGGCATTTCGTAATTTCAGTGCCAGGTGTGTGACCCACTGTTTCACCCGGCCGCTCTCCTTCTCTTTCCAGAGCTCCTCCATCAGCCTCTTCTTATCCCGGCCAGCTTTACGGATCATCCGGTCCAGGTCACGGGAGAGCTTCCGGAAATCGACCGGGCGCCGGTTGTCGGGATCCACGAAACTGAGGTTCCAGGTCTCACATCCCTGATACGTATCGGGCACACCGGGGGCGGTCAGTTTCAAAAGAGTCTGCGTTATGGAGTGGATCATTCCGTGGGGGATGATTTCACCGGCGAACTCCTCCAGCTCCTTCCGGAAAGAGTGGTCGTCGCGGAGGATCTGTCCGGCGAAGGAGAGGGTGAGCTCTTCGTACCGGGGGTCGGGTTCACTCCATGAGGTGTTCTCCTTGGCCTCCCTCAGTGCTTTCAACAGGAAATCCCTGAACCGTTCGATCAGAGGATCATCGATACGTCCCTCCATGGGAAGGTGTGCCACAAGCGACTGGTAGATCAGGTATTCATCGGCTTTCGAGGGAATGGCAGGCGCGCCGGACTCTTCTCTGATCTCCAGATTCATGTCGTGCCACCGGGTGGTCTTACCGATCCAGACTCCGGGGAGGCTGCTCAGAACCTGGAGCCTGGCCCTGGCATCCTCGCCCCGTTTGGTATCGTGGGTCGAAAGGGTGTTGAGTGCCCGGGGAAAAGCTTCGCGTCGCCGGATCATCTTCCGGTGAAACTCCTTCAGCGAGATCCCGAAATAGTCCGGTGAATCACCCACCTCGTTGTGTGCCAGGAAGGGGGCAAAGGCATAATAGGCCGTATCCTCCAGTCCCTTCGCCATGAGGGGACCGGTGTACTGCATGATGCGCCTGAACAGGTGGTCCACATCGGCCGACTGGCCGGGTCCGCTCAGGGAGGAGCCCAGCCACATCTTTTTCAGCTTCCCGAGGACCCGGGAAAATTCCGGATCGTCCCTCCCGGATCCGCTGACATGACTGAAAACGGATTCGATCAGTTCCCTTTCCGCATCACCGAATGTGGAGGGAACTTCATAGAGGCGGTAAACCGGAAAGTGCACCATGAATTCGGCCAGTGCTTCGCGGACCTTCTCTCTGCCTTCCGGTTCTCCCTCAAACCAGCCGGTCTCCATGCACTGGTGAACCAGCAGATCCAGCTCTCCTTTCATACGGTGGTGCAGGATAAACCGCTTCTTTTCCACAAAAAACGATTCGGCCTCCAGCTCCGAGGCGATCCACTCACTGTAATGCCTCAGAAAGGCTTTTTTGTTTTCTTTCCGGGTCAGAAGATTATTG
Source organism: uncultured Bacteroides sp. (assembly GCA_964579515.1). Classification (GTDB taxonomy): domain Bacteria; phylum Bacteroidota; class Bacteroidia; order Bacteroidales. The sequence continues at coordinate 7,629 of CAZOHA010000055.1, read as the reverse complement.
ACCTGTGCCAGGAACTCATATCCGGTCGTGCCATCCACGGGCCATCTTTCGGGAAGCTCCTCTTCTTTCTCCAGAATCTTCTCCACCACCACATAGGGCCGCCCGCCGCAGAGCTCCCTGATCCGGGCCAGGTAAGCGGCGGGATCGTACAATCCGTCGATATGATCGATCCGCAATCCGTCGAACCAGCCTTTGTTGACCCACTCACCAATCCGCCGGTGATACCGTTCGAATACCGCGGGATCCTGTATATTCAGGCATATCAGTCCGTTGATGGTAAAAAAACGGCGATAGTTGATGCGCTGCTCCGTCTCTTTCCAGTGCACCGGCAGGTAGGACAGTCTGGACAGGATCAGCCTGATCAGTTCAGGATCCGCATTGATCCGGTCGAGGCACCGGTCCAGGTAGCCGGAGAGTTCCGCCCCTCTTTCATAGTCGCCAAAAAGCTCCTCCATACGCATTTCCCAGCGGTCGGCATCAACCTCGCCGTGGAGCAGGTCGAGCAGCCCGGAAGGCAGTTCATTGTCCATTCCGGTCTCCAGTACCGCTGGCAAAGCCTCCATGGATACTGGAAGGACATGAGAATAATAGCTGAAAAAAAAGCCTTTACGTCCGATCTGCAGGGTCATCTCCCCGTCCCAGATGACCTGGCCCACCGGTTTGCCCAGAAAAGGGAACATGATTCCCCGGCGAAGCTCCTCGTCGGGATGATCGTCATACAAATCGAAAGTCCCGTAATAAGAGGAGGAACGACCCCTGGTCAGCAGGTCGGCTATCCAGGGGTTTTCAGTGGAGAACGACATATGGTTGGGGACCACATCCTGAAGCCACCCCATCTTTCTCCGGTGAAGAGCCGCGATCAGGGAACTTAGATCCTCTTCATCGCCGAGGGCTTTGTTCAGCGCATCCGGGACGGTCACATCGTACCCGTGAGCGCTTCCCACGGCAGCCTGGAACACGGGTGAGGCATACAGGGTCCGGATGCCCAGCTTTGCAAGGTAAGAAACCGCTTTTGCGGCATCCCGGAAGGTGAAATCTTCATGGAACTGAAGACGGTAGGTGGCGGCGGGATGATAGCTTCCCATGGATGGTCGGTTGCTGTCTGGTTATTCTTTTGCGAACATAACAATTCCCAGCGGAGGAAGCAGGATATTGATCGATTGTTCTTCTCCGTGGTAGGGGACCGGATTCGATTCCACTCCTCCGAAGTTTCCCGTTCCGCTTCCGCCATACTGGGTGGCGTCGCTGTTCAGGATCTCCATCCAGCGGGCATCCTCCGGAACTCCCACCCGGTAATTATACCGGGGTACCGGGGTCAGGTTGAGGATCACCACGACCCGCTGGCTTTCCTCCTTACCGAGCCGTACAAAACTGAGAATGGAATTGTGTGAATCGTTGGCATCGATCCAGTGGAATCCTTCCGGGATGAAATCCTGCTCATAAAGGGCCGGGTAGCGCCGGTAGACGCTGTTCAGATCTTTCATGTATTGCTGAAGTCCACGGTGGATATCGAAATCGAGCAGGTGCCAGTCGAGGCTCGATTCGTGATCCCACTCGTTCCACTGTCCCAGTTCCATGCCCATGAAATGAAGCTTTTTTCCCGGGTGAGCAAACATATATCCGAAAAGCAACCGGAGGTTGGCGAACTTCTGCCAGTGATCGCCCGGCATCTTGTTGATCAGGCTTCCTTTTCCGTGCACCACCTCATCGTGGGAAAGCGATAGCTTGAAGTTTTCATTGAAGGCGTACCAGATGCTGAAGGTGATCTGGTTGTGATGATAGCTCCTGTGGATCGGTTCATGAGAAAAATAGTCGAGAGTGTCGTGCATCCACCCCATGTTCCACTTCAGCCCGAAACCGAGTCCCCCGGTATAGACCGGACGGGTGACCATGGGCCAGGCGGTGGACTCCTCGGCAATGGTCTGGACGTCGGGGAATTTTGAATAGAGCGATTCATTCAGGTCCCTCATGAAGGCAATGGCATCCAGGTTTTCCCGTCCCCCGAATTCGTTGGGGATCCACTCGCCCTCCTTGCGGGAGTAGTCGAGGTAGAGCATGGAGGCCACCGCATCGACCCGGATGCCGTCGATGTGGTACTGTTGCATCCAGTAATGGGCACTGCTGATCAGAAAGTTCCGGATCTCATTCCGGCCGTAATTGAAGATATAACTACTCCAGTCGGGATGGTATCCCTTTCTGGGATCCTGGTGCTCGTAAAGATAGGTGCCGTCGAAAAAATGGAGCCCATGCTGATCTCCCGGAAAATGGGAGGGGACCCAGTCAATGATCACTCCGATATCGTTCTGGTGAAGGGTGTCCACCAGGTGCATGAACTCTTCCGGAGTTCCGAACCGGCTGGTGGGGGCGAAATAGCCGGTCACCTGGTAGCCCCAGGAGCCGGAGAAGGGATATTCGGTGACAGGCATCAATTCCACGTGGGTGTATCCCATCTCTTTCACATAAGCGGTGAGCTGGTCGGCCAGCTCGGTATAGCGCAGGGGCCTCAACTCCTCTTCCAGAGATCGGCGCCACGATTCCAGGTGCACTTCATAGACCGACATGGGTGCTTCCAGATGGTTCCGGTCCCGCCTTTTCTCCATCCATGCCCCGTCTTTCCAGTCATATTCATGCTCCCATACGACCGATGCGGTCCTGGGCGGCTGCTCGTTGAAACGGGCCACCGGGTCGGCTTTCTCCACTTCGTAGCCGTTTACCTGGGAACGGATGAAATATTTATAATGTTCCCCCTTGCCGATACCGGCGATAAACCCCTGCCAGATCCCCGACTGGTCACCTCTTTCAACGAGCGGATGGGAAGAGTTGTTCCAGCCGTTGAAGTTGCCGGTCACATGGACCGACCGGGCATTGGGGGCCCATACGGCAAAAAAGGTGCCGCTGGTTCGCCCCTTCTTGATGGGGTGGGCTCCCAGTTTCTCGAAAAGAGAGTAGTGCTTTCCTTCCCGGAACAGATAGATGTCATACTCTGTGATGAATTCGGGCATATCCAGCACCGGCGGCGGCTGCTCAGGGGTTTTTCCGGTTCCGCCCGTGGCTGCTTCTTTCGGGGGCTTGCTGCTCTTAGTCCCGGGTTTTTGCGTGGCTTTTGACCGGGAGGGTGCTGCCGTTTTTTTCTTTTTTTCAGTCATGGGGAAGTGATTTAACAAGTTCTTCCAGAATGGTATTCAGTCCGTTCAGCGGGATATGGAGCCAGTCGGGGCGGTTGTTGAGCTCGTAATCGGCCTCGTAGATGGCCTTCTCAACGGTATATACCGACAGCAGATCGTCCAGCTGCCTTCGCTCTTCAGGAACGAAAGAGGCCTCACCGGCCGACTGGAGATAACTCTCCAGGAAGATTTCCCGTACGGTGGCATACCACGGTTCCAGCCAGGGCTCGAGGAGTTCCCCGATCCCGGGAAACTTCTTCCGGGATTCGATCTGACCCATGTATATGGCGTAATGGAAGGAGCGCATCATTCCCGCCACATCCTTGAAGGGACAGTACTTCAGGCTTCTGGCGGTCAGGGAACGGGTGGGTTCCCCTTCAAAATCAATGATGATAAAATCCTTTCCCGTGAAGAGCACCTGTCCCAGGTGGTAGTCACCATGGACTCTGGTCTTGGCGGTATGGATCTTCTTCTTCTCCAGTGTCTGTTTGATGGTATGGAGCAGTAGCTGTTCATGATCGAAGATCCTGGCCAGCAACATTTGCTGCTCCTCATCCAGCTTCCTTTGAGCCGCTTTCATCTCCATGAATGTCCGTTTGATCAGGGTCCGGAACCCCTGGTAGAGTGATTTCTGATAGAGCAGGGAAAAGGGTTCTGCTTTAAATTCACGGTCTTCGGAAATGGTCGAGAGCGCCGTGTGCATTTCGGCGGTGCGTTTCCCCAACAGAGAGATCATCTCCATGAAAAAGGGATCGATCCGTTCCCGCGCCATATCGTGGCCGATTACCTCCGGCCATTCTGTCTCTCCGGGTTCACTCCGGATACGTTCGAAGTAATTCTCAATGGAATTCTGGGTGAAATCCCAGGCATTTCCCTCGTTGGGCACGAAGTCGACCAGGATTCCCAGGGACATGGTTCCCAACTTTTTCGTCCGGTAGTCGAGCGATCCGGCATATACCGGGAAATTCCGGAAGGTGGTATGTTCAGTCAGTGCCTTCAGGATTTCCAGTTCGGGATTCTTGCCCTCTTCCGGACTCCGGTAAAGCTTGAAGAAGTAGCGGTTGTCGTAAAGAAGAGAGGTATTGGATTGCTCGGCGGTCAGCACCCTGGAGTGCAGGGGGAGTTCACCTTTCTTAACAGAGGTGGTCAGCAGTTTACCCGGGATCCCGGCCAGTTCTCCTTCCCGGCCTTTGCTCCTGCTGCGCTGCAGGATCATCCGGAACAGCAGGTCCCTGAATTCCCGGTCGTAACTGCCGTCAAACATCAAAGCATCGTGTCCGTCCACCTCCACATGGCCGATCACCGATTCGGGATGATGGTATTTGATATCCAGCACCAATTCGCCCCTGGCCACCGATACGGGTATGATATAATACTCATCTTTTCCTTCGATGTATTTCACCCGGGTCATCAGCCCGTAAGATTTCAGTTCACCCGTTTCGAATGGAAGAGTATCGATAATCTCCAGGTCCTTGGTTTTCAGGGCTTTTCCGCGGAACCAACGGTTCTTCTGCACATATTCGATCAGGAGCTGTTTCAGGGAATCCCTCACCGTCTCGCTCATCTGGTTCCACTGGCGAACCGTAAAACCAAACCGGTAATCGAGCGTAACTGCTTCCCTTTGCTCATCCTCGCGGGGCTTTCGCAGTTCGAACCAGAAGTAGTTTTTAAACTGCATGGGGAACATGTAGATCTCTTCTCCGATCGGGGTGAAATCGTTCCGGCTGAACACCTCCGTGGGGATGTATCCGGCATATTTCCTCAGGTCGAGTCTGGCCTGCTGGCTGTACCGGGACAGGTTGACAATCACCAGGATGACCTCCTCTCCGAAGGTCCGGGTAAATGCCAGGATCTTGGAGTTCTGAGCGTCGATGAACTCGATTTCTCCCCGGCTGAAAGCCTTGTACTGCCTCCGTTTGGCGATCACACGGCGCATCCACCAGAGCAGGGAAGAGGCATTTTTTTCATGATTCTCCACGTTGATCGATTCAAAATGGTAATCGTGATTGAAGATCAGCGGGAGAAAGAGCTGCTGCGGCTCTGCCGCGGAGAATCCCGCATTCCGGTCGGACGACCACTGCATGGGGGTGCGAACCCCGTCCCGGTCGCCCAGATAATAGTTGTCTCCCATCCCGATCTCATCCCCGTAATAGACGATAGGCGTGCCCGGCAGGGAGAACAGCAGGATGTTCATCAGTTCGATGTTCTTCCGGTCATTGTTGAGAAGGGGGGCCAGCCGCCGTCTGATCCCCAGGTTGATCCTTTGCTTGGGATCCTGCGCAAAGGCTTTGTACATATAGTCCCGCTCTTCGTCAGAGACCATCTCCAGAGTCAGCTCATCATGGTTCCGTAAAAAGATGGCCCACTGGCAATCTTCCGGTATCTCAGGAGTCTGGTCCAGGATATCGATCAGCGGAAACCGGTCCTCCATTTTCAGCGACATATACAGCCTGGGCATCAGGGGGAAATGGAAGGCCATATGGCATTCATCCCCTTCGCCGAAATAGGCCGAGGCGTCATCGGGCCACTGGTTGGCCTCCGCAAGGAGCATTTTATCCCGGTGGTTGGTATCGATATATTTCCGCAGTTTCTTCAGGAACTGGTGGGTCTCCGGCAGGTTTTCACAGTTGGTGTTGTCCCGTTCGTAGAGGTAGGGTACCGCATCGAGACGCAGCCCGTCCACACCCATTCCGAACCAGAAGTCAAGAACCTTAAAAACTGCCTGGTGCACCCTTGGATTGTCGTAATTCAGGTCGGGCTGATGGGAATAGAAACGGTGCCAGAAATAGGACTGGGCTACCGGATCCCATGACCAGTTGGAAGTCTCAAAATCCTGAAAGATGATCCGGGCATCGCTGTACCGGTCCGTGTCATCGCTCCATACATAGAAATCCCGGTAAACACTTCCCGGTTTGGCTTTGCGTGCCCGATCAAACCAGGTATGTTCGTTGGAGGTGTGGTTCAGTACCAGTTCGGTGATCACCCGGATATCACGCCGGTGGGCCTCCCTGATCAGCCGCTTGAAATCGGCCACGGTCCCGTAATCCTCATGGATCCTGGTGAAATCGGCAATGTCATATCCTCCGTCTTTCAATGGTGACTTGTAGAAAGGCAGGATCCAGAGGGCATTCACCCCCAGCGAACGGAGATAATCGAGTCTGCTGATCAGACCCTTGAAATCGCCGATCCCGTCGCCGTTGCTGTCCTGGTAGGAGCGGACGTGGGCCTGATAAATGACGGCATCCTTGAACCAATGGGTATTTTCTGATTGTACTATCATAAGATCGGGTTATTATTCATTACAGGAAGTAATCAAAATCCCGCTCAGTCCGCAGCTTCTTCCTGATCCTGAACAGGTGTGCGGGCATGATCCCCGGGTCGACTTCCACATAGTTGTGCGGTCCGTTCCAGAGGAAATAGGAGCCGCTGATCAGGTCATGGGCCTGGTAGGGGAGGTGGGGATCGATCCCCAGGTCCTCCAGCGGCAGGTAGATCCAGCCTGAATGGGTATGGTGAGGGTCCAGGTTGACCACCACCAGGATGATATTGTCGAGATCATCGGAAGTTTTGCTGTAGCAGATAAGTGCCTCATTCTCGATGGGGTGGAACCGGAGGGTGTGGGTGTTCTGAAGAGCCGGATTCTCCTTCCGGATTCGGTTGACCCGGCCGATGATCTTCCTGAGATTCTCTTTACTGCCGGTATCCCACTGCCTGATCTCATATTTCTCAGAATTCAGGTACTCCTCCCTGCCCGGTACCAGCGGTGTTTTTTCCATCAGTTCAAAAGCCGGCCCGTAGATCCCGTAATTGGAGCTGAGGGTGGCCGCCAGCAGAAATCGCTGGATGAATCCGGCCCTGTTGGCCACCTGCAGGAATTCGGGCAGGATATCGGGGGTATTGGGCCAGAAGTTGGGCCGGAAGAACTCTCTCGCCCCGGTCCTCACCAACTCTTCCAGATAGGTGGTGAGTTCGTATTTCGTGTTTCGCCATGTAAAATAAGTATACGACTGGCTGAATCCCTGTTTGGCCAGCTGATACATGACCTTGGGGCGGGTGAATGCCTCGGAGAGAAAGATCACCCCGGGATGCTGCTTCCGTACCTCGGTGATAACCCATCCCCAGAACCGGAGCGACTTGGTGTGGGGATTGTCGACCCGGAAGATCTCCACCCCTTTGTCTATCCAGAACAGGAAGACCTTTTTCAGCTCCTCCCAGAGGTTCTCCCAGTCATCCGACTCGAAATTCAGGGGATAAATATCTTCATATTTCTTGGGCGGGTTTTCGGCATACTGAAGGCTGCCGTCGGGCCGCTGCCTGAACCAGTCGGGGTGCTCTTTCACCCACGGGTGATCCGGGGCACACTGAAAGGCGATGTCCATGGCGATCTCCATGTCGTGTTCGGCCGCCTGCCGGATCAGCTCCCGGAAATCATCCATGTTGCCCAGTGCAGGATGGATGGAGGTGT
>CAZOHA010000054.1:28663-32829 GCA_964579515.1 uncultured Bacteroides sp. | reverse complement strand
TAGAGCACAACCCTTCCAAGGTTGGGGTCGCGAGTTCGAGCCTCGTTTCCCGCTCCATCTTTGAGGTTGCCGATGTAGCTCAGGGGTAGAGCGCTTCCTTGGTAAGGAAGAGGTCACGGGTTCAATTCCCGTCATTGGCTCGGAAAAATGTTAACTGATAAACTGAAAAAGAAGTAGTAAACAAGTACCTAATTAAATGTAGATTATGGCTAAGGAAAAATTTGACAGGTCCAAACCGCACGTCAATATCGGCACCATCGGTCACGTAGACCATGGAAAAACCACATTGACCGCTGCTATTACAACGGTCCTTGCAAAGAAAGGTCTTTCTGAGATCAGGGATTTCGATTCGATCGACAATGCCCCTGAAGAGAAGGAGCGCGGGATCACCATTAACACTGCCCATGTGGAGTATCAGACAGCAAACCGTCACTATGCACACGTGGACTGCCCCGGACACGCCGACTATGTGAAGAACATGGTGACCGGTGCAGCTCAGATGGACGGTGCCATTATCGTAGTGGCCGGAACCGACGGACCTATGCCGCAGACCAGGGAGCATATCCTGCTTGCACGGCAGGTGAACGTGCCCCGTATCGTGGTTTTCCTGAATAAAGTGGATATGGTGGATGATCCTGAACTTCTCGAACTGGTGGAGATGGAGATCCGCGAACTGCTCGATTTCTATGAACTTGATGGTGAGAATGCTCCTGTGATTCATGGTTCTGCCCTTGGTGCACTCAATGGAGAAGCCAAGTGGGAAGAGAAAGTGATGGAACTGATGGATGCGGTGGACGAATATATTCCCATTCCTCCGCGCGATAAGGAAAAGCCTTTCCTGATGCCGGTGGAGGATGTCTTCTCAATCACCGGCCGCGGTACCGTTGCTACCGGCAGGATCGAAACCGGCGTGGTCAATACAGGCGAAGAGGTGAACCTGATCGGTCTGGGTGCAGAAGGTAAGAAGACCGTTGTCACCGGTGTGGAGATGTTCCGCAAGATTCTCGACACAGGGGAAGCCGGCGACAATGTGGGTCTGTTGCTCCGCGGTATCGATAAGAAGGAGATCAAAAGGGGAATGGTGATTGCCAAGCCCGGTTCGATCACTCCTCATACTGAATTCAAGGCTCAGGTCTATGTGCTGAAGAAAGAGGAAGGCGGGCGTCATACTCCGTTCCACAACAACTACAGACCGCAGTTTTACCTGAGGACACTCGACGTGACCGGTGAGATCCAGCTTCCCGAAGGAACCGAGATGGTGATGCCGGGCGATGATGTGGAGATTAAAGTGAAGTTGATCTACCCTGTGGCTATCAATAAGGGACTGAGGTTCGCCATCCGCGAGGGCGGGCGTACCGTGGGTGCCGGGCAGGTGATCGACATCATTGAATAGGACCGACAATCTCATTCAGCAGGAAACACGGGCCACATTGACTGTGCCCGGGTTTCCTGCATGTTTGCATAACGTACACGGGTGTAGCTCAGTTGGTAGAGCACTGGTCTCCAAAACCAGGTGTCGGGCGTTCGAGTCGCTCCTCCCGTGCCAACTGTAAGTTGAGATGAAGAGAATAATAAATTATCTGAAAGAATCCTATAATGAACTGGTGCACAAGGTAACCTGGCCCACATGGAAGGACCTGCAGAGCAGTGCACTGGTCGTCATGGTTGCATCACTGATTTTTGCACTGATCGTCTTCGCCATGGATATCTCGTTTCAGAAGATCCTGGAAGGCATCTATAAACTAGTGTAATCCATGAGCAGTCCGGAGAAAAAGTGGTACGTTCTCAGAGCTATAGGGGGTAAAGAGAAGAAGGCCAAAGAGTATATAGAAAGTGAGATCAATCGTTTGAACCTGCAGGATCATATATCGCAGGTGTTGATCCCCACAGAAAAGGTATACCAGATCCGCCAGGGTAAGAAGATCAGCAAAGAGAGGAATTATTTTCCCGGATACGTACTCGTTGAGGCGGCTCTGACGGGTGAAATCCCCCATATACTGAAAAACATACCCAACATCATCGGTTTCCTGGGATCAGAAGGTGACCAGGAGCCCACGCCTCTCAGGCCCGCAGAGGTCAACCGCATCCTCGGAAAAGTGGATGAGCTGACCGCCAGCGATGAAGAGATCACCGTTCCCTTCTTCGTGGGAGAATCGGTCAAGGTGATCGACGGTCCGTTTAACAGTTTTACCGGGATCATCGAAGAGGTAAATGAGGAGAAGAAGAAACTCAAGGTAATGGTGAAAATCTTCGGAAGGAAGACTCCGCTGGAGCTGAGTTTCATGCAGGTGGAGAAAGAGGGTTAAAATATTAAAGAATTACATCTCCTGACAATGATATTATCCATGAATGCTTCCTGTATGGTTGTCGACGAGTTGTAAGCGGTGAATATGAATAACATGTATTTGAAATGGCAAAAGAAGTAGAAGGCTTAATCAAGTTGCAGATTAGGGGAGGAGCCGCAAACCCCTCCCCTCCCGTGGGGCCCGCACTGGGTGCCAAGGGTGTCAACATCATGGAGTTCTGCAAGCAATTTAACGGCAGAACCCAGGAGCAGGCCGGGAAACTGTTGCCAGTGATCATTACCGTCTATTCCGACAAGTCTTTCGATTTTATCGTGAAGACTCCGCCGGTGGCGGTACAGCTGCTGGAAATGGCCAAGTCCAAAAAGGGATCGGCCGAATCCAACCGTGTCAAGGTGGCCAGTGTCACCTGGGAACAGGTGCGGCAGATCGCTGAAGCCAAGATGCCCGACCTGAACGCGTTTACCGTGGAGTCTGCTATGAAAATGGTTGCCGGTACCGCTCGGAGTATGGGAATTACTGTGAAAGGTGAATTCCCGTCTAACAATTAATTCGTGACAAGATGAGTAGACTGACGAAAAACAGGAAGTTAGCCTTGGAAAAGTTAGACAAGGAGAAGCTCTACACCATCAGTGAGGCCTCGAACCTGGTGAAGGAGATCACCCATACCAAATTCGACGCATCGGTGGATATCGACATGCGTCTGGGTGTGGATCCCCGGAAAGCCAATCAGATGGTCCGTGGTGTTGTCACCCTGCCCCATGGAACGGGGAAACAGATCAGGGTGCTTGTGCTGTGTACTCCGGAGAAGGAGGAGGAGGCCAAAGAGGCCGGTGCCGATTACGTGGGGTTGGATGATTACATCGAGAAGATCCAGAACGGCTGGACCGACGTGGATGTGATCATCACCATGCCTCCCGTGATGGCAAAGGTGGGGAAGCTCGGACGTGTTCTGGGTCCCCGGGGTCTCATGCCTAATCCAAAAAGTGGTACTGTGACAATGGAGATCGGTAAGGCCGTCAAAGATGTGAAGATGGGTAAAATCGATTTCAAAGTGGACAAATATGGTATCGTCCATACCTCTATTGGTAAGGTCTCCTTTCCTGCAAATAAAATCGCCGAGAATGCACGCGAGTTCATTCAAACGATCATCAGGCTGAAGCCCACTGCAGCTAAGGGTACCTATATCAGAAGTATCTACCTCTCCAGTACCATGAGTCCCGGAGTGAAGGTGGATCCAAAAATTATCGAAGAGAAATAATCGCTAAAGTGTCTCAGTAACCATGAGAAGAGAAGATAAAGATGTGATTATTGAGGACCTGGCTCAAAGGCTGAATGCCACCAGACATTTCTATCTCACCGATATCTCTGAATTGAATGCAGAGCAGACATCGAACCTGAGAAGGAAGTGTTTTGAAAAGGAGATCAGCCTCCTGGTTGTCAAGAATACGTTGCTCCGGAAGGCCATGGAAAAGTCCGACGGTGCGTTCGAGGACCTTTACGATGTTCTGAAAGATTCCACCTCCATCATGTTCTGCGAAACGGGGAACGTTCCCGCCAAGCTGATCAGGGAGTTCAGAAAATCCATGGAAAAGCCGGTCCTGAAGGCCGCTTTCGTGGAAGAATCGATCTACATCGGGGACGAACAGCTGGAGGCCCTTTCCAACATCAAGTCCAAGGAGGAGCTGCTTGCCGACCTGCTTGCTTTACTGCAGTCACCCGCATCCAACCTGGTGTCTGCGCTTGGTTCAAGCGGTTCCAGACTTGCCGGGGCCCTTAAAACAATCTCAGAAAAAGAAAACTAAACACATTAAAACACAGGAACAATGGCTGATATTAAGAAAATAGCTGATCAACTGGTCG
>CAZOHA010000054.1:0-28653 GCA_964579515.1 uncultured Bacteroides sp. | reverse complement strand
CTGGTCGAACTGACCGTGAAAGAAGTCAACGAACTTCTCGAAGTGCTCAAGGAAGAGCATGGGATCGAACCTGCAGCGGCTGCAGTGGCTGTCGCAGGACCTGCCGCAGGAGGTGGCGAAGGTGCCGCCGCCGAGGAACAGACCGAATTCGATGTCGTCCTCAAGGCACCCGGCGGGGCCAAGCTGCAGATCGTTAAGCTTGTCAAGGAACTGACCGGTCTTGGACTGAAAGAGGCCAAGGCAGTAGTGGATTCCGCACCTTCACCCGTAAAAGAGGGTGTCAGCAAGGATGAAGCAGAATCTCTCAAAACCCAATTAGAAGAAGCCGGAGCAGAAGTTGAGCTTAAATAATCGGGCACTCGCAAATTCCGTAACAGGTTTAGATCCTTGCTCTCAAGGGTCTAAGCCTTTTTGTACATTATAATATAACCTTAAAGAGGGGGATAAACAGCGATGTCGATGCCAGTCAAGAATGAAAATAGAATAAGTTTCGCTTCCATCAAAAATCAACTCGAATATCCCGATTTTTTGGAAGTCCAATTGAAATCGTTTCATGATTTCTTCCAGATGGAAACCACTCCGGAGAACCGGAAGGCAGAAGGTCTCTACCAGGTGTTCCATGAAAATTTTCCCATCACCGATACCAGGAATAATTTTGTTCTGGAATTCCTCGATTACACTATCGATCCGCCCAGATACTCCATCGATGAATGCATAGAGCGGGGTTTGACCTACAGTGTGCCGCTGAAGGCGAAACTGAAGCTCTACTGCACCGATCCGGAGCATGAGGATTTCGATACGGTGATCCAGGATGTCTACCTGGGTACCGTGCCTTACATGACCGAAAGGGGCGTTTTCATCATCAACGGAGCTGAAAGAGTGGTGGTTTCGCAGCTGCACCGCTCCCCCGGAGTATTCTTCGGGCAGAGCGTGCATGCCAACGGAACTAAGCTATACTCGGCCAGGATTATACCTTTCAAAGGCTCCTGGATCGAGTTCGCCACCGATATCAACAATGTGATGTACGCCTATATCGACCGGAAGAAGAAATTGCCGGTGACTACCCTTCTCCGTGCCATCGGCTATGAGAGTGACAAGGATGTCCTGGAGATCTTCGGGCTGGCCGATGAGATCAAGGTATCCAAAACCGCCCTCAAGAAGCTGGTGGGCCGGAAGCTTGCTGCCAGGGTCCTGAAAAGCTGGATCGAAGATTTTGTGGATGAGGATACCGGCGAGGTGGTCTCCATCGAGCGTAATGAAGTAATTATCGACCGGGAGACGGTTCTGGAGAACGAGCACATCGACGAGATCATCGAATCGGGTGCCAAGACTATTCTTCTCCACAAGGATACTGCCAACATCACCGATTTTGCCATCATCTACAATACACTGCAGAAAGATCCCTGTAACTCGGAGAAAGAGGCGGTTATGCATATCTACCGGCAGTTGAGGAACGCTGAACCGCCGGACGAGCCCACTGCCAGGGATGTGATCGACAAACTCTTCTTTTCCGACAAGCGTTACGACCTGGGCGAGGTGGGGCGTTACCGGCTCAATAAGAAACTGGGCCTCGAGACCGATATGGAGAACCGGGTTTTGACCCGCGAGGATATTATCCAGATCATTAAATATCTGATTGAGCTGATCAACTCCAAGACCGATGTGGACGATATCGACCACCTGAGCAACCGGAGGGTGCGGACTGTGGGTGAACAGCTGATGAACCAGTTCAGCGTGGGGCTGGCACGTATGGCCCGCACCATTCGCGAACGGATGAATGTTCGGGACAACGAGGTGTTTACCCCCACCGACCTGATCAATTCCAAGACCCTTTCTTCGGTGATCAACTCCTTCTTCGGAACCAATCAGCTTTCCCAGTTCATGGACCAGACCAATCCGCTGGCAGAGATGACCCACAAACGCCGTATGTCGGCTCTGGGCCCCGGCGGACTGAGCCGGGAGCGGGCCGGTTTCGAGGTTCGTGACGTGCATTACACGCACTACGGACGGCTCTGTCCGATCGAAACCCCCGAAGGACCCAATATCGGTCTTATTTCATCATTATGCGTTTATGCCAGGATCAGTGACCTGGGATTCATCGAAACCCCCTACCGTAGATCGGAGCAGGGGAAGGTGGATATCTCCAATAAGGGGGTGATCTACCTGAGTGCAGAGGAGGAAGAGAAGCGGCTGATCGCACAGGCGAATGCTCCGCTGAATGATGACGGCAGCTTCGTTAATCCGAAGGTGAAAGCAAGGTATGAGGCGGATTATCCTCTGGCCGAGAAAGACGACGTGGTGCTGATGGATGTGGCCCCTAACCAGATTGCCTCCATTGCTGCCTCTCTGATCCCCTTCCTGGAACATGACGATGCCAACCGTGCTCTTATGGGCTCCAACATGATGCGTCAGGCAGTTCCGCTGATTCATCCCGAAGCCCCCATCGTCGGTACCGGGATCGAGCAGAATGTGGTTCGCGATTCCCGCCTGCAGATCAGGGCAGAGGAGAATGGGGTGGTTGAATTCGTCGATGCCAACGAGATCGTGGTGCGGTACGACAGGAGTGAAGAGGAGCGTTTTGTTCGTTTCGACGACGATGTGAAGCGTTACAAGCTCCCCAAGTTCCGGAAGACCAATCAGAATACCTGTGTCAATCTGACACCGATCGTCCGCAAGGGACAACGCATTGCAAAGGGAGATATCCTGACTCAGGGCTACGCCACTCAAAGCGGGGAGCTGGCCCTGGGCAGAAACCTCATGGTCGCCTTTATGCCCTGGAAAGGGTATAACTTCGAGGATGCCATCGTAATTTCCGAACGGCTGGTGAGAGAGGATGTATTCACCTCCATCCATGTGGATGAATACCTGCTCGAGGTAAGGGACACCAAGAGGGGATTGGAGGAATTGACCTCCGATATCCCCAATGTGAGTGAAGAGGCGACCAAAAATCTGGATGAGAACGGTCTGATCCGGATCGGTGCCGAGGTGACCCCCGGGGAGATCCTGATCGGGAAGATCACACCCAAAGGTGAATCGGATCCCTCTCCGGAAGAGAAGTTGCTTAGAGCGATCTTCGGCGATAAAGCGGGGGATGTGAAGGATGCCTCGCTGAAAGCGGGCCCCTCGCTCTACGGAGTGGTGATCGATAAGAAACTCTTCTCCCGTACCATGAAGGAGCGGAAGTCGAGGCCGGCCACCAAACAGATCCTTGATAAGATCGAGGAGGAGTATAGCCGGAATATTACCGAACTCAGAACCCAGCTTATCGATAAGCTTTTCGAGCTGGTCAACGGGAAGACTTCACAGGGAGTCAAGGATTTCCTCAATGTGGATGTGATTCCCAAGGGTACCAAATTCACCCTGAAACAGCTTCAGGAACTGGATTATTCCAATGTGAATCCCACCAAATGGACCACCGACAAGCATAAGAACGACCTGATCAGAAATCTGTTGCACAACTATATCATCAAGTTCAAGGAGGTCGACGGACTGTACAAGCGCAAGAAGCACAGCATCACCAGCGGTGATGAGCTTCCCACCGGTATCATCCAGCTTGCCAAAGTGTATGTGGCCAAGAAGCGGAAGATCACTGTGGGCGATAAAATGGCCGGACGTCACGGGAATAAGGGTATTGTGGCGAAGATCGTTCGTCAGGAGGATATGCCGTTCCTGGAGGACGGTACTCCCATGGATATCGTGCTGAACCCGCTGGGTGTGCCTTCCAGGATGAACCTGGGACAGATCTATGAAACAGTGCTTGGATGGGCAGGTCTTAAACTGGGGCAGAAATATGCCACACCCATCTTCGACGGAGCCAAGATCGACCAGATCAATGAGCTGACCGACGAGGCGGGTGTTCCCAGGTACGGGAAGAGCTTCCTCTTCGACGGTGGTACCGGTGAACGGTTCGATCAACCGGCTACAGTGGGTGTCATCTATATGCTGAAACTCGGTCATATGGTCGAGGATAAGATGCACGCACGCAGCATCGGTCCTTACTCACTGATCACCCAGCAACCTCTGGGTGGTAAAGCACAGTTCGGTGGTCAGCGATTCGGTGAGATGGAGGTGTGGGCGCTGGAAGCTTTCGGCGCGGCCAATATCCTGCAGGAAATACTGACGGTAAAATCGGATGATGTGATCGGAAGGGCGAAGGCTTACGAGGCCATTGTCAAGGGCGAGCCCATGCCGACTCCCGGTATCCCTGAATCGCTCAATGTGCTGCTGCATGAACTGCGCGGCCTCGGACTGAGCATGAACCTGGTTTAGTTTAAGTTGTAACAATTAATAACAATATATATGGCATTCAGGAAAGACACCAAAGTCAAGAGCAGTTTTAGCAAGATATCCATTGGATTGGCTTCCCCTGAAGAGATCCTCGAGCGATCGAGCGGAGAGGTGCTCAAACCGGAGACCATTAACTACCGGACCTATAAACCCGAGAGAGATGGTCTATTCTGCGAGCGTATCTTCGGGCCCGTAAAGGATTACGAATGCCACTGCGGCAAATACAAACGGATCCGCTACAAAGGGATCGTTTGTGACCGCTGCGGTGTGGAGGTGACCGAGAAGAAGGTGCGACGTGAACGTATGGGGCACATTTCGCTGGTGGTGCCTGTGGCACATATCTGGTACTTCCGCTCCCTGCCCAACAAAATTGGATACCTTCTGGGACTCCCCACCAAGAAGCTCGATTCGATTATCTATTACGAGCGCTACGTGGTGATCAATTCCGGCATTAAGCAGGCCGACGGTGTCAACTACCTCGATTTTCTTACAGAGGACGAATATCTCGATATCCTTTCCAGCCTGCCCAAGGAGAACCAGATGCTGGAGGACGACCACCCCGATAAGTTTATTGCGGGGATGGGAGCAGAAGGTCTTCACATGTTGCTGTCCAGGCTCAATCTGGACGAACTTTCATACTCGCTCAGGCACAAAGCCGGAACGGAAACTTCCCAGCAGCGGAAAAATGAAGCACTGAAGCGGCTGCAGGTGGTGGAAGCTTTCCGTGCCTCCAAAGGGGTGAACCGGCCGGAGTGGATGATCGTGAAGGTCGTTCCGGTGATCCCGCCGGAGCTCAGGCCTCTTGTTCCGCTGGACGGCGGGCGGTTTGCCACCTCCGATCTGAACGACCTCTACCGGAGGGTGATTATCAGGAACAACCGTCTGAAGCGGCTGATCGAGATCAAGGCCCCCGAGGTGATCCTCAGGAACGAGAAGAGGATGCTGCAGGAGGCGGTGGACTCCCTGTTCGACAATTCCAGGAAAGCAAACGCGGTGAAGACAGATGCCAACAGGCCTTTGAAGTCACTGTCCGACAGCCTGAAAGGAAAGCAGGGAAGATTCCGGCAGAACCTGCTTGGTAAACGAGTCGACTATTCGGCCCGTTCGGTGATCGTGGTGGGTCCCGAACTGCAGCTTCATGAATGCGGTCTGCCCAAGGATATGGCCGCTGAGCTTTACAAGCCTTTCATTATCAGGAAGCTGATCGAGCGGGGTATTGTAAAGACTGTTAAATCGGCCAAGAAGATCGTTGACCGTAAAGACCCTGTGGTCTGGGATATCCTGGAGAATGTACTGAAGGGTCACCCGGTGCTTCTGAACCGGGCACCTACCCTGCACAGGCTGGGTATCCAGGCGTTCCAGCCCAAGCTGATCGAGGGGAAGGCCATCCAGTTGCACCCGCTGGTGTGTACCGCGTTCAACGCCGATTTCGACGGCGACCAGATGGCGGTGCACCTGCCGCTGGGCAATGCAGCGATACTGGAAGCCCAGATCCTGATGCTGGCTTCCCACAATATCCTGAACCCGGCCAACGGAGCCCCCATCGCAGTGCCCTCACAGGACATGGTCCTCGGATTGTACTACATCACCAAGGCCAAGCGCTCTTTGAGCGACGACCCGGTGAAAGGAGAGGGGATGACCTTTTATTCTCCCGAAGAGGTGACCATTGCATATAACGAGCGGCAGGTCGACCTTCATGCCATCATCAAGGTGAGGATCCCGAAGCCGGGAAGCCAGAACGGGGAGACCGAACTGATCGAGACCACTGTCGGAAGGGTGGTATTCAATGAATTTGTTCCCGATGAGATCGGGTTTATCAATGAACTGCTTACCAAAAAATCGCTGAGGGATATTATCGGACGGGTGCTGAAGGTGACCGGGACAGCCAAGACCGCCCAGTTCCTCGATGACATCAAGAACCTGGGATACAGCATGGCTTTCCAGGGGGGGCTCTCCTTCAATCTGGATGACGTGATCATCCCGACGGAGAAAGAGACCTTCGTGACCGACGGTTATGCGCAGGTCGATGATGTGATCGCCAGCTACAACATGGGGGTGATCACCAACAATGAGCGTTACAATCAGATCATCGATGTATGGACCCATACCAATGCCCGTCTGACCCAGACCCTGATGAAGCAGCTGAGTTCCGACAAGCAGGGATTCAATCCGGTCTATATGATGCTCGACTCGGGCGCCAGGGGGTCCAAGGAGCAGATCCGTCAGCTCTCCGGAATGCGGGGACTGATGGCCAAGCCACAGAAATCGGGCTCCAGCGGTTCAGAGATCATCGAGAACCCCATTCTCTCCAACTTCAAGGAGGGGCTTTCGGTACTGGAGTACTTCATTTCCACCCACGGTGCCCGTAAGGGTCTGGCCGATACCGCCCTGAAGACTGCCGATGCCGGGTATCTGACCCGTCGTCTGGTCGATGTTTCGCAGGACGTGATCATTCAGGAGCAGGACTGCGGCACTCTGCGCGGACTGTTGGCTGCCGCCATTAAGAAGAACGAAGAGGTGGTGGAGACACTTTTTGAAAGGGTGCTCGGACGCACCACGGTCCATGATGTGTACCATCCGCTGACCGGGGAACTGGTCATTAATTCCGGGGAGGAGATCACTGAGGAGATTGCAAGAGAGATCGAGGATTCACCCATCGAACAGGTGGAGATCCGCTCGGTGCTGACCTGCGAATCGAAGAAAGGCGTCTGTGCCAAATGCTACGGGAGGAACCTGGCCACCGGAAAGATGGTGCAGTTCGGGGAGGCTGTCGGGGTGATCGCTGCACAGTCGATCGGAGAACCCGGTACTCAGTTGACCCTCCGGACCTTCCACGTGGGTGGTACGGCTTCCAACATCACCTCGGAATCCAACGTGATCTCGAAGTATGACGGGATTGCCGAGATCGAGGAGCTGCGAACGGTGCCCACCACCGATCCTGACACGGGTAAAAAGGTGGATATCGTGATCGGCCGGCTGGCGGAGCTGAGGGTGGTGGATGAGAATACAGGTATTGTTCTGACCACCCACACCATTCCCTATGGTTCCAAACTCTACATCAAGGAGGGAGCCAAGGTGAAGAAAGGAGACCTGATCTGCGAATGGGATCCTTACAATGCGCTTATTATCAGCGAGGTGGCAGGTACCGTTAGTTTCGAGAATGTCATCGAGGGGATTACCTTCCGTGAGGAATCGGACGAGCAGACCGGTTTCAAGGAGAAGGTGATCGTGGAGACCCGGGACAGGACCAAGAACCCGTTGATCAGGATCATGGACAGCAAGGGGGATCTGGTGAAGAATTACAACCTTCCGGTTGGCTCACACATTGCTGTAAACGAAGGAGATAAAGTGAAATCAGGGGAAGTCCTCGTGAAGATCCCGCGTGCCGTGGGTAAGTCGGGGGATATCACCGGAGGTCTGCCCAGGGTCACCGAGCTTTTCGAGGCACGGAATCCCTCCAATCCGGCAGTCGTTTCCGAGATCGACGGCGAGGTGGAGTTTGGTAAGATCAAGCGTGGTAACAGGGAGATCATTATCACCTCCAAAGCGGGAGAGGTCAAGAAATACCTGGTCCCGCTTTCCAAGCAGATCCTGGTGCAGGAGAATGACTATGTGAGGGCCGGGATCCCGCTTTCCGACGGAGCCATCACGCCGGCCGATATTCTGGCCATCAAGGGACCCACCAAGGTTCAGGAGTACATCGTGAACGAGGTTCAGGAGGTATACCGGATGCAGGGTGTGAAAATCAACGATAAGCACTTCGAGATCATTGTCCGCCAGATGATGCGCAAGGTGGAGATTGTGGATCCCGGCGATACCAAGTTCCTGGAGAAGCAGGTGGTCGACAAGTGGGAATTCATGGACGAGAACGACTGGATTTACGGTAAGAAGGTTGTTGTGGATCACGGTGATGCCCAGGATTACAAGCCCGGGCAGATCATTACCGCCCGTAAGCTGAGGGACGACAACTCGGTGCTGAAGCGCAAGGATATGAAACTGATCGAGGCCAGGGACGCTGTCCCCGCCACCTCATCACAGGTTCTTCAGGGGATTACAAAAGCAGCCCTGCAGACCAACAGTTTCATCTCCGCGGCTTCCTTCCAGGAGACCACGAAAGTGCTCAACGAGGCAGCCATCTTCGGAAAGGTGGACGAGCTCGACGGTCTGAAAGAGAACGTCATCGTCGGCCACCAGATCCCTGCCGGAACCGGGGCCCGGATCTACCGGAATCTGGTGGTGGGATCCCGCGAGGAGTATGAGCGCCTCACCGCCGGGCAGGCCGAGCAGGAGACTTCCGACGAAGAGATCGCAGAAACCACCAAAGACTGATTTTACCGATATGGACGAAAAGCCGAAGAAGAACCAGATCCAGATCGAGTTGAAAGATGAAGTGGCCCAGGGGACCTATTCCAACCTGGCCATTATCACACACTCTGCTTCTGAATTCGTACTGGATTTTGTGAGAGTGATGCCCGGGATCCCCAAGGCGGAAGTGAAATCCAGGGTGATCCTTACGCCCGAACATGCCAAGCGGCTGTTGCATGCGCTGAAGGACAATATAGAAAAGTTCGAGAAGGTGCATGGCGACATTAAAAACATCGAATCATCGGCCGGATCGGTGATGCCGATGGGATTCGGAGGGCCGCAGGGGCAGGCGTAGGTGCAGGCGCAGGTTAAGGTGTAGGCTTACACGTAGCCTCAGAGGTGGTTTTGTTGGCGCAGGCTTGGACTTCATCCCGCCGGAAATACAACACAAAGGAACCGCTTTCTATGTGATTGAGGAGGCGGTTTCTTTTTTCTTGGGATCCCTTTTTCCGTTTTCAGGAAGTAACATTTTCGTTCGGTTTACAGATATCGAAAATTTCAGCGGAGAGATGGCAATCAAAAATTCAGGCTTATTTAATTGATTATAAGCGCATTATTCCGGGTAACAAAAATGTTTCGGAATCAACATTTATGTTACCCTTTGAAATGGCAAAACGGGAATACCAGGAATTCTTTTAAAAAAGCACCCTGATAAAGTCTCTTCTTTATCTCTTGACAGGCATGTCCGCTCTCCTCATTCCTACTTTCGAAGCTGTTCTTCCTGCACGAACGGAGTTCCGCACCAAGGTCCCCCGCCCGGGGATATTGTTTCCCTCTTTCCTTTTTTGTAACGATTTTAGATAGATGGCCTTTGTGGACCGTTTTTAGAATTCTTTTATATTTGTCAGATTATTAAAATCTCCCGATATGCAAATTCTCGTTTGTATAAGCAATGTTCCGGATACTACCACCAAGATCAGGTTTTCGAACGGAGAGACTGAACTGGACGAAACCGGTGTGCAATGGATCATCAACCCATGGGACGAACTGGCGCTGACCAGAGCCATGGAGCTGAAGGAGGACGGATCTAACCCGGTTTCAGGGGTGACCGTTGCCACGGTGGGACCTGCCAAAGCGGAACCCACTCTCAGGAAGGCCCTGGCCATCGGGGCCGATGATGCCATCCGGGTCGACAGCGAGCCGAAAGATGCCTTTGAGGCAGCCCGGCAACTGGCAGAAGTGGTGCGTAGCGGTTCGTACGATCTGATATTGTGCGGGATCGAATCCAGCGACTACAATGGTTCGGCTGTGGGCGGGATGCTTGCCGAACTTCTGGGAATTCCCTCTGTATCGGCTATTTCCGGTCTCGTTTTCAAAGATGAAAGTGTAGTGATCACCAGAGAAATAGATGGGGGAAAAGAGGAGGTGTCGGTACCCATGCCCTTTGTGGGGGTTGTCCAGAAAGGGATCGCCAAAGAGCCCCGGATCGCTGCCATGAGGGGGATCATGATGGCCCGGAAAAAGCCATTGAACGTATTGCCGGCTGCGGAGGTCAAGCCGCTGACTGAATTCCAGGATTTCCAGATGCCTGAATCGAAGGCACCCTGCAGGATGCTGGAACCAGATCAGGTGAAGGAGCTGGTCCAGCTGCTTCAGAATGAAGCGAAAGCTATTTAGTCCATAATAGTCCATAAAGTCTGTAAAGTCTGTAAAGTCCATAAGAGTCCATAAAGTCTGTAAAGTCTGTAAAGTCTGTAAAGTCTGTAAAGTCGATAAAGTCTATAAAGTGAGATATGTCTGTACTGGTTTATACTGAGAATTGGGACGGGAAGTTTAAGAAGCTTTCCTATGAATTGGTGTCCTATGCTTCGGCTATCGCCGGGATGACGGATGGCCAGGTGACCGCATTATCAATCGGGAATGTGAGTGAGGATGAACTGTCAACCCTCGGGAAATACGGCGCCTCCACCGTACTGAGTGCTGGTGGGATCGATGCGGGACTCGATAATCAGCTCTATACGCAGGTGATCGCTTCCGCCATGGAGAAGAGCGGTGCAAAGGTTCTGGTGATGGCGAACAACAATTCCGGGAAAGCCCTGGCCCCCCGTCTGTCTGTCCGGCTGCAGGCCGGTCTGGCCTCCGGGGTGAGCGGTCTTCCGGAAAGTACGGAACCGCTGGTGGTGAAGAAGAAGGTGTTCAGCGGGAAGGCTTTTGCCAGGGTCAGACTTCTCAGTGAGCGGGCCATTTTCACACTGGCCCAGAATACTTTCGAGATAGTGGAGTCGGGAGGCTCTGCTTCGGTGGAAGCTTTCGAACCGGAGATCGATAAATCGGTGGCAGTGACCGAGATCAGGGATGTGCAGAAGCAGTCGGGTAAATTGTTGCTTACCGATGCCGAGGTGGTTGTTTCCGGCGGAAGGGGAATGAGGGCTGCTGAAAACTGGGACCGGATCGAGGAGCTGGCCGAAGTGCTCGGAGCCGCCACAGCCTGTTCACGTCCGGTGTCGGATGAAGGATGGCGTCCCCACGAGGAGCACACGGGGCAGACCGGAAAGATCATTGCACCCAATCTTTATGTGGCCCTCGGTATATCGGGTGCCATCCAGCATCTGGCCGGAGTCAGTTCTTCGAAATGTATTGTGGCCATTAATACAGATAAGGACGCTCCGATTTTCGAAGCGGCCGACTACGGGATTGTGGGAGATGCCCTGAAAATTCTGCCTGAACTGATATCAGAGGTCCGGGCGGCAAAATCCCGGTAGCCCGTTCTGCGCCCCGGCGATGCGAACCAGCTAATCTGAAACTAAGCTAATGACGAAGCAGATCGTTTTCCTGGTGGTGTTGCTGCTGACCCTAGGGGTTTTTGCATTCACCGTCAGGAGGTACATTGGTTTCTTCAGGATCACCCGTAAAGATTTTCCTGTAAAAGAGATCGGTCGCCGGATCGGGGTGATGCTCAGGGTGGCCATCGGGCAGACCAAGATCTTTCGCCGTCCTGTCTCGGGACTATTGCATGCCCTTGTTTTCTGGGGGTTTTGTGTGATTCTCATCGGGAGCATCGAAATGGTGGTGGACGGTTTGGCGGGGACCGAGCGGGCTTTCGCTCCCCTGGGGACCGTCTACAATATTATCATGGCCTCCGGTGATGTTTTTGCCCTGATCATTACCGTGGCCATCCTGATCTTCCTTGCCCGGCGACTCTTCCTGAATGTGAGGAGGTTTGAAGGTGTGGAAATGAGGCATATCTCCCATCTGGATGCCAATGTGGCCCTCACCATGATCCTTTTGCTGATGATCACCCTTCTGGGGATGAATACCTTTTATATCCATACGGCCCGGGAGGCCGGGCATGCTGTGGAGGGCGTCTACCCGGTCAGCCGTATCCTGTCCGGCTGGATCGATGCCGGTACCGGTGCGAACGAGACCTGGTACCAGATCCACTGGTGGAGCCATATCGTTCTGATATTTATTTTTGCCAACTACCTTCCCTATTCCAAGCATTTTCATGTGTTCATGTCTGTGCCGAATGTCTTTCTGAGCCGGCTCGATCCGCTGGGGAAGGTCGATACTATGGAGAATATCACCAGAGAGGTGAAGATCATGTTGGATCCCGATCAGGCCTTCACCGCACCTCCGGAAGGGGAAGCAGAAGAGGAGACGGCGGAACGTTTCGGGATCCTCGATGTGGAGGATGTATCCTGGAAAAGCTACCTTGATTCGCTCTCCTGTACCGAATGCGGCCGCTGCACCGCTGTCTGTCCGGCCAATCTCACCGGAAAATTGCTTTCACCCCGGAAGATCGTGATGGATCTGCGTGCCCGGATGAAAGAGAAGGGTCCGGGAATCCTGCGCGGCGGGAAAGAGTTTACCGATAACCGTGCACTGCTGAGAGACCACATTTCGGAGGAGGAACTGTGGGCCTGCACCATGTGCAACGCATGTGCCCAGGAGTGCCCCATCAACATCAATCAGCCGCTCCTGATCCTTGGAATGCGGCGTTACCTGGTCATGGAGGAGTCGGCCGCCCCCGCCGGGTTGAATGCGATCTTCTCCAATATTGAGAATAATGGCGCACCCTGGCAGTTCTCTCAGGAGGACCGGATGTTATGGGCGGAGGACCTCACGATAAACGAAAGCAAGTCCTAGGGATGGAAACTACACAGAGAAAGATAGAAGTGCCCCTGATGGCCGACCTGTTCTCCAGGGGGGAGAAGCCTGAATATCTGTTCTGGGTCGGGAGCGCAGGTGCATTCGATGACCGCTACAAAAAGGTGACAAGGGCGTTTGTAAAGATCCTGGAATTCCTGGGGACCTCCTACGGGGTGTTGGGTACCGAAGAGTCGTCCAGCGGGGATGTGGCCCGTCGCGCAGGCAATGAGATGCTGTTCCAGATGCAGGCGCTCATGAACATCGAGCTGCTGAACGGCTATGAGGTCCGGAAGATCCTTACCTGTGATCCCCATGCCTACAATACGTTCCTGAATGAGTATCCCGACCTTGGGGGGAAATTCGAGGTGGTGCACCATACACAGTTTCTCCGGGACCGCCAGGAGGAGGGATCACTGAAGATCCCCCGTGATTCATTTGCCGGAAAGACCATTACCTATCACGACCCCTGTTACCTGGGACGTGCCAATAAAGAGTATGACGCTCCCAGGAGTGTGCTCGGATCGATGGCCGGGATCAGGGAGATGGATCGGCATAAAAGTTTTGCCCTCTGTTGCGGAGCCGGCGGCGGCCAGATGTTTAAAGAGGCGGAGAAGGGCGACAAAGAGGTGTTTATCGAGCGAACCGGGGAGGCACTGGATACGGGAGCCGAGATTATCGCCACCGCCTGCCCGTATTGCATGGTGATGCTGACCGACGGACTGAAATACAAGAACAGGGAAGAGGAGGTTAAGAATTATGACGTGGCGGAACTTGTTGCGATGGCGCTACAGCTATAATAGTCCATAAAGTCCATAATAGTCCATAAAGTCTATAAAGTCTATAAAGTCTATAAAGTTGTAAAGTCGTAAAAATAGATATGATGGAAGATCAAGCCGCAAAAGAGAAGAAACTGATCACCGGGGGAGAGTTCCTGGTGAAGAAGACTGAACCAGCCCATGTGTTTATTCCTGAAGAACTGGACGAAGAGCAACGGATGATCGGGGAAACCTGCCAGGACTTTCTCGACACAGAGGTATTTCCGGTGCTCGACCGGATCGATGCCCAGGAGGAGGGACTGATGCGGAGCCTGCTGGAGAAGTCGGGTGAGCTGGGCCTTCTGGGGATCACCATCCCCGAGGAATATGAAGGATTCGGTCAGTCCTTTATCACCACCATGTATGCCAGTGAAGTTCTGGGCTCTGGTTATTCCTATGCAGTAGCCTACTCATGCCATACAGGTATCGGGACACTTCCCATTCTCTACTACGGCAACGAGGAGCAAAAGGCCAAATATGTTCCGAAGCTGTCCACGGGAGAGATGATAGGGGCCTACTGCCTGACCGAGCCCGGTGCAGGGTCTGATGCCAACTCGGGCACCACCAGGGCGGTACTTTCTGAAGATGGCAAGCATTATATCCTCAACGGTGCCAAGATGTGGATCACCAACGGCGGCTTCGCCGATGTGATGACCGTCTTCGCCAAGATTGACAACGACCGGGTGCTGAGCGCATTCATCGTTGAAAGGGATTTTCCGGGGATCACCTTCAACCCTGAGGAGAAAAAAATGGGGATCAAGGGTTCCTCCACACGGCAGATCTTCTTCAACGACTGCATGGTTCCCGCGGAGAACATGCTCGGTAAGCGGGGTGAGGGATTCCGGATCGCTCTCAATATTCTCCATATGGGACGCATTAAGCTGGGAGCTAACGTGATAGGGTCGGCGAAAACAGCCATTAACCAGTCGGTCCAGTACGCCAATGAAAGGAAACAGTTCAACTGCTATATTTCCCAGTTCGGTGCCATCAAGCATAAACTGGCCGAACAGGTCATCCGGACTTTTGCCACCGAATGTTCGGTCTACCGGGCGAGCCAGGCACTGGATGATGCCATCAATTATTATGTGGCCAACGGAGAGGATAAAGGCCGGGATACCATGGAGGCGTTCAACCATTTTGCGGTGGAAGCGGCGGCCATGAAAGTTTTCGGTTCCGAAGCACTCGATTATGTGGTCGATGAGGCGGTCCAGATCCACGGGGGTATGGGATTCTCGGCCGAGATGCCGGTCGACCGCGGATACCGCGATTCCAGGATCAACAGGATTTTCGAGGGGACCAATGAGATCAACCGGCTTCTCCTGGTGGATAATATTCTGAAGAAAGGGGCCAAGAAGGTCCTGCCGGTGATGGAAAAGGCAGAGAAGGCCTTTGACGCGATCCGTAACCTGAACGGTTCCCCGGTGGTACCCGAAGGCTATTTCGAAGAGAAGGATCTCTATGTGGCCAATTTCAAGAATGTGGTGCTGATGTTGCTGAAGGCAGTATCGGAGAAATATACCCGCAAGCTGGTCCTTGAACAGGAGATCCTGAGCAATATCGCCGACTGCATCATCCAGCTCTACGCGGCCGAATCGGTGGTCCTTCGCCTGAAAAAGATGGAGCCCCTCAAGAGTGAGGAAGAGATGAAGTACTTCCGTGACATGGCCGATGTTTTCGTCTATGATGTGGCGGCCAGGATCGGCAAGTTTGCCCTCGATACCACCTATTCTTTCGCCTACGGAGAGGTGCGTGACCTGCTGGAAAAAGGGATCCGCCATTACACCATGGTATCGGGGGTCAATGTGAAAGAGGCAAGACGAAGGGTCGCCGATAAGCTGATCGAAGAGGGCAAATACTGTTTCTAAACACCGGGCTATCATCTCTTCAGGTTCCAAACGCATCGTTGTGATGGGTGCCGGAAATGTGGGCACCCACCTGTCGAGAAGTCTTCATCAGGCCGGCCATCAGATTCTCTGCATCTATTCCAGACGCTCGTTGCCGGCGGGGCGTCTTGCCACAGAGGTTAACTCCAGGGGTACCAGCCGGAAAGAGGATGTGCCGGAGGAGGCCGACTACTATTTGCTGGCTTTGCCCGATTCGGCCATTGCAGATGCGGTGCATCAATGGAAGCATTGCCGGGGCACATGGCTCCACACCTCCGGAGCGGTTCCGCTGAATGTTTTCAGCGGTCTGCCTCACCCGTCAGGAGTTCTTTATCCTCTGCAGACGTTTACCAGACAGCGTGAGATCCGGATGAAGGAAGTCCCTTTTCTGGTGGAGGGCTCCGATCGGCAGACCCTCCGTCGAATCCTCAGCCTGGCTCAATCCCTTTCCTCCAGGGTCCATGAAATGGATTCGGAGAGGAGGTTGTTCATTCACATGGCCGCTGTTTTCGCCAATAACTTTTCCAACCATATGGTGTACATTGCCCGGGAGCTGATGGCCAGGGGTGGACATGACGCGGCATTGCTGGATCCGCTGCTGAGGGAGACCATGGAGAAGATCCTGGAGATGGGGGCTGCCGGGGCGCAGACCGGTCCCGCGCTGAGAGGTGACAGAGGGACGATGGAACGGCACCTGGAATTGTTGAAATCGTATCCCGGCTGGGATAAATTGTATACTTTTGTTAGCCAGGATATCCAAGCCCGTAAAGAAGATGACCAATTTTAAGGAAAAACTGAGACAGGTCAAGGGTTTCGCATTCGATGTGGACGGTGTGCTGAGTGGTCCCCTGGTGTATCTTCACCCGGATGGTGAGCTGATGCGCTCCATGAATACCAAAGACGGATATGCCATCCAGTACGCAGTGAAACATGGCTATCCCATTGCCATTATCACCGGGGGAAGGACCGAATCGGTGGGGATGAGGTTCAGGGGCCTCGGGGTGACCGACATTTATCTGGGTTCCACCCATAAGGTGGATGATTTCAGGGAATTCACTGCCAGATACGGCCTCGATCCGGGGGAAATCCTTTTTATGGGCGACGATCTGCCCGATTACAATGTGATGCAACTCGCCGGAGTTCCATGTTGTCCTGCCGATGCGGTGGATGAGATCAAGGCCATATCCTGCTATATATCACCCCGTCTCGGCGGACTGGGTTGTGCCAGAGATGTAATCGAACAGGTACTTCGGCTTCATGGACGTTGGATGGACGCTGAAGCGTTCAGTTGGTAAAGCAGATGAGCGGCTGATGATCGGATCGTTGCGTCATATTCTGAAGCTGGTCAGATTTCCCAATCTGCTGATCATTGCCGCCACCCAGTATTCCATGAGGTACCTGATCATGGATCCCCTGCTTCCTTCCGACTCCTTTTCTCTCCAGTTCGGCGGCTTTCAGTTCTTTCTGCTGGTGCTTTCGACCGTTTTCATTGCAGCTGCAGGTTATATCATCAATGACTACTTCGATACCCGGGCCGATCTGATCAATAAACCGTCGAGGGTGGTGGTCGGGTTCAGGATCACCAGGCGGCAGGCGATGACATTGCACGCTGTACTCAATATCATAGGAGTGGGTCTGGGTGTTTACCTGGCCTTCTACATAAAGATTCCCTCCCTGGGTATTATTTTTCTGATCGCCACCGGGATGCTCTGGTTCTACTCCACCAACTACAAGCGACAGTTCCTGATCGGAAATCTCTCTGTGGCCTTCCTCACCGGTCTGGTTCCGCTGATGGTGGTACTCTTCGAGATCCCTCTTCTGAACAGGGAATACGGAGAGGAAATGCTGAAATATGATGCCACGTTCAATTACATGTTCGCCTGGGTGGGAGGATTCAGTTTCTT
The DNA here is from genome assembly GCA_964579515.1 of uncultured Bacteroides sp. Lineage (GTDB taxonomy): Bacteria > Bacteroidota > Bacteroidia > Bacteroidales. Next base: position 11,310 of record CAZOHA010000054.1, on the reverse strand, counting down.
CGCATTCCTGACCACCCTGATCCGTGAAGTGATCAAAGATGCGGAGGACTTTGAAGGGGACAGCGCCTACGGGATGAAAACCGTTCCCATTGTGATGGGGACCCGCTGGACCAGAGTCCTGATCATCGGTCTGATTGCACTGATGATCTTTCTGCTGGTCTACCTTTTATGGAAACATATCCTCTTCTCGGTGGAGCCGATGGATTATTATTCGCTGGCCTACTTCTTGTTTTTCCTGATCGTCCCCCTGGTCCTGCTGGCCGTTCAGGCGGGCAGGGCAAGCAGCAGAGAGGATTATCACAGGGCAAGCGTTCTGATCAAGTGGATCATGCTGACGGGGATCCTCTATTCCGGACTGGTCTTCTATCTGGTTAAATTCAGGTATGGATAATGTGGAAATCGATGCAGCAATACGAGATTCTGCTGGCCTCGAAGTCGCCCCGTCGCGCAGCGCTGCTGAAGGAGTTGGGGATCCCTTTCCGGGTGGTCGGAACGGCCCATCAGGAGGAATCCTATCCCCGGAACCTGGACGGTGCCGGCATCGCCAGGTATCTGGCCGAACTCAAATCGGATGCCTGGAAAGGGCGTTTAAAGGATTGCCAGGTCTTATTGACCGCCGATACGGTCGTCTGGTACAGGGACCGTGAACTGGGCAAACCGGCCGGGGCAGAGGAGGCGATAAGGATGATCGGTGAACTGTCGGGACAGACCCACCATGTGTATACGGGCGTCTGTCTCCGTTCGAACCGGTGGAGAAGGGCCTTTACCTCGGTCACCGAGGTGACCTTTTCCCGGCTCGAAGCGGAGGAGATCGGGAACTATGTGGCCCGGTTCCGTCCTTTCGATAAGGCAGGGGCCTACGGGATTCAGGAATGGATCGGGTACATTGCCGTGGAGAAGATCGTGGGAAGTTACTTCAATGTGATGGGGCTTCCGGTACAGAGAGTATATGCAGAACTGAAGGAGTGTATTATTAAAGACTGATGATAATGATGATTCGAAAGGTTTTTCTGATAGTTGCGTTAGCCATTCTGGCCTCCGGTGCAGGATTGCGGGCGGAGGAGGGGATGTGGATCCCCATGCTGATTGAGAAATACAAGATAGGAGCGATGCAGGAGGCGGGATTAAAGCTGAGTGCTGAGGATATTTACAGCATCAACCGGGATTGTCTGAAAGATGCTGTGGTCATCTTCGGAAGAGGATGTACCGGAGAGATGATCTCGGGCGATGGTCTGCTGTTGACCAACCATCACTGCGGTGAGGGGGCGATCCAGAGGCACAGCAGTGTGGAAAACGACTATCTGACCAACGGGTTCTGGGCCATGAACAGGGAGGAGGAGCTTCCCAACGAAAACCTGTCGGTCACTTTTCTACGCTATATCCGGGAGGTGACCGAAGAAGTTACGGCAGGAACCGGATCCGGGATGGACCCGGAGGAGCGGGAAAGACAGATGAAGGAAAACCAGGGGAGAGTGATCCGGGAGTCCGTCTCGGGGACCCATTATGAGGGGGTTGTCAAGCCCTTTTACTACGGGAATGCCTATTACCTGTTCGTTTATGAAGTGTTCCGTGATGTCAGGCTGGTGGGTGCTCCGCCCGATCAGATCGGAAACTTCGGGGCCGACCAGGATAACTGGATGTGGCCCAGGCATACCGGCGATTTCACCCTGTTCAGGGTATACGCCGGAGAGGATAATCTTCCGGCCGGATATGATCCCACCAATGTGCCTTACCGGCCCAGAAAGCATCTGGAGATCAATGCAGGTGGGATTGAGAAAGGCGACTTCACCATGGTACTGGGTTATCCCGGTTCCACCACTCAGTATCTTTATTCGGAGGCCGTGAAGCATACCATGGAGCGGAGCCTGCCCGCCATGATCGCGCTCAGGGATGCCCGGCTGGAGATCATGGACCGCTATATGAGCCAGTCGGACAGGATACGGATACAGTATGCCACCAAGTACAGGGGAGTGAGCAATGCCTGGAAGAAATGGCAGGGCATGATCCTGGGACTGAACCGAAACCGGGTGGTGGAAGTGAAACAAGAGGAGGAGAAGGTATTCTCCGAATGGGTCCGGTCGGATGGCGAGCGTATGATGAAATACGGATCCCTGCTGGAGGACTTTCAGCGACTGTATCGGGAGATCGAGCCTTACTCGGTGGCTGAGGATATGATGAGCGAGGCGGTGAACGCAGTGGAGCTGTTCCGGTTCTACTCGCGCATTTCGGTAATGATGCGCCGGGGTGCCAGTCCTGAATCCCTGGAGGCGAGGATCAACCAGTTTTATAAAGATTTCCATCTGCCTATCGACCGGGAGATCTTCCCGGCGATGATGGAAGCCTACCGGTCGGGGCTGGATCCCGTTTTCCACCCGGCATTTTTCGCAGAGGTGGACCGAAGGTACCAGGGGGATTTTGACCGTCTGGCCGAGCGGTTGTACAAAAGGACACTTTTCAGGGAGAAGGATGAAGTCATTCAGTTGATCGACATATACAGGAGAGACCCATCCAAAGCCACCGACCGGCTTGAAAAGGACCCGCTCGCGGAGCTTGCAATGCAGTTCAGTGTGGTCCTGATGACCAGAATCACTCCCGAGTTCCGGCGGCTGGAAGCGGAGATCGACCGGATATACCGGACCTACATGACCGCGCTGATGGAGCAGGCCGGTGAAAAAAGACTCTATCCCGATGCCAATTTTACCATGAGACTCACCTTCGGGGAGATCGAGGGCTACGAACCCCGTGACGGGGTGCAATATACCTGGCAGACCACTCTGGAGGGGGTGATAGAAAAATCGGGCGAGCCCTTTGAGGATTACCGGATTCCGGCAAAGCTCAGCGAACTTTACCGGGAGAAGGATTATGGCCGGTACGGGGTGAACGGCACCATGCCGGTCTGCTTCATCGCCTCCAACCATACCAGCGGGGGTAATTCGGGAAGCCCGGTGCTGGATGCGGAAGGGCGGTTGATCGGGATCAATTTCGACCGGAACTGGGAAGGAACCATGAGCGATATTTACTACGATCCCTCCCTCTGCAGGAATATTTCGGTGGATATCCGCTATATTCTTTTCCTGGTGGACAAATTTGCCGGTGCCGGCTACCTGCTGGAGGAGATGGATATCGTCTGGTAGATGGAGACCGATCACAGGAAAGGGCTGATATACGCCATTGTTACGGCCACCTTCTGGGGCTTTATGGCCATCGTCCTGAAGGTGGTTACCTATGAGCTTCCGCCGGTGACGGTGGTCTGGTTCCGTTTTCTCACCGCCTTTCTGGTCCTGGGATTATGGACCCTTCTCTTCCGGAGAAAGGATTTCCGGATCTTTGCCCGCCCTCCCTGGAAGCTCTTTCTGGCAGCGCTGTTCCTGGGCGGGAATTACATAGGCTTTATCGCCGGGATCAAGTATGTTTCGCCGTCCGCCTCGCAGATCTTCATCCAGTTCGCCCCGGTCGGGTTTGCGCTTTCAGGAATCCTGATCTTCCGGGAGCATGTCAACTGGCGCCACCTGATCGGATTCGCCCTGGTGCTGGCGGGGATCGGGCTCTTCTATTCGGAACAGCTGGCCGATCTGGCCGAGAAGGGGGCAGGGGAGCATTTCACCCTGGGAATGTTCCTGGTACTGGGTGGCGGGCTCTCCTGGGCCGTTTTCGCCACCTTTCAGAAAATGCTGGTGAAGAGGGTGCGGCCCAATCAGCTGAATCTGTTTATCTACGGATTCTGGGCCCTGATGCTGATTCCTCTGGTGCGTTTCACGAAACTGGAGGGTATGCCGCCCACGTACTGGATCCTGCTGGTATACCTGGGCCTGAATACAGTGATTGCCTACGGTTCCCTGGCGCTGGCCATCAAATATACCCATGCCACACGGGTGAGTGTGATCATTACACTGAACCCCGTACTCACTTTTGTCTCCATGGCACTGCTTACCCGGATGGAGGTGACCTGGATTGAACCGGAAGCATTCTCCCTTCTGAGCTTTCTGGGTGCCGTCACCGTGCTTTCGGGAGCCATTACGGTCATCATGGCGGGCCGGAGGAGAAAGAATTCCGGTTATCCCTCCTCTTCTTCTCGCTTCTTCCGTTTGAACAGACGGGAGGTAAAAAGCATGAATCCCCCGAAAAGTATCATGAAGACCCCCGACCAGAGGTTGATGTTGTGACCCAGTGAGCGGGCGTACAGTTCTGCATCGTCGGCGGTCAGTATGCCGTGAAGGGTGAGGATCACCCCGAGTATGCTGAACATGAGCCCTATGGGTATTTTTATATCCAGTCCCATTTCATATATTTTTTGATTACCAGAAAATGATTGTCAGAATGATGGCCATGGCACCCACCAGTACCGCCAGGAAACCGGGGGTCTGGTACCAGTGTTTTGAGTCGTCCACCACCTTGGGTGTGAGTTGATAAACCAGTCCCCTCAGCTCGTCGTCGGTCTTCAGTTTCCGGGTGAGAAGGCTGATCACCAGGGTCAGCACCAGTGCAGTGGAAAACGCGAAGATGGCTGTCCAGAAATTCTGGGCCATCTCACTGGGGTACCGGTGAATGAATCCGAAGTACCCTCCTTTGACGCCGGCCCCGGCTGCAGCCGGGAGTGTCAGGCCATGATGAACGGCAGCTGCCACAGTTCCGCCGATCAAACCCCAGAATGCGGCGTGACCGGTAGTTCGCTTCCAGAACATTCCCAGCAGAAAGGCGGCGAACAGCGGAGCATTCACAAAGGCGAAAATCAGCTGAAGGAAGTCCATCACATTGTTGAAGGATTTGGCCACGTATGCGGTCATGATGCTTACCAGCACACCGATTACGGTGGTCCAGCGCCCGACCTTCAGGTAGTGGCTGTCGGGTCGGTTGGGAACGATATAACTCTGATAGATATCGTAGGTGAAAACGGTATTGAAGGCCGAAACATTACCGGCCATTCCCGACATGAAGGAGGCCATCAGCGCTGTCAGGCCCAGCCCCAGCACCCCCACCGGCATGTAATTGACCAGCAGCACCGGGATCACTTTATCGTAGTCGGTGGCCATGGAACCCTCCTTGAGTGGTAGTTCCAGGGCACCCAGGTTGGTCAGCGCCAGTGCGATCATCCCCGGGATAATCACCAGTGCCGGGAGGAACATTTTGGGGATGGCCCCGATCAGCGGGGTTTTCCGGGCTGCCGACATGGATCCGGCCGCCATGGCGCGCTGGACCACCAGGAAGTTGGTGCACCAGTAGCCGAACGAGAGGACGAACCCGAGCCCCATCAGCACTCCGAACCACTCCACCCCCATGGGATTAGCATCCGGACTGCCGGTGAACTTCCAGCTATGAAGCATCTCTTCAGAAAGATTGGCCTTCAAACCCTGCCATCCCCCGATGTCGAGCAGACCGATCACCACCAGGGGGGCGAATCCGATCACGATCAGGAAGAACTGAAGCACCTCGTTGTAAATGGCCGAGGTGAGTCCGCCCAGTACCATGTAGATTAATACGATCAATGCAGCAATAAGGAGGTACATATCGAATTCGCCGATGACCAGTCCGAGAATTCTCCACTGGAAATCCAGCGGGAGGATCACCTGGGCCAGCAGGGCCAGCGCATACATGGAGATCCCCGAGGAGAAGACCGTCATGATGGCAAAGGCAAAGGCATTGAAGCCCCGGGTCTTCTCATCGAACCGGAGCTTCAGGTATTCGGGTACCGAACGGGCCTTCGAACCATAATAGAACGGCATCATGAAAATGGCCAGGAAGATCATGGCGGGAATCGCCCCGATCAGGTAGAAGTGGACTGTCATCATACCGTACTTGGCGCCCGAGGCTGCCATTCCGATGACCTCCAGGGCCCCCAGGTTGGCGGATATGAATGCCAGGCCGGTGACCCAGGCCGGAAGAGAGCGTCCTGCCTCCAGGAAGGCGGTGGCGTCTTTCATGTACTTCCTCAGGGCCCAGCCTATTCCGAGGACAAAGGCGAAGTAGATCAGGATGATCACCCAGTCGATGGTGCCCAGTAAGAATGTGGTTTGCATGGATAGAGTTTTGGAGTGGAGTTTAGTTTTCTGTAAAATCGAATAAAAATAGAAACATAAATGAGACATTCAAAGCCGTGCAAACAGATTGAACACGATCTGCAAAGCACGGCCCGGCAGGTCCTGGTGAGATTCAATTTAAATAATGGGCCGTTTTTGCAGTTCTGATGGATAAGTGTTATCATTACACTTAATCTAAGCCTTAATCTGAAGTTTCATCGTACACCGAACAATAAACCCGAACCAACTAAACGCATATGGCCACACTTGACTGGATTATTCTGGGGCTATTTGTTGCAGCCCTTGCCGGAGTGGTACTCTGGGTCCTTAAAAAGAAGGACAAAGATACTTCCGACTATTTTCTGGCAGGAAGGGATGCCACCTGGATTGCCATCGGGGCCTCCATCTTTGCTTCCAATATCGGATCGGAACACCTGGTGGGTCTGGCAGGCACCGGTGCGGAAAGCGGGATGGCTTTTGCCCACTGGGAGATGCACGGATGGATGATCCTGCTGCTGGGCTGGGTGTTCGTTCCGTTCTATGCCCGGAGCGGGGTGTTTACCATGCCGGAGTTCCTGGAGCGCCGGTACAACTCACAATCGCGCTCGTTCCTCTCGGTGATCTCCCTGGTGAGTTATGTGCTGACCAAGGTGGCGGTGACCGTTTACGCAGGGGGGGTGGTCTTCAAGGATGTATTCAATATTGAGTACGTGGTCCTGTTCAACCGCGAGATCGATTTCTTCTGGGTAAGTGCCATCGGGCTGGTCCTGCTCACCGGGCTTTACACCGTCCTGGGCGGAATGAAGGCGGTGCTCTACACCTCGGTGCTGCAGACACCCATTCTCCTGGCCGGCTCCATCGCTATCCTGGTGATCGGGCTGGTCCAGCTGGGCGGATGGGGAAACCTGATGGAGATCGTGCGGGCCACTGACGTAACCTATATGAACGATGCGGGTGAAGTGATCTATCGCTCCACCACCGATAACATGGCCAGTTTGGTCCGCTCTCCCAAAGATCCACGGTATCCCTGGACAGGGGTGATCCTCGGGTCGGCCATCATCGGATTCTGGTACTGGTGTACCGACCAGTTCATCGTACAGCGTGTGTTGTCGGGGCGCGACCAGAAGCAGGCCCGGAGGGGCACCATTTTCGGGGCTTATCTGAAACTGACACCGGTCTTCCTGTTCCTGATCCCCGGAATGATCGCCTTTGCGCTCAGGCAACAGGGATTGCTTGATTTCGAGTCGAACGACGCGGCCTTCTCCACCCTGGTCAAAGAGTTGCTTCCCAAAGGTTTCACCGGTGTGGTGGTGGGAGGGATCCTGGCAGCGCTGATGAGTTCGCTGGCCTCCCTGTTCAACTCCTCCTCCATGCTCTTTACCGTCGACTTCTACCAGCGGTTCAAACCCAATGCCTCGGACAAGCATTATGTGATCGTGGGAAGGATCGCCACGGTGGTGATCGTGATCCTGGGAATCCTGTGGATACCTGTGATGAGAAACATCGGAAAGGTGCTCTATGAGTACCTGCAGGATGTACAGTCTCTTCTGGCGCCGGGGATCGCGGCGGTCTTCCTTCTCGGGATCCTTTCCAAACGGACCACTCCGGCGGCCGGTTTCACCGGTCTGGTGGTCGGATTCACCCTGGGAATGCTCAGGCTGGGCCTGAATGTGTTCTACGGTGACTCTGAGTCGGAATCTTTTATCTACAGGCTGATCCTGGAGCCCAACTGGCTTCACTACGAGATTATCCTCTTTTTCATCGTCATTGCCGTGATGGTCATAGTCAGCTTTTTCACCAAACCGGTGGATCCTTCCAGGATCGAGGGACTCTATTTCGGATCGGCCTCCCCCGAGCAGCGTGCGGTCTCCCGGGCCAGCTGGAACAAATGGGATGTGATCAATTCGGTGATCATCCTGTCGGTGATCATCGCCTTTTATATCTATTTCTGGTAGCAACGGATGAGAGCGGAAACCACACGGTCGCAATATTACGGGATTCATTCGAGGTTCCATGTGGCCCTCGACTGCATCATATTCGGATTCGACGGAGACAAACTGAATCTGCTGATCCACAAGCGAAGGTTTGAGCCCGCCCTGGGGGAGTGGTCGCTGTTCGGGGGATTCCTGCAGGAGGGGGAGGACCTGGATGAAGCCGCGGCCCGCATTCTCAATGAACTTACCGGACTGGAAGGAATATACATGGAACAGCTGCATACCTACGGTGAAGTGGGAAGGGATCCAGCCGGGCGGGTGATCTCCGTAGCCTATTATGCCCTGATTCCCGCCGACCGCTATTCGGAGGAGTATTCGGCAAGGTACGGAGCCACCTGGGTTGACCTCGAGAAGCTGCCTTCCCTGATCATGGACCATGACAGGATGGTGGAGAAGGGATTGCGCCGGCTTCGCAGGAGAGCGGCCACTCAACCCATCGGCTTCGAACTGCTGCCGGTTAAATTCACCATCCCCCAGCTGCAGGCCCTCTATGAGGCCATCTACCGGTCGAAGCTGGATAAGCGGAACTTCCGGAAGAAGATCCTCCACATGGGAGTGCTGGTCAAACTGGAGGAGAAGGATATGTCAGGCTCCCGCAAAGGGGCGTTCCTATACCGGTTCGATAAGAGAAAATATAAGAAGTTGACAAATGCCGGTGAGGGATTCGCCATTTAAATGAAGTTGAGGGATACGACAGGATAATAGATAAAAGATAAATCGAATGGTACAAGATCTCCAAACACTGGAAGCCTGGTTTGTCACCGGCAGCCAGCATCTTTACGGCGAAGAGGCATTGAAGCAGGTGGACCGCGATTCGGGGGAGATCGCAGGGGCACTGGATCAGAGTCCGGAGATCCCTGTCAGGATCGTGTTCAAACCGGTGCTGACCACCCCGGAGGATATTCTGAAGCTCTGCCGTGAGGCCAGTCAGGCCGGGAACTGCATCGGACTGATCACCTGGATGCACACCTTCTCGCCTGCCAAAATGTGGATAGCGGGCCTGAAGAGCCTCACCAAACCCTTTATGCATCTGCATACCCAGTTCAACCGCGATATCCCCTGGGATTCCATCGATATGGATTTCATGAACCTGAACCAGTCGGCCCATGGCGGCCGTGAGTTCGGTTTCATGGGGTCCCGGATGCGGATGGAGCGGAAGGTAGTCGTCGGACACTGGTCAGACCCGAAGGTCCGGGAAAAAGTGGGAATCTGGCTCAGGGCCGCTGCCGGATGGCATGAATGGCAGGAGATGAAAATTGCCCGATTCGGCGATAACATGCGGGAGGTGGCGGTCACCGAAGGCAATAAGGTGAGCGCGCAGATCCGTTTCGGCTATTCCGTTTCGGGCTACGGAGTGGGTGATCTGGCGGAAAGAGTTAAAGCGGTGAAGGACCCGGACCTGGAAGCCACCCTGGAGGAGTACCGGAGCCGGTACCGCCTGCCTGAAAAGGCGCTTAAAGCAGGACCGGTCAGGGATTCCATGATTGAGGCGGCCCGTATTGAACGGGGAATGCGGGATTTTCTGGAGGATGGAAATTTCGCAGCATTCACCACCACGTTTGAGGATCTGCACGGGCTTGCCCAGCTGCCGGGGCTCGCCGTCCAGAGGCTGATGGCCGACGGGTACGGTTTCGGGGCGGAAGGGGACTGGAAGACCGCTGCCCTGGTGAGAGCGATGAAGGTGATGTCGCTGGGATTGCCGGGGGGAACCTCCTTTATGGAGGACTACACCTATCATCTGAATCCGGGAGATATGAAGGTGCTGGGGGCCCATATGCTGGAGGTATGCCCTTCCATAGCTGAGGATATGCCTGTTATGGAGGTTCACCCGCTGGGTATCGGCGGGAAGGCCGACCCCGCCCGCCTGGTTTTCAATGTTTCGCAGGGACCGGGCATCAATGCATCGCTCCTCGACCTGGGCAACCGATTCCGACTGCTGGTCAACCCGTGTAAGGTCGTACCCCCCGATGCCCCTCTTCCCAACCTGCCGGTGGCAAGGGTGGTCTGGAAGCCCGAACCGGATCTGGAGGTGGCTGCCGGAGCCTGGATCCTGGCCGGAGGAGCCCATCACACCGGCTTCAGCATGGCGCTCAACAGCGAGTACATGGAAGACTTTTCGGAGATGGCAGGTATCGAGTATATCCTGATCGACCGGGAAACGACAATAGCTGCCATCAAGAAGGAGCTCCGCTGGAACGAACTCTATTATCACCTGATGAAAGGATTTTGATCATGCTGGAAGAGATGAAACAACGGGTGCTGGAGGCCAACCGGGCCCTCGTCAGTCACGGGCTGGTGATCTTTACCTGGGGGAACTGCAGCGAAAGAGATCCCGGATCGGGACATATGGTGATCAAACCTTCGGGTGTTCCCTACGAACAGATGACCGCCGATCAGATGGTGGTGCTGGATCAGGAGGGAAGGCAGATCGAGGGAGAACTGAAACCCTCCTCCGATGCTCCCACTCATCTGATCCTCTACCGCCATTTCAGCGAGATCGGCGGAATCGTTCATACCCATTCCGAATGGGCCACTTCATGGGCCCAGGCAGGGAGAGCCTTACCCCCTTACGGCACCACCCATGCCGACTATTTTTACGGGGAGGTGCCGTGCACCCGGCCCCTGACAAAAAAAGAGGTGGAGGGAGATTACGAGTCCCAGACGGGCCGCGTGATCGTGGAAACCTTCCGGGAAGGGAAGATCGATTACCGTCAGATGCCCGGGGTCCTGGTCCACGGACATGCCCCCTTCACCTGGGGGCTGAACGCCCGTGAAGCGGTTCATAACGCCGTGGTGCTGGAGGAAGTATGCAGAATGGCCTTCCGGAACGAGGTACTGGGCAGGAAGGAACCGATCGATTCCTTCCTGCTGGATAAGCACTACCTGCGCAAGCACGGAAAAAACGCGTCCTACGGGCAAAATAGCACGTAGGAGTCATAAAGTTCTTAAAGTCGTAAAGTCGTAAAGGTAGTCGAAAGTCACGCTGCCACTTTACAGACTTTAAGACTTTAAGACTTTAAGACTTTAAGACTATTACGTACTTTACAGACTTTACAGACTTTAAGACTTTACAGACTATTATGGACTACTACGTGATCGGGGTTGATTTCGGAACCGATTCGGTGCGGGCCCTGGTGGTCAATGCACGCGACGGAGAGGAGATCGGAACCCATGTGTTTGAATATCCCAGATGGAAAGCGGGTAAATACTGCGAACCCGCCAGGAATCAGTTCAGGCAGCATCCGCTGGACTACCTGGAGGGTCTGGAGGCCTCGGTAAGGGGAGCGCTGGAACGTTGTCCC
>CAZOHA010000053.1:0-32831 GCA_964579515.1 uncultured Bacteroides sp. | reverse complement strand
AGGAGGCGGAGGTGGCGGGGGGGGCGGATCGCCTTTCAGTTTCTTGGTCTCCGTTGTCACATCGCTGGGAAGATAGCCGCTGCGGTAGGCTATGGCATATATGGTGGTATCCCCGCTGATAGTGAATCCAGCGGTATATCGTGTCGAAAGCATATCGGGCGCCGGATCGGTCAGGGAGTAATAGATCACCTCGCTGCCCGATGCAGACATGGTGATCAATTCACCGGCTTCCACCGAGTCGGACGTTGGGAGGATCACCGGCGCTGCTGCCCGGAAAGGATTCTGGGAAGGTACATTCACTGTCCTTACTGAAATCCCCCCGTTGATGTTATGAAAGAAGATGTAGAACCGTCCTTCGTAAAACCTGACACGGGGCCTCATTCTCCCTTCGCCTGCATCGGTAACGAATCCACTCAGTTCCACCGGATAGATCCAGTTCTGTCCCCCGTCCCTGGAATAGGTGTAGTATAAAGTGCTGTTGGTAGCAGCCGCACTACCGTCTGTTTTCAATCCCACTGTAAACAGTATATTCCCGCCGGTGGCGGCAGAAACAGCCGACAGTCCCAGGTCGAGTTTCCAGCTGCCGAGCCGGTCGAACACCGTTTTCTCCGGAATCTCGGGAACTCCCGCCGAGCTGTAGCGCTGGTAGATTACCGTCTGGTCGCTGCCGTATGTCAGATGTACCTTACCCAGATCATCGATCCGCAGGTCCGGCTGGCCGCTCATCCCGCTACCGGCATCCAGTGCTACCGCACTTCCGGTCAGGTTGACCGGCAGCGAAGACCCGATGGTGCCATTCATATAGTATACCGTTCCCTCTTCATAGGGAATTCCGGAGGCGAGGTGCAGGGTGTTGCCGGATCGCTCCATCCGGAAATCAGAGTTTACTTTATATAGGTCGTTTCTGCCCAGAGCACCCCATGAAGTGGACCCGGTTCCGTTCAGATTATAGAACCGGAGCGTTCCGAAACCCGTGGTTGCATCCTCCAGCGAACCGTGGGCAAACAGCGCCTGCCCGCCGTCCAGGGCCACCAGATCCACCACATAGTTCCTGGCCGTAAGGGCACCCACTCCGGTCTCCAGCACATCCCACGCTCCTCCGGGCTGTTTCCGAGAGTATTTCAGGTTAAAACCATTCGCGCCATCTCCCCCGTCGCGGGTGATCAGGTGCACTTCATCGGAGGGCCCCACCGCCAGGGCCGGTCCGAAATCGAGGTCGCCCTGTCCGCTGTCTTCGATGCTGTTATTTTCAGCATACTTTTCTCCGGCCAGATTGAACTCGTAGTAATGATCGGAAACCAGATAGATCCGCTGATTGGCCACCTCCACGTCGAAGTTCTTTCCGGGGGCCAGCAGATCGATGGAGAGATCGACCGGATCGACCAGCTCCACGGGTGGAGGAGGCGGGGGCCCGTCACCGACCTGGATGGTCGACATGGCGATGCCGCCGCTGTTCACATTGTTGTAAAAGAGGTAGAATATGCCCCTGTAAGAGTGGACCCTGGGCCGGGATCGACCCTCACCCGCGTGGGTCTCGATGCCCGCGATCTCGTACTGGGGCGACCAGGTGGAGCCCCCGTCGGTTGAATAGGCGTACTGGAGGATGCTGTTGGAGGCGGTCTCCTCATTTCCGCCCGTTTCTAGTCCCACGACCAGCAAAGTATCGCCCGTGGGGGAGGCGGCCAGCGCCGACAGGCCGAAATCGAGGTGCCAGTTCCCAAGATTCGCAAGTACCTGCCTGTCGGCGATAACCCGGGACCCTCCGCTGGAGTAACGCTCAAAATCGACCAGAAAGTAGTCCCCATGGGAAATAAACACATTCCCTGACTCATCGATCCGCAAATCGGGCATCCCTTTCCTGCCGCTTCCTTCCTGCACCACAGAAGCACTGGAAGCCAGGGCACCGGGAAGGGAGGGGCCGATATTAGCCTTCATGTAATAAATATACCCGTATGGATTGGGCACCCCGGTGGCTACATGAAGAGTGTTCCCGTACCGTTCCATACGGAAATCGGCATCGACCCGGTAGAACTGGCTGCTGCCGAAATCTCCCCAGGGATCCACATTGGTACCGTTGAGTTTATAGAAATAGACCGAACCGGCTACATCGGAGGTAGTGAGCCTGGTATGGGCATAGACCGCCTCCCCGTTCCCGAGGGCCACCACATCCACGACGTAGTTCCTGGCCAGGGGAGCGCCTACCAGATTATTCTCCACCGACCAGTTGCCGGACGGTTCCCGTTTCGAATACCTCAGGTTGAACCCGTTTGCCCCGTTTCCACCATTTCGGTTGATTACATGGACCACCCCGTCGTCACCCACCTCGATGGCCGGCCCGAAATCGAAGGTTCCCTGGCCGGTGTCGTCGATGTTGGAATTGGAATAGAGCTGGTTCCCGTTCAGGTCCAGTTCGTAATAGTGGTCGGAAATCAGGTAAATCTTTCCGTATTTCACATCCACATCGAAATTCCTTCCTGTAGCGATATAAGGGTCGGTTTCGACAACGGTCGCCTGGCCGCCGGCCAGGCCGGAAATCCCGCAAAGAAAAAGAAGAGTGAAGAGAACCCTGATATTCATTATTTTTTTCATGGGTGATCCGGTATAGGTTTTACGGTGTCCCCTGCCCGGCTTTCTTCGCAGACCCTTCACCGGTACAGAGTGCACAAATATAATCATAAGAACGGTTGGGAGTCGTTTTGGTTGCATCTCATTGACAGGCTGTTGATGCAGCCGGATCAATGATCATACGGTTTCCATGGATCGATGAGTTCGGGTCTGTGCCACTCGAAGCGGTTGCCGGGTGGCGAAATATCCCTGACCAACTGCCTCTCTTTTTCCGGCAACAGATCGGTGTGTTCGGCCAGATGGTGCCATCTTTCTGCCATTTCCTGCACCCGCTCCGGATACTCCCCGGCCAGATCGTTAAGTTCGAAGCGATCCCCGGCCAGGTTGTAGAGTTCCCAGCGGTGCCCGTAGAAACTGACCAGCTTCCAGTCGCCCTGTCGAAGTGCTCTGCAATCGCTGAACCGGAAGTACAGTTCCGGATGGGGTTCGCGCGATTCACCCCTGAAGAGCGGAACCAGGGAACGTCCCATCAGCGGCTCCACCCGTTCATTCTCCGGGTAAGAGGCTCCTGCGACCTCGAGGCAGGTGGCCATGATGTCGATCAGGTGGCCGGGCTGCCTCAGCCAGCTTCCCGGTTCGGCTACCCTGCCCGGCCAGTGTACCACCAGCGGGGTGGCGATCCCCCCTTCGTGCTGGGTCTGCTTGTAATGCCGGAGGGGGGTGTTGCAGACCGTTGCCCAGCTGGCATCGTATAGCAGGAACGATCCGCCTTCCCATGGCGGGATCTCCAGGTTCCTGCTCCTTTCGAACGGACATGCGCCGTTGTCGGAGCAGATCATCACCAGGGTCTCCTCCAGCACCCCTCTTTCTTCAAGATAATCCAGCAACCGGCCGATGTTCCGGTCAACCCGGTCGACCATGGCTGCATAGACACTCATCCGGAAACTCTCGAACTCTTTCTGCCGGCTATCCAGGGAATCCCACGGGGTCATATGACCGGGAAGGGGTGGCAGCACCGATCCGGTGGGAAACAGATCCATCTCCAGCTGACTGTCGAACCTGGACTGCCTGATCTGATCCCATCCGGAATCATACCTGCCCCGGTACCTTTCAATATCCTCCCCGGGTGCCTGAAGCGGGTAGTGCGGGGCATTGAAGGCGATGTAATGGAAAAAGGGCCGGTCCGTTTCCAGGGCCTCTTCCAGAAACCGGATGGAGAAATCCACATTGGCATCGGTGGTGTAGAAACCAGGCTGAAAATCATCCCACTTCTCTCCGTTCAGACGGAAGGTGGAATCGCCATAAAAAAAGTCGGTGGCTCCCGAAAGATGCCCCCAGTACCTTTGAAAACCGAAATCGGTGGGCTCCCGGTCCAGGTGCCACTTTCCGGTCATGGAGGTGAAATAACCCGCATCCCCGAGGAGCTGAGGGATGGTGGTGGCCCGGGAGAGCGACTCATCGCCCGCCTGGGTGCAGTAGAGTCCCGTCAATAAGGATACCCGCGAGGAGTGACACTTGGCAGTGTTGTAGAACTGTGTGAACCGAAGCCCGTTCCGGGCCAGATCGTCAATGCGGGGGGTGTGAATCTCCCCTCCGTAGCAGCCCAGGTCGGAGAAACCCATATCATCGACCATGATCAGCAGAATATGGGGAGGCCTCTCCCCTGCCTGGTCGCAGGAAAAGAACAGTACGGGAAAAAACAGGATCAGGAGTTTCAGACAATGCACTTTCATGGAGGATATCCCGTTAATTTTTAAGAAAATTTCCGGTTAAATATACACTATCTTCGCACCATTTTCCGGACCCATGAACAGAAAGATCCTCGACCTGGCGGTTCCCAATATCATCAGCAACATCTCCGTTCCGCTTCTGGGGATTGTGGATATGGCACTGATGGGCCACCTGGAGTCGGACTCCTACATAGGGGCCATTGCGCTGGGATCGCTGATCTTCAACTTTCTTTACTGGGGACTCGGATTCCTTCGCATGGGCACCAGCGGTTTTACGGCCCAGGCCCGGGGACGAAGAGATCTGAAGGAAGCGATCATGGTCCTCTCCAGGGCCACCTTCATCGGCCTGGCGGCCAGTCTTCTGCTGATCCTTCTGCAACGACCCCTGGAATCGCTGAGCTTCCTCCTTCTCAAGGGGGAAACCCGGGTGGAGGAGCTGGCCATCTCCTACTTCCGGATCCGGATCTGGGCCGCTCCGGCCGTGCTGGGACAGTTTGCCCTGCTGGGTTTCTTCCTGGGAATGCAGAATGCCAGGCTTCCCATGGTGGTCCTGGTGAGCACCAATGTCATCAACATCGTCTGTAACTATCTGTTCGTGATGAAAATGGGAATGGAATCGGACGGAGTGGCGCTGGGTACGGTCATCGCCCAGTACAGCGGTTTGCTGATCGCCCTGTTTATTCTGCTGCGCTATTTCAGCAGGCTCTTCCACTACTGGTCTTTACAGGCCACCCTTCAGTGGAAAAAGCTCCGGCACTTCCTGGGGGTCAACCGCGATATTTTCATCCGCACCATGTGCCTGGTGGCGGTATTCTCGATCTTCACCGCCCGGTCGGCCAGCAGCGACGTGGAGAGCGAAGGTCAGGAGACCATCCTGGCGGTCAATTCACTGCTGATGCAGTTTTTCATGTTCTTCTCATTCCTGATCGACGGGTTCGCCCATGCGGCCGAGGCCCTGACCGGAAGGTACATCGGATCGGGGGAGAGGGTGCGGCTGAAAAAGTTGATTCGGCTGCTTTTCATCTGGGGATCGGGGATCGGACTTTTCTTTACCCTCCTCTACCTGTTCGGGGGAGAATTTCTTTTTGGACTTCTGACCAGCAACAGGGAGGTGATCGAGAACTCAAGACCCTATTATACCTGGGTGGTCCTGGTGCCCCTGGTCTCTTTCACCGCTTTCCTGTGGGACGGGATCTTTATCGGGGCCACTGCCGGCAGGGAGATGCGCAACGCCATGCTGGCCTCCACCCTGCTGATATTCTTTCCTGCCTATTTCCTGGCCGGGAGGTGGATGGGGAACCACGGGCTGTGGCTGGCCTTTATCCTGTTCATGGCCTCCCGGGGCATCACCATGCAATTGCTCTCACGGGTGGCTGTTTACCGGAAGGCGGAGAGGCTGTGAAGGCAGGGAACGGAGAAAATCCCATGCCATACGGGAAGCCCGCCGACTTATTCGCTTTCGGGGGTCAGCCTCCCTCCGCGGACCGTGGCGCCGATGACCAGACCGGCCGCGATGACCACCAGGTTCTTGAAAATATACTGGCCTTCCAGGGTCAGGCCGTAGGGGAACCGGGTAAAGACCTCCTGGGGCAGCAGGACGATGGGGGTCAGCGTCCCCAGCATCTGAAGGTACATCAGCAACAAGGTTTCACGCAGGAATAAGCGGAAGATCAGTCCGATCCCGATCAGCACCTCCCATGTGGCCAGTCCGAACCTCACCAGGTCGGGTCCGACCAGTCCGAAAGTGAGGATATCGATGGTCCGGATGGCCATGGACTCCGCCGGGCTCAGTCCCTCGAAGAATTTGAGCATGCCGAACCAGAAAAAGATGATCCCCATGCTGATCCGCAGGATCTGGATCCCGTGGGAGGCCATCCACCGGGTCAGCCTGATATCGATGTCCTGAATGTTTCGCCTCATGGTAAGAATCAGTTGGGGGTTTTCTTCTCCCGTTTGCGTTCGTGTTCGTTCAGCAGGATCTTCCTCAGGCGCAGCGATGAGGGGGTCACCTCCACATATTCGTCGGGACCCACGTACTCCAGGGCCTCCTCCAGGGAGAATCTGACCGCCGGTGCGATCGACACCTTCTCGTCCGAACCGGCCGCACGGATATTGGTGAGTTTCTTGCTCTTTACCACATTGACCAACAGATCGTCCTGACGGGTGTTCTCTCCGATCACCTGACCGGCATAGACCTCCTCGTTGGGATCGATGAAGAACCGTCCCCGGTCCTGCAGTTTGTCCAGCGAATAAGCAATGGCCGTACCGGTCTCCATGGCAATAAGTGCTCCGCTGCGTTTCTCCTGAAACTCTCCTTTCCACGGCTCATATCCGGTGAAACGGTGCGAGATCACAGCGTTGCCCTCGGTGACCGTGAGTACCGGCTGACTGAGCCCGATCAGGCCCCTGGCGGTGATTTTGAACTCCAGGTTGACCCGGTCGTCCCGCTTCTCGATGTGTAAGATATCCCCCTTCCGGGCAGTGACCAGCTCGATCACCTTTCCTGAAAACTCTTCGTCCACATTGATATAGAGGTGCTCCACCGGTTCGTGTCTGAACCCCTCGATCTCTTTGATAACCACCTTCGGCTGGCCCAGCTGAAGTTCGTATCCCTCGCGCCGCATGGTCTCGATCAGGATCGACAGATGCAGGATCCCCCTCCCGTAAACCCTCAGTTTTTCGGGCGAATCGGTCTCCTCCACCCGTAGGGCCAGATTCTTTTCCGTCTCCCTGAAAAGCCGGTCGCGAAGGTGCCGGGAAGTGACAAATTTTCCCTCCCTTCCGTAGAAGGGAGAGTCGTTGATAGTGAACAGCATGCTCATGGAGGGCTCGTCGATGGAGATGGGCGGCATCGCTTCCGGGTTCTCGGGGTCGGCAATGGTATCGCCGATATCAAAATCCTCCAGTCCGAAGATCGCCACGATCTCCCCGGCCCCGACCCGTTCTTTGGTCTTCTCCTTTCCCAGTCCCTCGAACAGGTAGAGCTCCTTCACCATGGAATAATGTACCAGCCCGTTTCGCTGCATAACGGCCACCCGGTCACCTGCCGCAATGGAGCCCCGCTGGACTTTCCCCACGGCGATCCTGCCGGTGTAGGAAGAGTAGTCGAGGGAACTGATCTGGAGCTGCAGGCTGCCGGGGTTCTCTCCGGGGGGATCGAAATACTCGATGATGGTGTCGAGCAGGTGGGCCATATCGGTGGCGGGGGTCTTCCAGTCGGGTCCCATCCATCCCTGTTTGGAAGAACCGTAAACGGTTGGGTATTCCAGCTGCTCATCGCTGGCATCCAGGGCAAACATCAGCTCAAACACCTTCTCGTCGGTCTCATCGGGGTTGCAGTTCGGTTTGTCCACCTTGTTGATCACCACGATCACCTTCTTCCCCAGCTCGAGAGCCTTCTGCAATACGAACCGGGTTTGTGGCATGGGTCCTTCGAAAGCATCCACCAGCAGCAGAACCCCGCCGGCCATATTGAGCACCCGCTCCACCTCCCCGCCGAAATCAGCATGACCGGGTGTGTCGATAATGTTGATCTTGGTATCCCGGTACCGGACCGACACATTCTTCGAAAGAATGGTGATCCCGCGCTCCCGTTCCAGATCATTGGAATCGAGGATCAGGTCCTGCACCTCCTGATTTTCACGAAATAGCTTTACCTGGTGCAGGATCCGGTCCACCATGGTGGTTTTCCCGTGGTCCACATGGGCAATGATAGCGATGTTTCTGAGTTCCATCCGGTTCTTCCTCTGCAAGGTCCGCAAAAGTAACAAAAAAAGAGGAAGACGGTTCGTCCTGGAGACTCAGGTACGAACGAATTCCTGATACTGGGGACAGTTCTGCCACCCTTTCCTACCCCGGTAGCAAAAAACGTTCCGCATGATGGTCAGGTCCATGTCTCCCATGATCTCCCTGCCCTGGTAGTAAGGGCACCGGTCGGTGAATCTGCATTTCTTTCCCAAATTCTGTTCCTTCATACACTACAGATTTACTGCTTCAGCCGTTTATAATACACATTCATGCTCTCCAGCCTGCCGGCGATATGGGTGTTCCGGATCAGGGTGCCGGAATAGGTATAGTTGAGCCGGAGGAAGGTCCTGTTCATGGCGGGTGAATTGAGCCTGGCGATGGTGAAAAGGGTCCGGATCCCCTCCTTTTTGATCTGCTTTTCCATTTCGATCAGTAGCCGGACCGACAGGCCCTTTCCCCTGAAACCGGGCAGGGTGGCAAAATCGGTCATTTCTGCGTTGCTTCCCTTGCGGTCCACATCGGCCGATGCCACTGCTGCCAGTTTGCCCTTCTTCTCCAACCCGTAATAGCGTACATCCTCCTTCATGGTTTTCAGAATATAGCCCGGATTGTGGATCGGGAACGGATAGCTTAGAAATACCTCCAGGTAGATCCTGGTGATATCCTCCACATCGGCCTCATTCAGTTTTCTCCATTTGAACTTTCCGGAAGCTTTCGCCGGGGTGCTCGATTTCGGTGATTTTTCCGCTTTTTCACCCAGCAGGGTGGCCAGTTCTTTCAAACTGGCGTATTCCACTCCCATCAGCCGGTCCGAATCGAGGTATTTGGAGAGGAAGAATACCGCCTCCTTTCCCTTGTAGAAACCGGGAATATGTGCCTCCATGATATAACCGTCGGCAAGGAAAAGCGGGGCGGCCGAGGCCGGAACTTTGGTGAAGATCTTGGAGTAACCGTTTTCTCTGGCCATGCCCCTCAGCTCCCCTAAAATTTCCGGGCAATCGTCTCTGTGCAATTTCATCAGATAGATCCGGTCGTTGTACTTGCCGTGCTGGATCAGTGTTCCCTTCCCTATGCGCTCTACCTGATCATGCATGGTTTCCTCTTCTTTGCATCCGTTCGTTGTTCTCCGGGTAAAGGGAGATGGTATCATCTGAATCGGAAAGCAACCTTTCGATCCCGATGGCATCCGACTCATCTGCCTCACCCAGCTGGAGATCCAGGTTGCACTGATCACAATGGCGGTCACACAGTTTTGCCTCGTAGCTGTCGGGCTCCTGGTAGGTGGTGATCACTCCCTCGTAATTCCTCAGGACCACTTTATTGGTGGACCAGGAGATGATGTAGTTGGGCATTACCGGTATCTTCCCTCCACCTCCGGGAGCATCGATCACATACGTTGGGCGTGCCAGTCCGCTGGTATGCCCCACCAGGCTCTCCATGATCTCGATCCCTTTGCCGATGGGAGTGCGGAAATGAGAGAGTCCCTCCGAAAGATCACATTGATACAGGTAGTAGGGCCTGACCCGGTTTTTTACCAGCTTTTGCACCAGCGTTTTCATGATGCGGGGACAATCGTTCACATCGGCCAGCAACACCGACTGATTCCCCAGTGGAAATCCTCCGTCGGCCAGTCTGTCCAGGGCTTCCCGGGAAGAATGGGTGATCTCGCGGGGGTGATTGAAATGGGTGTTGACCCACACCGGGTGATGTTTTCTCATCACCTCCACCAGGGAGTCGGTGATCCGGTAGGGAAGTACCACCGGCATCCGGGTCCCGATCCGTATGATCTCCACGTGAGAAATGGAACGTATCTCAGTAAGCAACCAGTCGAGCTTGCTGTCGCTCATCATCAGTGGATCGCCTCCGGAAAGCAGCACATCCCTCACCTGCGGGTTTTCGGCGATGTATGCGATCCCCTTTCGGAGTTGTTCTTTCGAGGGCACGAAGTCCACATCACCCACTTTTCTTTTGCGGGTGCAATGCCTGCAATACATGGAGCACACATTGCTTACATGGAACAACACTCTGTCGGGGTAACGGTGTGTGATCCCCTCCACCGGGCTGTCCTGGTCTTCCGACAGCGGATCCTTTAATTCCGATGAAAGGGTCTGCAACTCCTGCACGCTGCCGAAAGCCTGCTTGAATACCGGATCATTCCGGAAATTCTTCACATCGATCAGCGAAAGGTAGTATGGGGTGATCGAGAGCGGGAATTGATCGAAGGTCTCCGACAACTCCTCCCGTTCTTTATCGGGAAATCGGATCCCGGTGAGATATTCAAATTTATCCAGCGAACGGATGGAGTGCTTCAGCTGCCATTTCCAGTCTTTCCACTCTGAAATGCCAAGGTCGCTCTCCAGTTTACCGGCAATCGCTTTCTGAACATTGTTATATATCATCTGCCTGATTTTAGTTTCTGCAGGAACAAAAATAGTAAAAATCGGTCACGCCTCCTGCTCCTCCAGATCGTCCTCGATGGTAATCATGGGAGAAGCCTCGATGGATCCGATATCCAGGAGCTTCACCAGCGTATCCAGCCCATTCTGCACCCGCTCCAGTTCATCGGGCTCGAGCCTGTTCAATTTTTCGGTAAGCTGCTCGTGGAGCAGCGCGGGAATCTTCCCCAGCAGCTGGTCTCCTGAAGTGGTAAGGGCGATATTTACCACCCGTTTATCTCCGGACTTGGGCAACCGGGCCAGGTATCCCTTCTTTTCCAGCCTCCTGATAATGCCGCTCACAGTGCTGGCGTTCAGGTTCAGGTATTTCCTGATCTCTCCCTGGGTCGACTGGAACTGGGGGGCCCTCTGAAGGTATCCGAGGCAGAGGACCTGGGGGATGCTTACCCCGTATTCCTTCTGTATCTTCTTCGATTCCAGATTAATCGAACGTACGATCCGCCTGATCTTCACCAGGACTTCTGTGTTATCCATAGCTCCCTGCAGCATTATTAAAACCGGTGTAAAATTACACTATTCCGGATAATAATTACTATTTTTGTTCGCACAGAAACAATTTTATGAAGACGATCTATTTAGAAGAGATTGAGAACCAGAAAGAGAAGGAGGTACTGCAGTTTTTGCAGGCCAACGGGACGTGCCTTTACGGTAACATCTTCAAAGAATTGTCGATATCTTCCCGGGAGGGGCAGCACATTATCTTTTCACTGCTTTCCAGGGGACTGATCAAATACCAGTACCGCTCATCCAGTATTGAGCTTAACGTAAAGCTCAAATAGCACAATGCACATCCTGGACCTGCTGATCTTTGCAGCATATCTGATCGCTATGCTGGGGGTGGGATTCTACTTTCTCCGCCGAAACAAGGACACTGATGATTATTTTGTTGGAGGCCGAAAAATGGGAAGTCTCCATATCGGCCTCTCGGTTGTGGCCACCGATGTGGGCGGAGGTTTTTCCATCGGCCTGGGCGGATTGGGATTCATTATGGGGGTGGCCGGAAGCTGGCTCCTTTTCACCGGCCTGATCGGGGCCTGGATGGCCGGGGTATTCCTGATTCCGAGAGTGTTCAAAATCGCCAGCACCCGTGGCTTTTTAACCTTCCCACAATTCCTTTCGAGCGTATTCAACAAAAGGGTGGCACTGGTTGCAGGGATTATCTCCGCCATCAGCTACCTGGGATTCACCAGTTCCCAGATCCTGGCCGGTGCCAAGCTGGCCTCTTCCACCTTCGACGGACTGAACATCGACCAGGCCCTGTTGCTGATGGGTGTCATCGCCATCGTCTACACAGCACTCGGGGGACTCAAAGCGGTGATTTATACCGACACCATTCAATGGATCATCCTGCTGACCGGGCTGATTTTCGTGGCCCTCCCGTTCACACTTTCAGCTATCGGGGGATGGGAGACGGTGCGTGCTACGGTGGGACCCGAATTCCTTTCCCTGGGTAATGTGAGCTGGCAGCAGATTGTCAACTGGTCATTCACCATCATTCCCATCTGGTTCGTGGGGATGACCCTGTACCAGCGAATATACGCCGCCAAAGACCAGAAAACAGCCCAGAGGGGATGGTTCCTGGCCGGTCTGTTCGAATATCCCATTATGGCTTTCATCGGGGTGGTACTGGGAATGCTGGCCAGGGTGGCCATCATGAACGATGTGATCACCGGCCATACGGTGGAGAGCATAGACCCCGAAATGGGCCTTCCCATTCTTCTGAAGACGATCCTTCCGGTGGGATTCCTGGGAATCGTCCTCTCGGTCTATTTTTCGGCGATCATGTCGACCGCCGACAGCTGCCTGATGGCCTCGTCGGGAAATATTCTCACCGATGTCCTCAACAAACATGAAGGAAAAAGAAGCCTGAGGTACTCACAGCTGCTCACCCTGGTGGTGGGTATCCTCGCTCTTATCCTCGCTTTAAGGATGGAGAATGTGCTGGAACTGATGCTTCTCTCCTATGCTTTCATGGTTTCGGGTCTGATCGTACCGGTGCTGGCCGGACTTTTCACCAGAAGGCCCAGCGGACGCGCCGCCATGGTCTCCATGATCGCCGGCGGGACCGCCACGATCACACTAATCCTTTCCGGAGTGAACCTTCCACTGGGGTTGGATGTAAATATATTTGGAATAGCAGTCTCTCTTATAAGCTATCTGCTGGTTTACACCATCAAACGATGAATGCACTTATAGAGCTCAGAAAATACCTTCACCACCATCCCGAATTATCGAACCGGGAGCATGCCACCTCCGAAAAGATCGCCGAGGTGATGAATGAACTGGACCCGGAAGAGGAGATCCTTCTGGGCTCCACCGGCAGGGCCTTCATTTACAATGGATCCGCTCCGGGACCTACCACCATCTTCAGGGCGGAACTGGATGCCCTGCCCATTGCCGAGACCAGTGAGCTCCCCTACACCTCTTCCAATCCCGGAGTCAGCCATGTCTGTGGCCACGACGGGCACATGAGCATCCTGGTGGGACTGGCCCAGCAGATCGCCGCACGTCGTCCGGTAAAGGGCAGGGTGGCCCTTCTGTTCCAACCGGCTGAAGAGGTGGAACAGGGGGCCCGGGACGTGGTGCAGGATCCGAGGTTCCGGATGATCGAACCCGACTATGTATTTGCTCTGCACCAGATCCCGGGCGAGCCCATGCACCGGGTCCTGATCAGGGAAGGCAGTTTTGCCGCTGCCTCCAGGGGAATGACCGTGAAACTGACCGGGCGGACCTCCCATGCAGGCGAACCGGAACAGGGGATCAGCCCTGGGACCGCCGTGTCCCGGATTATCGCTGCCGTGGAGGATCTGAACCGTCAGAAAGATCGGTTCAGCGATGTGGCCTTCGCCACCCTGATCTATATCCGGCTTGGGGAGATCTCATTCGGCACCACCCCCGGAGAGGCCTCCCTGGGCCTGACCCTGCGGTCATTCCTGAATGAGGACATGGAGGTTCTGATCGCCGAGGTGGAGAAGCTGACCGGCGATATCGCCCGAGAGGAGGGGCTGATCCGGGAGATCTCACAAAGCGAGATATTCCCCGCCACCATCAACGATCCCGCCTGTGTGGAACAGATCCGGAAAGCCGCCGATATGGCACAGCTTCCGGTCAGGGAGCTGGACCGTCCCTTCCGGTGGTCGGAAGATTTCGGCTACTATACCCAAAAATATAAAGGAGGGTACTTCGGACTCGGCTCGGGAGAGGAAACTCCGCCGCTCCACCATCCCGGATTCGACTTCCCGGATGAATTGATCGGGTCGGGTGTTTCTCTTTTATACTCCATCTATGCATCCCTGCACCTGGGAGAGGAGAGTGGATCGACCGTTCAAAAATCACCATAAACAAAACAGATCATGACTGAAGAAACTACAAAAACACTGGAGATAAAAAGAATCGACAGCGAAGAGGATTTTGCTCCCCTGACTGCTGACCAATTTGTGGATTTCATGTTCACCCATCTGGGCCGTTTCGGCGATCCGAAGGAGGATATCCGGAAGTGCCTGCGGTATGCCTTTTCCGATGAAAAATCGGAGGGCGGATTTGCCCTGGCGGCATTCTACGGCGGAGAGCTGGTGGGTGGTTTGATTATGAACAGGACCGGAATGGCCAACTACATTCCCGACTGGGTCCTGGTCTATGTGGCGGTGGATTCCTCTTACAGGGGACAGGGATTCGGCAGGCAGATCATCGAGGAAGCCTTCACCCATTGCGACGGGGACGTTAAGCTCCATGTGGAATACGACAACCCGGCCAAAAGGCTCTATGAACGGATCGGATTCACCAACAAATATGCCGAGATGCGGTACAAGAATGATTAGCATTCATGAGCAGCACCTCGCATATTACCATCGATGAAGAAGCCCTGGCCAACAATATCCGGTTCATCCGGTCGCTGGTGGGCTGTGAGCTGAAAATTTCCGCAGTGGTGAAGGGAAATGCCTACGGCCACGGATTATCGGCCGTGATCCCGGTTCTCCAGGATCAGCAAATCGACCATTTTTCGGTCTATTCCTCGGCCGAGGCCAGGGAGACCCACCGGTTTTTACTTCCCGGGTCAACCCTGATGATCATGGGGTTTATCTACCCGGCCGATCTGCCCTGGATCATCGAAAAAGAGATTGAATTCTATGTGGGGGACCTCTTTATCCTCGACCATGCAATGGAGACCGCCCGGTCTCTGGGAAAGAGGGCACGGATTCATCTGGAGGTGGAGACGGGCATGTACCGCACCGGCCTAACCCTCAGTCAGCTGAAACGTGCTGTGGAGCGTGTCCGGCAGGGCCGGGACTATCTGGAGGTGAAAGGGATCACCTCCCATTTCGCCGGGGCGGAGAGCATCGCCAACCATCGGAGGATCCGGAAACAGTTGGCCGTGTTCAATAAGCGGACAAAATATTTGAGAGAACTGGGAATTCCGTTTGAAACCAGGCATATTGCCAGTTCAGCAGCCACCATCAATTATCCCGACAGCCGGTTCGACATGGTCAGGCTGGGGATCCTGCTTTACGGATACTGGCCCACCCGGGAGACCTTCATCAATTATGTCCATCGCCGGAAGGATAAGTCCGACCCGCTGAAGAGGGCCCTGAAGTGGGATTCCCAGGTAATGCTGATCAAAGAGGTTCCCGAAGGGGAGTTCATTGGTTACGGACTTACATTCCAGGCCTCCCACAAGATGCGTATTATGGTGGTACCAGTGGGGTATTGCAACGGTTACAGCCGTTCGTTGAGCAACAACGGCCATGTG
The DNA here is from genome assembly GCA_964579515.1 of uncultured Bacteroides sp. Taxonomy (GTDB): domain Bacteria; phylum Bacteroidota; class Bacteroidia; order Bacteroidales. The sequence goes on along the minus strand of CAZOHA010000053.1, from coordinate 17,586 downwards.
ATCGTTCGCGGGCAGCGTTCACCGGTGATCGGAACGGTTAACATGAATATGATCATCTGCGATATCACTGATATCCAGGGGTTGCAGATCGGCGACGAGATCACCCTGATCGGACGGCAGGGTGACATCGAGATCTCTTTCTCCTCCTTTGCAGAGATGAACAACTCGCTCAACTACGAGATCCTGGCCCGGCTCCCGGAAAACATCGAACGAACAAGATCCCATCAATTGGGTTGATAGATTATGGCATACATCACTTTAGAGTCTAAAAAGCTCAGGCACAACTTTAAATACCTCGATCAGCTGTTCGGGAAACACGGGATCCAGTGGACCGCCGTATCGAAGATGTTAAGCGGCAACCGGCTCTTTCTCACCGAGCTCCTGGAACTGGGGGTTACCCAGATCGCCGATTCCAGGATCTCCAACCTGAGAACGGTCAAGTCGATCAATCCGGCGATCGAGACCATGTACATCAAACCCCCGGCCAGAAGGGCGGTCGCCAGCGTGGTGAAGTATGCCGATATCAGCATGAACACCGAGATCGAAACCATCAAGCTGCTCGCGGAGGAGTCCCGCAAACAGGGGAAGATTCACAAGATCATCATCATGATCGAGCTGGGTGAATTGCGTGAAGGCATCGTCGGCGAGGGATTCGTTGATTTCTACCGGAAGGTTTTTGAGCTGGATCACATCGAGGTGGTGGGCATCGGCACCAACCTTACCTGCCTCTACGGCGTGTTGCCCAACCAGGACAAACTGGTCCAGCTCTGCCTGTACGAACAACTCATCGAAGCCAAATTCAACAAGCAGATCCCCTATGTATCGGGAGGATCCTCGGTGACCATCCCCCTGATCAAGCAGAAACTGCTGCCCAAAGGGATCAACCATTTCCGGGTGGGTGAATCGCTTTTCCTGGGCACCGATGTGTATAACGATACCACCCTGAAGGGGCTGAAGTCCGATGCATTTAAACTCTACTCGGAGATCATCGAACTGGCCGAAAAGCCGGTGGTGCCCATGGGTGAGATGGGAACCAATGTGGAAGGCACCTCCTTCGAATTCAAGGAGGAGGATCTGGGTAAAACCTCCTGGCGCGGAATCCTGGATCTGGGGCTTCTGGATGTGGACGAAGACCATATCCATCCGGTGGATGAAGATATCAAGTTCGCCGGAGCCAGTTCCGATATGATCGTGATCGATCTGGGCGAGAATAAAAAGAATTACAGGGTAGGCGACCTGGTGGAGTTCCGGATGGACTATATGGGTACCCTCCGGGCCATCAACTCCAGGTATATCGACAAGCGTGTAAAACGCTGAAAGGGTAAGGGCCGCAGGTCCACCCGCTTATCAGCCCAGCGCCCGCTCCAGGTTGAATGCGGCGCTGATCAGTGCCAGGTGGGTGAAGGCCTGCGGAGTGTTCCCCAGTGCCTCCCCGTGGAGGCCGATCTGTTCGGCATACATGCCCACATGGTTGGCATATCCCAGCATCTGCTCAAAGATCAGTCTAGCTTTTTCCAGTTTGGAGGGATCGACCGTTCCCGCCCGGGTCAGGGCCTCCACCAGCCAGAAGGTACAGATGTTGAAGGTGCCCTCATCCCCTTCCAGGCCGTCTTTGGTTTCATTGACGTTATAGCGGTATACCAGGCTGTTGGTCAGCAGACCTCCTTTATGGGGCGGTTGCATGATGGCATCGATGGTCTTCGACATCATCGGATCGTAGGGAGACATGAAAAAGACCAGCGGCATGATCAGGTTGGAAGCATCGAGGGTATTGCTCCCGTAATACTGGTCGAAAGCCTGCCTTTCCTCGTTCCAGCCCTTCTCGATCACCTCCATGAAGATACGGTCCCTGGTCCGGTTCAGTTCGGCCCGGTCGGCCGGAAAGGATCGCTTCCGGCACAAACGAATAGCCCTGTCGAGGGCCACCCAGGCCATCAGCTTGGAGTAAACGAAATGTTGCTGACCTCCCCGCACCTCCCAGATCCCGTCATCGGGCCGGTGCCAGTTACGGGTGATAAACTCCACGTGGCGGTGGATATGTTTCCAGTCGGAATAGGAGAGCGGCCTCACATACTTGTCGAACAAATAGACCGAATCGATCAACTCACCGTAAATATCCAGCTGCAGCTGATCGAAAGCCCCGTTGCCGATCCTGACGGGCGAAGATCCCATATATCCCTCCAGGTGACCCAGTGTCTGCTCGGTGAGGTCGTGCCGGCCGTCGATCCCGTACATGACCTGCAGGGCTCCCGAGCCATCCTCGGCCGACCTCTGGACCATCCATTTCATGAATGCGGTGGCCTCCTCCGTGAAACCGATCCGGAGCAGCGCATAGATGGTAAAGGCGGCATCGCGGATCCAGGTGTACCGGTAATCCCAGTTCCGGACTCCCCCAATGCCTTCGGGAAGGCTGCAGGTGGCGGCAGCCACGATGGCTCCGGTGGGTTCGAAGGTGAGGAGTTTCAGGATCAGGGCCGAACGGTTGACCATCTCCCGCCAGCGCCCTTTGTACTGGGATTTTGAAAGCCAGTTTCTCCAGTACTGGATGGTGTTGCGGAACCTGAATTCCGCCTGCTCTTCCGAATAGATGATCTTACAGCCCTCCCCCTTCTCGATCTTATGGAGGACAAATACAGCGGCCTCCGTCTCCTCCTCCGCCACGAATTCCGCATAGGCTCCCCGGTCATCTCTTTTCAGGGGATGATTGCTGGCCAGCCCCATGCTTAAGCGGGAGGAATGAAAGGAGGCTCCCCTTTCCGAGATCACCGTTTCATGAGACTCCCTGGCATAGTCGAAGGAGGGGTAGCATTCCATACGGATCTTTACTTTTCCATGGATTCCCCTGATCCTTCGAACGATCCGATAATCAAATTCGGTTTGAATGTCCTCCCCGACGGGCATATAATCGGTCACCTCCACGATCCCTTCCGGGTTGTAAAAACGGGTGATCAGCACATTGGTGTCGGGCCAGTAATACTGTTTTCGTTTGCTGGAGGGGTCTTTGGGTGAGACCCGGAAATACCCCCCTTTTTTCTCGTCCAGTATGGAGGCGAAGATGCTGGGAGAATCGAAATGGGGAAAACAGAACCAGTCGATCGAACCGTCGAGGCCCACCAGAGCGGCAGACCGCATATTTCCGATGATCGCGTAATTCTCAATGGGCTTGTAAGGCATAAGTTCCCTTCACTCAGTGATAGTCCCTCTGGTATCCTGTTCTAATCTGAAGCTGCTTTTCCTTGAGATCGAGCAGTCTTCTCAGATCCTGGTTCCTTTCTTCCTGAAGCCGGATGATCTTCTCCAGATCCCGGTTTCGGCGGATAAGTTCGTCTTTATTCATGTTTTGTTGATTATTTAAGGTTAATTAGCTTGGACTGATTGAATATCAATCAGTTACTTTATATGTAATAAATGAGAGAAACTGACAGGAAATCGGATAATAAAGATAAGGAAATCCGGATTTAATGTCAAGCCGGGCCGCTGCCGGAGTAGGTTAAAAAACCTTTAAACTTTCAGTCCCACCACGCAGACATCATCGATCTGCTCCTGTTCGCCCTTCCACGACTCGAACGTATCTTCCAGAAGCTCTTTCTGGCGGTTCAATGGCTCTTTTTGCAAAGCCAGTAACAGCTTTTTAAAATGGACGACTTTGAACTTTTTCCTCTCTTTTCCGCCATACTGGTCCACAAAGCCATCGGTGAACAGATAGATAGTGTCGCCTTTTTGCAGCGGGATCCGGTGGCTGGTGAATTTTCGCTCTTCCCAGTAGATCCCGATGGGTTGCCGGTCTCCCTTGAATTCGAACAGGTGAGCATCACCCCCCGGAGATGAAAGTGCCGGACGAAGCTCATTGTCCGACCCGGTCCTTTTCGGCCCCACTATGAACAGTCTCATATTGGAACCTGCGAACAACAGCTTTCTCTTTTGCCGGTCGATCACCGCTATAGACATTTCCATCCCGTCCTTCTGCTCCCGGGAATCGCCATGCTGGAAAAGCATCTCCTTCACTTTTTCGCGCAACTGTTCCAGGACCTCCCCGGGCCGGTCCATCTTCGATTTGGCCATCAACTCGTTCAGCAGAGTGACACCCAGCATACTCATGAATGCACCGGGTACGCCATGACCCGTGGAATCGGCCACCACCACCACCAGCTTCCCGTTCACCTCTTTGATCCAGTAGAAATCTCCGCTGACGATATCCCTCGGTTTAAACACCACGAAATAATCGAGCACCAGGGAATCGACATATTCCCGGTGAGGCAGCACCGCTTTCTGGATCCGCCGGGCATAGGTAATGCTGTCGGTGATCTTCTCTTTCTGCTGAAGCACCAGGTCGCGCTGGACCTGTATCTCATCCCGCTGGGCCTCGATCTCCTCTTTCTGCTCGATGATCTCACGGGTCCGCTCCCTGACTTTTTGTTCAAGCTCGCGGTTCACTTTGTCCTTCAGTTTCTCATTCACCTTCAGCTGTTCGATGATCTTTTCCCTTGCATCCTTCCGCTCGATCTCGTCATGACGCAGTTTCCTGGTGAGCCCCAGGGAAAAGATCAGGATCTGCAGAATGGCTGCCAGATAGACCCCCGATACATGAAGGATCCTCATCATGTCCGATTCATAGAGGGTCAGAACGGAAAGAGAGAAGGGCGCCGAGTAGATGGAGATATAGGCCAGGGGGACCAGTACCACGTTAGCCACCAGGAAATACCAGGCGGGCTGGAATCCCTCCCTGATCCGGATGATGGCGGGGACCAGCATAATGAACATGGGAAACACACCCACGGCAAAGAACCAGGTGATCAGTACCAGATCCCTCATCTCATCACCCATACGGATACCGACCAGCGAATCGATGACGATCAGAGCCATCCGGACCGCGATCAGTCCGATCACTATCAGGATGCTCCGGTACCACCAGATGAATTTCCTCTTCAGATCGAGATAGGTCACTCCGAACAACAGGAAGAAGATCGAGACCAGGGAGATCAGGAAAGGTTCATAACTGATGATGAATTCGGACAGGACCCCTCCCGGCTCCCACTGGTATTCGGCCAGGTATCCCTGTGAGATGAACAGGAAAATGGCGAAACTGAGAATATAGAGGGAGAAGAAGAGGTACTGCTTTTGCTGGAAAGCAAAGAAGAACAGCAGATAAAGAATGGCAATAATCACCATCATCCCGAAAAACCCGAACAGGAGCATCCGCTCGAGCCGGTCATGGATAATTATGGTTTCCTGGGCGATCACCTGCATCAGCGGAGGTCCCAGCTCGTTCTCGGAGTGGAGCCTGACATAGAATCCCTGCATCCGGTCCTTCAGAAGAAGGAGGGTGACCGCCCGCCAGTTCTTATAGATGAAATCGCGCTCCGGTGCCGGGAGGTGTATCCCCGCCTTTTTTTCGATGATATCCCCGGTTGAACTGATGTTGTAAAATATCAGGGAATCGGCACCCTCCAGCTCCGGAAAATTGAGCACATAAGAGCGGTTGTCGGTGATCCGGTTATCGGTGGTGATCTTCAGCCAGACAGAGCGGCCTTCCATATCGTTTTCAAACCGGCTGGTGATCCCCTCCAGGGGCCCGTCGGGAGAGGGAGGCCGGTCGAGCTCTATCAGTGAGTCTCCTCTCAGGATCCGGATGGTGCTGTCGGAGGAGAGGGTACGCACTATCGGGTGACTGATATGGAAATAGAACTCCTTGTCCATCTCATCAGCCAGGCTGATCAGCCGGTCACCCGGCAGGATACCCGCCTGCGCAGCTCCGCTTCCCTTTTCCACCGACAATACGGTGATCTTGGCCTCCAGGGGACTGACAAACAGGCTGTCGATCCGTCCCGACAGGATCTCCTCCCTGGTCCACCGGTTCAGGCTATCAGGCAGATAGCGGTAATCGTAAGTGAGAATCTGGCTCAGGTAGGGATCCCTCGACAGGGAAAAATTCAAAAGCTCCTCCCTTCCGTTCCTCCTGATGACCAAATCGACCTCCTCTCCCTGTTTTCCATACAGCAGATGGTGCACCTCCCGGGTGGTCACTCCCCGGCCTGAGACCGGGACACTGTCGATGGAGATGATCTGATCCCACATCTGGATCCCTGCCCGGTGGGCCGGGCTTTTCTTCAGGACCGTGTTGATCACCACCGTATCGTTCCGCAGGCTGACATTGTGCAAACCCGTAATCCCGTCGTAGATCACCATACGGGTCTGGGCCTGCATCTGCAGGGTGCAAATCAACAGGATCGGAACGATGAATAATGTGTGGAGCAACCGGAGCATGCTGTATTTGTCTTTAGACAACTATTGAAAAATGAACAGTTTCCTCGACATAGCGTGCGGATCAACTGCAAAGATAGGGGATATCGGTCAGAGTCAGTTTAATTCGAATAAAAAATAGCCTCCGGGCCCGTTTCGTGGCGGGATAGAGAACGGTAAAAGATAGTGTAAAATGATGCACTAGCCGGGAAAAACGATAACTTCGGGAGCCGGTAGAGCAGGATAACCATGAACCAGGAAGAGATCAGACCTATCACCATGCCGGGGATCCACGACAGTGTGCACCGCTATCTCCGGAAATTCCTCCGTCCCGAGGACCGGCTTAAAATTCTGGATGTGGGAGCCGGTCACGGGGCCTTCACCAGGCGCCTGTACGATGAAGGATTCCATGTGGAGGCATGCGACATGTATCCTCACTATTTCCGGTTCGACCAGATCGAATGCCGCCAGGCGGACATTACCAGATCGCTGCCATATGAGGATGAGAGCTTCGATGTGGTGCTGCTGATCGAAGTGATGGAACACATTCACGACCACGCCACCCTTTTCAGCGAGTGCCGCCGCATTTTGAAAAAGGGAGGGATCATGTTCTTTTCCACTCCCAATATCATGTCACTGAAATCGCGGATCCGTTTTCTTTTCACCGGATTTTTCTACGCCTTCAAACCGGTCGACCACTCCAATACCGACGGGCTGCAGCACCTCTCCTCGCTGACGGTCGATCAATACATCAACCTGGCACTCACCTCCGGCTTTTCAAGGTTCGAGACCGATATCGATAAACGGCAGAAATCGTCCCGGTGGCTCTCCTTCCTGATCCCGTTCATCTGGCTCTCCACGAAATTGAAGGGATATCCCCGCAACCTTCACAACCACCCTAAATTCCTCTACGGAAGGCTCCTCTTTTTCAAGATTACCAAATAACCGGATTGCCCTGAGGACAGAGCGGGAGGACAGAGACCGAGGACAGAACCGGAGGACAGAACCGGAGGACAAAGCCGGCGGTCACAACCTGGCCCCGAACACACTCACGTCATCAATCTGCTCAAACTCCCCTTTCCAGGTCTCGAACGTTTCTCCCACGATCTCCCCCTGCCTGTTCATGGGCTCTTTCTGGATAGAGAGCAGGAGTTTTTTGAAATTCATGGCCTTGAATCGTTTCCTGTTCTCACCTCCGAACTGGTCTACAAAACCATCCGAGAACAGGTAGATGGAATCGTTCTCCATCAGGGACAGGGTGTGGGAAGTGAACGGGGTCTCCTCCCAGTGCACCCCGATGGGTTGCCTGTCTCCTTTAATCTCATAGAGGGTGTACTCTCCGTTTTCCATGGATGAATGTGCTTCCGGAATCGGTCCGGCAGCCCCGTTATTATTTCGGATCAGATAAAGGGGATTGTTGGCCCCGGCAAAATGGAGCCGGCGGGTTTTCTTGTCCAGGATGGCCAGGGTCAGCTCCATGCCATCCTTCTGTTCTTCCGAATCGCCTTTCTGGAGAAGCATCGTCTTCACTTTTGACCGCAGCTGGTCCAGGATTTCCGAAGGATCTTCCCTGCACTGATCCCCGATCAGTTCGTTCAGCATAGTGATCCCCAGCATACTCATGAACGCTCCGGGAACCCCGTGGCCGGTACAATCGGACACCACGATGATCACATGGTCCTCCACCTCCCTGATCCAGTAAAAATCGCCGCTAACGATATCCTTGGGCCTGAAAAAAATGAAATGTTCGGGAATGATTTCTTCAATCCCGGTCCGGGAAGGCAGAAGGGTGGACTGTATCCTTTGTGCATAGCTGATACTGTCGGTGATCAGTTCCTTCTGGGCCATTACCAGGTCACGGTGCTTTTCCATCTGGTCCCGCTGAGCCTCGATCTCATCCCTCTGGTCCTCGATCTCCCTCTTCTGTGCCTGGATCTGCTGATTGGTTTTCCGGATAAAGAGGAAGCGGTTATAGAGGCCTCCCGCCAGAAGCAGCAGCAGGATCCCGACAGCGGCAATGGTGAAGAGGATTCCCCGCTGCCGCCTGCTCTTCAGCTCCTCGATCTGGGCCTGCTGTTCCAGGATCTCAATCTCATCCTGCTTCTCTTCCAGCTGGTAGGCAAACATCAGATTATCGATCTTATCCTCCGATTCGATCTGAAGGATCACATTGTCGATTTCGTACTGTAAAGCGAGGTATTTGTAGGCATTCCTGTAATCGCTGAGTTCAGCGAAGGTCTCGGCAAGGCCCCCGTACGCTGCAGAGAGTTGATGGTTGGTCCCGATCTCCCTGGAGATCTCCATGGCCCTTTCATAGCTCTGCAGGGCATTCCCGACCTCTCCCTTTTCCAGCTGGGCAGAAGCCAGTCCCAGAAGAATCTTTACCATTTCAAGCCTGGCATTCTGTTCCTCTGCCATCTGCAGGGCGTCCTGATGGTACCGGATGGCTGTTTCGTAATCCCCGGTTCCCGCATAGGTTCTCCCGATAAAATTCAGGGAGGTGGCGATATCGATATCGCTCTGCAGGATGGTAAGAGACTTCTCGAAATGCACCTGTGCAGAATCATACAACTCCTGGGCCAGATAAAGCTCTCCCAGGTTGACTTCTCCCACTCCCAACAGATCGTCGTATCCGATGGCTTCCCCCATCTCCAGTGCCCGCAGATAGTAGCTGGCTGCTGAATCCTGGGCGCCGGGCTGATCGGCATAGACCAGCCCGATATTGAGCATCATGGTGGCGATCCGAATGCTGTCATTCAGTTTCTCCGCAATCTTTAATGACCTCAGATAGTTCTCGATGGCCTGTACATTCTGGCCGATATTATAGTATATAGAGCCCTGGTTTCCGACGATATTGGCCACCATTCTCTCATCCCCCAATGCCTGGAAGATTCCCAGGGAGGGATTCCAGTTCCGCAGGGCCGCCTCGAAATCCCCCAGCATGTAATACCCCAGCCCCAGGTTTTTATAGGCTTCGGCAAGTCCGGGCCGGTCATCGACCTGTTCGGCAATGGTCCGCGCATCTCCGCTGTACTTAATGGCCAGTTCAGGGTCGGTCCGGTAGAGCAACCCCGCCAATTCGTTCAGAATCCGAACCCGTGTGGTATCCTCCGTCACTGTTTCTGCCAGCGCCTTCAGACTGTCCAGCCTCTGCTGCTGACCATACACCTGAATAATCAGGATATGGAGAACCAGAAGAGCGGTATATCTATACTTCATCATTCATTGAACGCTGATGCGGTAAAAAAAAACAAACCAGCTGGCAGAAGGTTCTGTTTCACAGAGGTTTTTCATCAAAAAAAAAGAGGGATCGTTGTCCATCCCTCTTTTTTCAATGTATGTTACTGTTTTATGATAGGTATCACCTTTGAACGATCTTCCAGGACGATCCTGATGAAATAGGATCCCGGCGACAGATCGGAAACATCGAGCTCCAGCCGGTCGGACTGGGTAACCACCGACCTGACCGGATGTGCGATTCCGGCCTGGTCGAAGACCAAGATGCTCTCCATCCGGCCAACATCGGTCATCGAGATGTGAAGAATATCCACCACAGGATTGGGATATACCTGCAGCTGATCTTTCCCCGGATCAAGATCCGGTTCCTGTCGCGCATCCAGTACTGCTTCCGGAACGAATCCTGCACTGGCAGACTTTTTGTTATTCTTCTTACACTTGGTGGAGCTCGAATTGGCGTTGGCCGCATTGGATACCTTCTTGTCATCCTCCCGGCTGGAAACCACCCATGAGAGCGACTCCCCGTCGAAGAATACCCGGAAACTCCCTCCCCCGGGTACAAACTCAGTGGGCTGCTCATCCGAGTTCAGCCAGTCGATACCGGTCCCTGTCAGAAGATTATCCGGACCCACCGGGATATAGACCGTCTCGCTGTTCTTGTTTTCATATTCCAGATTGGCCACGAAGTAGTCAGGTGAAATCTCCTCGACACAATTCAGCACAGGCCGAACTGCTCTGGTCCCCGGACCAAAAGGATTCACGTACAGCGTACCGGTCTCAGCCACAAAGGTGTAGTTCTCGTTGGATGGAAGCGGCGTAATCGTGTAGACACCTGCCGATTCATCCGATGCCGGATCATACGGGATCCCGTCCTCATTTCTAATGACCGAATAGTCTTCATTGCCGGCATCTCCATCCACCCATCCTTCATAGGTAAACCGGATCAGGGGCAGCGGATCCATTTCGCTGATATAGATCAGAGGCTCCTCCAGGAATACACTGACCTGTTTCTGCAGAATGCTGGCCGTGGTGGTCGCTATGGTCGAAGCCAGGAAGTAGTTTCCGGCATCCGATCCGGTCACAAAGACCTCGGCGGTTACGGTAATCCCTGTGCCTGCATTCGGATCGGCAAATAGTCCATTGGAAGAAACCGGGGTCAGATCATCCCCCTCCACATTTCCGCTGAGAAATTCTGCATAGGTCGTTGCTGCGGTGGTTCCGTCATACACTTTGTCCTCGGCGGTAATCCCGGTCACCAGCTCCCTGGCGGTGATACCGGCAGTGGCGGAGGCCGAGGAGTTAGCCAGGTAATTTCCTGCATCTGCTCCTTCGAGCGTCACCGCTGCGGTAACCGTTTTCCCTGTACCCACGTTTTTATCCTCAAACGTACCTTCGGACGAGGTTGCCGAAAGCTGATCACCTTCAACGGCACCGCTCTCGATAAACGCTTCGGTAAGCGCTGCAACCGCACCATCGTAAACCTTGCTCTCTGCAGTGATCCCGATCACCAGCTCCCTGGCGGTTATATCGGCAGCTGTGGTTGTGCTGGTCTGGGCCTGGTAGTTGCCGGCATCGGTTCCTCCCAGGGAAATCCCCCCGACTGTCACCGTTTTGCCGGTACCCACATTTTTATCGTTAAACAGCGCAGAGGTATAGGTGATCTCCAGCTCGTCGCCTGTCATACGGTCGTCGGAGAGTGTCACCTCGGCTTCGGCCGTTCCGTCGTAAATTTTATCGGCTGCCACCGCAGTGATCTGAAGCGGGGCCGGATCGACGGTGAGTGTTCCGGGATGGTAATCGATCTGGTAATTGTTCCCGGCATTCAGTGTTCCCTGAAGGATCTGATAAGTTCCGGCATTCTCGCCTTCTTCACGGTTCAACGCTCCCTCGAACTGATCATTCCCCAGCAGAGTCCCCGATGTATAGGTCAACTCCGGATCCGGCATTCCGTAGGTCTTTTGCTGATCATCGGCGGTAACAGGCAGATCCACCGGATCCACCGTGAGTGCCCCCAGTCCGTAGGTGATCTCGAAATTGTTGGAAATAAAGGTCCCCGGAACAATCCAGTGCTGTCCGGCCTCGGTTCCCGTAATGAAGCTCAGAGGACTGAGGGTGATGTCCCCGGGTTCACGCTCCAGATCCGTGGCATCGAAGACAATGATCGTCCCGGTATTATCGGTCGCTGTGCCATCCAGGTCATTGACCAGGGCAATTCCTTCCCGGAGAACCGAACCGTTCACCAGGGCGATGCCTTCCCGGAGGACCGAACCGTTCACCAGAGCAATCCCGTCACGCAACGTGTAGGAATTTTCATAGACGATGGTCCCGTCCGGTTGCGGAGTCCCTGCAGCGGTCTGAAGAGATTCTCCGTCCACCCCCGGCGTCCCGTTCACCAGTGCGATCCCGTCACGGTAGGCAAAACCGTTGGTAAGGGCCGCACCGCTGGAGAGGAAGCTCAGGTTCTCCAGGTTGACAAAGTCATCCCCGGTTCCGTCGCCCGCTTCGTTGACAAGCGCAATACCGTTGACAAGCGCTATCCCTTCCCGCAGGGCACTTCCGTTGACCAGGGCGATTCCGTCCCGCAAGGTAAATCCGTTCACCAGGGCGATCCCGCTGACTACCGTCCCGTTCTCCTTCACCTGGGAGACCTCTCCCCCGGAGATCTCCACTTCCAGCGCTTCAATGGATACGGTTCCGTTGACCAAAGCTATACCGTTGACCAGGGCGATGCCTTCTACCCGGGGCGAGCCGTTGGTAATGGGAATCTCCAGGTCATTGACCAGGGCGATGCCTTCCCTGATATTAACGGTATTGACCAGAGCAATTCCATTGACCAGTGCGATCCCGTTCACCGAGGTCACGCCAGTCGCCGGCACCGGATCACCGTTAATGGTGGTTACTCCGTTTTCCACTGTGATCTCATTGCCTTCCACAAAAGCTGTCCCGTTCACCAGGGCAATACCGTCCCTGCCGACCGGAACACCGTTGGTCAGCGGATCCCCATTCAATGCAGTGATGAATCCGTTTTCGAAGGTCACCTCCTGACCGTTTACCAGGGCGATGCCGCTGACTATTTCGGTCAGACCGACAAAAGGCAGTCCATTGACCAGGGCGATGCCATTGACCAGAGTTTCCCCGCTGGTTACAGGTTCACCCGCCACGAAGACGGTTGTTCCGTTCTCGTCGGATTCCACTTTCACTTCGATCCCGTTCACCAGAGCGATCCCGTCCCGGAGGGTAAATCCGTTGACCAGGGCGATACCATTGATCACCGGGACCCCGTTGACCAGGGCGATGCCGTTGACCAGGGCGATGCCGTCAGAGAGTGCACTGGTATAGGCAGTTTCGATGCCGGAGATCAGGGATGCCGGATCTTCGATGGTCACATCGGTTTCGGTGATCTCATAGATGAATCCCAGCTGGTCGGCGGTCAGGGTGTTGCCATAGACGATTTGCCGGTCTTCCGGAGTGATCTTTACCGCCAGTGTTTCGACCGTCAGGCTTCCGCTTACGAAGTTCAGGTTGTATTTCTCCGATATGGATTGATCCACCTGGGGTCCGGAGCTGGTGGTATCCAGTTCCGGACTCAACGAAGGGGTTATAATATATTCACCGGCATCGGAGGAGGCGTCACCCGGGGAGGTGAAGGCCAGTTGAGAAAGCCTGTCGGCCTCTTCCTGCAATACGATTCCATTGGTCACCGCATCCTCCAGGGTATAGATGACCCCGTCCACCGTCTCGACCGATATGGAAGCGGAGAATTCAGGGAGAACCTCGCCGTACTTCTTGGTGTAGCTTTCGGCAGTGATGGTCATATCCTGCTTCACCGGATCGGAGAAATAACTGGTTTCTGAAAATCCACCATCGAGCCCGCTCGGTGAAATGGGCGATGTATAAGCCTGAATAGCCGGGTTTCCGATAAAACCGGGATGATCCACGAGGAGAGAACTTTCCCCCTCGACAGTCACCCCCTCCTGAAGGGACTCACCTCTGAAATAGACCTCCGTATCGGTTGTAAAGAAATCTCCCGAAACCTCGAAGGTGAAGGGTTCGACCGATTCACCGGGATTGACCCCTTCAGTCTGTACCAACAGATTGGAAATAAAAGGAGTTGGATTGGCAAAGGTCAGCAGAGCCAGGTGGGCCTGAATGAATCCGGCACCCGATACAAAGTCCTCGCCCGGATCATCCATATCAATGGCCGTGCTCTTCAGCAGGGTTCGGATACCCTCCGGATCGAGGGGATTCTGTGGATCGAATTTCCGTTTAGCCTCGATAAGAAGGGCGGCAACTGCCGCTGCATGGGGGGAGGCTGCGGAGGTTCCGAAGAAATTAGGGAAGGCATCCTCGTCACCTTCCCAGTCGCCGTTACCCAGGTCCACTGTGGTGTTCACCCCGTTGGGTGCGGTAATATCGGGTTTTTGCCGCACCACCCCATTCACCGGGGTACCTCCCCTGGAGGAGAAGGACATGATCTCGGGAACCGGGTACTGATCGGGACTGCTGTAGACCGGGTTTTTATCATAGCGCACGGCCCCGACAGAAATAGCGCCGGCAGCGTTGGGATGTCCAACGATGGTGGAGCTCCCCTGCTGGTATTCCAGGATCTCGATCAGGCTTCCTCCCCTGAACAGGATATACTTGAAGTTTACCTGGGCATTCTCCGGACCGCTGGCCCTTGCAATAACAATGTTTGTAAGAACGTCGTCGGTAGTGACGGTGAAGGGTACCACCTCGATGGGAAAGCCGCTCGCGTCTTCCCTGTTGAATCCCAGAAGAGCGGTTCCGGCATCATCCGAAAGGAAAATATCCAGGTCGGTCCGGGTGGTAGCCATCTGCGGATCGGAACCGTCGTCCCACTGAAGCACCAGCGTGTAGGTTCCTGCTTTCAGGTTCACCAGTTGAAAAATATCTCCGCCTCCAAAATCATGTGCCTGCCCGTTGATGGTGGGCGGGGCCGGTGCAGGGGTAAAAATCCCGGAGTGTGAATAATCCCCGAAGTTCCCGGCCGAAGAGAAGAAGGTCACTCCCTGGCTGACGACCTGATCGATGGACCGGGAGATCACCCCGTCGCGGAAGAATGGCTCGGTAATGTAGGAGATATCATCCACGATCACCTCGCAGCCTTCCGCAGCCAGCTCCCGGATCCCGTCGGCCATATCCTGTTCTCCCAGGTAGCCTGTGCGGAATGCCAGTTCTGCTCCGGGAGCTATATCATGAACAATCTGAAGCATGGCACGGCCCTCATCCGACAGGACCCCGAAGGAGGGGGTGACATCCCTGAGCACCCGGACCTCGCTCAGGTAGCCGTTGGGATTGGCAGCCCCCGGCAGATCCCCGTTGCCCACATTCTCAGCTGCCTTTCCCCGGGTGTTGTAACTATTGGAGAGCACACCGATCTTCACACCCGCTCCATCCACATCAAATCCCAGGCGGGTAAAATCGGAACGCATCGCCTGGTCTCCCTGGCTGTTCACCAGGCCTGTGGCCGGCACGAGGTAATTGCTGATCCCGGGATAGACAGGACGGGCATATTTCAGCGGAACCATATCATTCAGCTTTAAAAGTTCCGAGATGCCAATCCACCCGGTGGCACGGTTCAGTGCCTGGTCGCCGGTAACCTGTTCAAATCCCAGAGCATCCAGGCTGCTGAGCATACTGGCATACTGCCCGTCTTCTGATACCACCTCTATGAATACCTCGGTGGTGATGCCGGTACCCCTCAGTTGGAAAATATTGTCGGAGACCTCTGTAAAACCTGAGGGGTCGAAATTGTAAGTTTCATAGAGTGAAGTGAGCTCTGCACCTATTTTGGTGTTGAACTCCTTTCCCCCTTCCGGCGGCTCATAATAGGGAACGATGTCCAGATTGAATTCCGCATCGTTACAATGGTTGGAGTTGATATTGGCATTGACGGTCTGTGTCTGACCATTGGGCAGGATGACGGTCCATTCGACCCGGTCCTGTGTGGTGAAAACCTCGCTGAAGGCCCTTTCCGTATAACCGGGTTCAAACGTACTCAGGCCCAGTTTCTTCGACTGACCATAATTATATGAAACCACACTGCCGTTCTCATCGACAGTCAGGGTTTTATTATTCGGATTGTCATATCCGAAATGGGCCATGAACTGACCATTCCCGATATATTCCGTACACTCCAGAAGGATCCGGAATTCCTTCTTCCCATTACCGTTGCCGTTGCCATTACCCTGGGCTTTGACCAGAAATGGGATCAATGAAAGGAGAGTCAATAAAAAGATATTCGGGTTCATTTCTCCGAATAAAATGCGAGGAAATTGTTTCATGATGCGGGTGTAGTCTGGTTATGAGTTTTTAGAATGGGAAATGGAAAATGACCCGTTTACAGAAAAACGTAATACAGGGCAATGGGAGTCCTCTGTTTCTGAAAGAGTCAAATTGTGCCAATAAGCTGAATTTTAGAATCGAGTTCGAATTTCGATAAATAAAATGGATTGAACTGTTAATAATATGCTAAAAATCAATTTATTATTTTACCTGTTTCAGGGGTATGACACCCCGTTCAACCGTTCATCTTCCACAGTGGGCCATTCACCGGTAAACCGGAACCGTAAACCGATTTCCCCTGGTTCCGGAGCTCAGCAGGGTGTAGGTTTGCTGTATGGTTATCCTGATCATCATACTGGTCCTTCTGCTGATCCTCACCTGGATCCTGGTTGCCCCGGTGATCATGTTCATCGACACTGCAGTGCAGCGGTACCAGGTGACCATGCCGGGGATCTTTGCCATGAGGGTCGTTCCTTCGGACACCCTGTTCTATCTGAGGTTCCGCCTCCTGTTCATCCCTTTCCGTTTCGATCCGCTGAAAGCCGGATCCCATGGAAAGAAGCGTAAAAGAGGAAAAGCGGAGACCGGAAAAAAGAGACGAAGAGGACCGGGGAAATTCCCGGGTGGCCCGGGAATGGTCCGTGACCTGGCAGGTGGCTTCCGGGTCAGAAAGCTTCATATGAATATCGATACCGAAGATGTGGTGGTGAATGCCTGGCTGGTGCCTGTGTTCACTGCACTCAATACAGAGAATATCCGGATGCAGATCAACTTCGAGGGAGATGCTTCCCTGCTGATGGATCTGCGGACCCGCCTGGGAAGACTGCTCTGGATATTCCTAACCAACAGAATCAGATCCATTTTTTAACCTTTAAATCATTACGACATGGAAATTAAAATTGATGAATTACTCGACAAACTGGCAGGACAGGTGAAAACACTGGCCAGCACCGACACCGTTCTGGGTGACGAATTCACCATCGGAGAATTTACCTGCCGTCCGGTGATCAAAGTGGGAACCGGCTATGGCTCCGGTGTGGGCACCGGAGAGAATCCCAAAGCGAAACACCAAAAAGCTCCTGCCTCGGGTTCCGGAGGAGGTGCCGCTGCAGGTGTCGGGGTCGCCCCACTCGGGTTCCTGACCGCCCGTGGAGGAGAGATCTCCTTTATCCCCGTGGACAAAAAGACTGCACTTTCCACCCTTTTCGAAAAGGTACCGGACCTGGTCGAAAAAATGGCCGAAATGAAGAACAGAGAGGCGGGTGAGTCCGAAGAAAAAGAGGAGAAATCAGAAACTAAATAACTGCTCTTTTCCCTTACTCTCAACAGGCACGGATTGGGTGCCGATCGTATATATTCAAAACCGCCTCATACCTTGCTTATGAGGCGGTTTTTATTGTTGAGCCGGGTTCGTTTTTGGGCTGGCTTTGTTTTTTTCAGGGGGGCCCGTTTTGCGATTTCACGGAGTAACAAAAATGCGGCATTTCCAATTTCCAGAAATTCACAGTTGAGCTCTGTCAGACAAAAAAATGTCGTATGATTCTGTTTGAGAGCATTTTACATCATGCAACAAAAATGTTTCATATTCAACATTTCTGCAACCTCGTGTAATGCCGGAAAGGGAATACCAAAAAGAAATCGTTGGCGCCCGGATATTGCTTCGGGTACTGAAATCCGCTGGTGCTCGGGGTATTGTCTCGTTGCTGAAATTCTCTCAACGCTCGAATTGTAGGCAACTTCGACAACACCCCATCGCAAACCATGCAAAAGTGAAGGGTTGTTTGGCAAACCGCCCAACCATGG
>CAZOHA010000052.1:27766-33248 GCA_964579515.1 uncultured Bacteroides sp. | reverse complement strand
ATTATTCGCTCCGCTCATCTACACCCCTTCAGGGATTATTCGCTCCGCTCATCTACACCCCTTCAGGGATTATTCGCTCCGCTCATCTATACCCCTTTTGGGATTATTCGCTCCGCTCATGATCCCTGAAGGGGGAGACCTGCAAGACATGAATAAACCGGTATACACTCCGTGTATCCCAGTTCGCTGTTTGGTTTCCCCTTTTGCAAGTAAACTTGCAGCGGGGAATACAAACAACGAACCCCCAGCTTCCGCTGAGGGTTTATTCATGTCTTGCGGAGAGAGGGGGATTCGAACCCCCGGTACCCTAATCGAGTACGCCAGTTTAGCAAACTGGTGGATTAAGCCACTCTCCCACCTCTCCGGAGCGTCAGCATTTCTGCTTCGGACGGGGTCTGAAGCACGACAAAAGTAAACAATTCGAGGGATTTGTACAAGCCAAAAAGAGGCTGTGTCAGAAGATCGTTTTTTGCATTTTTGGCCATTCCCTTTTGGGCATTTCACGACTCAACATACATGCGGATTACTCAACAATAATGTTACTTTTCTTCAAAACTCAACATTTTTGTGTCTTGGTGTATAACTCTCTCATAGAGTACTTTACGGCATTTATTTGTCTGGCAGAGCTCAACAGTGAATTTTCGGAAATTGGAAATGCCGCACTTTTGTTACTCCGTGAAATCGCAAAAAGGGACCCCCAAGGAACTGAAAAACAAGATTCCTCGAAACTGAAAAACAGGATCCCAAAAAATCCCTTCAATTCGGGCGCTCAGAATGTTTTCTCGCTGACGTTGGCTCGGGTGTTTTCCCCTGCGCTGAAATTCTCCGAATTGTAGGCGGATTGCGAAAAAACCCATCGCCATGGTAAGTTTCAGCTCCGAAAAATTCTTATTCATTGGTGAACGGCGTCCTGCGGTATATACCCTCGCCATGGAAGGGAGGTTTGCAAAACAACCCCTCACTTTTGCATGGTTTGCGATGGGGTGTTGTCGAAGTTGCCTACAATTCGAGAGTTGAGAGAATTTCAGCAACGAGACAATACCCCGAGCACCAGCGGATTTCAGTACCCGAAGCAATATCCGGGCGCCAACGATTTCTTTTTGGTATTCCCTTTCCGGCATTACACGAGGTTGCAGAAATGTTGAATATGAAACATTTTTGTTGCATGATGTAAAATGCTCTCAAACAGAATCATACGACATTTTTTTTTAGTCTGACAAACCTCAACTGTGAATTTCCGGAATTTAGAAATGCCGCACTTTTGTTACACCGTGAAATCGCAAAACGGGACCAGAGGAAAATCGCAAAACCGGAACGCCGGTTAAAATCGCAAAACCGGAACCCCTGCAAATATGCGACAGGTCTTCGATATTAAATAACAGGCTTCCGTAAGAAGAAAATCCGCCTTATGGACCGATACGAACCGGGCTCAAGTGAAAATCCGGACGCTCAGAATGTAGGTGTAGGCAAAAAAAAAGGGGCTGCCCCGTATGAGACAACCCCCTCTGAAAGGCCGGAGGATCGCTGAATTGTATAGTGCTATTGCTGTTAACCCTGAAGCTTGGGCAGGTAGGATGCGATCAGCCCCACAGCCTGATCCTTTTCGATCTTCCTGGTCTTCACCAGAACGGTCTGATCATGATACTCATTGGCATCGAAAGTGTCTCTTACTGCCGCACTGGTGAACATTGCTTTGCGGACACCGAATCCCTCCCTGGTGCAGTTGTACCGGAACCAGTATCCATTGGTGTAGGCGATGAAAGATTCGCAGTTGTTCTGATCCTGAACGGCAATTTTCATATTGTGGCCGGGATTGTCATAATAGACATTGTAGACTTTGTAAACGTCTCCCTGGAAGTGGTATACATCATCGGTGCCGGTGACCACGAAATCACCTGCAGCGGTGTTGGTCTTTCCACTTACAAAGACTTCAGATGCTCCTCCGTCGGCGAACGCAGAAAGAGAAACGAAAACAAGTGCGAAGGCAAACAGGATGGATCGTGTGAATGTAGCTTTCATAATTTCTGAGATTTTGTTCGGTTTGAGTTGTGTCATCATGCCTACTGCAAATCAATGGATGTGCCAAACTCCGTATATCGCTGTTTTTCTAATATTTAACTAATTCCAATTAAAATTTAACAAACGTTAATATCGTGCGAAAATGAACGTTCCTGTTCGAAAGCGGATAAAAAGGTATGGTTTGCAAATCGCTGGTTAACTGTATATTATAAAGCATATTGAGCCGGCAGACAAACGCCGGCTCCATATCGGGTGAAGCAATAAACTAAAATCTCAGGTTAGCAGATAAGCGGTTATCCCTTCATCTGGGGAACATATGCTGCGATCAGGCCAACAGCCTGCTTTTTTTCCACTTTTTTCTGTTTCAGAAGCACAGATTGGTCGTGAAACTGCCTGGCATCGAACCCGTCCTTGACCCAGGGATTGGAAAACATGACTTTTCTTACGCCGAATCCATATTTGTTGCAGGTGTAGAAAAACAGGAACTCTCCGTTGTAAGCAACAAAAGAGGTGCACCTGCCTTCATTGTTAACCGCAATCTCCATGTTCATTTCAGGATTGTCGTAGTAAACCTTGAAAACATCATAGGAATTACCCTGAAAATGGAACATCTCTTCAGTGGTTTGTACCACAAAATCACCAGCTGCCGAATTGGTGGTACCTGACAGATAGACTTCAGTGCTCTCCCCGTCTGCCCAAACCAACGAGGCGGGAAGGCAAAGCAGGATGGACAATGCCATCCATCGTTTGATCCGACTAACCTTTTTCATAACGGATAGATTTTAGTTTCTATCTAAAGTTAGCGAGAACCGGAGGCCGGCTCAAATCAGATCAATCAACTGCGCGAACAGGACGATGTATGACAGTGATGGGTATGGAAATGACGGTGAATGGACGATATCTCCGGATGAATCACGCGGCTCTGCTGCCGATGATCAGGTCCACCGCGAAAACATCTCCTATAGGCCTAACATCCAGGCAGTAACGCTTGTGGTAGGATCCTTCAAGGAGTTTACGAACCGCTTCGATTCCCAACCCTTTACCTTCACGGGAAGCTTCAGACCGACGGCACTCTTCTGACTGGACTGAATTCCTTATTTTCAGCAGGATCTTATCCTGCCTGACCACCAGATATATAGTGATCCATCGGTTGGAATCACATTTACGGATCCCGTGTTTGAAGGCATTTTCGATGAGCGTATAAAGGGTCAGCGGCGGTATGGAGACCCCGTCTGTATCTCCCTTTACCTGGAAATCGATCTCGAATGATCGTTCTCCCAACCAGATTTCTTCCAGATCAATATAATCCCTGATCAACTGAATTTCCTCGGACAGTAGAATCGTCTTCCTCCGGGCATAATGCACTACCCTTTCCAGAAGATGAGAGAGTCCCACGATCGCTTCCGGTGTCCGCTCCGAGCCCTGAACTGACAGTGCATAGAGGTTGTTCAGGGAATTGAACAGGAAATGAGGCTGCAGCAGATTCCTGAAGAGTTCCAGGTCGTATCCGGACTCCTCATGCTGCCCTATATCTTTTGTTACCAAGTACGAAGATAAATTCATGACCTCCCTTTCTGGGTTAACTGAATCATGATTTATGCCAAACAATCTATACTATTGATATTATGTGTATTGCAAATGTATGCGCACCGCCATGGTGTGTTAAAATCGTCCGGAAGTGAACAGGAAATGTCCGAAAAAAAACTTGCCGTCGGGGAAGCTACTTATTAAACCTAAAACTTTAAAGTAAGACTGCTGACGGCAAGTTTGGACTGATGTGCATAGAATCAGATACAATGTAATGCGACAGGTGTTGAAGAAAAAACAATTTCAGTGAATGTCGCTTACCCCTGAGTAAACAGCATCCGGTCTGCTGGAAACGGAACTTCCCCGGCCCTGTCCGATGATCACCGAAAAACCAAATTGATTCGTCTCCAGGCTTATATGAAGCTGTCCTGAATTTCGTTTCTCCAGATTCAGACCGAAAAGCCTGAGTTGTTCCATCACCGATGCTGCCTTGCGCTGCCCGCTCAGTAAGAGCTGCAATGTAACCATGTTGGAAAACGAAGAGATCTCCACATGTATCTCCGGAATAGGTAAAGTGTTATCCAATTCTCTGATAATCATGTCCATGAATGAAAAAAGAATCATAGGCGGGATCCGGATCTCCCCCGGATCCCCGGAAACAAAAAACTCCACCAGGGGAGGATTCTCCTTAAACAGGGTTACCAGCCCGACCAGTTTCCTGGTAAGTTCGACCTCCCTGGCAAAACTGGAATATTGCTGTTCTGAATACACCATTACCTCGCTGAGAAGATTCGAGGTGCCTGCAATGGCGGGGGTGGTTTTCGAATCCGATCGTTCACTGAGACCCTCTATCTGCTCGATGGCATAGATCAACATCTCCGGTTGAAGGCGAAGGAGGGTGCTTTCCAGACGCTGCACCAGCTCCTCCTTCTGTAATTCATTCTTTGCACGATCCGCCCGGTGCCAATCCCGGATAGCTCTGGCGGCCAGAAAGACCAGTATGATATAGAGGTTCCCCACCCCGCTTCGGATCACGTACGCCGGATTCAGATAATTCTCTCCCTCCATACTCCCGACGGGATACCACCGGAATACAAATTCATGGCTGAGGATCAAATCCAGCAAAGAAAATCCATAAAAGAAGGCAAGAAACAACGCGACGGACAGAAGCAGAAACCGCCTTTTGAGCATCATCGGGATCAGCAGATAGGCTACCATATAAGTGTGAAGGACAAAGACGGGGAGTGTAAACAGGTAATAGACCAACCAGCCCATGTAGACCTCCGTGGGCCCTCCAAAACTCTTGAGAAATGTAAATCCGAACACCCAGCAGCACCAGAAAAGAAGATGCATCAGGTATCTTTTCCGCCCCAGGTATTTCATCCAGTTATCCATAGGCTTACATACTCAGGTGCAGGTCCACCTGGTGCTGCTGGTTTTTTTCCAGAACGTTCAGTCTGTATCGGTTCGGATAGGTCAGTTCAAGACGCCGGAGGCTGGTATCGCAGGTAAAACATTGACCCGGTTCCCGATCACAGAAGACACCATCTGCATGGTCGATGGAATGGGTTGTCCAGAAATGCAGTCTGGAATCCTCCAGACAAAGTCCGATCCGGACCTCAGAGGGTCCCGCAGTATCATATACTCCCTGCAGAAAGGCATTCTCAACAAAAGAGTAGAGGATCATCGGTGCGATCATTTGATCCTCCGTATCACCCTCCATGTGAAAGGAAACAGAAAGTCGTTCCCCGCAGCGCAGCTTTTCCAGAGCAACATAATTCTCGATCATCTCTACCTCGCGTTGCAATGGTACAAATTCCCGCCGGCTCTCCCTGAACAGGTAGTGAAGCATCTGCCTGAGGTTCCTGATGGTGGATCTGAGAAGTTCCGGACGGTTGATGGAGATGGAATAAAGACTGTTGAAATTATTGAAGAT
>CAZOHA010000052.1:0-27756 GCA_964579515.1 uncultured Bacteroides sp. | reverse complement strand
GGGATCCATCTGGGATCCGATCAGTTCCAGCTCGGCTTCCAGCTTCCACCGTTTCAGCTCCCTGATATTCAGATCAATTACGTAGCGGTCCCTGGCAAATTTGACCAGTGCAAAAAGCGCCACGATAAAGGACATGTCTTTCATGTTCATCAGCAATGCACCGAGGGAGAGGGGGGGAAGTATGTTCCGGTATTCCGGAGCAATCGAGCGGAAAAAAATTTCATCCGAAAACAGAAACTTGACAGCCGACATCCCGAGTCCCGCAAACACAAATGCCAGAATGAACCATAGGACTTGCCCCTTCAGGAGGAGACGGGGAATCAGCAGATATATAGTCAAATAGGCATATCCAAAAAAAAATAGCGCATTGGTGCATACCATGCCGAACATGTGAATGAAACGCTCCCCGTCTTCTTTTCCGGAATGGGCGACCCAGGTAAATAATAGAATCATGCCTCCCAGCAGAAAAAGATGCCGGGACAATCGGTGATTGAACTTCTGGCTGGTCAATATCCTGTACACAGGTCTAATTTACAGGAGAGTGTCCGGATTCCCATGAATTATCAATTAGCAGATTGTTTCCTTCCGTCCACTGACGGTAACAGCCGCATAACCGGTGTTGACTGACCCTTTCATGCATTTCATGTGGTTTATTCGGTTGTTTTCCGAAATAATTGAAGAAAACCTCATACTTTTGTTATGTTAAGGAAAGGACCGTAAGACTGTTTTCATGTGAAGTACCAAAAGGAAAACTCCATGAAGACACGTTGTATCATTGTAGACGATGAACCCCTCGCCAGGGAGCTGATCAGGGGGCATGTTCTGAAGCTCGAGAATTTCGAAATCATCGCGGAATGCGATACGGCCATGAAGGCCATGGACATACTTCGCCGGCATTCTGTCGATCTGATGTTCCTGGATATTAAAATGCCCCAGATGACGGGGATCGATTTCCTGAAGAATCTTAAGAAACCACCGCGGGTAATCATCACCACTGCTTACAGTCAGTACGCCCTGGATGGCTTCGAGCTGGATGTCGTCGACTACCTGATGAAGCCGGTAACTTTCGAGCGTTTCTTCAAGGCGGTGAATAAGTACTACCAGTCGGGTCACCCGGAACCGGTGGAGCTGGAAAACGGTAACGGGATCAGCGAAGACGCATTCATCTATGTCAAAGAAAACAAAAGGATCATTAAGATCTACCTGAAAGAGATCGAATTCATCGAGGGTTTGAATGAGTACATCAGAATACACACCGACAGCCGGAGGGTAGTGGTCAAAAGCAGCCTTCAACTGATCGAACAGAAACTTCCCTCTGAAGCGTTCATCCGGATTCATAAGTCCTACATTATCGCCATTCCCAGGATCAGGGCGTTCAATGCCACTACCATTGAGCTGGAGAACACCAAACTGCGTATCGGCCGTAACTACAAGAATCAGGTTTTCAACGCCCTGCAATACAGGCAGGAGGTATGAAAAGAAACCTGAATATCAGTCAATAAAAAAACGAGGCAGTGTCAAAATCTTTGTTGGGACAGCTCCCTGATTTTGATACTGCCTCGTTAAGGATCACCTAGTCCTCCGTACCGTCATCCCACCATACCCCGTTGTAGGGTGTCACATTCGGGACGTTTTCGGCATTTCCGGAAATCTCATTCTGGGGATAGGGGAAACGCCTGGGGGTGTCGAAAGGATTGGTCAGCGAGGGAAATCCGGTCCTGCGCCACTCTGCGTAAGCTTCCACAGCACCATACGGCCAGAGGTGGATATACTTCTGACGGTAGATCATATCCAGTGTAAGGTTCGCTGCATCAGCGGGCATAATTTCAGGCTGTGCCTTGTAAGCCTGGGCCTGGCCTGTCTCCACACCGGCCTGTTCCAGGGCCGCGTCCAGTCCTGCCTCATAGGCGGCCAGAGCAGCGGCAGCATCAGGGGATGCTTTCCGAAGATGGCACTCCGCTTCGATGAACTTCAATTCCGCGTAAGTCATTACAGGCAACGGGGCCGTGGGATGGATCACATTGTCGGAAATCCTGGAGTAGATGACCCCTGCCTGATCCTGCTGGGAAGTTCCGTTCTGTGCGGGAACATACTCTCCACCTACCCGGGTAATGAAAAGAGGGATACGGGGATCGTTCACCTCGTCCAGGATGTTGAAGAAGGTCACACTTACCGCATGGTGACGGCGCTCGTTCTCCTCCTGGTACCATGTGTTTTCATGACCCAGATCATCCGACCAGTTGTCAAAGGTAAAGTCATCTTCGGAAGATGCGAATCCGTTGGATGCTGCTGCCAGGGCATCGGCAGCCGATCCGGCCGGATCAATATTGCTGAGCCTGTTCAGATACCTGGCTTTAAGAGAGTAGGCTGCCGTTATCCAGGCGGTGGGGTCGCCGCCGTAAATAAAATCTTCTCCGCCGGTGGTGCTGATATTTTCCTTCTGGAGGTCACCAATGGCCTCATCCAGCTGTGCGAGCATATCGGTATAAATGGACTCCTGTGTATCAAACACCGGCTTCCTGTTTTCGGCACCCAGCGTAGCTTCCGTATAGGGGACTCTCCCCCAGGTGTCGGTGGATACCAGAAAGGTGTATGCCTGAAGGATCTTGGCGATCCCCACATCGATCCATTTCCCTTCCTCCGATCCGCCTGTGGATCCCTTATCGATAATGATCTTCAGATCGGGATGAAGTCTGGGATAGATATGAAATGCCCAGCTGTTTTCACTGAGCTGGGAATTTATGTTGGCCCTCCGGTCGGCATCACGCATCTGTCCGTGTGCGCCTGTGGTATGCTCCACAAAAACAGAGCTGTACCAGGCCAGTGTGGTTCCGGTCACCCAGTAGGGAGTGGCGACGGTACATCCCGACATCAGCATGCTGATGGGCACGTCGGTCGGGTTGTTCGGATCGGTGTCGATCTCGTCCATGATCTCATCGCTGCACGAAAAGGTGAACAGCAGGAGCAGGAGTATACTGTAGATAGAAATATGTCTTTTCATGGTAACTGTCTGTTTTAAAAGGTTAACCGGATACCGCCACCAAAGGATTTCGTATTGGGCAGCGATACATATTCAAAGGCACCGATGGCATTCCCCTCCGCGGTGCTCGACTCTGGATCAAAGTTGGGATAGTCGGTCCAGAGGGCCAGGTTTCTTCCGTTGGCGTAAACGGAAAGGGAACTGATAAAGGTATTGGCAAACCACTGCTGAGGCATATCGTAGCTGATCAGCAACTCCCTGAGCCGGAGGAACGTTTTGTCGAATATTCTCGATTCGGCAATATTCCATTGTACGGTGCTCCAGTAATCCTCACCCATCAGTATCTCGATATCGTTCTCGCCTTCGATGATCACCTCACCGGTGTCCGGGTCGCGGTATCCCTTTACTGAATTGGGTTCGATTTTCGGTGTTTCCCGGTCTTCGGTGATCTTGTCGGCCCCGTAATTTCTGAGCAGTGCATTCAGGCCGCTGGAAAGCACTCCGCCTCTGGAATAATAGAATTGTGCGCTTACAGTGAATCCTTTGAACCGGAGAGTGTTGGTAATGCTGGCGTCCCAATCGGGATTCACCTTTCCCAGGATTTTTTCCTCGCCATCCTGCAAAGGCATTCCGTAGAACGGATTCGGCTGACCGGCCACTGTTTCCCGGCTGTCGACTACGATCCTTCCCTGATCATCTCTCACATAGGAACTTCCGAAGACCACCGGGTAAGGATGTCCCGCATAGGCAAACGCTCCAATACTGGTGAAATTCTGAAATCCGGTCTGGACCCGTTCCACACCGGGAGCCAGTTCCCTCACCAGGTTTTTATTCCTGGAGAAATTGGTCAGGATTTCCCAGTCGAATCCTCCTTCGGTTCGGATGGGTACCAGGGTCAGGACCACCTCATGTCCTTTCGACTCGAGCCTTCCTGCATTGCGGTATTCCGAACGGAAACCGGAGGAGGCAGCCAGCGGTACACTGAATATCTGGTCGGTCGCATCGATAAAGTAATACGAATAGTCGACGCCCAGCCGGTTCTGATAGAATCGCAGATCGGCACCCACTTCATAGGTGACAATATTCTGAGGGCGCAGGGCATCGGACAACAGGACCGACTGAAGCGTAAACGCCGGATAGGACTGGTACGGAAAGGTGAAATCGTTATTCAGAAATCCGCTGCCGATAGCCTCGGTGTCCTCCTTGGCAGTGAAGAGTGTGCGGGTCGAATAGAGCAGACCGGCCTGTCCCATCTGGGAGTAGGATGCCCTCAGTTTTCCGAACGGCAGTACCTGCTGGTCCTGAAGAAAACCAAGCTCCGTAAAGACAAATCCAGCCGAAACCGACGGATAGAAGTAGGACCGGTGTCCGGCGGGCATATTCGACACCACATCGTTCCGGCCGGTGACAGTCAGGAAAAGCATGGATGCATAATCGACCGTGGCACTTCCGTAAAATCCGACTACCCGCTGCCGGGTCAGTTCATTGAAAACGGTCTGCGATCCGGTATTGGAAATATGGTCGAAACCGCCGATGGTAATATTGGTCCCGGTCATGGAATGGGTCCTGGTGGTGATATCGTAAAACTCGTTCCCAAGCACAGCATCGATCCCGATATCCCCAAAATCATGGTTGATCCTGAGGCTGGCATTGGAGTTCAACTCCTGGCGCTGATAGGTGTAATCGTCGATCTGGCCCCCTCCGGGAGGTATGCCGAATTCCACATATCCTCTGCCGTTTCCTCCCGAACCCTTGGAAATCACCTCATGTCCGGTAGTCAGGAATCTGTCCATACCGATCCGGTAGTTAACGCTCATCCAGTCAAAAGGCTGGAATTGAATGGCGGTATTGCCGAAAAACCTGTCGGTGATCTCGTTGTATGAACTGTGCTTCAGCGCCCAGTAGGGATTGTCCATGGCAAACCGGTAGTGATACTGGATATATGGATCTTCCTCCCTTTCAAAGGGCTTCCCGGCCAGATCATAGGTCCGCGGCGCAAAATATACGGTGAATAAGGGATTGGACAGGTTACTTCCCCCGGGAACCTTATCGATGTCGACCCTAGAGACGTTGGCAGAAACAGAGGCTGTCCACTTTTCTCCCAGGTTGAAATTCCCGTTGAACTTGGCATTGTTCCGCGTCATCCCGGTGGTCTCGATGATTCCTTCCTGGTCGGCACGTCCGATCCCCAGACTGTAGTTGGCCCGGTCGGTGGAAGAGGAAATATCCACCGAATTATTGAAAGTATAGCCATTCCGGAAAAACTCCTCCTGGTTGTTATATACCCTGGGTACCTGACTGGGAGGAGAACCGTCGAGGGTTTCATAAGGATTGTCCAGATCGAAATTGTCTTCCTGTGAATGATAATTCTGCAGCGTGTCGATCCTAGGTCCCCATGATCCCGAGGAGTAGAGATTCAGTTGTCCTCCGTTCCCCTGTGCATATGTCGACTGCAGATCAGGAAGTCGGGTAATCCGGTCGGTGGTAAAATTGCTGTTGACGGTAACCAGGGTTCTTTTCCCGGCCGTCTTTGCGGCAGCTCCGCTCTTGGTGGTGATCACAATCACCCCGTTGGCCGCCCTCAAACCATACAGTGCCGATGCGGTGGCACCCTTCAGGACAGAGATCGACTCAATATCATCGGGATTGAGGTCTACCGCACGTGAGGAGGGGTTGGTCCCTTCACCCACCCGCTCCACGAAAGCCTTTTCTGAGGCGATCGGCATACCGTCCACCACATAAAGGGGCTGGTTATCACCCGTCAGAGAGACGCTCCCCCGGATGGTCACGTGGGATGTTGCTCCTGGCATGCCGCTGGATTGTTTTACCGTAATACCCGCGATCTTGCCCTGAAGCGATTTGGAGATATCCTGGTTCTGCGCGCCGGAGATCTGTGCTTCGCCGATCTCCTGGACCGAATATCCCAGAGCCTTTTTCTCTTTACGGATGCCCATGGCAGTGACCACCACTTCATCCAGTTCCATCAGGTCGGGCTCCATGATCACGTTGATCTGGGTGTTAGTGCCAATCTCTACCTCCTGATTCATCATTCCCACAAAACTGAACACCAGTGCATCGGACCCTGGCGGTACCTCCAGTTCGTACTCTCCATCACTCCCGGTGATGGTCCCTGTGGTGGTTCCTTTTACGCTGACGCTTACTCCGGGCATCGGGAGTCCGTCCTCGGCGCTCGTGACAGTCCCGCTCACCTGGCGGGTCTGTCCCATCAGGGTCACGCACCCGAACGCCCAAAGCAGTAGCAAACTAAGTATTTGTTTCATTGATTCAGATTTAGATGTGTGATAATTATTCGGCGGAAAGAAAGCTGAAAACCATGGTTTATTCCAATAATATCAATCAATGAAGGATTGTGGAGGCTAATCAGCACACCATCATCTGGAAATACCCGTTTACTGACAGATCCGGTCTCTATATCCGGCTATGTCCGGCCTTTACTGACAATTATCGTCCAATTGGGTAGGCCGCCACACGCATCCGGCAGTCAATCACCACCTGGAGGGGGTCAACACCCATCAACGTCTGAAGTACAATAAAAGGGAGAATACATTGGATCTGAGAGATATTAATATTTTGATATATTTACATAATTCTATACTAAACAACCATTAAAACTTCCCCATGCTTACCACGGTAGACTATCTGATCATTTCAGGCTATTTTCTGATCATCCTGATCGTCGGAGGATGGACGGGCAGGAAACAGGAGAAAGAGGAATTCCTGATCTCGGGCAGGAAACTGAACGCCATTCAGGGTACCACCACCATCTTCTCAAGTCGAATTGGGGCAGCTATCTTGTTGACTTACACAGCATTGGTATATATGTACGGAATGGGCGCCCTGTGGTATTTCATCGGGTCGGTTTTCGGACTTTTCATCTTTTATTTCTTCGGGGTGAAAGTGAAGAAACTGGCCGATAAAGAGAAATTTTATACCATGCCCGATTTCTTCTTTTTCCTCAAGGGCAGATTCGCAGGATATTTGGCCACCCTTGTCACCATCACGATTATGTTTGGGTGGGTGGTCCTGAATTTCACAGCCGGGGCCAAACTGATTTCTGAATATACCCCCATTAATTACAATCTTTCGGTGATCATCGTGGGAGGGATTATCCTGCTTTACCTTCTGGCCGGTGGCTTTGATGCGGTAGTGAAAACCGATATCGTGCAGACGATAGGGATTTTCCTTCTGTTTGTCCTGATGACGTTCCTGCTGATCACAACCCAGGTGAAACCGAGTCTTTCTGTAGGAGATCTTTTCCACATTCCGGCTATGCAGATCATCAGTTTCTTTCTGGCCGGCTTTTTCATACCGATGGCTTCCCCCGAGTTATGGCAACGTGTTTACGCTATCAAGAATAAGGATCATTTCAGACGCAGCATTATCCTCTCCTCCCTGTTCTATATCATCGTGGGATTTATCCTGTTGCTTATCGGACTGGTTATCAGAGCGGAAATTCCCGATATTCCGCCTGATACTTCACTGATTGTCGGGTTCAGCAGGCTGTTGCCCGTGGGTCTGGCAGGGCTATCCGTGGTGATCATATACTCGTCGGTATCCTCTTCGGCCGACACCTACATGTTCACTGCATCGGCCTCCGTAACACAGGATCTATTAGAGAAGACCGGACTCACCAGCAAGGAGAATCTGCGACTCACCATGCGCTTTACCCTGACCGGGCTGATGATGCTGGGCGTGGTAATGGCGCTTTTGCTCAGAGATATTGTGGATGCAACCTTCTTTTTCGTTTCGCTGACCATGTCGCTGGGTTTCCTGGTACTGGTCATCTGGATATATCCGAAAGTGAACCGATACAGTGTCAATCTCTCCATGGTAGCCTGTCTGCTCGGTGTGATTATCCCGGCCAGCCTGGTGGGCGTCTCCGAGGTCCTGGTGCAGTGGGCCATCGGATTCTGCATTCTGGGTCTTCTGCTGGGATACATGATTTATCTGATCCATCCTTCGAAAGCAGGGACCTCTCCCTGAAAAACAAAATGGGAACAAACGTTTCTGCTTGTTCCCATTTCACTGACCGGTACCCATAGCCACCGGTCAATGCCGAGTTACAGTTATTACGGCCGGCCTGTTCCCTGCAATCGTTAAGATTACAGCTAAGGCCCTGGTTCTCGGCACCTGTTCCGTAGAACAGGAACCTGCTCCCGTCCCTTCATCCGTCCCGGAGGACGGATTTCCCGGACCGGCTCCTTCAGGCCCCCTTCTCCTTCATGCCTTAAGACATAATGGACCGGAGTGTTGAAAGCTTAGCGGAACCCTTTCGGATTCTTTTTGGCTCTTCAGCCTGTCGGATCAACGTATTTAAGATCGACCAAGAAGGGATCCTCGTTGAATGAACCTGAAACCTCCGGTTTGCGGTCCATGCCAGGCTGCTGTTGCATCTCCGGCATCAGGGGGAATCCCATTTGCCGGCCGGTTCGCTACACACTCCCGAAAGAGTGATTCACTGCATCGGACGATGCCTCAAGCGGCCCTTTATCTCTCACTCGGTTATCCAAAAATAGACCTTCATACCACACATGTCAATACATCGTGCCTCCTCTTCGTTCACATTTCACACACAACGGATATTAACAAAATGTGAATAACGTACGATCTCCCTGAAATCCCTATTTGAGAACAGGACCCGGCTGTATATTTGAATTTCGTACATTTATATAATAAAATTTGTTGGCCATGAACCTTAAGAAGATCTTTTTCATCACGGCAGGGATGCTGATGGTGGCTGCAATCACCCTGGGTCAGTCGAGGTACGACCTGAATTTCCAGGGCATGTTGTCCGATATCCAGGGCACCCATATCAACAATGAATCCTTTGATCTGACCGTTCAGGTGCTGGCCGGGGAATCGGGAGAGGTCCTCTTCGAGTTCAGTTCCACCACGGCTACCGACGATCTGGGCTGGTTCGGTTTTACCATCAGTGAGATCTCCCGGTATGTCATGGAAGGTAATAAACCGGTCCATCCGGCCGTCATCAGGATCCGGTTGGAACCCAATGAAGAGACCCGCTGGCTGGAAACCGGAGAAGACTTCCTGGTCACGTACACCCTGTCACCGGCGAAAATGGGAAATTCCACACATCTGAAAATTACCCGGATGGAGGGTTCCGAACTGATGGTTCATTCGGAGGATCACCTTTTCGCTTTCAAGGACCAGTATCCCTTCGCTTATCTCACAGGTGGATTTCTGATGACCGACCAGATCCCGGTGAGTCAGCAATCCATCGCCGACCTCAAACACTGGCTGATGCCTCATGATGAGGAGGGCGACGGATCGACGTCACGGGGTGTGAAAGGAGGTTTCCCCAAGGGAGGGTACTACAAGAAGTACTGACCTTTACTCGTCATTCTTTTTGTCAGGTGGTCCTTCCTTCTTCCGGGAGGATCTCTGTGTACCCTTGGAGATGGAATCACGCATATCGGTATCCGACTCGATGTTCTTGAGCCTGTAATAATCCATAATTCCCAGGTTGCCGCTCCTGAATGCCTCTGCCATGGCCAGCGGGATTTCCACCTCTGCTTCGATCACCTTGGCCCTGGCCTCCTCTGCTTTCGCTTTCATCTCCTGCTCGGTGGCAACGGCCATGGCCCGGCGCTCCTCTGCTTTGGCCTGGGCAATGTTTTTATCAGCGTTGGCCTGATCCATCTGAAGTACCGCTCCGATATTCTTACCGATATCGATATCGGCCACATCGATGGAAAGGATCTCAAATGCCGTACCTGCATCCAGCCCTTTTTCGAGTACGATCCTAGAAATAAAATCGGGATTCTCCAGGACCTGCTTGTGCGATTTGGAAGAACCTATGGATGAGACAATCCCCTCCCCTACCCGGGCAAGTACCGTCTCTTCACCTGCTCCACCGACCAGCTGCTTGATACTGGCCCTCACAGTGACCCTTGCCTTGGCGATGAGCTGTATTCCATCCTTGGCGACTGCCGTTACGGGGGGAGTATTGATCACCTTGGGGTTCACCGACATCTGGACCGCTTCGAGAACGTCCCGTCCTGCCAGATCGATCGCGGTGGCCATCTGGAAAGGGAGATCGATATTCGCCTTGTTGGCCGATACCAGAGCATGGATCACCTGCTCCACATGCCCTCCTGCCAGGTAGTGCGCCTCCAGAGAGTCTCGCTTAATATGAGCAAGCCCTGCCTTGTGGGCCTCGATCATGGAGCGAACAATGGTATTCGGCGGGACCTTCCTCCACCTCATTAGGATCAGCTGAAGCAGCGAGATCCTGACACCTGAAAGCAGTGCAGTGAACCACAATCCGATCGGTATAAAATAGAGAATGATCCAGAGACCGATAATACTGGCCACCACAATGATGATCCATGAAAAATTGAAATCCTCCATCATGACTATTCTGTTTTAACTGGTTTAACACTGATCCGGGTTCCCTCGATGGAGACAACCTCTATGTCTGAATGTTCATTAATATACCCTTCGGCGGATGTAGCTTCCCTCACCAGGTCGTTGATCAGAATCTTACCCATGGGATTGAGGCGGGTGAGGGTGGTTCCCCGGTCACCGGGTTTGACCTGCTCTTCCGTAAGATCCACATCCACAGATCCCTGGATATTGGTGTTCAGCATAAATTTCCTCCATGTGCGGGCTCTGAGTGAAACCGCGATCACAAAAACACTCAGAAGTATGGTTCCGATCAGTACCCAGATTCCTACGGAGGGTCCGAAGTCGGAGAATGCCTTGTATACGCCGAATACGGTCAGTATAAGTCCGCCGATTCCGGCAATGGTAACCCCGGGCACCAGCATAAACTCGATCACAAAGAGCAGGATTCCCAGAACGATCAGAATGATAATTACCGTCATGGCCGGGGTCAATTATCCACTGAGGCTTTCAGGCCGCGGGAAATCAGCTGGTAACGCAGTTCCTTCATTTCTGCAAACGGGCCTGATCTGACCTCGCATTTGCCTTTGTAATGGGTGATGGTGGCGCATTGCTCAGCCTGGGTCATGGAATGCCCGCATATTTCCATCAGGGTGTCCATTACATAGTCGAATGTGTTGATATCATCATTGTGAAGCACCAGCCTGGCCTCGCTCAGGTTTTCATTACCTCCTGAACCGATTTTATGCGGCCTGCTGGTAAAATTGCTGTCCATCTTCTGAAACTATCGCAACCGATCAAATATACACAATTAATTATTTATTCCATGACCTTATTCCAGCTGTTTTGCCCTCTGAGTGGAAACCTGTTTACCATTATACCATGCAACGATGAAAGCATCTTCATAACCGTTGGAGTGAACCCTGGAAAGAGCCCTGGAAGCATCCGCATAGCTGCTGAATTTACCGGTATAATACTTATATAATCCCCTTTCCGGTATCCATTCTCCGGTAATGGGCGCCAGTCCGCCGAACGCTGCCGGATCGACACCGGAAGCAAATGCGCCCAGCTGGATCCTGTAGAAAGTTCCCTGCGGAAGCCGGATGTCAACGGGAATGGGATTCTTCTCGCTGTAAGGGGAGGAAGGAAGTATTTCAAACCTCGAAACCACATGCGACGAGGCCGCCCCGGCCAGCCCTGATCCGTTTCCGGTCCTGACATCCGGGGCAGGTGGAATTCCATCTGCCGGTCCTGCAGGCTGCTGCGTGCCTGAGGTCACGGGACTCTTGTCGCTGTCTCTGTATCTGTAAACCGTTGTTTCGCCCACCTTCCGGTCAGGCTCGATGGTCTCGGGAACCCCGGCCGGGGCTGATGCACTCGCCGGCTGCTCTCTTAGCTGCACCCGGGCATAAAGCCGGTCGGCCAGTTCCTGTTCATCCGAAGCTCGTTTTTCCCACACCATGATCTGCTTCTGCCATACCCAGCGCTCGTTGGGATCATCCGACTGCCTGATCCTGGCACGGGCCGATGCGGCCAGGTCCTTCAGTGAATCGGAAACCGCCTGGTGCTGCAGCGCCTCTGCAAGGACTGACTGTATTGCCGGTTCTTCCGGCCCGGCGGCCGGTGGGGCAGATTCTGCGGAATGCTCCGCAACCCGGTCCGCCGGACCTCTCTCATCAGCATTGACGGCAATCTCCTCTGCTTCGAACTGCTCCAGCTCGGCGAGGATTTCATCGGCCACACCGCCCAGGTGAGCGATCTCCTGCAGCATATCCTGATCGCCCGGCACAGTTCTTCTTTTGGGTTCAGCCAGGTGCACCCGGTATACCGTCACGGTGCTGTCGGTTCCCTGCCTGTTGGAGAAAAACATAACCATCCCCAGGTCAGAACCCGGGAGCAGGAGGTATTCATCCATGACCGAATTGACCGGGAAACCCAAATTGATCGGCTCGGTCCATTCATCCCTTTCGCTGTCGTAATGGGACTTGTACAGGTCGAATCCGCCTATGCCCTCCCTGCCGTTGCTGGCAAAATATAGATCATCTTCGATGGGATCAAAGTATGGAAGAATTTCATCGCCGTCGCTGTTGAGAGATTTTATTTCTTCCGGATTGCTCCAGCTCCTTCCGGGGCCCCTCCTGGCACGGAAAAGCTGAGTCCCCACCTTGTCATTCCTGGAAAATCCAGCGAAATATACATAGGACCCTCTCCGGAGATTCTTAGGTATGAACATCAGTCTTGTCATTGGATCATCCCGGTCCCTGTCAATGGTAAAATCTGAAGGCTTTCGCTGAAGCTCCCCGCCTTTCATTTTTATCTGTGAATACTGGGTGGAATCGCCAAGATCGAGAAAGGTCACATTGATGACCCGGAAGGGGTTGTACGTCGAAGTCAGTTCGCTGGCCGAGCGGCATCCATCGATCATGCGATCGACCGGTACCTCTCTCTCTTCCTGGCGGGAAGCTTCCGACTTGAACCTTTTGAAATACTTCTCAGCTTCCTGAAAGTTATAATCCCGGAAATAAGCAAGGCCCAGATAATAATACACGTCCACAGGGACACCTTTCCCAGAAGCCCGGTAGAGCAACTCGATGGCATTCTCTGTCTCCCGGTTCAGTTCCAGAAGGCAG
This sequence comes from uncultured Bacteroides sp., assembly GCA_964579515.1. Taxonomy (GTDB): domain Bacteria; phylum Bacteroidota; class Bacteroidia; order Bacteroidales. Next base: position 14,763 of record CAZOHA010000052.1, on the reverse strand, counting down.
CGGCCGGAATAATACAGATAATCCCCATTCTCCGGGTCCTGGTTAAGCAACTCTCTGAAGCCCTCCAGGGCACTTCGGTAATCCTGCTCCTCCCACATGGTCAGCGCCTTCCGCTCAGGCTCCTGGCCCGGCATATGAGGTACGGCCAACCACAGGAAAAGGAAGAGCCCGAGGATTGTTCTGCTCGACTGTCTAAACATAATCTGGTCCTGTCTGTTTTATCCAAAAATAAGAATTAATCAAGCGCTCCCGGTCGCCCTTATTGTTAATAAACGGCATGGCGACGTGGCGGCGATTTCCGCTTAATCTTTGTACATTTATAAATTCAAATGACCATGTCGAAATTGAAGGAAGGCGATCTGGCTCCGGCCTTTGAAGCGGTGGACCAGAATGGCGAAAAGATCACCCTGGAAGAATACAGGGGAAAGAAAGTAGTGCTCTATTTTTATCCCAAGGATAATACACCCGGCTGTACGGCCGAAGCATGTGATCTGAGGGACCATTATTCAGATTTTCAGGAGCAGGGATACGAAGTGATCGGAGTCAGTGCCGATTCGGAAAAATCGCACCAGAACTTCATCAGCAAGTATGACCTGCCCTTCAGGTTGATTTCCGATCCCGGCAAAAAAGTGCTCGAGTCCTATGATGCCTGGGGAGAGAAAAAGATGTATGGAAAACCCTACATGGGAATCCTCCGCAAAACATACGTCATCGATGAGAGGGGATATGTTGAAAAGATTATTGAAAAAGTGAAGACCAAGGAGCACAGCAAGCAGATATTCGATGTCATGTCACATTAATCGGTAAAAGCGTATGAGTAACGGGACCGGCAACCAGAATAAACAGGAGAAGCTGAAGGCACTGCAACTCACTCTGGACAAGATCGAAAAAGGATACGGCAAGGGTACGATCATGAAACTGGGAGATAATGCTATCGAAGATGTCCCGGTGATCTCCTCCGGCTCCATCGGTGTTGACCTTGCTCTGGGGGTGGGGGGATATCCCCGTGGACGGGTGATCGAGATCTACGGACCCGAAGCCTCCGGGAAGACCACCCTGGCCATCCATGCCATCGCAGAGGCGCAGAAAGCGGGAGGTATCGCTGCTTTCATCGATGCGGAGCATGCCTTCGACCGGTTCTATGCCAAGAAACTGGGCGTGGATATTGAGAACCTCTATATTTCCCAACCCGACAACGGGGAACAGGCCCTGGAGATTACCGACCACCTGATCCGTTCCGGAGCCATCGATATTATCGTGATCGATTCTGTAGCCGCACTGACACCTAAATCAGAGATCGAAGGTGAGATGGGCGACTCCAAGGTAGGGCTCCAGGCCAGGCTGATGTCGCAGGCTCTAAGGAAGCTGACCGCCAATATAAACAGGACCAACACCACCTGCTTTTTCATCAACCAGCTGCGGGAAAAGATCGGAGTGATGTTCGGAAACCCGGAAACCACCACCGGTGGGAATGCCCTGAAATTCTATTCATCGGTCCGGATCGATATCCGGAGGATCGGCCAGTTAAAGGACGGCGAGGATGTTCAGGGAAGCCGAACCCGGGTCAAGGTGGTGAAAAACAAGCTGGCTCCCCCTTTCCGGAAGGCAGAATTTGACATCCTGTATGGTGAGGGAATCTCCAAAACCGGTGAACTGGTAGATCTCGGGGTGGACCTTAATATCCTGAAAAAAAGCGGCTCATGGTTCAGTTACGGGGAGACCCGCCTGGGGCAGGGACGCGATGCAGTGAAAAATCTGCTGCGTGACAATCCTGAATTGTCTGAAGAAATAGAGGAAAAAATCAAAGAGATTTTGAAAGGCAAGGAGGCGGTGGGTTAGGATAAAAACATCCGGGCATGAATTTCCTGCTTCATTTCATATTCATTGCGGCATTCCTGCTCATTTACATCATCGCCATCATTATTCTGAAACCGTTTCGGCTCCACCGGAAACGTCCGGTCTCCACGATTTTCATTAAGGCCAGCTACCTCTTTTATCTGGCCTGTTTTATGGTGATGGCCTATTTGATCCTGTTCTTCTCGGACACCCCTCCCGATCCCGGGGAGAATGCCGACGAGGAACGGATCCTGAATGCACTGACACTCTTCAGTGTCCTGGCCTTTTTTATCCCCAACATCGGGATCATGATCCGCAGGCGGATCACCTCCTGGAGGGTCACCTACAATTACCTGATCACCGCTTTGAATTTTTTAATCTCCCTGGGACTGATCTGGTTTATTATCGATCTCCCCTGGCAGTTCAAGTAGCCAGCACCTCCATGGCCCTCTCCAGTTTTTCCTCCATCGGTAATGATCCCTCGATCCAGTGAATCGGGATGCCCCGTCTCTCCATACCGCGGAAATAGGTCATCTGCCTTTTGGCGAACTGGTGAATGGCAATATTGAGCCGTTCCACCATCTCATCATAGGTGATTTCCTTCTGAATATACTGGTTCACATAGCGGTACTCCAGTCCGTAATAATCCATTTTACGGGAAGGTATCCCACTTTCAAGCAGGCGTTCCACCTCCTCCACCATTCCGTTATCCAGCCTCTCCATTAATCGCCTGGTAATGCGCTGACGCCTGACCGTCCGTTGGAAAGATATACCCAAAACCTTGCTTCTGAGCGACTGTTCCTGCTCCCCGCCGACAGTCCGGTCCTGGTGAGCTGACTGGTACATGGCGATCTCAATGGCCCGCACCAGTCTCTTGCGGTTCACCGTATCGGTCACGTTATGAAGGGATCCGTAGAGTTTAAGCATTCCTTCCAGCTCCCCGAAGCTCCTGGATTCGAGGTCTTCCCTGAGCTGATTGTTGACAGGAACATGAAGCATCCTGTAGTTCCGGAGCACCGACTCAATATAAAGTCCGGTACCGCCGCAAAGTACCGGAGTGACAGCCCGATGGGCAAGGTCATTGTAAACCCTGAAGAAATCCTGCTTGAAAAGGTACACGTTGTATTCCCGGCCTGCCTCTATGTGATCGATCAGATGTACCGGAACGCTCCTTCCATCCACCAGGTAATCATCATAGTCCTTTCCGGTCCCGATATCCATGCCCCTGTATACCTGCCTCGAGTCGGCACTGATGATCTCCCCTCCAATACGGTCTGCCAGCCTTGCGGCAAAAGCAGTCTTTCCCCCGGCAGTATGACCGAGCACGGTAACCAGATCGTATTTCCCAGCCTCCATCGGGTAAATATACCAATAACCTTCTTTTTTATACCTTTGCAGGTCAGGTATCAGGAACTCTGCTGAATGGCCAACAAGATCCATATCAAGAACAAGAAAGCCTACCACGATTACGAGATTATCGATAAATATGTGGCGGGGATCCAGCTGCAGGGCACCGAGATTAAATCGATCCGCCTGGGGAAGGTGAGTCTGGTGGAATCCTACTGTCTTTTCCAGGATGGAGAGCTTTATGTTCGTGGTATGCAGATCGCCGATTACGCCTGGAGCAGTTACAACAAGCATGTTCCGGGAAGAGACAGGAAGCTGTTGCTCCGGCAACAGGAGCTCCGCAAACTGGAACGGAAGACCCGCGAGAGCGGTCTGACCATCGTCACCCTGCGGCTGTTTATCGCCGAAACCGGGTATGCCAAGCTGGAGATCGGACTGGCCCGGGGAAAGAAGGAATATGACAAACGGGAAACGATCAAGCGGAAGGATACTCAGCGGCAGATGGAAAGACTGAGCCGGATAAAATAATCATTGTCACTACTGGGAGAAGAAGAACTCGTTCACCTCCCGCAGTTCTTCCAGCGTGATATCGAGCTGATAATCGAAGTACTCATCGATCGTTTTCAACAGCTCCTCAAAGGAGAGGTATCCGTCCCCGTCCTCATCCAGAGCCCTGAACTTCTCCGGTATTTCAGCCTGGGAACGTAGCACATACCCATCATTGATCATATTCAGGTAAGCCTCCACATCGGTGCGATCCATGGCCTTTTCCCGTTGGTTCAATCTGGCAAGGAACTCCTCTTCGGTCACGGTCACCCCCTCTTCATCGACCCATGCGCCGGGATCAGTGTCCGGTTCTTTATCGGCGTAATCCGGCACCCCGTCCAAATCCCCGTCCAGCGGACAACCGAGGCTGTCCACTTCAACTCCATAAGGAGTTCCGGGACATTGATCGGAAATATCCAGTACGAAATCTCCGTCCTCATCGTCATAGAACAACGGATCGAATTCCACATCGGCGAACATCAGGTCCACTCTTCGTGTTTCCGGATCGGAGAATAGATCGAAATGAAGAGTAAGGTGGGTGTACAGGTAGCTGTCGTTCCCCTTCGCGCCCTGAATGCTCGTACCCTCATGGGCCACATTATCCAGAAAATCGGTAAAGGTATAATGGTACGATGCGCCCAGGCTGAAAAAGGCCCTCCGGTCGATCCTGAACTGCACCCCGGCTCCTGCTGGAACGGAGAGAGAACGCTGACTGTAGGATCCCAAACCGAACTCCTGCTTCTCCCTCAGGCGCAGATCGGTTTCATAGACATGATCCCGGTGGAGAATTTCGGACGGACCCTCCGCACCCCACTCCACATCCCGGATGGTACCGTCCGGCCAATAGTGATAGAAGTTCCCGCTACCGTCGAACAGGTCCCCTTTGGCGCTGAAACTGATCTGCTCCAGTCCCAGGGAAACATAGGGCCGCAAAAGAGCCTCCTCAGGCATCCAGTGCCCAAACCGGTATTCCAGACTGACCCCTACGGATGAGAGTGAAGTCCTGAAATTGAGATTCCGCTCCGGCTCGGTGTGAGAATATTCATTCCCCCCCAGATTCCCTGTCATATAGTTGAAATTGGCCACAAAAAAGTGCTGCCGGTCGACGAAGGTGGCCACATTCAGCCGGGCTGCACCGGGTCCGATGGCGGGAGTGTGGAGGATGTTGCCCACGTCTCCCCGGTAGTCCAGAATACCGTAGGAAACAGACACCACCGGCTTGTAGACCGGGTTTTCCACCGTATCGATACGCTGAAGAAGAGAATCATAATCCATCTCCTGACCGCGGATCCGAAGAGTTGCGGAAAGGAATATCAGTAGAAACAATCCGGTATATTTACAGGAAATGTGCACCTGCCGCTGTTTTTGTTGTTCCTCTAGTGTGTGGCAGCACTGACGGGGATCCGGCTCCCATCCCTGTAAGCCACCACAAAGGAGCCCTCCACCTCTTCCAGGGCCTCAACGCGGTCTCTGTAGGAAATTGCCTCGTTGTAGGTACGGAAGGGTCCCGCAGTGTATTTGTACAGCCCCTCATGCTGTTCAACAGTGATTTCCCGGTCCACTCCTGCCTGCCGGAAGAGTGTGCGGGCATTAAATGCCTGTTCATTGGCTGAAAGCTGCACCCGGAAATGGAGACCATCACTCTCCTGCAAAACCGGGGTACCCATGATCTGCCCTCCCGATACCGGGGCTGGCGCAGACCTTTGCCGGGAAACCTGAGTCCGGCCGGCCGGCCTGGGTGATGAAGTTCCCGATGCAGCAGATTCAACAGCAAGTTCAGATGCTTTCTTCGCGTCATCAGGCACATTTCCCGAGGTTAGTATTTCCCGTTTTTCCATGGAGGAAAGTTCCTCGAGTGCCACATCCATCTCCACCACATCCGTAACCAGAGTCTCGTTCTCCGAGGTATAGGTGATCTCCCCTTCGATGTTCATGGCTTCCTGGGTTTCATCCCGCTGGGGAATCAGGTCGTATACCACCTCGAATTCGGGCTCATCGGGCAGTTTCATCCATATGAATTTCACAGTGGAGGCCGCATAGGATACAATCCCATCATTGGAATTCACCTCCTCGAAAAGATAACCACCGGGAATCGTCTCTTCGATCTTGGCATATTTGCTGTTTTCGGGATTCTTCACCAGGAGGCGGACACGATAGGCGCCGGAGGGCATCAGGACAGGCTTCTGACGGACCACCATATGACCCTTCAGGGTAGACCGTGAAGCAGCCGCCACCACCGAAGAGCCCCTGAAATCCTTAATATCAACGATCAGCTCAGGATCCACGTCAGGGTTGGGAACGATGGTTATCTCACTGATCTCGTTCACATTCAAAAAATTACGCTCATCCTCCACCACGTAGGCAAATACCCCCCCAAGAAAGAATGTTCCCTTCAACCTTCTGTCAACCTGGATCTTATACGATACATTCACCTTCTCTTCATCGGGCAGTTTAAGCCAGATGATCCTCACCCTCTGGTTGTCAAAACTGAAATCTGCATTGGGTGAATTCAGGTTGGTGGCAGTCAGTCCCAGCGGAAGATCCTGCGAAAACCTGGAATAATCGGTGAGTGACCCTTTATTGATAAGTAAACTGACAGTGAATTCCTCTCCGGCTCTCACCCGTTCGGGATGATCGATGGATATGTTCACATCCTGTGCCCGGAGCTCAATCCCGGCACAGCAGACGACCAGGAAAATACAATGAGACAGGTACTTGATCATATCTATGGCTGATTTTTCCCTACAATGTACGAAATTATTGCTACACCCCTGACTGATTTACTAACACACCGGTTGCGGGGTATTTAGAAGTTTGGGCTCAGCAGGTATTTGGAATAGAAAGCGTTGATCACGTCCACCGCTTCCGAAGCCGTATCGACCAGGGTAAATAGTTGCATATCTTCCGGACTGATATTCCGCTGCTCGGTCTGAACTACCTTCTCGATCCAATCCACCATTCCCCTCCAGAAATCCCTGCCCACAAGAACCAGAGGGAACCGGCCGATTTTTCCCGTCTGGATCAGGGTAGCCGATTCGAAAAACTCGTCGAAGGTCCCGAACCCACCCGGAAGTACGATAAATCCCTGGGCATATTTCTGGAACATCACCTTCCTGACAAAGAAGTGCTTGAATGTTATCAGTTTATCAGCATCGATGTACGGATTGGAGGTCTGTTCGAACGGAAGGTGAATGTTCAGTCCGACGCTGGTGCCGTTTCCCCTGCGTGCACCTCTGTTCGCTGCCTCCATGATTCCGGGTCCCCCCCCGGTGATCACCCCGTAACCGTTCTGAGTGAGTTTGAATGCGATCTCTTCGGCCAGTTCGTAATAGGCGTGTCCGGGAGGTGTTCGCGCCGATCCGAAGATGGAGACACATGGCCCGATGGATGCCATTTTTTCAAAACCCTCCACAAATTCGGCCATTACCTTGAAAATCTGCCACGAGTCGGAGGTCTTGATCTCGTTCCAGTTCTTCTGCTTGAATGCCTTTTTAATCTTGTCTTCTCCGGAATCCTTCTGCATAGCGGGAAAATCGGCCTGCAATTTAACTATTTTCTTCCATCGGCAACTCCTCCTTCAGGAATTGTCCCGTATAACTCTCAGTTACACACGCCACCTGTTCCGGTGTTCCGGTGGCAAGGATGGTCCCGCCCTGACTGCCTCCCTCTTTGCCCAGATCGATCAGATAATCTGCTGCCCTGATCAGGTCCATGTGATGCTCTATCATGATCACTGTATTGCCTTTGTTCACCAGCCGGTTAACCACCTCGAGCAATACCCTCACATCTTCGAAATGCAGCCCGGTGGTGGGTTCATCCAGGATATAGAGAGTGCGGCCGGTATCTTTCTTGGACAGTTCGGCCGACAGCTTCACCCGCTGAGATTCCCCTCCCGACAGAGTGGTGGAGGGTTGTCCCAGCCGTATATAGCCCAGTCCCACATCCTGGAGTGTCTTCAGTTTCCGCAGGATGGAAGGGACACTGGAGAAAAACTCCACCGCCTGATTGATGGTCATCTTCAAAACGTCATTGATATTATGATCCTTGTACCGGACTTCCAGCGTTTCTCTGTTGTACCTCCGGCCGCTACAGGTCTTGCATTGAACATACACGTCGGGAAGAAAATTCATCTCTATAGTCTGAACTCCCGCACCCCCGCAGGTCTCACAACGGCCGCCCTTCACATTGAACGAGAACCTGCTGGCCTTGAATCCTCTGATCTTCGCATCGGGGGTCTGCTCGAACAGTTTGCGGATATCACCGAACACCCCGGTATAGGTGACCGGATTGGAACGGGGGGTCCTTCCCAGCGGTGACTGGTCCACCTCGATCACCTTATCGATATGCTCCAGTCCCTCCAGAGAATCATAAGGAAGGGGTTCTTTATTGGACTTATAGAATTTCTGGCTGATAATGGGATGAAGGGTTTCATTGACCAGGGTCGATTTTCCGCTCCCGCTGACCCCGGTCACACAAATGAACGTTCCCAGAGGGAATTCCACATCCACCCGTTTGAGGTTGTTTCCCGAGGCGCCTTTCAGTGTCAGCGTTTTTCCGTTTCCCGGCCTCCGCCGGGAAGGCACCGTGATCTCCCGGGTATGATTCAGATACTCGGCTGTGAGTGTTTTCCCCTTAAGAATCTTACTGGGGGGACCCGCAGCAACCAGCTCCCCCCCGAGCCGTCCTGCCCCCGGTCCCAGGTCAATGATGTGATCGGCCGAAAGGATCATATCCCTGTCGTGTTCCACGACGATGACCGAGTTACCCTGATCCCGCAGATTCTGAAGGGAAGAGATCAGTTTCCGGTTATCCCTCTGATGCAGTCCGATACTGGGTTCATCCAGGATGTAGAGAACGTTCACCAGCCTGGAGCCGATCTGGGTGGCCAGCCTGATGCGCTGACTCTCACCGCCGGACAGGGAGCGGGCGCTCCGTTGAAGGGAGAGGTAGTTTAAACCCACGTCCAGGAGAAACCCGATCCTGCTCCGGATCTCCTTCAGGATATCCCTGGCGATAACCCTCTGCCTTCCGGAAAGGTATTCTTCAATGCCTGAGAACCATTCTGCCAGAGCGCCAATATCCATGGCAGAAAGTTCAGCAATGCTCTTTCCATGGATCCGGAAATGAAGCATTTCGGGCTTAAGCCGGGTCCCGTTGCAATGCGGACAGGTCACCTTCCTGATAAACTGTCTGACCTGCGACTTACCGTTCCTGCCATTCTGGTCGGGTGCCTGATTCTGCACAAATTGAATAATGCCGTCGAAGCTGAGGAAATAATTGGAGGTGGCACCGAGAGGGGTATTCTGAAGCTTCAGAGGCTCCTCCGAACCGAAAAGAATACAATGGAGAGCCTTTTCGGGGATCTCTTTTACAGGGGTGTCGAGAGTAAAGCCGTACCTGACCGCAATAGCTTCCAGCTGCCAGAAAATAAGGGCATTCCGGTAAACACCAACCGGTAAGAGAGCTCCTTTCCTGATGGACTTGTTCTCGTCGGGGATGATCTTTTTAATGTCCACATCATTGATGGTTCCCAGGCCGTTGCAATGCGGACAGGCTCCATGCGGTGAGTTGAATGAAAAACTGTGGGGAGCCGGTTCATTATAGGATATGCCCGAAGTGGGGCACATCAACTGGCTGGAAAAAAAGCGGGGTTCCGTACTGTCTTTCTCCAGGACCATGGTAATGCCCTTCCCCTGCTTCATGGCAGTGGACAGGGAGCGCTTCAGCCGGTCCCTCTCCTTTTCTGTGGCCCCCAGCCTGTCGACCACGATCTCGATATCGTGGTTCTTGTACCTGTCGATCCTCATTCCGGGCACCACTTCCCGGATCTCCCCGTCCACCCGGGCATAGATGTATCCGTTCCTGCGGATCTGCTCGAACAACTCCCTGTAGTGCCCCTTCCTTCCCCTGACCGCCGGAGCCAGGACATAGATCTTTTTATTCCTGAACGATTTCAGGATAGTATCGAGGATCTGCTCCTCGGTATATTTCACCATCTTTTCACCGGTCACGTAGGAAAAGGCTTCGGAAGCCCGGGCAAAAAGAAGCCTCAGGAAATCATAGATCTCGGTTACAGTGCCGACTGTAGAGCGGGGGTTTTTATTGGTGGTCTTCTGTTCGATGGAGATGACCGGACTGAGACCGGTGATCTTATCCACATCGGGGCGCTCCATATTTCCGAGGAATTGCCTTGCATAGGCATTCAGGGTCTCCATATATCGCCGCTGACCCTCTGCATAAATGGTGTCAAAGGCAAGTGAGGACTTTCCGCTGCCGCTGAGTCCGGTCACCACGGTCAGCGTGTACCTGGGAATGAATACGTCAATATTCTTCAGGTTGTGTTCCCGCGCCCCCAGCACCTCGATTTGTGGATTCTTCTCTTTCACGGTTTGAGCCATGCATCGCGACGCCTGTATCCTTCCTGCGGCAGTGTAATGGAATAGACCTTTCGCCCGGTATTGGTCAGGGTGTTGTCTCTGAGCCAGGGATTGAAATATTTAAGGATCTTGTAGTTGGTGCCATGGGCACTGGCAAAATCTGCAAAATCAGCCACACTGCTGTCCACTTCCACCGTGTAGGTGGGAATCGCCGGATAGAGGTCTTTAGCCGAAAGATGAAAACCGTAATCCGAAGGATTTTCAAATATCAGCTTGAATGCCACAACCCGGTATACATATCTCGCAGTCTCCTCGTTAAGCAGGAGGTCATAATAGTTATCGATCTTCTGGCGCCCGATCTGCCGGTCGACTCCTCTTCTGCCAGCATTATAGGAAGCGGCCGTCATGGTCCAGTTTCCGTATTTCTGAAAAGACTCGATCAGGTACCGGCAGGCCACCTCGGTGGATTTTCCGATGTGATACCGCTCGTCCACCTCACCGTTCACTTCCAGTCCGTAGTCCAGAGCGGTGCCCCGCATCAATTGCCAGAAACCCACAGCCCTGGCAGGCGAAACTGCCTGAGTCAGTCCGCTCTCGGCCACAGCCAGGTACTTGAAATCATCCGGGATAAGGTTCCTCTTCAATACCGGTTCGATCTGTTCAAAATAGCGGTTGGCCATCTTGATCAGCCGTATGGTCTGTGAATGAAAATAGGTATTTGACAACAATTCCCGCTCCAGGGACTCTCTGACATCGAAAAGGTCCAACGGCAGGGGTTCGCCTGCAAAAGTGACATTTTCTGGTACCTCCACATCATAAACGGAATAGCCCACATCAGTTCTCCTGGGTTCCGGATCATCCGCAGGGCCGGAATACCCGGTAGTGACCAGGAGTAACGAAAAGATGGCGGTAAAAACGAAGAAAATGACAAACAGGTAGTGGCGAACTCTTCTTCCCAACACACTTCTATCCTTCATTCTGCAAAAATACGATGAGGGAAGATAATTAGCAACCTCACGGGTAAAATTGAAGCCGCATCCGGAAAAATTGCTTCCCATGGAGAAAATTACCACCGTACAGGAAGGATCGTTTTCAGAAAACAAAATTCAATCCGGTGTAGAGTCCCAGGGTGTAAGGACGGGTCGACGGAAGAGACTCGTCGTTCACTGAGTTCAGAAAATAGCGGAATCTGGGCTCGACCCGGAAGCTGAAGCTGCTGCTGATATGATAGATCATTCCCAAACCTGCATTACCCGAATAGTTCACATTCCGGATATTGGCCAGGTAACCGATTTGCTCTGTACTGCCACTGGCACCGGAGGTCACGTAATTACGGATCAGGAAATTAGTACTCATCCCTCCCACCACTTGCAGCTCCAGATCCCTGTCGACCAGGGTATACCGGAGATTGAAAGGAAGCTCCAGGTACTCCAGGTGCTGACTGATCCCTTCTTCCGCATTAATGACGCCACCGGTCACCAGATCGGCAAATGAATTGGCAGGGTCTTTTCCATTCAGCAGATAAGAATTGACGTACACCTGTCCGGTGGTGGCCACAATATTTCCCACCGAATTGGAAACAGCAGTCACCTGTGAACGCTCCGATCCGATGCCCTCTGCAGGGGAGAAATCGATTTCATAGGCGTTACGCAGCAGCTGAATGCCGGACGAACCGATACGGACCCCCATTTTTGTGAAAAACAGGCCGGTCTCCAGGGCAAGCTTTGAAGCGGCCCTGTACCCCACCTGTACGCCTCCCGAATAGGCGAGCATTCCCGATTCATGGCTTTCTGCGGTACCGATGGCCGAAGCATCGGCATCGCGGTAACTGAACAGGGGACTCATCACCGCTCCCACTATCCACCGGCCCGGACGTTCTTCGGGAACGATCTCCTGAGCGATCAGGATCTCCTCCTGATCGCCTGTCTCCGGCATCAGATCCCGGGCGAAGGGATCCGTCACTCCGGAGGAATCACCCCGGGGTCCCTCGGGAAGCCGCAGAGGTTCCCATTGCACTTGATCTGCCGAATCCATTTCCATGACAGCTATCGTCAAGTGGCGATCAATGAGAGGGTCATGATCATGCTCTCCCGAATGCCTGCCAGCTGCCTGAGCCCCCGTTTCACCGATTTCGCCGGCTGCCGGCCGGTTTCTGTCCTCCCGCACCTCAACAGCAGCTGTCCGGTCCCTTTTTTCCCGGATTTCCTGCGCTGCCAGCTGATCTGCCGGCATTTTCCGACCGGTCCTGCCGGCATCCCGCGGTGCCTGAACGGACGGATCCTGCACAGCCCTGTAGGGACGATCTTCCCCGGGTCTCTCCACTGCCGGGTCCCCGGATATCCGGCTCTCCTGCCCGGGACCCCAAAACAGCAGCCCCAAACTTAAAGCCAGGGCCAGGGAGGCAGCAGCAGACAGGGTGAAGATGATCATTCGCCTCCTGCTGCTTCCACCGAGCCGGGCAGATATGCGGGTCCACGCCTCCTCCGGAGGATCGACCCGGTAACCCGCCATCTTATCCTTTAAAAAACCCTGTCCGCCTGATCCCTGGTTACTCATCGTATAATTGCTGAACCGTAAATCTTCCTGATTTTTTCCTGCAATATGCCCCTTGCGCGGGACAGATTTGATTTGGAGGTCCCTTCAGAGATCCCCAATAACTCTGCAATCTCCTGGTGGCTGTACCCTTCAATGGCATAAAGGTTAAAGACCATCCGGTATTTCGGACTCAGGTCCCTGATTAGTTCCACCAGTTCCTCACAGGTGAGATCGCTGAAAATCCCCCCCTCCACCACCTGGTTTCCGTCGGGTTTCATCTCATCGACCCTTTCCAGGATCACCTGCGACCGGTACTTTTCAAGAGCTGTATTGATCATGATCCTCCGGATCCATCCCGGGAAAGCCGCCGGATTCTTCACCTGGTCCAGTTTGGTGAACACCTTGATAAATCCATCCTGAAGAATATCCTGGGCATCCTCTTCATTGTTTGCATATTGAAGACAAAGTCCATACATGGCCGGGGCGAATCTGCCGTAAAGCTCTTTCTGGCTTTCGGCTCTTCCCTTTTTACACTTACCGATCAGTATATCCAGTGTGTCTGCCAATCCTGTTTTCCTCCTCTGGCAAAGTTATGTAATTGGCAGGATTTGTTATCCCGGGACCTTATCTTATCTCTATGATGCATGAGCGGGGCCCCGGGTTGCGTGAACAGAAACGTGAGAAACGCAACCCGATCGCCCGGGCAGACGTCTTACTATAAGAAACAACTTTGATTTACCATGAAGATACACGTGAAGATCGCATTCGTCATCCTCTCTCTGACCGGTCTGGGTTCGGCCTGCAGTCAGGAGCCGGATGACCCCGTATTTGACTACAATCTTAAATCGGCACAGGTGATTGAGACCAACAACCAGTTCGGTCTGGAGCTCTTCCGGACGGTCCTGCAGAAGGAATCCTCTCCCAATGTGATGATCTCCCCCGCTTCGGTCGGCATTGCGCTGGGCATGGCTTACAACGGGGCGGAATCCACCACAAGGGAGGCTTTCGAAGAGGTCCTCAACTACGAAGGGCTCACCAGGGAAGAGGTGAACGAAATCACCCGTGAACTGATTTCGGTGCTGGTCACCAATTCGAAAGGGAATCTGGTGGAGATCGCCAACTCCATGTGGTACCGCACTGACTTTCCGGTCGAAGATCCGTTCATCGACCTGAATGCGGAATATTACGATGCATCGGTAAGAGAACTCGATTTCAAAACCACCGAAGCGGTGGGCATCATTAATGCCTGGGTCAGGGACAAGACCCGCGGCAAGATCGATGAGATCATCGACTCCATCGATCCCGAGACCATGATGATTTTGATCAATGCCATCTATTTCAACTGTGTCTGGGAGGTGGAGTTCGATCCCGGTAAAACCGGCAGGGCCCCGTTTTACAATGCCGATGGCTCCTACCTGAAGGAGGTGGATATGATGCACCTTGAAAGCACTTTCCATACCTCTTTCACGGAAGATTTCTCTGCGGTGGAATTACCCTATAAGAACAAAAAGTTCAGCATGTATCTGTTCCTTCCCGCCCCCGGGTCCACCGTGGAGGAGCTGGTGGAAGACCTCGACGGCGCCACATGGAACGGATGGCTGGAAACCTTCACGGAAACAGAGGATTTCAACGTGAGCATGCCCAGATTCAAGTTTGAATTCGAGCGCTCTCTGGCAGGGGATCTGGAACAGATGGGCCTGGGGATAGCTTTTACCCCGCAGGCCGACTTTTCCGGGATCAGCCCGGTGGACCTTCTGATCTCCGAGGTGATCCACAAGACCTATATCGAGGTCAATGAGGAAGGGACAGAGGCAGCGGCGGTGACAGGAGTAGTGATCGGTATCACCTCCGTCGGACCGCCCACCTCCATTACCCTCGACCGGCCCTTCCTTTTTGCCATCACGGAAAACACGAGCCGGTCCATCCTGTTCATGGGCAAAGTAAAAATCCCCGAATAAGTCGTAAAGCCGGTAGTAGTCTCAAAGTCTTTAAAGTCGTAAGGTCGTAAAGTCAGTCGAAAGCCCGTAATAGTCGGAAAGTCGGTAAGGTCGTAAAGTATATAAAGTAAGTCGAAAGCCCGTAATAGTCGGAAAGTCGGTAAGGTCGTAAAGTATATAAAGTA
>CAZOHA010000051.1:11815-33269 GCA_964579515.1 uncultured Bacteroides sp. | reverse complement strand
GGCGACCTTCGGCAACAATACATTGATCACCTCCACCAACCGGACCAGACCCAGCTACCTGGATATGTTTGCACTTTATAATTTTGAACCCTATGACTGGGACAAAAATCCCGACGGTACCTGGGCGAACGGGGAACTGATCAATAACATCGGAGCCGTTAGCGGAGGAGGAGTCGGGGAACAGGGTGCCCGGCTCACGGAAGGAGGCGATTGGACAGATAAATACACCAGTGTCCAGTCCACCTTCACCGGGCAGTTTAATATTTTCCGGGATATGTTCCGGATCAACGCCGACTATACCATCCGGAGAGGAATCAATAATACCGAGTGGTACTATACCAAATACAAACTGGGGTACGGACCGGATGATGTCAGGGAAGTGGGAGTGAACGAGGCCTACCGGAGTGCTACCTTTGATAACTACGATGTATTCAACCTGTATGCAACCTTCGACAGGTTGTTGGGCAGACATCATCTTTCAGCTATCGCCGGATATAATCAGGAGGTAAGCCGTTCGGAATGGTTCAGCGCCGAAAAAAAAGACCTGATTTCCGCCTCGGTTCCCTCCATTGCGCTGGCGACCGGTGATGCCTATGTGGATGAACAGGTGGCCGAGTGGGCAATCCGGGGAGCATTCGCCCGTCTGAACTACATCTTCGATGAGAAGTATATTCTGGAATTCAACGGCCGGTACGACGGTTCGTCAAAATTCCCGAAAGTGAAGCGGTTCGGATTCTTTCCCTCCTTTTCAGCAGCCTGGCGAGTCGACAATGAAAGCTTCTGGACTCCTGTGGAGAATGCCGTCAGTATGCTGAAGTTGAGAGGTTCCTACGGATCCCTGGGAAACCAGTTCGTCTCAGAGTACGGCTATATCCCCTCCATGAATGCCTACCGGGGTGATTATATCATTGGTGATTCCAGGCCGCAGGTCATTTCGGCACCTCCCCTCGTTTCATCCAATTATACCTGGGAGCAGGTGGAATCACTGAATTTCGGGATCGATGTGGGTATCATGGCCAACCGGCTGACCGCTTCATTTGATTACTACATCAGGAACACCCTGGGCATGTTGACCAAGGGTAAAGAACTACCGGGAGTCCTGGGAGCCACCGAACCCAATGAGAATGCTGCCGACCTCCAAACGAAGGGTTGGGAACTCTCGCTGGACTACAAGACTCGTTTTAATGTGGGTACTGATCCGATGGCTGTCAATGTGAGATTCATCCTCTCTGATAACCAGACGGAGATCACCAGTTTCGATAATCCCAACAGAAACCTGATCCAGTTTTATGAAGGGATGCAATTGGGTGAGATCTGGGGACTGGAAAACGACGGTTTGTTCCAGAACCAGGAAGAGATAGAAGCTTTGGACCAGACTGCCATTATTCCCTGGGGCGCCCTCTCCATTGTTCCCGGCTGGCCGAAGTATGTGGACCGTGATGGGAACGGGCTTATTGAGAAAGGGCTTACTGTGGATGATCCGAAGGACCTTCAGGTCATCGGGAATTTCACCCCGCGCTATCGTTTCGGGATTAATCTCAGTCTCACCTGGAATGGCTTTGATTTCCGCGCATTCTTTCAGGGAGTCGCCAAAAGGGACTACTATCCGGTGGATTACCTTTACTGGGGCTTCTTTCAGCAGCCCTATTCCGGGGGCTACGAACATCTGAACGACTTTTACCGCGCCGCTGACGACAGTGAGGTGGATCGCGCCAAACACTCCATATCCTATATCGAGGCGGGACTGGCTGATCAGAACCTGGATGCCAAATATCCCCATCTTCAGGCATGGCTGGCCGACCGGAATCTGGGAGAGCGGATCGACCAGTCGATGGGACTGGCTATTCCCCAAACCGGATACCTGCTGGACGGCTCCTATGTCCGGTTGAAAAACCTGACCATCGGTTATACGCTTCCCCTTTCGGGAGACCGGTTGAACAGGGTGAGGTTCTATGTCAGTGCGGAAAACATTGCCACCTGGTCAGAGCTTAAACAGTTTTATGACCCTGAGGCCATAACCCAGACCAGTGTCAAACTGGATCCTTCCCTCAGTGCTGGCAGGACCGTGGGAAGCGGATATGCTTATCCGTTCCAGCAGAGTTACTCCTTCGGTATTAACGTCACTTTCTAATGGTTACACGTGAAAAGAATACAGTCATGAACAGAACAATAAAGATATCAAGTATACTCCTGGTCCTGTTGCTTTCTGCATGCAACGATGATTTTATGGACCGGCTTCCGGAGACTGAAATCGGTACGGAGAACTTCTTCAACACCGAAGAAGATCTATCCATATACATTTACAGTTTATACAATTTCCCCATAGTTTCAGCTGTCGGAGGAACAGGCGGCTTTCACACCCAGATGTATGCCTTTGATGCATATTATACCACCGATAATGCCAACAACACCGGCAATACGGAATTGAAATCGATGATGATAGGAACCCCTTCATCATCCACCCTTACAGAAGGTTGGTGGTGGTCACAGTTAAGGGATATCAATCTCTTTCTGGAGAACTTCAGCAATGCGGATATTCCGGAAGAAT
Organism: uncultured Bacteroides sp.; assembly: GCA_964579515.1. Taxonomy (GTDB): domain Bacteria; phylum Bacteroidota; class Bacteroidia; order Bacteroidales. The sequence continues at coordinate 30,721 of CAZOHA010000051.1, read as the reverse complement.
CGCTGAACCACTTTGAGGGACTGGCTCGTTTCTTCAGGGCCCGCTTTTACTACCATATGGTGAAAAGATATTCAGACCTGCCATGGTATGAGGAAGTCATTGAAACCGGTGATGAGGAATCCCTGACCAAACCTCGTGATTCGCGCGATTTTGTGGTGGGTAAGATCTTTGAAGATTTCGATTTTGCAGTGAATCATGTGAAGGAAGACCAACTCCCCGGAGCTGTGGACAAATGGACCGTAATGGCCTATGCAGCCCGGGCGGCACTGCATGAAGGCACATTCAGGAAGTATCACCCGGAGCTTAATCTGACCTCCAGCGCAGATACCTATCTGGAATATGCCAGGGATTATTCCAGAGAACTCATGGATAATGGAGGTTTTTCCATCTATTCCACAGGGGATCCGATGAGCGATTATCAGACACTTTTCAGCAGTGTGGACCTGGCCGGCAATCCGGAAGTGATCTTCCATATTATATGTGAGGACGGAGTGGTGAACAATTCCGACGGAACCACCGAATTCGGAGAGTATGAAATCTGCCCGTCCAAAGACCTCCTGCAGGATTATCTGATGGATGACGGCACTCCGTTTACCTCCATCCCCGGATATGACACACTCGGTTTTGTAGCGGAATTTCAGAACAGGGATCCGCGGTTGTATCAGTCCTATGCCTATCCGGGGTGGGAAATTGTGTATACTTCCACCTATGCCACCGGCCCTCCCGGACCCTATATTCAGAGCCTCTCCAAAAACTTCACCGGGTATCATCAGATCAAAGGATTTCCCAACACACTTGACCTTCCAAGAATGCGAAGCATCGACATCCCGGTGATCCGGCTGGCGGAAGTGCTTTTGATCTATGCCGAAGCAAGGGCCGAACTGGGAGAATTGACCCAGGCAGACCTGGATCTCTCCATCAACCGCCTGAGAGACCGCGCAGGAATGCCACCTCTGATGACGGGGACCCCGGCGGACCCCGTTCAGCAGGCAAAATATCCCCTCGTCACCGGTTCCACCCCCGCCTGGCAGGAATTACTGGAAATTCGCCGTGAACGAAGAATTGAGCTGGCTTTTGAAGGGCGCCGGTACGATGACCTGTACCGATGGAATTGCGGCAGATTGGTTGAAAATGAGCCGAAGGGTATCTTTTTTCCCGGGTTGGGAAAATATGACCTGACCGGTGATGGGTACGATGACATTATCCTGATCGATGTATCCGAATCCATTCCCGCACAGGAAGACAAGGAGATGAATGAACTGGGCGTCGTGTTAAGGTATTACCGGGTAGGATTGCAGGACAGTGATGCGGACCTCTACCTGGAGAACGGCAATTCGGGTAATGTGGAGGGGATCAAGGAGAGAGGCACCTTCTTGGAACCCAAATACTACTACCGGCCGATCCCCGAAACCCAGGTACTTCTCAACCCGAATCTGGAGCAAATCTTTGGCTGGGATTAAACCAGTGAAAACAATGATCTCAAACACAGGCCTGGACAGTTTCCAGGCCTGTTTACATGAATCCATTAAAAAGATGAAGAACGCACCTCTGAGAATGTGGTTGTCAGGAACAACGATGGTATTGATATTCTTGTATTTCTTTTGGAGTTCCTGTTCACGAAATGCTGAAACTCCCGAACCATGGATCATCACGGCCCCGGCGGGCAGCCGTTTCACAGCGATCGACAAATCGGGAGAAACGGTCATCCCGAACGGAAGGGTAGTTACCCCTGCCGGGAAGAGTATTACCGTTGCTCCCCATCCCTACGGATTAACACTCAGTCCCGACGGAAATACAGTGGTTACAGCCAACTCAGGCACCAATCCGCTTTCCATTACCATCATCAGGAACATTCTGTCCGGCACTCCGGAAATACAGCAGGTACCTCCCGGTCCCTCCACCGACAAAGGGGTGCTGGCTTCGGTCTTTATGGGCCTGGCTGTTTCCAAAGATAACAAGACGGTATATGTATCGGGGGGACAGGAAAACATGATTTATCTGTTCGATCTGGATACCGGTGAAAAAAGAGATTCAATCGATTGCTCCTTTGTTTCAGACACGGTCGATTACAGTCACGGCTATATCGGCGACCTGACCCTTTCAAAGGACGGGAAAAAACTCTATGCAGTGGATCAGATCGGTTTCCGGATGGTGATCATCGACACGGAAACAGGAAATCTGGAACACAGCATCCCGGTGGGAAGATATCCGTTCGGCATCTGTCTGTCGCCTGACGAAAGCAGGGTCTACGTTGCCAACGTGGGCATGTTTGAATACGGTGTGATCGGGGGTATCACGCCGGAAAATGTAAAGGAAGAGGCGCTGAAGTACCCGGCTTTTGCTTACGGTACTGAAGAGATGATCCATGGCATCGATTCCGACACACTTTCGGTCCCCGGATTGGGTGATATGAATTCTCCCGAAGCATTTTCCGTTTTCACGGTCACTCTGGAAGATCCGGATCATCCGAGAGTGATCACTAAAACTAAAACCGGCCACCTGGTGGGTGCACTGGTGGAAGATATCCCCGCCGTGGGGGGTGCCAGTCCCAATTCGCTGGCTGCCACCGACCGGTATGTGTTTGTGACCAACGGAACCAATGATAATGTATCGGTGATCTCCATCGAGAGAGACACAGTGGTTCAGACCATCTATCTGAAACCCGAACGTCGCATCCGGCAGTTTCGGGGCGTGATTCCGTTCGGACTGGCCCTTTCGCCCGATCAGAAACGTTTGTATGTGGCCGAGTCGGGGATCAATGCCATCGCGGTCATCGACACGGAAAGTCTGGAAGTGCTGGGGCACATTCCTGCCGGCTGGTTCCCGGCCAAACTACAGGTCAGCAACGACGGCAGGAAACTGATCGTCGCCAATGCCAAAGGATACGGAAGCGGGCCCAACGGAGGAGCAGATTTCCAGCTCACACCCGCGGGAAGCTATATCGGCTCCCTGATGTTCGGGACGGTTCAGATTCTCGACATTCCACCCGATGATGAACTGGAAAAATATACGGACAGGGTCATTGCCAATAATTTCGATTTTAACAAAGCTTCCTCAAAAAAATTCGATTGGAGAAAAAACAATCCGGTGCCCCTGTATCCCGGTGAAAAAGAGAGTCCCATCAAACACATCGTTTTTATCTCAAAAGAAAACCGCACCTATGATGAGGTATACGGACAAATCGAGGATGGAGAAGGAGATGCCACGCTGTCCCGCTACGGTTCAGGGGTCACCTTCAGCAATTCTGACGGAACGGTCACTGTGGAAAATGCGGATATCATGCCGAATCATCTGAAAATTGCCCGTGATTTTGCCATTGCCGACAATTTTTATGTGGATGCCGATGTGTCGGCAGACGGCCACCGGTGGCTGGTGAACACCTACCCCAATGAGTGGGTGGAAACCACCACAGCTGCCAGCTATGGCGGAAACCGCACATTCAGGTTCGATTCAAAGGCTCCCGGGGTATACGCCATGAATGGTGCCGCCGGAGCCATCTATCCGGAGGATTACAACGAAGCCGGGTCCATGTGGGATCACCTGGAACGTCACGGGATCGACTTTTTCAATTTCGGGTTCAGCATCATGTTTGAACCGGGGATATATGAACCGGACTACAAATACGAGGGAATCAGGCACTTCATCAATTTTCCCTTGCCTCAACCTATCTGGGACCGCACCTCCAAAATGTACCCCACCTACAACATGGCGATCCCGGATCAGTTCCGGATCGACCAGTTTCAAAGAGAGTTCGAAGAGAAATGGATGAGCGGGCAGGATACCATGCCGGCATTGATCACTGTGATCATCCCCAATGATCATGGCGCCGGAGAGCGTCCCGAAGCGGGATATCCCTTCCGGGAAAGCTACATGGCCGATAACGACCTGGCCGTGGGCCGGATCATCGAGTACCTTTCCCGGACCCCTTACTGGAAAAGCATGTTGATCGTCATTACGGAGGACGATGCCCAGAACGGCGTGGACCATATCGATGCGCACCGCAGCCTTCTGATGCTCGCTTCGCCATGGGTCAGGAAAGATTATGTGAGCCACGTTCATTACAGTTTCGGGAGCATCTTCAAAACCTTCTGGAACATCCTGGGCATGCCCTATCTGAACCAGTACGATGCGGGAGCCTCGGATCTGGCCGACTTCTTTACCGATACTCCCGACTATGCACCCTATACCGCGGTACCGGTCGATCCGGAGGTGTTCGATCCTCAGAAAGCGCTGGACCCGTTCGATGAGGAATTTGACTGGAAGGCCCTGGAAGAGTCTCCCGTGATGGATCACAAGGAAGACATGATCCTGGAGAGCATGGAAAGGGATGAACACCGGTTGGAAAACAGATAGAGAGTAAACAAATGCTCATAAATCAATGAGAACGATCATTCTCGCCGGCGCCCTGCTGAACGCTCTGGTTCTTTCCACCAACCCCGTCCGGGCGATTCAGCAGGAACCTGATACAACTGTGATCCACATCCCTGAGTATGTGATCACCGCCCAAAGGAGTGAGACCCCCAACATCAACCGGCCCGAATCGATCTCGAAAATGACCGGGAAGGATCCTCACCTGGCTGCGGCCGCCTCCACTCCGGATGCCTTGTCCGCCATTCCGGGAGTGTGGATGCAACGAACCAACCTGGGAGGGGGGTCCCCTTTTGTGCGCGGGCTTACCGGATACCATACCCTGATTATGATCGACGGGATACGGTTCAATAACTCCACCTTCCGGTCGGGGCCCAATCAATACCTGAATACCATCGATCCATTCCTGATAGATAATATCGAGGTGATGAACGGCCAGGGTTCGGTCCCCTACGGAAGCGATGCGCTGGGGGGCGTTATCCAGGTCCTTTCCAGATCACCTGCATTTACCACCGCTGGCCGGGATTATAAAGCCACCATGTATGGAAAATATATGAGTGGGGGAATGGAGGCTACAGGGCGGGCGGAGCTGGAAGCCGGCTCGCAGAAAACGGCCTTCAGGCTGGGTGCATCTTACAGAAAACTGGGGGACGTTGTCGCGGGAGAAGGACTGGGCACTTTAAGCCCCACCGGATATACGGAAGTATCGGCAGATGCAAAAATCAGGCGTAAGCTTACAACCAATCACCAGCTGACAGGAGCCTTTCAGTATCATCAGCAAAATGAGGTCCCCCTTTACCATAAAATAGCCACCGGGGATTACTCCACTTATCTGTTCGATCCGCAGCAACGGATCCTGTCTTACGTTCGGTTGGAGTCCCGCTACGAATCTTCCCTCTTTTCCAGGGTCTCTTATACGGTATCCTATCAGAACTCCCTGGAGAGAAGGATCAAACAGAAAGCAGCCAGTCTGGTAACTGAAACGGAGGAGGACAGAGTCTCCACTTTGAACGGAACCCTGGAAGTATGGTCCGAACCCCTTTCATTCTGGACTGTAACTTCAGGTATCGAACTCTATGAAGATTTCATCCGGAGCAAGACCATACAGTTCAATGATTCGACCGGTCAGCGGGTCCATCTGAGGGGTCTGTATCCCGACCGGTCGAGGTCGGAAAACCTCGCCCTGTTTTCACTTCACTCCATGGACCTGGGCCGGCTCTCGCTGGCATTCGGAGGCCGGTATAACCGGATTCGGCTCTCCGTAAGGGATGAGCTCCTGGGCGATACGGAGATCTCTCCCTCTGCTTTGATCGGAAATGCCGGTGTAAATTTTAAAGCATCGCAGCAGGTACGTTTCGTGGCTTCTGTCAGTTCAGGATTCAGGGCACCCAATATCAATGACGTTTCGAGCCTGGGGATTGCCGATTTCCGGTATGAAATTCCCAACTACGAGTTAACACCGGAAACCTCGGTGAACCTGGAGGTCGGAATGAAAATTGATGATCCCCGGTTTTCAGCCAATCTCTTTGTATTCAGAAACAAACTGAATAACCTGATCACCAATGTCCGGTCGACCTATCAGGGCAATGATTCCATCGACGGATTCCAGGTATACCAGCGGATGAATCTGAATGAAGCCATGATACAGGGATTTGAGGCATATGGGTCCTATTCGCTCACATCCTTCTTAAAACTGTTGGGGAACATCAGTTATACCCACGGACAGGACCTCCGGACAGGGGATCCTCTTCGCAGAATTCCCCCGCTCAACAGCAGACTGAGCACCCGGTATTCCCGTAAAAAGTTCAGTGCAATGATCGAATGGGTGCATGCCGGGAAGCAGTCCAGGCTGTCGCAGGGCGATATGGATGATGACCGGATCCGGGAGGGAGGAACCCCTGGATGGAACACCCTGGATATCTCTCTCCGATACTCAGGAGGTTTTTATGAGGTGAACGCCGGGATCCTGAATGTGCTCGATGAAGCCTACAGATACCACGGATCGGGTATAGAGGGAAGGGGCAGATCCTTCTGGGTTTCCTTGAAAATTTTAAATGCCTGGTATCGCTAAGCGTACCACTCCCTCACCCGGCCCCGGAGGTTGGCCAGCACATCGATGGTGGTGTTCACATCATCCACCACCTGGAAGTCGAACATTCCCACACAGATAAAATCGGCACCGTTGCGGAAGGCCCACTCGAACCCGTCGGCCGGATCGATGGAGCCTGCTGCCAGAACCTTGAATCCCATGACAGGCACCGTAGTCTGATTCACAAATTCTGCCGTTCGTTCGGGGTACAGGCAGAAACAGTTGTCGTGATACCGGTTGTGATCCAGGTGATACTCTCCGATTACCTCGAAGGGCTCTCTTTTCTCCCGGGGATGAGCCGACCAGTACTGGTCGTGGTGCATGGTCTTCATGTAGTAATCGGGGATAATGCCGTACTCCTCGCAGGCGATCAGGGCATCCACTGAATGGGCGCCCAGTCCGGCCACATATCCCTGACGGCGGATATAGTCCACCATCTTCTCCACCACATCGACACGGTTATCGCGCACCAGCCTGTCCACCTCATTTCCCCTGACCTGGAGGATGTCCACCCCGAAGTCGATGGCCTGGTCGATCCTCCCGAAATAATCGTTTGTTTCTAAATCGGGATGAACCTGACAGATGACCTTGATCTTGCTGCCGGTGGACCTTTTGTATTTGGCCATCAGCTCATTGGTGGGGAATCCGATGTTGATGGCATTGATCCCGGCCTGTTCGGCGATCATCAGGGTCTCATAAACCTTTTTCTCAGTATTGTATGCTTTGAACAGGGAAGGGACATATTTCAGATCCCGGGAATGGGCCCAGCCCCCCACCAGGTTTCCTCCGGCCACCAGCCTGCTCAAAACCTGGTCCTTGATCTTACCCATCGGAAGTTCTCCCTTCAATTCATTCAGAGAGGAGAAATTGAGCTGAATGGTGGCACCCGACATCACGTCCACCTCCTTCTCGGCATGCCTGAATGCTCCCCATCCCATGGCCCCCAGCACAGGAAGGGTGGCCAGGTTCTTCAGCGCCTCCCGCCGCGATGGACTGGAAACCGGTCCGTCAGCACCGGAGTCTGAGACACCGGCCTCCTTACTGGAACCTGAGACACCGGCCTCCTTACTATGGCGCCGTTCTCTGATCAGGCGATCGATACCATAGCCGGTCCGGCGGCTGAAAACAAACCATAAAAGCAGAACAGCTTCGATAAAATTCCGGTCGACGATATAGAAATGTCCTCCGGGTGTCCCGAACAGCGAACTGCCGAAGGGAGGATATGCGAAATAATATAACAGCAACAAAAGCACTCCGGCACCTGCGGCAAAACGTATCAGGATCCCGGTAAACAGAGCAAGGCCTATCAGGATCAGGCCATAGACATTTAAAAAATCGATCACCCGGACCAGCCCTTCGCCGGATGCCAGCCAGTGGTAAAACCCGGAAAGAAATCCGTGGGCATTGGCCAGGTAGCTCTGGGAGGACCAGTTCTCCATGAAGAGTTTGGAAAGTCCTTCATACAGGAAATGCCAGCCGATGGCCACCCGGAGGATGGTGACCAGAACCGTTCGGATTCCCTCATTTGCAGTTTTCATAGCAGCTGAACGTGAGTTTCTGCTATAAAACTAACACAAAGTTTGGAAAAATCTACTTGACCAGATGGACATTGACCGCGGCCGGGCCTTTCTGCCCCTTCTCCACTTCGAAGGTCACCCGGTCCCCTTCCAGGATATCGTCACGGAATTCATTGATGTGCACGAAAACGCTTTCCTGGGTATCCAGATCACGGATGAATCCATAGCCTTTGGAATCGTTGAAAAAGGTAAGTTTCCCGGTATGAATGAGGCTGCCCTCTTCAGATGGATCTTTTTTGGGTATACTGACTTCGATATCCTCTGCCTTTGTTTTTTTCTTGTCGACAGGATCAGGGGGAGTATCGGTAATCATCCCGTTTTCGTCGACATAAGCGATCATATCGTCCAGACTGCCCTTTTTATCGGAGTCTTTTCTCGCAGCTCTTTTTTTCTCTTTGTCCAGTCGCTTTTTTTCTTTCTTTTTCCTGACTTCTTTTTTCTGAAAGGATTCCTGAGATCTACCCATAAAAGATTTTGATGTGTTCAGATACAAAGTTACTTCTTTTTTCATAACTATTAAACCTGGAGCGGTTTTTGGGGTCTTAAATAATAGTTGACCATATGCAGCCGTTACAAAAGAGAACCATGAGAAAAATATTTGTATTCATAGTGTTAGCAGTCCTCACATCGACCGTCGTTGCCCAGACCCGGGTGATTCACGGAAAACTGACCTGTTTCAACCGGTACCCGGTCCAGAATGTGGAGGTAGCCTCCAAGAAGGCAAAATCCCGCACCATGACCGACTCACTGGGCCAGTTTTCCATCGTATGCGAGGAGAAGGATGTCATCCAGATCAAACCAAAGACTTTCCAGCCGGTAAAAAAGCGGGTCAATACCGATACGGACTCACTGAACATCAACCTGCTGTTCATCGACACCAGAGAAAACCGCGAACTGGCGGTCGGTTACGGATATGTGAGTGAGAAAGACCTCTCCTATGCCATCGACAACCTTCAGCAGGACAATAACGAGTTCTGTAACTATTCCGACATTTTCGACCTGGTCAGGGGGCGTTTCTCCGGGGTTACGGTATCCGGAAATGCCTTCCTGATAAGAGGCGGGAACAACTCCTTTACAGCAGGGGCGTCGGAAGCCCTGGTGGTGGTCGACGGAGTTCCTACCATGGCGTATGACCATATCAGTCCGTGTGATATTAAATCGATCAATATCCTGAAAGGCAGCGAAGCCGCCATCTACGGAACTAGAGGCGGAAACGGTGTGGTGCTGATCGAGACGAAAAAATAGCTATTTTTGGTGCATGGGAAAACTTGTTCCTGTGGTTATGGCGGCAGCAGCCATTGCCATGGCCTCATGCACCAAAAAGCCCTCGGCCGAATTCACTGCCGACCGGACCTCTGTCACAGAGGGTGAAAGTGTTCAGTTCAGCGATTTATCGACCGGCGAACCCACGGTGTGGGAATGGACGTTCGACGGAGGAACCCCTTCCCGTTCCCAGGAACAGGATCCCCTGGTCACCTACTCCTCGGAAGGAATCTATTCGGTCACACTGGAAGTCAGGAACCGGGGTGGATCGGACGTGATTACCAAATCGGGACACATCACTGTGGAGCCGGCAACTACCGATCTGGTGTTCGTGAACAACACCTATACCGAGATGGTCATTGAGGTCCTCGGGGTGGTCAGAACAATCGCCAGCGGGGAGCAGACCACCTACCGGGATCTGGAGGGAGCATCGGTGAGCTACAACGCCGAAACTTCAGGCACTAGCAGTTCCGGAGATCAGATAGGCACCAGGCTTTACTGGACTTTTGATGTATCCCTGGAAGGGGGCACCGTAACCCGGGAACTGAGTGTGGGGACCGACTATTTCTTCCTTTTTGTTACCAACAGTGGAACCCGTGGCCTAAGCCCCCTGTATGTCAATGACGGAGGCGATCAGATCTGGGAAGAACAGATTTATCTTCCTGCCGACGGGACTAATTACCGGATCGGTTACTATCTCGCATGGGACGGCACTGAGGTGAGAGCAATCTGGGAGGATCAGCCGTCTCAGTATACCTACTGGGTCGCCAATCAGCATTTCACTTATCCCAATGAACTGAATCAGAAGGTGGAACTGACCAATACGTTCAAAAAGGGTGCGAAAGCACCTGAACCTCCTGTTTCTACCGAAACCCGGTTAATACCTGCGGATGGATTCCGTCCCGCGACCAGCCGGTCCGAAATCACCGTTATTGATCTTCCAAACCGATCAGATCCTTAGGGTCTGACCACTATTTGATCTGCCATGTTTGTCACCATTGTTTATGTGGAGGTTCTGCCGGAGCATGTGGAATCCTTTATCCGGGCCACCACCAGCAATCACCACGAATCGGTCAAAGAACCCGGGAATCTGAGGTTCGATGTGCTCCAGAGCAGGGGCGATCCCGGCTCCTTCGTCCTTTATGAAGCCTATGAATCGGAGGAAACTGCCGCAGCACACAAGAAAACCCCCCATTACCTGGAATGGAGGGAAACGGTGGCAGATTGGATGGCAGAACCCCGGAAGGGTGTTCCCTACACCGGACTGCTACCCCTCTTTCATCAGGTTTGAGAGACTCTCCTTCAAACGGCTGTTGACCTTGCTGACAATTTTTTCCGCCTCCCTGGGAGAGATTCCCCTGATACCGGCGATCTCCTTTGCTGACATCTGTCCGGCCAGATAAAGGTCCATGATCGTCCGCTCCCTTAAAGGCAGCTTGGCAAGCTCTTTTTCAATGTGGCGGTGAATCTCCCCCTGACCCAGGCTGACATTCAGCTCCTCCAGAAGGGTGGTCTCCTCTTCCCCGTAGATCAGGTCATCAGCCATATACCAGTCGGGAAACACCTGATCATGGTATTCCTCCAGCTCCTCCAGCGGGATGATCTCCTCCTCTCCGTCGATGGTAAACGACTCTTCCAGTGAACGAAACTCGGCTTCGACCAGCTGCTCATACTCGGAAAACCGCTCCTTCTCAAATTCCAACTCCATCAACTTCTCCGCAAGCATCACATCGGCCTTCCGGAAGAGCCAGGGCGTGATGTCCGGATCCTCGGCGGGCAATTCGTCCAGATCTTCATACACCATCAGGTAGAGCTCATTCAGCAGTTCCTGGACCTTGAATCTGCCCCGTTTCACAGCAGTGGTAAGTTCGGCCGATTTCAACCGCCTCTTTATATAGTTGGCCACATCGTTCAATATGATCTTCAGGATCTTGTTGAAAACCTGTGACTGATCTGCTTCCTTCAGATCCTTCAGATCGTCCAGGTGTTCCTGGAGAGACCGGACCTGCACTGCTCTTTCACGCCTGATCGTATCAAGTCGATCAGCCTGGAACCTGCGGGTGAGCAACAGTTTCAATCTGTCAAACAACGACAGGACTATCCTGTCAAGCCGGGTTCCCTGCTCCTTCAGATAGAGGATCTCACCGTTCAGATTCACCACTGCCAGGATCTTCAGCACATTTCCGGATTCATTATCGAAATATAGATCGGTCACAGCCGATCTGAAGTGCCGGTCGCCTATCCCTGACAGTCGTCTCGCCTGGCTGTCGACAATCTCCTTCACCAGTTTGCGGTGGTCCGGGTTCTTGAACGATTGTGCGAAATGAATCAGGTAGTTCATGTCGAGATGGTTTTTAATTCCGCCTTCAAAAACCGTACCGGCACATTGAACAAAAATTTGTGTGAACTTATTTCACGGCAGTGAGTTATATTGGTGAATCAAACCCTTCAATCATGAAATATCTGATCACTTTGCTCCTTGCCGCTTCCATTCTGACCGGATGCAATCAGTCCGGTAAAAGAGAGACCGGTTCCGGGTCGGCCGAATCTGACGAATCTGCCGGGTCGGCCGAAATGACAGCCCCCGCGGAATTCCTCCTTACGAAGATCTGGGCAACCGACAGCACCCTGCTCACCTGTGAATCGGTCCTGTACGACAAAGAGCGGGACAGGCTTTACGTGGCGTGTATCAATGGCAATCCCACCGAAAAGGACGGAAATGGCTATATCGCCCTGCTGAATACCGACGGCTCCATCGAGGAAATGGAATGGTCGACCGGCCTCGACGCCCCGAAAGGGATGGGGGTGTTCGGCGACAGGCTCTATGTGACCGATATCGATGAAGTGGTGGAGATCGACGTGACCAGCGGAGAGATCCTCCGCCGCATACCTGTGGAGGGAGCCTCTTTTTTGAATGATATCTCCATCGACAGTAACGGGGATATCTATTTTTCTGATTCTGATACGGGGATCGTATGGGTCTACAGCGACGGCTCGCTGAACCGCTGGATCACCGAGGGACTGGAACGCCCCAACGGCCTCTGCGTGGAGGATTCAAGGGTTCTCCTGACCTCCTCGGGCAGTCAGGACCTCAAGATCATCGATAAGGAAACAGGGGAGTATGAAACCGTCACAACGGGTATCGGAGCGGGTGACGGGGTGGAATTCACCGGTATGGAGGGACATTACCTGACTTCCAGCTGGACTGGCGAAGTGTTTTTGATCTTCCCCGATTTCTCAAAAGAGTCCCTCCTGAAAACTTCCGACCAGGAAATTAATTCGGCCGATATCGGCTTCAATCAGTCGGAGCAGATGGTCTATGTTCCCACGTTCTTCGACAATCGCGTGGTGGCTTACCGGCTGGAGAAAGAATAGGTACCGTTCTCATGGTTCGGAAACTTTTATCGGTCCTTGCCATGGCATGGATTGTTCTCCTCCATGCCAGTACCCAGCAAACCGTTCGATCCGTTGATTACCGGCCGCCGCTTTTCACCGGAAAAGACAGGATCGCCAGGATATCGGGTGTTGCAAAAGAGATGGAGGAGCTGGTCGCCCGGCACTCCGTCGCCAGCCATATACCGGGGGTGGTCTTCGGCATCGTGGTGGATGATTCCCTCGTACACAACTCGGCCATCGGATTTTCCAATGTGGAAGATCTTTCCCCGGTCACTCCTCTCACCCGGTTCAGGATCGCTTCGATGACCAAGAGTTTTACCGCCATGGCGGTCATGATCCTGCGCGATGACGGGAAGCTTTCGCTGGATGATCCGGTCTCGGTGTACCTTCCTGTCATGAACCAGCTGGAGCTTCTCACCACCGATTCCCCTCCCATCCGGATCGTACATCTGCTGACAATGACAGCCGGATTCCCGGAGGACAATCCATGGGGAGACCGTCAGCTGGATGAATCCGTGGCCATGCTGGAGGAGTTAATCCGCGATGGCATCAGCTTTTCCCGTGTACCTGGAGTGACCTACGAATACAGTAACCTGGGTTACGCCATTCTCGGGAGACTGATCTCGGAGGTGAGCGGAATGCCCTACCAGGAATTTATCCGCAGGGAGATTCTGGAACCGCTGGGTATGAACCATACATACTGGGAATATGAACGTGTCCCCGATGGACAGCTTGCCATAGGGTACCGTTTCGAGGAAGGAAGCTGGAAGCGGGAGCCAGTTCTTCATGACGGTTCCTTCGGGGCCATGGGAGGACTGATAACCACCATAGGTGATTTCAGCCGGTATGTCAGCTTTCACCTCTCGGCCTGGCCGCCCGGGAACGGACCCGAAATGGGCCCTCTGAAGCGAAGTTCGGTGAGGGAGATGCATTCCCCCCGGAACTCCACCCTGGTGACCTATGAGACCGATGATGAAGACCCTTTAATGGCCGCGATCTCCGGTTATGGATATGGATTGCGTATCTACAACGACGAACGGGGTATTCAAAGGATCGGCCACGGCGGGGCCCTGCCCGGTTACGGGAGCAGCTACATTTTCTATCCCGAATACGGCATAGGAATGATGGCCTTCGGTAATCTTACCTATACCTCTCCCTGGCCCGATGCGGCACTCGAAAAGCTCCTTTTCGAAAAGGCCGGGTTAAAACCGCGCAGTCTTCCTCCCTCCGCCATCCTGAAGGAACGAAAAGTGCAGGTGGAGGATCTGGTCCTTTCCTGGATCAGAAACCGGGATGACGATGGCAGGGAGCGGTCCGGAGAGAAAAAAACGGACGATCAACAGAAGATGAGCGGCCAAGAGAAGATGGGCGGCGATGTGAAGATGGACGGCACAGGGATACTTGCTGAAAACTTTTATCTGGACCGCAGCCGGGCCAGGCGAGCCGAAGAAGCCAGGCAATTGGCGGAGAAGGCAGGACCGATCACCGGCACCGGGGACATCACTCCCTACAATCAGCTTCGGGGGCACTTTCCTGTTTTTTGCGAAAAGGATACCATCCGGGTCTTCTTCACGCTGACCCCCGAGCCGGTCCCGAAAGTCCAGCAGCTGGAGTTTTCGCTGGATGAAATGCCTTCACCCCGGTAGAATCCGGATGATGGTCGGAATGTTTTATAGAACATATCCGCTCTTCGAACAGATTCAGATAAGAATTGTTCTTATTTAAGAATAAGTCATATTATAACGTAAACAAAGAGTATCATGAAAAATCTGAACAACATCGGACTGGAAACCGGAAAGAGCCAGGAACTGGCCGGATTGCTGAGCGACCTGCTGGCAAACTATTCTTTATTTTACCAGAATACCCGCGGATATCACTGGAACATCAGGGGGGAGAAGTTCTTTGAACTCCACACGAAATTCGAGGAACTTTACAATGACCTGTTCGAAAAGATCGACGAGATCGCCGAGCGGATACTGACCCTGGGGCATATCGCGGCCCATAAATTCAGCGATTACCAGGGCCAGTCGGAGATCAAAGAGAGTGAAGAGGTTACGGACGGATTCAAGGCGGTGGACGAGATCCTTTCCGCATTTAAGACCCTGCTCACCAAGCAGCGGGTGATCCTCGATCTGTCGGCCGAGATCAATGATGAGGGAACCAACGCCCTGATGAGCGATTACATCCGCGAACAGGAGAAAATGGTCTGGATGTACTCGGCATTCCTGAACAGATAAGAGAGTGTATCTAAAGATCGTAATTAGATTTTTGGGTAATCCCTTTTCGGCAAAACTCAACCAAAATGTTACCCGGTGAAATCGCAAAACGCGACCCACAAAGCCGGAAGCCACGAATCCAGAAGCCACGAACCCGGAAATCAAGACCGACGGATCGATCGATTGGATGACGATCTACGTGGCCGTCAGGCGGGCCTCTTCCTGTATCCTCTGTCAAACATGATAACAGTAAGGGCTTCCCTGATGGCCATATTTACTGGCATGTAGGTGGTGGCCAGCAGAGGATCAATCCCGTACAGCCGGAGGTAGTAGGTGGTCATACCAGGGGCCATCCCGGCCGACCACCCCTTTTCCCCGGACGTGATCATTGCTTTGATCCTGCCACAAGTCACCAGCGACGGCTCCCCGTATTTGTTTTCCATGGCCGCAAAGCCGAACAACCGGCATATCAGTCCACGGTCCCGGTACCTGGAACAGCAACCGTCGCTGACAAAGGGATTATAGAAAATGCAGACCGGTTCGGTCTGGTTTTCCAGTTTATCCAGCATCGTCTCCGCCTCATTTTCAAGGAATATCCGGTAAGCGGCAGGAAGAAATTCAAGCACGGTAGCCTCCAGATCATTCTTCAGGCAGCATTCCCCGCAGCCAGGAACACAGGAGAGGCAGCTTCTTCGCTTAAATGCCGAAAGGTGCCTGTCGAGTTGAGTGTAAAGCCGGTTTACGGCCCTGGTCTTATCCGTCAGGTTCAATTCGAGGGGGATTGTTCATAAGAATGCTTTTCCTGGACCTGTTCCGGAGGTTGCAGGCGGGATCTTTCATTGGCCATCAGGTCCCCACGCATGTTTTCGGTCCTCCGCCGGCTCTCGGTGATGATTTCACCGAGCATCGCCGGGTAGTCCAGGCCTGCAAGGGAGGCCATTTTGGCCAGGTGACCGTCCCAGCACCATCCCGGATTCGGGTTCACTTCCAGCAGGCGCGGAATTCCCTCTCTGTCGAGCCGCCAGTCAAACCGAACATAGTCTTTGCAATCGAGCCGGGTCATCAACTCCAGGCACCAGGCGATGATCTGTTTCTCAGTGAACTCATCCAGTTCTGCCCTGATCGACCGCAGCATCTGAAAATAGGGTGAATCCTGAATCCATTTCGCTTCATAACCGCAGATTTTCGGAAGACCATCCGGTAATTGTGAGTAGTCTTCCTCGATGATGGGCAGAACCATATATGAATCCGGAGGATTACCGATGATCCCGACAGAGAGGTCTTTGCCGGTCAGAAACTCTTCCACCAGCAGGGGATGGTCATATCCGAATGCATCCCTGGTCTGAAGAATGGCATCGTTCAACTCCTCCACGTTATGTGCCACACTGTTTCGTGTAATTCCAAAACTGGAATCCCCGAAGTTGGGTTTGGCGATCACCGGAAATCCGATATTAAGCTCGAAGATGTTATCGCCGGGACGGACGTAGAATGCCTCCGCCACCGGTATTCCCATCTCCTTGGCAACTCCGCGGATAAGAGATTTGTCGTAGCAGTAGGCCAGGCACTGTGGATTGGATCCTGAATAGGGAATCCTGAGTGCTTCCAGGACCGCCGGTATATGAAGCTCTTTGACAGCCTCGTTGTAAAGCCCTTCATCACATAAATTCAATACCAGGTCGGTCCGCGCCCTGATTTTAAGCAGGTTCTGTATCAGAGTATCATGATCATTCAGATACGTGAAACGGTAGCCCTGCAAAGAACTGAGAGCCGATTTCAAATGATCGATGGTGGTGAAATCATCTTCATCGAAAACAGTATTCGGTTTGATGATGTCCGATTTGTCCGGATCACCCAGGATCACCACCACATGGTTTAAATCCAAGGCATTGGCTTTGCGGGGCGACCACTCTTTGATCACGGTTGCCGAGAGAATGATCCGCCTTTCCATCATACCCAGATCCTGGTTCCGCGAAGAAGACGTGTGATAGTCGTCATGGACCTCAATATCTTTGAAACCGGCTTTTCTCAGCAAATCCGACAGCATTTCACCGGTATAGAGGCGCTCGGCATAAAACTGATCGGTAACCACGCCCCTTGTGGCATGGGAAATCATTTCCCGGGAGATGAGCCGTTCATTATCGGAAGCCAGGGATCGCTCCCGGCATACGAAATAATTCTTATCAAGCCATTCCCAGCTCCGTGGCTGGAAGTTTTCACGTAGATAACTTCCATCGGCCACATCGAGAAGAAATTTCCCTCCAGGCCTGAGGACCCGTAAAATCTCCAGAAGGATCTTCCTGTCATCCTCGACGCTCTCGAAATAACCGAAGCTGTTGCCCAGGATCATCACTACATCGAAAAAGTCGGCCTGATAGGGCAACTTCCGGGCATCACCTTCTCTGAATTTCGCTTTCAGTCCCTCTTGAACGCCTGCCTGCTTTGCTTTCTGGATCAGGTAGTGTGAACGGTCCAGTCCATATACATTTCTGAAGCCCCGCCTGGAGAGTCCAAGCGTATGCCTTCCCTGTCCGCAGGCAAGATCCAGGATCACCTGATCATGATGCAGATCCAGTATCCCGGAAAACAGATCGAGTTCAAAAGAGGTGACAGTCTCATCTTCCACCACATCGGCGTCGGTCCGCAAGTACATGGAGTTAAAAATCCTTTTCCACCAGTCTGGCTGAAGAAACGCTTCCAGATCCCTGACCGGTCCCACGGTGGAGGCCGGCTTCCTGGTCAATTCTCTTCTGCCGCCATTTGTTTTTGAAGTCCTTTTCATTGTTAATTTCTTAATCAATTCATTGATCGCGGATGGTTCAGTGACCAACTCAATCATACAGATCCATAAGCGGATCCGGAAAAGTGAGGTAATAAGAAGCTGGATTTGTGGGGCGAGCGGTCCCCGCTAAAATAAGCTGCCCCCGCTAAAAAGTGTCCGGGACCGGAAGCGCCTCCCCCCGACCGGGGGAAGAGCGGAATGAGCATATCAGGATGGTACCATACTCACTTTGATTTGTGCAAACATACATCATTATTTGTTTCGGTATCCCGGTATTGAATTACTTTTCTCACCAATTTTTAGGATCGCCCGGCGTCTGGTGAAAATCATCACACCACCGTGACCAATATCCACAACACAACACACCTGTCCTGTTCCTGTTGGCAGTACGTATAGTATTGTTTTTCTGAATATTAGGCCTCCGCTTACTCCTGGATCGGGTCCGGTTCAGAGCAGCATTCTCCGGTTGGTTTGATTGTTGAAGGTAGTCGGTTCAGAGACGACAGAAAACAAAAGACGACAGAAAACGAAAAGTGAATCCAATGAGAAAAGATGCCGATCTGACTGAACAGGAGATTAAAGAAAAAGTGGACAGATTTTTCCGGAGGGACAGCCGGATCCACGATAGCCGGATCCGTGTCGATGTGGAGGGAAGAAGCGTGAGACTGGAAGGAGAGGTAAGAAATAATCAGGCATTTCGCGCTGCCGAGAATGTGGCCTATACGGTGATGGGCGTGAAAACGGTCGATAACCGGCTCAAAGTGGTTCCCCCGGAAACCTATCAGAAGCCGACCGATCCCGAGATCGAGGAGAGCGTCAGTTCTACCCTGATCTGGAACAATCAGGTCAATACCGGCGATCTGGATGTGGTGGTCCACGATGGCATCGTGGAACTGAACGGGTCCGTGGATTCGTACCATGAGAAAAAGCTGGCCGGAGATATCGCCGGTCAGTTGAACGGAGTTTCCGCCGTGGAAAACAACCTGGTGATCAACAGCCGCGTGGAGGTTAACGATGAGCTGATCGCCGACAATGTCTTTGAAGCGCTTGATGTGGATCCCCTGATCAACCCCAACGAAATCAATATCACCGTCGACAGGGGGGTGGTCACTCTTTCAGGCAGCGTTCAGGACTATGCAGCGGCCAATGCCGCCCATGATGCGCTTCTTTACATACCCGGAGTCCGTGGAATCGTCAATCAGATCACCGTCGGATAAT
>CAZOHA010000051.1:0-11715 GCA_964579515.1 uncultured Bacteroides sp. | reverse complement strand
AATCAGATCACCGTCGGATAATATGAAACTGAATAGAAAAAAACCAGATACATGCAAGATATGAAGATCATAAGGATTTCCCTGCTGGTAGTCCTGGCCGCCCTGGTGGCATCCTGCTATCCCGAAGAGTATGACGAGCTGGCGGACCTGGATGTGGTACAGACCCAGTATGACGAGGATTTTGATTTCGGAGGCAGGAACTATTACCTGCTTCCCGATACTCTGCCCGTTCTCAGTGACGGGGAGTCTTACGAAAAATCGGAAGAGGAGATCGAACTGGATGCCGCGATCCTCGAAGAGATCGCTCACCAGATGGACAGTGCGGGCTATACCAGACTCACTGAAGCCGATACGACCGACGAGCAGAAAATGAACAGCGCTGTCGTATTGCTGGTGAACCGTTCAACCGACAGGTATACGGAATACTACTATGATTATTATAACTACGGTTATAACTATTACGGAAATTACTACGGACTGAATTACTACTATCCGGGGTACAACTACAATTATTATTATCCCTGGGGCTATCCGGTGGCCTATTCCTATGCCGTGGGTACCGTGATCATCGAGATGATCGACCCGGTCGATCCGTTTGAAGTGGACCGGGAGGACAATGAAGTATCCTATACGGTACGTTGGATGGCCATTATGAACGGGCTGGCCGAGATGTCTGCCGCCAACACCGAACAACGTATTACGGACGGGATCCGTCAGGCATTCCGGCAATCCCCCTACCTCTACTGAACCTGTGACTAATAAACAAACGAACCGAATATGAAACCATTCACCCATCATATCCGAAATATCCTCGCTGCGTTCCTGCTTATAGCGGGCGGACTCTTCACCGGGACGGCAAACGCCCAGACACACCTGCTTCTCACCTATGATTATTCCGTCTCACTGGCCGGAACCAGGGATTATATCGGGGAGAGCAGTTTCCGGGGAGGAAGCTTCGAACTGGGATATCATCTGACCGACCCCGTCTCCATCGGACTGAAAGTGGGTTTACATACCTTTTACGAAGACCTCGAGAAGGATACCTACCAGGACGGGAACCTGACCGTATACGGCAAACAGTTCCGCTACCTGAATTCATTCCCCGTCCTCGGAACCGTCCAGTATAGTCCGGCCGGCCGGGAAAGCAGGGTTCAGCCCTATGCCAGACTGGGCATCGGGGGGTATTACTTTCAGCAGCGCACTGACCTGGGCCTCTACACCTTTCTGAATGAATACCAGTGGAATTTCGGGCTTCAGCCCGAACTGGGAATACTGATCAGCCTCTCCGGCAGGTTTTCGGTCAATGCCGGTGCAAGGTATCACTATATCTTCGGGAACCGGTCCGTCGATGAGCAGCAGTATCTGACCATCAGCGCCGGCATTATGTTCAAGGACCTGGGCAGGCGATAGACACCGGTTCTCTGTATTCACCGGTCTGATAAAAAAGTGCTACAAGATCCTGGAATCCATCCAGAGGAGTCTTTCCCCGAGGAATCGTTTCAGGTTCCCGATACTGGAAGGGTAATCAACACCGATCCCCTGGTCCCAACGGTGGTAGTTCCGCTCCACGGCCCCGTTATCTATCAGGTAATCCGAAGCTTCATCCACCAGGGATAGGACCGATTCGTTGGAAAGAACACCTGCGCGGAGCGTTGACCATCGTTCCCTGAGGGCATCCCTGAAAAGCGGATCTTCCATCAGCCTGGGCCACCAGAAAGGCATCATCCAGGCATCCCGGTCCACATACTCGTTATAATCGATCACCCATCCATCCCAGGGGATGCGGCCGCCCGAGTCGTAACCGATATCCAGGTCCCACACCGGGCCCATCCTCAGTTTGCCGCCGCGGTCCTTGACCAGGAATGTGCTGAGCCGGTATCCGTCCACATTCCTGACGAGTTCGTTCAGGATAAAGTAATCGACAAAACTGGAAAGTTCGACATAATCGGTGTAGGTCCGCCTGTCCGAGGTGAAGTCATCGGTCAGGAGGGCCGTCTCGAACCGGTGGATATACTCCCGGATATAGGCTTTCTGGGCAGGGGTGATCTGATCGGCATCGGGTTCCTCATACAGGAAATAGGTCTCCAGATACTGACCGGAGTGGTAGGGAGGACCGAAAGGCTCCAGGTCCAGCGGCTCACCGTAAATATCATAAGCCGACCGGAAGCTGATCTCAGGAGTGTACCGGGCATCATCCTCCCAGTTGCTCAGATAATACGCCAGCGGCTGATCCGCCGCCGATTCCCCCCCGGCTGTCTTATCGATCTTCAGGATATATCCTCCGGTGATGGAGAGGGAATCTTCGTCTCCGGGATCCATCTTCTCAATGGCTATCCGGTGATCTTCGCGCTTCAGCTTCTCCATAAAAACATACAGCCCCTGATACTCCCCGTTGATCTCCAGTTCCACGAATTCGGTCCGGCTGGCATAACACCCCATCTCTCTGAATATATTATATCCCAGGTAGTTGTAGATAAGAGTCCGGTCAAACACATACCGGTCCTTCAGGTTGACGATATGGCCGGAAAGAATAAAATCCTCTTCGGGAGGAAAATCGAAAAATGAAACATCTATGTCATTTCCCTCTTCATCCCAGGTCTCGATCCCGAAAGATTTCTTGTCGGAGATCCGGAATGAGGTGGACCCCCGGTATTCGATCCCGACAGGGGTCTGCTGCACCTGCTTTTGACGGAGATATATGGTCAGTTCCGCAGGGATTTTCGGTTCATTGATGATCTCCCTTCCTCGGGTCTCTATTTTCAGGTAAGGGATCACACTGTTCCCGGTCTCCACCGCAAACGTTTCCTCACCGTCCGGTCCCGCCGGATCCTCCTTCTGGCATGAACAAAGCACCAGCACCAGGGCCAAAAATCCGGCTGCGGACCGGATGCCCGTCAAAACACTCTCCATACTCATTTGACAATCAGGTCAATCTCCAAATATTCATAATCCCTGTTCCCCTGCAGGATCCCCCCCTCTCCAGGTTCCCCGGACATTCAGCAGTTGAAACCGGGCATAGAGCTCTTCACGGAACCCCCCCAGCCTTCGGGTGGTCGACACAGCCTCATAATGATACCCCTCCGGATCGTGGGCAAAAGCCTCCATCTGACTGACCGATTCCCATACCGAAAAGGTTGCCTGCATGATCCAGGGACGCTCCCCCACCCCCTTGCTGAACAGCAGCCCGGGCCTTCCCTCCTGTGACCGGCTCACCCGGCCCACTCTCTTCCAGAAAGGTATGTAAAACCGGGGCTTGATGGTGGCCCGGGTGAGGACCGCCAACCTGGGGTCGGGGCGGTCAGGCAAGACGGGGCGGAACGGCTCTTTCCGGGACCACCGGCCCCTGGAGCTGACCGGAACCAGAAAAAGGGAATAGATCTCCCGGGTGCGGCTCCGAAGGTGATCCATCACCGCGGAGCGGGATTCAAACCCGGATGCCTTCTCCCGGCTGTCCCACACGGTCAGAAGCGCATAGGTTCGGAAATCGGGACGGTGGCTGTAGCCCGCTCCCCCGCCGGTCCCCAGCATTTTATGGAAGGTCACCCCTTCCACCCTCCTCATTTTCCGGGGCACCTCTGCCATCTGCCTCATGGCCCACCACCTGCTGTCCCGGTCGTATTGCAGGAAACTGACTACCACTGTTTGTCCGGATGCCTTTTCCATGGTCTATTCAGCGGATCAGCTGCATGGCATCGATATCAAACGCGGCGACCGGCGCGATGTGGAGGGATGTTGATCTTTCATGGGATGAGTTTTTCGGTTCATCCCTGAATATAAGAAAAATCCACTCAATGAAGGTAATCACCGGGTTCCAGACTGATCTCCGTAATGAAATCCCCGCTTCTGTCCCTGTAATAAAACACCATGGTGACCCGCTGATCGCGCTGAACCTTCATTTCCGGGTTCCTGCTGACATTGGCAATGATCCTGGGCCGGAGGTAGCCGGCCAGGGCCTCTCCGTCCACCTGCCCGGCGCTGTAATTGACAAGCGTGTAATCATAACGGAAGATATTGGCAGGAATGAAGACCGCACTGTCGAGCCGGGTATCCCGGTCCACCATCCTCGGGCAGCTGGAGTTGAACTGGTCGGCTGCTCTGAAAAGCGGGTGTTTTGAGAGTTCCTGTCCCGAAAGTGAATGGGATAGAAGAGTGAGAACTGCCAGGGCCGCCGGCAAGACCAGTAGCCTGGTGAAAGCTGTGCGAAGAAAATGGGAAAGGCGCATCAGAGCTGTTTGGAATGAGGGGGCAAGGTAGGGAAATTTTATTTATCCCTCCTCCAGATACTCCACCTCCCGGGGAATGCCCCTCTCCGCTGATTGGTAGACCGCCTCCTGCACCGCCAGATTACGCAGATAATGGTCGATCCCGGTCTCGAATGCCTCGCCCGAAAGGATCGAGTCGATGGCGTGCCTCTGGAAAATAAAGATGGCTTCGCCCTCGATACGTTTGCCCTGAGCACCCGCTATGAGCGGCCGGAACAGCGAGGAATAATTACTGCGGAAGCATGGGAAAAAGCCGCCGGATCTCTTCATTGGAAGGGCGGATCCCGTATTCGCAGATCTCGAAGGCTTCGGCTTTCTGAATGGATTTCCCATCCTCCCCGTACCACTTCACCAGGCAGGCCCTCACCTCTTCTGTGGGCTGATTGTAGCGTCGCTTCCCCAGCCACTCCAGCCGCTCCTCTTCACTTTCAGGCACCTGGTCCAGACTCCCGGAGGTCCAGGGCAGCCACTGGAAGAACTGCGATTCATGGGCAGCCATTCCGTAAATCTTCTGCTCATACACATCGGTGATATCCACCGCAATGTGAGGTTCAAAGGGAACGGGCTTCTGGAAATAATCCTGGCAGTAAAGGAATACCGGATTTTTCTTCAGGGGCGGAACCTCCGGAGCCACATTGGGCACGATCACCATGTAGGCGGCATCCTGCACCAGGATGGAGGTGTACCGGTGATCGGGATGATAATCGTTGGGCCGGTGGGTGATGACCATATCGGCCTCCCATTCCCGGATGGCCCGGATCACCTTCAGCCGGTTCTCCAGGGTCGGCATCAGCTCGCCGTCGTGAATCCCCAGCACCTCGTATTTCACTCCGAACCTGCGGCCCGCTTCCTGAGCCTCGGCCATCCGGACCCGGGCCAGATCTCCCCCTCCCCGCTCATGATGTCCGGCATCTCCGTTGGTCAGTGAAAGGAATTTGACCTGGTGACCCATGCGGGAAAACAGGATGGCGGAGCCGCCAAAATCTCCGTCAGGATCGTCGGGATGGGCCCCGATCACCAGTACCCTGACAGGATCCTGTGCACCGGCGGTAAGGATTATGACAAATGCAAGACAGGCGACAAGGATCCGCCTGGCGTAACTGGAGGAATATGAAATCTTCATGGGTGAACAGTATTGTTGACCGATGAAGTTAGGAAAAATCCTTAAAGAATTATTTTGCCGACAACACCTGGGTGGTCATGTCGCCGATCTCTGCTGCTTCAAGGATCAGCAGGAAAAGGTCGTATGCGTCGCCTGAACCACCGGTGGCACCTGTGACACCGTCAATTTCAGAAACGTTGGTGATGTCCAGAGCCAGCAGCTGGCTTTCCAGTTCGGGAAGCCACTCTCTCGGATGCGGATCCATGGGATATTCCTGATCGGTGGTAGCCGACTTCAGGTTTCCATCCTCATCCAGGTAGTCGAAAGTAACTGAGACCGCTTCATCATCCTGTATAGTCGTTTCGAGAAAAGCCTTCCAGCCGAAACTGAACTCAGCCGTCTCGGCCCGGTAGTTACCGTTCACGTATTCATTTTCTTCCTCGTCTTTCTTGCACGCAGATACTACGAAGGTCAGCACCAGCAAGATACCCAATATTCTTCTCATGTTTGCTCGTTTTGCGCGAAGGTAGCTCAAGGCCGCGAGAAGAACGGCTGTTTTAACATTTTTATGAAATGGTTGAGCTGGAGTCTATTTACCGAACGTGATTCCCGGCCAGTCATCGGTGCGAAAAGGAGAAGCGGGCAGTCCCTCCGCGTTGTAAAGATTGGCGTCATCGGGATTATCGGCCCAGCCATACCGGACCGCCACCGGGTCATCCACATGTTCACTTTCCAGGTAGATCCGGTTCCCCTCCAGCCTTCCCCTTGCCCAGTGGAATTCCCTGTCATCCCCTGCAATGGCAAACCCCTTCACATAGCCGTATCTGTCGCGCACCACCAGCTCATTGTCCATGGGATCGAACTCCACCACCGCTGTAGTTCCGACTACCTCCATCGTATTAAATACAGGACCCGAATAAACCACGTCCCGGCCATAGGTGTCGTGCAGAGCGGCAAGCGCAAGCCGTTTCCCCACATCCTGCTTGTTGCGGGGATGGATGTCATCCGCCTCGCCGATATCGATGGTCACCGCCATCCCGGTTCCGGGAAGAT
Source organism: uncultured Bacteroides sp. (assembly GCA_964579515.1). Lineage (GTDB taxonomy): Bacteria > Bacteroidota > Bacteroidia > Bacteroidales. The sequence continues at coordinate 5,298 of CAZOHA010000051.1, read as the reverse complement.
CCAGGGCCATGGCCTGGGCTTCCCTCAACTCGGCCCAATCACTTTCACCCGGTTGAACCTTCGGAGCTCTGAAATTGGCCAGCTGAACGAAATAAAATCCCAGATCGGGATCCTCCCACTTATTCCGCCAGTCACGGATCAGGTTGGGGAAAAGAGTGCGGTACCGGTAAGCCCGGCCGGCGTTGGACTCTCCCTGGTACCAGATGGCCCCCTGCACCGAAAACGGGATCAGGGGATGGATCATCCCGTTGTAAAGCAGGGTAGGCAGTGAATTGGGATGAACAGCCACGGGCGCATTCACAAGGAAACTCTCCGCCGAGACCCGGTACCTCCACTCTCCCGCCAGCGGGATGCTTCCTTCGGTAGTGGTCATCTGCATGACCTCCGGGTCGCTCCAGAATCCGCCTCCCCCGCCGGTATCCTCCACCCGTACCACCAGGGTGTTCTCCCCCTCCCCCAGAACACCGGGGTCCACCCGGTATATTCTTTCCTTGTCATAGGCATTGCCGGTCGCACCTGCCTCGATCCCGTTGATCCAGGTCCTGTCGCTGTCATCGATGGCTCCCAGGCGCAGGGTGACCTCACCGTCCGCCTGCGGAGCGGTCAGTTCGACGGTCCTTCGGAACCAGACCACCCCGTCGACCCCGGGCAATCCATTCGATTCCCACAGTCCGGGCACCTCCATCCGGCCCCAGTCATCCAAATCGACATCTTCTCCTGCCCAAATAGCCTTCCCGTCTTTCATCCCCGATTCGAGCGCGCCCAGTGATTCCAGCAGTTTCTTTCTCTCCTTCTGCCTCTGTTCAATGATTCCCCCCATATTCATCCCGTCGAGTTCTTTCAGTGCTTCCCGCAGTTCCGGATCGGTCTCCGCCATCTCCCGTGAGGTCCAGGTTTCCACATTGGTCCCTCCCCAGTTGGTGCTGATCAGTCCGATGGGAATCCCCGCCTTCCTGTGCAGATGCCGGCCGAAATAGTACCCCACCGCCGAGAAGTTCCTCACCGCTTCCGGGCTGCACTCATTCCACTCCCCGGATGGAATATCCTCCACCGGTTTCAGCTGGACGTTGCGGGGCACCTCGAACAAACGGATCCGGGGGTAATCGGCCGCAGCAATCTCCTCTTCGGCATCGTTCGAGTTGGCCACGCTCCTCTCCATATTGGACTGGCCCGAGCAGATCCAGACATCACCGATCAGGATGTTTTCAAATACCACAGTATTCTCTCCTTTGATCTCCATCCGGAAGGGTCCGCCCGCCTCCATGGGATCGAGTGTGATCATCCACCGGCCGTCGCGGCCGGTGCGGGTCCGCTGCGACTGACCGTTAAAGGTGACCGTCACACGCTCGCCGCTGTCGGCCCATCCCCAGATCTTCACCGGCTGCTCCCTCTGAAGTACCATGTGATCCCCCAGGATTTGCGGAAGCCTGACCTCCGCGTGCAGATCATTTATCGAAATCAGTAACAGAATGAAGGACCAGAGAAATACTCCGGCACGGGCAGTGTGTTTCATGAGAAAGGTTTTCTGATTAATCCCTCTAATTTAATAAATGTATCCATTGAACCTGTTGGCCGGTCGTGTTGTTACAACCTAATAACCTAAATCGAATTCCATGAAAGACCTGTCCAGCACTCACCACATGATCTCCGGACTTTTTCACAAACCCTCCTCGCCGGAGGAGTGGATGGATTATGCACTCGGGGAAGATCAGATCCGTCATTTTAATGAAAACGGTTATGTGACAGAAATCAGGCTGCTCAGCGAAGAGCAGGTGGAGGTGCTGAAAGGATCGCTGCAATCCATTCTGCAACTGAGGCCCGAAGAACAGGAGCTCTTTTACGAATACAACAGCAATGAATCGGAGGACCCTTCCCGGGTGCTGTTTCATGCGCTGGGAGCATGGAGGGTTTCAGAACCGTTCCACGATGTCCTCTGGAACCCGGCCTTTCTGATGGCCTCCTATCAGCTGCTTGGAAAACCGGTGGTGCAGTTTCATGATCAACTCTTCTGCAAGCCTTCGAAGCACGGAGGAGTGGTAGCATGGCACCAGGATTATTCCTACTGGACATGGACTCGTCCCATGAACCACCTGACCTGCTGGATCGCCCTGGATGATGCCGACGAGAATAACGGATGCCTTTATTATGTTCCCGGGAGCCATCGCTGGGGGCTGCTTCCCAGAACCGGCCTTGCGGGAGATATGGAATCGGTGGGCGAAGTGCTTACTGCTGATCAGAAGCAGGCCATGGCCCAAAAGGTCTCCAATCCGCTGAAAAGCGGATATGCCAGTTTTCATCATCCGCTGATGATGCACGGGTCCTATGAGAACCGTTCGGACAGAGAGCGCAGGGCCCTGGTTTTGAATGTGATGGGAGAAGGCACGCGGTCGAATGTGGATATTTTTGAGAATAAAGAAGACACGGGCAATTTCCCGATCCCTCCCCAGGATAAGCCCATGGCCGGGAAATTCTATCCGGTCCTGTTCGATCCCGAAAAAGAGCTGAGCAACCTGAAGGAGCAGGTCCCCACGATTGCTGCGCTTACCTGACAGGAAATCCCCCCAGCATCCGGGTCAGGTAATAAATGTAGACCGCAAAAAGAACGATGGCCTCCCATCGGTCGATCCTCATCCGGTGGCCGGTATACATGGAGGCCAGGAGCAGGAGGGTCCCCAGTGCAAGGAGCCCCAGATCCATGTTGAATGCCGGATGGTAGGCCGGTGGCCTGATCATCGAACTGACCGGTAAGATAAATAAGATATTGAAAATATTGGACCCGATGATATTGCCCACTGCGATATCCATGTTCTTCCTCCGGGCTGCCACTACCGAAGTGGCCAGTTCGGGAAGGGAAGTGCCGGCTGCCACAATAGTGAGCCCGATTACTTTTTCACTGACGCCCAGCTGAGTGGCCAGCCTGACCGAACTTTCCACCACCAGCTTACCCCCGACCACAAGTCCCCCGAGACCCAGGACCATCAGTCCCAGTATTCCGGAAATTCTCATCCTGGAGGCCTGACCGGTTTCCGCCTGCGGATCCTTTTTCATCTGCCTGAAAACATACCAGAGAAAGAGAGTAAAGAACAGCAACATGACGAGCCCGTCCAGCCTGGTTAATTCGGAACCTGGTCTTCCGAAAAGCCATGTGTCATTCGCGAGAAGAAAGAGTAGCAGGATCGCCCCCGTGGAAAAGGGGATCTCTCTCCAGGCGGTGCTGGAATTCAAGGTCACCGGAGCAATCAGTCCCACCAGGCTCAGAATGACGAAGAGATTGAAATTATTGCTGCCGATCACATTACCAAAAAGAATGTCGGCACTACCCTGCGAGGCGGCCACCACATTGACCACCAGTTCCGGGGCAGAGGTTCCGAAAGCCACAATGGTTAACCCGATTGCCAGTTCCGGGATCCTGAACCTCCTGGCCAGTTCCGAACTCCCCCTGACGAACCAGTCTGCTCCTTTCTTTAACAAGAACAATCCCAATACGATCAGCGATATCAATATCCAGATGTTCATTCCTGATTGCTTGAATGAAAACACTCAATCCCAGTCCGCCACACCGGCCGACACAATGAATTTCATCACATCGGCAGGATTCACATCGATGGGTCTGACCAGTTCTCCGGGCACCAGGAAAAGTTCTCCGGACCAGTTGTACGAATGGGGAAAATAGACAGCCACCTTCTCCTTTCTGTCGATCAGGGAAAGATCCTCTTCGGTGAGAAACCCAAGTTTCTCCAGGTCCAGTGACTTGTTTACCGTGACCACGACCGGCCGGTTGAATTTCCTCTCCTTCCCCACGAAGGCCGAGAACAGGTCATTGAACGCCGAATAGATCACCTTCAGGATCGGGACTCTTTTCATAAGACGGTTGAAAAGGGCCGTAAACGGGCGGGCGATTATGGTTTTCCCTAGGAAACCTATGATTATCAGCAGTACGACGGTGATAATCACCCCGAGGCCGGGAATGCTGATATTCAGCCACTCCTGCAACCACCGCTGCAGCAGTCCGTCCACAAAACTGAATATAACATAGATGATGTATACTGTTAATCCCAGGGGAGCGATATAGAGGATTCCCTGGAGCAAATAACTGACCAGTTTTTTCATGGTTATCGTTTAATATTTCCTACAATTTTATTAAACTGATGACCCCGTTTTCTAGGGCTCCTGCAAAGCCGGGATGGGTCCGCTGGGGAAGGAAAGAAAGCCCTGACAGAACGGTTCCGCTGGGGAAAGAAAGCCCTGGCGGAACGGTTCCGCTGGGGAAAGCAAGCCCTGGCGGGCCGCTCCTACTGTTTCGCCTGTCTGACCGCCCGGTCGAATTCTTCATAACCGTCAAGATCTCTCATCCTGATGATCAGATAGCCCGTTTCAAGCTGGGTGGCCTTGCCGATATTCATGTTGATCACCCGTTCCCAGTCCTGCCGTGCTCCTTCCAGATCCCCCAGCTGATGCCTGCAGAGGCTTCGAACGGAGAGAATATCCTTGTTGTAAGGGAACAGCTTCACCGCCTGATCCAGGTGCGGTAGGGCTTTCCGGGGATTCTCCTCTGTGAACAGGGCTTCGCTTCCTTCGGTGAGATGATTTTTGGCCTCGGCAGCCAGATCATATTGATCACCGGGCACAAAAACCAGGGATACCTCTTTTTTCATGGGCACTTTCATCCCGTTCAGCCGTCCGGGTTCCCACAGACCTCTGGTCTGAGAGAGCGCCTGAAGCATTTCCCGGTCTATCTCCTCGGAGATCGGATTGATCACCTGAAAATCCTGAAGCTCTCCATCTTCAGTCACCACGAACTCGATGATGGAGGTGCCTGCCTGGCGGTTACGCCTGGCGGCATCGGGATACATGACGTACTGATTCAGATAATCATCAATAGTTTCAACATCCGATGCAAGCCAGTCCGCTTTGCCGGGATTGAATTGCGGGGAAACCAGACTGTCCTGCAGATACACCGGAGATGCTGCGGTCAGGCCGGAGACCATCGTATGCAGCAGAAAAATGATTGCGAGGTCGAAAATGGATTTCATGGAGATAGATTAAGTGTAACATTGAATCAACCAGGATAAAGTTAATCAATAAATACGGAAACGGGGACATCAGGTTTTGAACCATCCGGGTGGATACCAGCTTACCTGATTGGTACTTCCTTGAATCAATGGAATAGCTATTGCCGGGAATATTCAAATCTCCAATCAATCTGGAAAAAATGGAGAAGTGGAACCTCCTGTTTTCATCAATCCTTCCGGAGTGGTTTTCCAATGTAAGGATAATCAGTTGCATAACACCTACATT
>CAZOHA010000050.1:24269-34263 GCA_964579515.1 uncultured Bacteroides sp. | reverse complement strand
GTCAGCGAGAAATAATTCCGAGCGCCCGAATTGAAAAACTTTACCGGGAGTCCCGTTTTCCGGTTTCAGCAAGGTAACATCCGTATCCATTGACCGATCCGAAAAAAAAATGGAACCCTGGACGCTGATATGGACCTCCCGCGTCACATTAATCCCTGATAATGGTGCTATAAAACATAGCCGGAGTTGGATGTTGTACATTAAATCACATATATTTGTAGGAAGAGCATTTGGAAAAGGTACATTGCTTTTCTACTTACTAACTAAAACTATTGCTTTCTGGGCGGGTGAATTCTATTCACCTGCCCTTTTTTATGCCTTTCTGAATGATGAACTCGCCCAACAAAGAAGAACTGATCCGTGGCATTCGTAATCACGATTCGGCCATACTGAAGCACATCTACTTCGCCTACTATCCAATGATCGAAGGGTATATCACCCACAACCAGGGAAGCAGGGAACAGGCGCAGGATGTTTTTCAGGAGGCCATGATCATCGTTTACAACCGGATACGATCCAGAGAACTGGAGCTGACCTGTAAGTTCGGCACCTACCTCTATTCCATCTGCAGGAATATCTGGGTTCAGGAAAGAAAGAAATACATGCTGCACATAGAGAAACTGAAAAACTATCCGCAGGTTGTGCAGGACCCCGGGCCTGGAGATGATCCGCTCCTGCAGAAGCATCTCACCCGGCTGTTCGACAAGCATTTCAATGAGCTGAGCACAGATTGCCAGAAGATCCTGTCCATGTACTTCAACAATTTCACCCTGGAGGAGATCCGGACAGAAATGGATTATAAGGATCTGCATCATGCGGCCGACCGTAAGTACCGGTGCAAGAAGAGCCTCATTAAGAGGATAGTGAACGACCCCTTATTTAAACGACTGAAAGATGAGCAACGTTGATCGATTTATTAAATATCTGTCTGATGAGCTGGACCTGAAGGAATCGGAGGCCCTGGAGCGAGACCTTGCATCCGATCCCCGGCTGAAAAAGGAATTTGAAAAGGTTTCAGCGGCCTACCGGCTGATCGGGGAGGAATTGCAACGCAGAGACCTTGAAGCCTTCAGGAAAAAACTCACGGAAGTGATGGACGAACCGCTGCCCGGTGTTCAGAAAGCGGACAAACGAAGAGGTTATTTTTCTGTTCTTCTGCCCCTGGCTGCCTCTCTGGCCATGGTGATGGTTCTCCTTATCCGGAAAGACGCCGTCGAACACCGGACAGTGTCGAGGTTCCTGAATCCGCAGGAGGATCCGGTGGTGCTGGCTATGCAGCATGGAACACGCGGAACCGAGGACCGGGTGATTCATCTTTACGGAGAGGGAAGGTACCTGGAATCAATGGCTGCCTGCATCCCTGTCCTGGAACGGGAACCTGATAATCAAAAAGCTCTGCTGTTTTTCCTGCTTTCATCCCTGGAGGTTGGTGAGGAGAAAAATGCGCTGGAGAGGTTGCCCGAGCTCTCCTCCACACCCGGGGATCAGCTCGGCCGATCCATCTTATGGTACTCCTCACTGGCACTCCTGAGGTCAGGCGAAAAGGAGGAGGCAATCCTCAGGCTGGACCGGCTCATCGAACAACAGGGGCCATACCGGAAAGAGGCTGAAAAGTTGAAAAAAGTGTTGTTAAAATAATTCTTAATTTTAGGGGCATAACCCATCTGGACTATGCCCTCTTTTCCGTTCTACAAGCAGCTTGATGCAATGGATTGCGGCCCCACCTGCCTGAGGATGGTGGCCCGGTATTACGGAAAACACTTCACACTGCAAACCCTCAGAGAACGTTCCCACCTCTCCCGCGAAGGGGTCTCCATGCTGGGTATCGCCAGGGCCGCGGAATCGATCGGGATGCAGACCATGGGAGTTTCACTCACCTGGGAACGGTTGCAGAAGGAGGCCCCGCTGCCGGTGATCGTCCACTGGAAGCAGAACCATTTCGTGGTGGTCTACCGGATCCGGAGGGACCGGGTCTACGTGGCCGATCCGGCCACCGGATATGTGGTATACAGCAAGGAGGAGTTCCTGAAGGGGTGGATCAGCACCCGGAAAGAGGGGGAACCCAAAGGCTCGGCCCTTTTGCTGCAGCCAACACCCGATTTCATGAATCAGCGCGGAGAACCGCTGAAGAAAACGGGATTCGGATATCTTTCCAGGTTCCTTTCACCCTACAGAAGATATGTGGTTCACCTTTTGCTGGGCCTTCTTCTGGGCAGCATCATCACCTTCCTGCTTCCGTTCCTGTTCCAGGCGATGGTCGATTTCGGGATCACCAACCAGGACCTGGACTTCATTTACCTGGTCCTGATCTTTCAGTTCGTGCTGATCCTTTCCCAGATGGGGATCGATTTTATCCGGAGATGGATCCTGCTCCACCTGAGCACCCGGGTCAACATCGCTCTGATCTCTGAATTCCTGGTCAAGCTGATGAAGCTGCCGGTCTCATTCTTCGACACCAAACTCACCGGCGACATCCTTCAACGAATAGGCGATCACCGCCGGATCGAATCCTTTCTGACCACCTCCTCGCTCAACATCCTCTTCTCCATGTTCAGCCTCCTGGTCTTTGCAGTGATCCTGGCTATCTACAGCCTGAAGCTGCTCCTGATCTTCCTGGCCGGCTCATTGCTCTATTTCACATGGATCTATATCTTCATGAGAAGACGGAGATCGCTGGATCACCGGTACTTTTCCAAAATGGCAGAAAACCAGAGCAAGCTGATCCAGATCATTCACGGCATCAGGGAGATCAAACTGAATAATGCCGAGCGGACGAACGAGTGGGAGTGGAAAGATATCCAGGCCGGACTCTTCAGGGTTAATATGAGCAGTCTTTCCCTCAGCCAGTACCAGGAGGCCGGCGGCATCTTTATCAATGAAACGAAAAACATCCTGATCAACGTAACGGCAGCCATAGCTGTTCTGAACAACGACATGACTCTGGGTATGCTCCTGGCCGTAAGTTACATCCTCGGACAGCTCAACAGTCCCATCGAGCAGATGATCACCTTTTTCCACCGGACACAGGATGCCAAAATCAGCCTGGAACGGCTCGGTGAAATCCACGAAACTGAGGACGAATATGAGAAGGAGACCGGGGTGACCGTACTCCCCTCCATCGACAGGGTCGTGGTGAGCGGGCTCGATTTTTCCTATCCCGGGGCCATTCCCCGTAATGTCCTGGAAGGGATCACTATGACTCTGAAAAAAGACACTGTTACAGCTGTGGTGGGCGTCAGCGGCAGTGGAAAAACCACCCTGGTGAAACTGTTGCTGGGATTCTATCCTCCTGGCAACGGCGAGATCAGGGTCGGGGATATGAATATTCAGATGATGCCCCCCGATCTCTGGAGAAGCTACTGCGGAGTGGTCATGCAGGATGGGTTTATCTTCTCTGATAGTATCGCACGGAATATCGCTCTCGGCGAGCAGGATATCAGTCCCGACCAGCTGCTTTATGCTGCCAGGATGGCATGCATCGATGATTTCATCGACCAGCTTCCCCTGGGATACAATACCCGGATCGGGCAGGAGGGCCTGACACTGAGTGGCGGGGAGATGCAGCGTATTCTGATCGCAAGAGCCATCTACAAAAATCCTCAGTTTCTCTTTCTCGACGAAGGGACCAGTTCGCTGGACGCCAATAATGAAAAAAGGATCATGGAAAACCTGCAGCTGGTCTTCCAGGGCAAAACGGTTCTGATCGTGGCCCACCGCCTGAGTACCGTAAAAAACGCGGACCAGATCATTGTGCTCGACAGGGGCCGGATCGTGGAAGAGGGAAAACACAACTCCCTGATCGCCCGTAAGGGACACTATTTCAACCTGGTCCGGAACCAGCTGGAGCTGGGCAACTGACCGCTGATTCAGGATCATAACGGCAGGATTTTTGATGGTTCCCGGATGAAGGAGATTAATTCGGATATTTGAACGGCTCAAACAACCACCAGCAATGGAGAATGACTGGAAAAAGCGGCTGGGGGTGGTCTATTCCACCGATCCCGGGTTCGAGTATGATAAAAAAGAGAAGAAGGAGGAGAATACACCTGATCCCGGTCGGCAATACCTGTATGTGAAACTGGACCGGAAGCGGCGCAGGGGTAAAACGGTGACCCTTGTGGAAGGATTCCGGGGAGCGGAAGCGGACCTCAGGTCGCTGGCCAGTGAGCTGAAATCAGCCTGCGGAGTTGGTGGTTCCGCGAAGCACGGGGAGATCCTGATCCAGGGCGATTTTCGTGACAGAGTGGTGACGATACTTACTGAAAAAGGCTACAGAGTGAAGAAGTCCGGTGGCTGAACGTATTTGTCATAGGATCTCCCGGTACCTGGTGTCCGGCATTTTTCTGCTCATAGCCGTTCACAGCCCTCTGTCGGCCCAGTATGACTCGCTGCTGACTCCCACCGACACCTCCTACTTCCGGCCGGGAGCGGAAGACTGGAATTTGCTGGAATCGGTACTCAGGGGCGCTCATGCCAATACCCTGTACCTTCTGAAAAGGGGTGCGGACCCCAATGCACGTGCCGAGGGAGGGATGACCGCACTGATGTATGCAGCAGAAAGGGGCGATAGTCTGATGGCCAAATTGCTGTTACTGAACGGAGCGAACCTGGAGCTCACCTACGTGGAAAAGACCACGCCTTTGCTGGTGGCGGTATTGAATCAGCAATTCAGTGTGGCACACCTGCTGCTTCAGGAGGGAGCCGATCCCGACCATAAGGATGCCTATGGAGGTTCACCGCTGATCTATGCAGCGGCACTCAACGACTATCCCATGGCCGACCTTCTGCTCTTTTTCGGAGCCTCCGACTCGATCCGTGACAGGGACGGCAACAGTGCCCTGATGACCGCCGTCTACTTCGGTAACCTGGCCACTGCCGATGTTTTGCTGCAGAACGGACTGGAGGTGGATGCCAGGGACCATCCCCGGAACACTCCCCTGATGATCGCCGCCCAGCTGGGCCGGCAGGAGATGGCTTCACTGCTGATGGAATACGGCGCAGGACTGGAAAAGGTCAATAAGGAGAATTACACCCCTCTGGCGCATGCGATCCGGTTCCGGCAGGACACCGTGGCCAGGATGCTGATCGACAGCGGGGCCAATATCCACCACCTGATCACCCCACACCGAAGCCTTTTTGATCTGGCGGAAGAGGTAAATGATCAGGAAACGGCCCGCCTCCTGAAACAGAAGGGAGCCGGACCGGCACCGGGGCCCGATTTTTCACTCCTCGATATCGGTTATGGTCACTCATTCGGCGGAAACGATTATATGATGCAGGTACGCGGCGCACTGGTGGACAGAAAATATGGGTTCTTTGCCCGAACCGGAGTGGATTTCAGACCCGTACTCCGCACCGTTCAGGTCGCTGCCGGCGACTCGGTCATCTACCAGTACCGGGAGAACCGCTGGGGATGGGCGCTGGGAGCGGGAAAATACTTTCAGCTGGCAAAAGACCCGCAGGGGACCGAATACGGCCTCTTCGCCCAGGTGGACGGACTCCTTTCATTTCCCCGGTACCGGGGTATCGGCGATAATCCCCCGCCCGATCTGACGGTGATCCCTTCTGCGGGACTCTACATGAGCGGCAGGTGGGTGGGAATAAAGGCCGGGGTGGAGCGCTATACATTCGGGACCCTTCTGGAGAGACCCTGGAAAATGAATCTGACCCTTTTCGTAAGGATTCCAAACAGAAAACTGGATGATGTTTACAAAACCATCGAATATTAGTCTGCTCCTCGGATTGTCTCTGGCCATTCTGGCGGGGGCAGTATCTTTCACCGGTTGCGAGCCGGAGGATATGAATTGGGAAACCGATTGCAATGAATGTTTCGGCTTCATTCCCGACAGTGCGAACCTGATCGTGTATCTGACCATCAATGAAATCTACGATTCGGTTCCACTGACCTTTTACCGGGGCGATTTCGAGGGGGGAGAGATCGACTGGCAGGATACGGCAACGACGGACGAATTTTACCTCAATTCGGAGTTGGACCGCACCTACACCGTCAGAGCCACCTACCGCTCCGGAGATGAAACCATCTATGCTTTCGACAGCGACGAAATGTACATTTACGACGGAGGCGAAGAGTGCGGGTCACCCTGCTATATCGTGAAGGGGGGGATACTGGACCTCCGGCTGGCCGAATGAACTATGGGGTGATCACCACAGGATGGTATACCCCCATGGATCGGATGCTCAGTATATAGATTCCGGCATCCAGCGAACCTGCAGGCAGGAACAGGCTCCGGGTTCCGGCACCGATCCTCCTGGAAACGGCCAGCCTGCCGTCCGATCCGATCAGTTCAACCGTAGCCGGAATTTCTGTGGGTGAGCGGAATAACACCCGGAAGCCGTGCCGGGAAGGATTGGGGGAGACCTCCACCTCCGGAGGGAACCGGGACATATCCTTATTCACTGCCTGCCACTGAAACGTACCACGGACCACACTATTGGAAAGTACACTGTCGGGTGTAAGGGAACGGATCTGGAATTCATGGATACCGGAAACCGGAAACAGATCACCGTGGCCGGTAAGCAGGAAAGTATCCCGGGTGGTCTTGCCCGGGGGAAGATGCAGAGGACGCCTTCCTTTTTCCACCAGACTGCCGGAGATCCAGATCCCGTAATAGAGCGAATCGATGAGGATGTTTCCCGCATTGGTCAGCTCAAGATGTGCTTCTGCTCCTTCACCATGCTCCTCCCGGATGCCTGCCAGACGGAGGGAGAGATCCGGAAAGCTGTAATGAAGGACCGTTTCCTGAAGTGCATTGTTGCCAGCGAACTGGTCTGCCGGAGATCCGATGGAAGCGGAAATGATATAGGTCCCCAGTTCCGAAAGATCGAACCGGTCATCAGTCACCCACCATTGTTCACTTCCCGGTGGCAGGATGCTCTGCAGTGAATCCTCCAGAACCACCCCTTTCAGATCGATCCTGACGGAACAGCCACTCACCGAATCCCGGCCTGTATTCTTTATCAGCAGGGCCACCTGCTCCCCTTTTCCGAGCCAGGGGCCCGACCGGGGCTCCGAAATGGCCATCAGAGAAAGGTCCTGCTGCCTGAAAGCGGAGGCATTGAATGCCACGTCATCGATCCAGGCGGCATCCTCCCCCCTGCTGATCGATTGGTCTTTGGTATAGGACCAGGCGAGTTCATGGATCCCCGGTTCGATCGCGAATGAATAGCTGTTCCAGCCGCTCTCCCCCGACCAGCGGCCTTTCATCACGGAATCCACATGGAACTGCAGGAAATCATATCCCTGTTCGGAAGAGACTCTGAACCAGAAGGAGATGGTATCGGACCGGTCCGCCTCCACCATGATGGATATACGGCTCCATCCATTGTTGGAAATCTCTCCCGACCTTACCGAATAAGGCTCCGACCTGGAAAATTCCCGATCGGCAGACCAGGGGGCAGCGCCTGCCTGAACAAATGGGAAGCGATCGAGACGCCCCTGGTTGAAATCCTCCAGGAACCTGCCCGGGTAGAGGATGCAGCTGTCGGCAATCCCTCCGGAAATGTCTTCAGCGATCCACAATCCCGACCTTTCGCGGTATCCCGGGTTCGGCCCGACCCGGGCGTGGAAACAGACCGTCATGGAATCTCCGGCCGGCAGGATCCCGGCTTCCTCCGAATCGACCCGATCGAAAAGGCCCGGACCCTGATCTGTTTCCACCCTGCCCAGACTATCCGACCGGAAATGACCGGCATTATAGATCTTCCAGCTGCAAAAGAGCCACTCTCCCTCCTCGGCAACCCCGTTCCCATTGCCACTGACCCGGTCATCCCACCGGATGCCGCCCGACTGCAACCTCGGAGCCACCACATGTTCCCTCAGGTATATAGGGGCTTCTTCGCCTGACCTCTTGTGAACAAGGCTCAGTACCCATTCGTCCATATCCCCGGCAGACCCGGAACAGCGGATCCGAAAAGCCGGGGAGATTCTGAAAGTGTCTCCCGGTTCGGCCGTTTTGACGGTGATCAGGCTGTCGGTTACCGCCAGCTCCTCACCCGGTGTCCGCAGCAGAAGGGTATCGGCTGCAGTGGGGGAGTTTCCCGCATTGACCCATTCCAGATCGAGCGAAAACCACTCACCTCTCGAGACAAGTCCGTCAGACTCCACCGACTCGGCGGTTAAGCGGTAATCCAGCAGCGAAAGATGGGCACCGGAGGGAATCCCCGTCATTACCTTTCCGAAGTAGGGAGCGTGGTTTGCCCCGGTTACCACCACGTCAAGGTCTTCCGGCTGCATGGAGCCGGGAAGTTGCAGGGTAACCGTTCCGTGAGCTCCGGCATGCCCGGCATCCAGAAGCACTCCTTCCCGGGAGAGTGCCGCATAGGAATATGGCCTGCAGGTGAGATCGAGCCGCCGGCTTCCGGGTGGGATCACCTGAGGGTGGTTCACCTCCGGAGGATCCGGTACCCGGAACCAGGGTACCAGGCTGGGATCTCCTGCCAGCTGATAAATCTCCCAGTAAAACTTTTTCCTGGGACTGGTGCTCTGCTGAACAGAAAGGTTGCCACCCGCCACCATCTCGCCCAGAGAGGGTGTCCAGAGAGGGTAAGGTTCACCGAACAGGTGGAATGTCCGGTCATAGTATCCCGGTCCGCTCTCCTCATGCAGCGGTGCAGAACCGATGGGACCCACTCCCACGGCCCAGAAGTAGTCCTCGTCCCAGTAGGAGTCGTTCGTGCAGCCGATATAGGCCAGTGCGCCCTTGCCGGGCGCCCTCAGCAAGGCCTCGGCAAAGCACTCATCCAGATGAAATACATTGGTTTCACAACCGTTCCCGATCATTACAGGATACCGGTGCAGGTTCTGCAGTTCAGCGATATCATCCTGGTGAAAGGCGGGATTGATCCACCGGTCGGACAGACCGTGACCCGTATAATTCACGAATCCCACCCCTCCTGAGATCAGATCAAGGATCCTCCGGTCGCTGGTATCCGACTCCGGGTAGAAGAACGTATGAGCCCGGTTCCCGTTGGCCTCGTTCAGGTAGTAGCTGCCGGCATAATGAAGTTGGCCGTTCCCGTGCCGCTGCGCAAATGCAGCGTCGACCCCGGCAATCAGAACCGATTCTCCGAGAAAAGAGGGATCAGGCAGACGGAACTGCTCATAGTCGAGGATCTTCTCCAGCACTCCTTCCAGCTGACCGGGTGATTCGACCGAAATGCGCCCGTAAAAAAGATCGGGGATGTAATCTCCCGCTCCGTCGTATGTGGCATAGTAGAGATCGGTCACCTGACCGGAAGCCTGAGACAGGGGAATGTGCTTTACATCACCAACGATCAGCAGATAGGAGGGCGGTGACATTCCCGGTGAGGGGGCGTGATAGAGCTCTGCCAGGTAATCCCTGATCCGGCCCCTGTCCTGGCCCACAACGGAGTCCTGCAGGTATGCTTCCACCACATGGAATCCTTTTCTGGTCTTCCATTGCACCAGCGGTTGCAGGGCCTCCCTGAAAAGCGTGTCGGAGAGGATCACCATGGTCACGGGCGAATCTGCCCGGATCGCCTTCCTTCCGCCGGCACGATCGATCCGGACGATCCTCCTGAGGAGCGGCTCAAACTCTGATGTTTGCACCGGACCCGGCTCCCGGGTGGAAACGGGAAAGATTTCCGCCCTCACCCGGTGATAGACCTTCAGCAGATCCTGTCCGGGGAGATACTGTACCGGGCTGAACCGGAGAGAACTGATATCCACGGTCCTCATATGCCCCTCATACTCCGCTTCCAGAAGAGGTATTCCCACCCATCCATCTTGCGGGCAATCTGAAAATTCAGGAGGGAGAGCGTCAGCCGCCTCCCCTTTCCTGGGTGAGAGCCGGTAAGCGGCTATCTTTCCTTCGATCCCCTCCTGTTTCAGATCGATCGTCGTTGAATCGAGAGCCCTTATCTGTATCTGCGCCGGCGATCCGCCACCAGATTCAAAGAGCAGACTGAGACCGGGAACTTCCGGACAACCCGGCTCGCCCGACGGCTGATATCC
>CAZOHA010000050.1:0-24259 GCA_964579515.1 uncultured Bacteroides sp. | reverse complement strand
ATCCGGGAATGGAGATATGAAGCAGGGAAGAGTCCTGCGGGTCGCGGGTCAGAAAAATCTCACCGACCGAAGAGCTGAATTCATATCTTCCGGAGAGGTATTCCAGGGTATGTGAAGTGGTCTCCGGCCCGGCCGTTATTTTTATCGCTCGCTCCTGCGCTTCCATCTGCAGGGGCAGGAAAAAAAGTCCTGCTGCCAGTACCCTCCGTAAACTGAACCAGTCCATGGTATTCTGTATAAATACCCGTTCACAATATGAACCAAAAATAAAAAAGATCAGCCAACATTACCCTCGACCATATATTTTCAATATTTTAGAATGTCCATTGCAGCACCTATGTTCCGGCTCCACCTACTGATCATACCATTGATCCTGATCCTGTCGCCCGGCACGCTTCTCAGTCAGCCCAACAAATACGGGGTGCCCATGATCACCAATTACCGGTATTCCGAAACCGGGGGGAGCGAACAGAACTGGTGCATCACCCAGGATCAGCGGGGCGTCCTCTATGTGGGGAACAACAATAAGGGGGTGCTGGAGTACGACGGTGTGGAGTGGCGGACCATTCCGGTCCCCAACGACCCCATCATCCGCTCCCTGGTCACCAGCGAAACCGGGACTGTTTACGTGGGGGCGGATTCCGAGTTCGGCTACCTCACCCCCGACGGCCTCGGGAAGATGCATTACGTATCGCTTTCCGACACCATCGATCCGGAAAAAATCCCGTTTTCCGCGGTATGGAGAAGTTACTACCACCGGGGCAAGATCTATTTCTGTTCACTGACCTATATCTTCATCTATGATGAAGACTCCAACAAACTTGAGATCCTTCCAACCTCCGAATTCGCTTACTTCAGTTTTCTGATAGACTCCACACTCTATCTGGGCGACTATGGATCGGGATTGTTACGTTACAGCAACAGCAGGTTCGATACCATACCGGGGGGTGGCTTCTTCCGTGAGAAGAGTGTCACCGGACTGGTCGAATTCGACCGGCAGCATCTGCTTGTGGGTACCGGTTCAGAAGGAGTCTACCTGCTGGACCGCGTAACGGGCGAGATCGAACATTCGTTCCTTGATCCTGCGCT
Organism: uncultured Bacteroides sp.; assembly: GCA_964579515.1. Lineage (GTDB taxonomy): Bacteria > Bacteroidota > Bacteroidia > Bacteroidales. The sequence goes on along the minus strand of CAZOHA010000050.1, from coordinate 23,170 downwards.
GAAGGAGCACCTGAAAGACGGATTTCTGACCTACCTCCGTACCCATGATGAAGGTTTCATTATTTCCAGTCTCTATAACGGGCTGGTCATTCTCGACAGGGACGGAAGGGCCAGGGAGATCATAAGGGAAGCGGAGGGCCTGATCGATCAGGATATTCCCTTCGTTTACTCCGACGAGAAATTGATGGGTTCCGGACCTTTATGGATCGCTAACTATATGGGTATCAGCAAGCTGGAGACCAACAACCCATTCAGGGTATTCACCGAGGATGCGGGATTCAAAGGCTTTATTACCGACATCGAGACATTTGACGGGACCCTGTTTATATCGACCATCGGCGGGGTTTATTATAAAGAATCGGGTTCTACCGGCACCCGATTCCTGCCTGTTCCGGAAATCCAGGATGAAGATGTCAGGCAGCTCCACCTGTTCCGCCCCAACGAGTGGACAGAATTCATGATAGCCACCACCGAAGCGACCACCTTTCTGATCGACCGCAACCTGAATGTTTCGGTACTGGAGGACCTGGTGGTGAATAAACCGGAGAACCGGCAGGAAGCTACCGTTTACTCGGGTCTGTTCCTGGTGGAAGACCCCGGAGATCCGTCGGTGATCTATACGGGAAGGAGCGATGTGGTGGGTCTGCAGTATCAGGGGGGGCAATGGAGAGAAATCATGCGGGTGAAAAACTTTCCGGAACGCAAGAACAGGGCGGTCATCGATAAATACGGTTTTCTCTGGATCACCACCTCCCAGCGGGTGATGCGGATCGACATCTCTCTGATGAATAACGCCACCCTGCAATCTTTCCAGGTTGAGGACGGACTACCCGCCGATGAACTGAATCAGGTCTTCATCGATCCGGCGACCGGCGAAGTCCTGATGGGTACCAAAGCAGGATTTTACCGGTACAATTATTTCAGGGACACCATCTACAGGGATACTGTTCACAACAAAATCCTGCCGGAGGGAACAAATATGGTCATGACCTTCTATCAGGATCATGAAGGTGACTACTGGTATTCGGTGGAAAATGAACAGCTGGGATGGACCGAGCTGGTTGCCCGCAATTCGGGCGGAAAACTGCAGGTGATCCGGGATAACTCCTTTCAGCGGCTCACGAATGTTTCGGCCGATGTTTTCTACAGCGACCCGGAAGGAGGAATCTGGTTCGGAAAGTCCAATGAACTTTACCACTACGATAAATCGTTTGTCAGGAACGACTCTCTTCCTTTCCAGACCCTGATCCGGCATGTCTCCATCGACCAGGATTCGGTCCTCTTTTTCGGAACGAATTACCGGGATAGTCACCACGGCGGTTATACCATCCATGAAACCCAGACGGTGGATACCCGGCCCTCCATCCAATACCGCTACAACAACATCGAATTCAACTGGGCGGCCCCCTTTTTCGAGGAGGAGGAGGAACTGCAGTACAGTTACAGGCTGAAGGGTTTTCAGGAGGAGTGGTCTGCCTGGAATCCCTCCACATACAAAGAGTTCACCAACCTTCCTTACGGGCATTATACCCTCTATGTGAAAGCTCTCAATGTGTACGGTACCGAGAGCATTCCGGCCATCTATTCTTTCACGGTTCTGAGGCCCTGGTATGCCACGATCCCTGCCATCCTGGCCTATATCCTCCTGTCGGGTATGCTGATCTACATGATCATCAAACTATACACACGCAGGCTGAAACAGGAAAACCTGCGACTGGAGGGGATTATCGAAGAAAGGACCGCCGAGATCCGCAAACAGAAAGAGGAGCTTACCGACAGCATCGAATATGCCAGCCGGATTCAGCGGGCCATGCTTCCCTCCGATCTTCTGCTGGAGGAACATCACCTGGATCATTTTATACTTTTCCGTCCCCGCGATATTGTCAGCGGCGACTTTTACTGGATTGGTTTCAAGAACGGGAAGCTCCTGATTGTGGCCGCCGATTGCACGGGTCACGGGGTGCCCGGAGCCTTCATGAGCATGCTGGGAATGACTTTTCTCGACGAGATCGTGATCAAATCGGAGGTCACCAGTACGGACCAGATTCTGGAGAACCTGAGAGAACAGGTCATTACCTCCCTGAAGCAGTCAGGGGAGGGAACTGAGGATTCGACCAAGGACGGGATGGATCTGGCCATTGTATCGGTCGACGTAGCATCGAAAGAAATCCAGTATTCGGGGGCATATAATCCCCTGTACCTGGTCAGAGAACTGAACGGGGAGGAGAAAGCCAGAGTAAAACGGGGAGAGGAACTGGACCTGCCCAGAGGGTCGCTGCACGACGACCGGAATCTTTTGATCCAGGTGCGTGCCGACCAGATGCCTATCGGGATCTCGGAAAAAAAGATATCATTTACCTCATCGACCGTTCAGGATGAAGGGTATTCCATCTACATGTTCTCGGACGGGTATCTGGACCAGTTCGGTGGACCACAGGGGAAGAAATTTATGTCGAAGAATTTCAAGAAGCTGATCCTGGAGATCCAGTCGCTTCCGATCAGGGAACAGGGAGCCGCCATGGAAAAGGTCCTCCTGGGATGGATGGGCGAGATCAGCCAGATCGACGACATCCTTGTTATGGGTTTTAGAATCGGAGGACGTTGAAAGATCAGACACTCACCCGGGAAACTCTGCTAATCCAGCGCAGGGAGCTGATGGCCAGTCTGAAATACGCCAGCTTTATCCAGCGAGCCGTCCTGCCCGACCAGCGCTATATGGAAAACATCCTGAAGGAGCATTTCGTATTGCATATGCCCCGGGATATTGTGAGCGGTGATTTCTATTACTGTTCCCGGAAGGAGGAATATATCGTTGCCGCGGCCGGCGACTGTACAGGTCACGGGGTTCCAGGGGCATTGATGAGCATCATGGGGGTTTCGTTCCTGAACGAGATCCTCAACATGCCCGGGCCGGTCAAATCGAGCCGTATCCTGAACCTGCTGCGGGAACGGGTGATGAAAGCCCTGCACCAGAGGGGACATGAACTGGAGAATAAAGATGCCATCGACATGGCTCTCTGTGTTTATGATCCGAGGAAACATGAACTTCAGTATTCGGGAGCTAATAACCCCCTCTACCATATCCGGGACAGAGTGCTTACCGAAATAAAGGCCGATAAAATGCCTGTGGGGATCAATGCGATTGAAGAAAACTCATTTACAAACCATAGCTTGCAACTTAAACCCGGCGACATCGTATACATATTCTCCGATGGCTACCCGGATCAGTTCGGCGGATCCATGAATAAAAAGTTTAAATACGGTCCGTTGAAAGAGCTGTTCATCCGGATCTCCGACTGGCCCGTGGAGCGACAGCGAAAGGAGCTGGAGGAGGTGATGCGCCGCTGGATGGGTAACCTGGCCCAGGTGGACGATATCCTGGTCTTCGGAATCAGATTTGAATAAAATCTATGGCCATGCGTTTAGTTGCATTCAGAATCCAGAATTTCAGATCCATCATCGATTCCGGCTGGCACCAGCTGGCCCACGACAACATTACCAGTCTCATCGGCCAGAACGAATCGGGAAAAACGTCGATACTGGAAGGACTGAAGGCATTTCACGACGGTCAGTTGATTGAGGATATGCTCCGCAGCGACCTGACCCTCCCTGCGGTGTCATGCCGCTTTGAATTCGACTTCTCCGAAATCGAAAACAGGATCGAGAAGAAAAGGCTGAAACCCGAGATCAGGAAATTGATGGAATCCATGGACACCATCTCCATCAGCAGGGTCTGGGAAGACGACATGGATTCACAAATGGAGATGGGGGATGAATTGCAGGAAGTATACCAGAAAAGCACAGATCAGATCAGGGACAGGGAGGCCAGGGTCCTGGATAATCTGGAGCGGCTGAACCGCCAGGTGGAGGAAGCCACTGCTGCCCTTGCTATGGCGGAGGAATCTCTGGGAGGAACTCTGGAGAAATCAGAGAGCCTGAAACTGCGGATCAATGAATTAAAACGCAACACCAGGAAATTTCCCTCCCGTGAGAAAAGGGAGGAACTGAAAAAGGAGATCGGTCAGGAAGAGGAGATGCTGACAAAACTGAATGAGACCGTCGAACTGAAAAGGGTTAAAAAAGAGGAAAAGGCGGATATCCTGGAGGCCCTTAACGAGAAAAGGGAAGCCAGCAGTAAGCTGGAGGAGATCAACAGCCAGATGTTGCAGAAACGCGAAGAGCTTGCCGCTGCCCAGGACCAGCTGAAACATATCCTGCAGATGACAGGAATGTATGGATCGGAAAAGGAGCAGCGTGCCGCAGAGATCCGGGAGGAGATCTGCCGGACCGATATTGAAAGGGCCAAAGAGGAGATTGCCCGTCTTCAGCTTCAGTATGATACCCGCCTTCTGGCACTGGAATTCATTTTCGAAGGCCTTTCTATGGAAAAAGCAATGGAAAGGGCCAGGAAGGAGATTGAGACCAGGAATCATTACTACAGCTCCACGGAGCTGGCCGGGGAGATCTTCAAGATCGCTCCCGATTTCGAATTCTTTGAAGACTTCAGTTCACTTCTTCCCAACCGGATCGATCTGGAGGATGTGGTCAGGGCCAACAAACGTGCCGAGGGCTATAAGGCCGCAACCAATTTCCTCACCATCACAGGATTGGAGTACTCTTTCTTCCAGCAACCCTCGAGCCGGATCCTGAAACAGAAGATCGAGAACCTGAACGGGGAACTGACGCTCAATTTTCAGGATTTCTGGAGGCAGAATGTGGGAAAGAACAACAAGATCAAGATCAATTTCGAACTATCCCATTACGACCATACCAATCCGGAAAAGAGCGGAAAGCCCTATATCGAGTTCTGGATCAAGGATGAACAGGAGCGACTATACCCCAAGCAACGGAGCAGGGGTGTTCGGTGGTTTCTCTCCTTTTTCCTGGAGCTGAAGGCCACCGCTATGGACAGAAGCCAGAATAACAAAGTTTTGTTAATCGACGAGCCGGCGGTCAGCCTTCATGCCCGCGCACAGGAAGATGTCCTGAAAGTCTTCGATGATATCAAGGAGAATATACAGATCATCTATACCACGCACTCACCCCACCTGATCGATGTGAACAAGCTCTACAGGGTGCTGGCCGTACAGCGTGCCGTGGAAGATGACATGAAGAGCGAGACGCTGGTATACAGTGCCCGTTCGCTGAAATCGGCCACCGCCGATACCCTCTCCCCCATCTATTCCACCATGGGGGCACGGCTCAACCAGCAGGAAATAGTCAAGTCCTTCAACAATGTGATCGTCAAAGACCTGGCCACCTTCTACTACATGAAAGCCATCCTTCAGCTTACGGGATGCGATAAATCCTGCTATTTCCTTCCGGCCTCGGGCGCCGAAAGCATCCCCATGATGGTCAATATCCTGATCGGCTGGGGACTCGACTACATCATCCTCAACTTCGGTAACACCGGCGAGCGGCAGGTCTATGACAAACTGATGAAGGAGCATTACGACAACAAGGTGGACCTGGCAAAAGAACAGATGATTCTACTCGATGTTTACCAGGATGCGGAAGACATCTTTTCCACCATCGATTTTAAAAAGTACGTGGTCAAGGTGCGCGAGGGGATCACGGTCAGGAACTCGGACTACCTCAAAGACAACAACTACTCCCGTGCGATCCTAGCTTCCAACTTCCTTCAGGAAGTGATCGAAGGAAATGTGAGTCTGAAGAACCTGGATGATGAGAGCAGAGATAACATCGGCGGTCTGATCAAGCTGATCACCTCCAAGCTGAAATAGCTATTCAATTTCAATAAAACTGATCTCCAGATCGAGAATGGAGGCGTAGTATTCGCCCCGTTCCAGAATGTCGTCATCCCCCTCCTCGTAAACCCAGTTGATCTTCAGGTCATATCCGTCATTGTCAACCTCCTTGAGCTTTTTCAGCAACCTCAGCATATACTTGGAGGTACCGCTGTTCAGATATTCCATTTCGATATTCACCTGGGTATGAGGAGCGGGTGAAGAGGAGTAGGCAATGACCCAGTCAAGGATATCTTCATAGAACAGGGAGACATCTTCGGGAATGGATCTTCCTTTAAACTTAATCATTCCTGAAGGATCCAGCAGTACGTAAGGCGTCCTTTGGGTAGGTTGAAACTCGAGCCTGTCCATTCCCTGACTAAATTATCTCCAATATAGTAAAATTTTATAGCACCCTTCCGTGATACCGGTCCAAATTATCACCAGTTTCCACCACCTGATTCAGAAATACATCCGGGCCAGAGGAGCGATCTCATCGGAAGCAAAATCGCCCTCGAGAAAACGGTAATATCCGGTGATGGCGATCATGGCTGCATTATCGGTAGTATACTTCAGCGGAGGGATATAAACTTTCCAGCCCAACTCCTCCGCGCTTCGTTCAACGGCCCGCCGGAGTCCCGAATTGGCGGCCACACCTCCGGCAAGGGCAATATGACGGATCCCCTCATTTTTTGCGGCGGCCAGGAGCTTTTCCATCAATATTTCCACGATAGCCCTCTGAAGGGAGGCGGCAAGGTCTTCCCGGTGTTTCTCAATAAACTCAGAGTCCTCCTTCAGACGGTCCCTCAGAAAGTAAAGAAAGGAAGTCTTGAGTCCGCTGAAAGAATAATTGAACTGATCCAGCCTGGGTTTACTGAAACTGAACCGGGAAGAATCCCCTGTCCCTGCCAGCCTGTCCACATGAGGTCCGGCCGGATATGGGAGCCCGATCATTTTGCCGCATTTATCGAAGGCTTCACCTGCGGCGTCATCAATGGTTCTTCCGATCATTTGCATGGAATGGGGTCCCCGGACCACCACCAGCTGGGTGTGCCCCCCGGAAACCAGCAGACAGAGGAACGGGAAAGGGGGTGATGCGTCCTCCTCCCGGCCGGAGAGGATGAAGTGGACCAGGATGTGGGCCTGCAGGTGATTGACCTCGATCATGGGAATTCCCATTGCGGCGGAGAATCCCTTGGCAAAGGAGGTCCCCACCAGCAGAGATCCCAGCAGTCCGGGTCCTCTAGTGAAAGCTACCGCATCCAGGTCTTTTTTGCCAATTCCTGCCATCCTGATGGCCCTGTCCACCACCGGGACAATATTTTGCTGGTGGGCTCTGGATGCCAGCTCCGGCACTACCCCGCCGTATTCTTTGTGGACCTCCTGTCCGGCAATTACATTGGAGAGCAGCTTGCGCTCATCTGTAACCGCCGCCGAGGTATCGTCACATGAAGACTCAATTCCCAGAATCACAGAACCCATCTGAAATGAAATTGTTATATTTTTGTAACCCCCAGTGGATCAGAAAGGCAAAATTATTAAAAAGTTTGCAAAAATAGGGCTCATCATTTTTCTGGTGCTAATATCCGTACCGGTCCTTTCCCTGCTGTTCCTGCAGAACAGGCAGGTGCAGACCCTGGTGAGCAAAAGAGTGGCCGAGAAACTCTCCGGGGAGTTACAGACCAACATTTCACTCTCTTCGGTCAGTTACTCCTTCTTTAAGCGGGTCCAGGTCAGAGATCTTTACATCGAAGACCTGCAGGGGGACACCCTTCTTTATTCCGAGCTCACCAGGGTGAGATTCAGGTACCTCAGACCTGAACGCCGTCAGATAGAGATTGCCAGGATGGTATTTGAGAACTATTATTTGAACCTGGTCATCGACAGCACCGGGGGAGTCAATCTCACATTTATCACCGACCGCCTCCGGAAACCTCACGTGCCTCCTGAAAAGAAGAATCTTCTCAGGATTGGAACCATTGAGATGACGGACGGCCGGTTCTCACTGACCAGACCCTCCAGGCCGGCGGAAGGAAAGGGTGTGGAATTCAACGATTTTCATCTCCGTGATCTGGATATATCGATCAGTGAACTCACCAGCTACATGGACACCGTAACCATCGATATCCGTTCGCTGTCCGCTGCGGAGAGTTCCGGTTTCCGCATCGATCAACTGGAAACGCTTCTCACCCTGGGACGAAAACACATGCATTTCGGCGATCTGAGGTTTAAGAGTGCGGAATCGGATCTGAATCTCCCGCTGCTGACTTTCGAGTTCGAGAGCTGGAGGGAATTCAGGCACTTTTCGAGAGAAGTGGAATTACAAGGCCATTTCAACCAGTCGCTGGTGAAAATGAGAGAGCTCGGCTACTTTGCAAAAGGTACAGAAGATATCCTCGACCATGTCGTGCTCGATGGCAGGGTATCCGGACCCCTCAGCGACTTCCGGGGCGATGACCTGTTTGTCACTTTCGATGATAACAGTACCCTAGCTTTCGATTTCATGATGATCGGTCTGCCCGATTTCAGAAATACATTTCTCGATTTCGACTTCCGTGAGATGAAAACCAGTGTCCCTGCCCTGACAGGGATCCTCCATCAGGTTCAGGACACCGTCAGGCCGACACCTTACCCGTGGAGGAACCTGGGGGGGATCGATTTTCAGGGTCAGTTCACAGGCTATCCAGATCACTTTGTGGCAGCAGGATATCTGGCCACCGATCTGGGAAAAATGATCCTGGATCTTTCCTTCAGACCCGATACCCTTGGAGGATTGGACTTTAACGGAAGGCTGCGCACAGGCGATTTCAGGCTGGGTGAATTTCTGGAACAGGAAGATGCCGTCGCCAGGCTCGATATGGATGTGATGACCGAAGGAACCCTGGACCAGGGAAGGATCCAGGCCTCTATGAACGGACACATCGATACGCTCGAGATCTTCCGGTATGCCTACAGCAACATAGCTCTGGACGGCACCTTTACCAACGAGACATTTAACGGGGGATTCCGGGTGAGTGATCCCAATATCCAGCTCGAGTTCGAGGGAATGATGGATTTTTCAGGATCCGTGCCTGAATACAGGTTCAGGGCCGATGTTTCCCGGGCCCGTCCCTATTATCTGAAACTCATCAGCGAGGATCCCGAAACCTTTGTTTCCTTTCTGGTCGAGACCGATCTGTCGGGCAGTCATATCGATGAGCTCAACGGCGAGATCCGTCTCGTGAATTCACTGTTTGTCAGGAACGATGCCCAGGTGCAGGTGTACAATCTGAATATTTCTGCCCGGAACACCCCGGATTCATCCCGGTTCACGGTCAATTCCGATCTTCTGGATGCCAACGTAGAGGGCACTTACAGGTTATCCACCCTTCCCCGTTCCTTCAAAAACCTGGCGGATCAATACATGGATGTGATTCCCGGACCCTCTCCTCTGAACGACACCATCAACCGGTTCACCTACGAAGTGCACCTGAAGCAGTTGAACCAGGCCCTGGAGGTATTCCTGCCCGGACTGGAGGTTGGAAGGAACAGCTTCATCAGCGGATCGTTCCGCAGCGGCAGCAATCAGATGGAACTGCAGGGGGATTTTCCCTATCTCCGGGCTGGAATGTTCCGGTGGAACCAGCTGGATGTGAGATCCGGTTCAGATCCGGATCATTTCTCTCTGCAGATCCGATCCGACAGTATGACTTTCCGGAATGCTTACACTATGCCCGGCCAGGGAATCGATCTGACGGCAACCAATGACACATCCCGGCTGACACTGACCTGGGAACATCCTCTGGGGCCCGGCTCTCGCGGACAGCTGGATCTGAACGGATCGCTAACCCACGACTCCCTTGGCAGGATGGGCCTGGTCTTGAACGTTGAACCGGCCGATCTGTACATCAGCGGCCAGCAATGGGAAGTGGAGCCCTTCGACTGTCTGATCAGAAAGGAGTATCTCCGGATCAATGACCTCGCTGTCAGAAGCCGGTTAAAGCATATTATCGCCGACGGTGTGATCTCTTCCAGTGTTGGGCAGAGCTTTCAGCTGGAGGTGAAGAACCTGGATCTGGCACAGCTTTCGGGACTGATCGATCTGCATGCCGATCTGGAGGGGGAGATCACCGGACAGGTCCGGTACCGGTTTACCGGGGGTGAACCTCAGATCCTCTCCGATTTGAACATCGATACCCTGAGGTTCAATCAACAGTATCTCGGCCCCACCCGGTTCAATGCCGGCTGGAACCCCGCCTCCCAATCCATCATGATGAAGCTGCAATCCAGCTCACCGGAAGGGAGGATTGTGGATGTGGAAGGATCCTACACTCCGGACAACCAGGCGGTTGATTTCGATATCCATCTGGACCAATTCCGGCTCCGGTCGCTGGCTCCTTACCTGGAAGGAATCACCGAAGATCCGGAGGGGCACCTTCAGGTGGACCTCACCCTGGATGGCTCGATCCAACAGCCCGAACTAAATGGTACAATTGAATTCAGCGAAGCCGCTGTCACCGTTTCCTACCTCAATACCAGGTACCTTTTGAATGACCGGGTGAGGGTATATAACAACAATTTGTACCTGGAGGATTTCCTGATCACCGATCCTTACGGTCACACAGCCAGGATCAACGGCAGCCTCTCGAACCGTTACTTCAACGACCTTTACCTCAATCTGAGGATGGAAGCCAATAACCTGATGTGGATGAATACCACCGCCAGGAACAACGAGGACTTTTACGGGACCGTCTTTGCCACAGGAGATATCACCATTTCCGGATCCCCCGGTTCTGTTAACCTGCAGATCACGGCCACCACCGAAAACAATACCTCGCTCTCCATTCCCCTCTATACCGCCAGAGAGGTAAAATCGATCGACTTTATCAATTTCACGGACAGGGAGGATCCTTCCGACCTCCCGGAAATCCTTCCCCAAAACAGGCTGAAGGGGCTGAATATGGAACTGGAAGTGGAAATCACTCCCGCCGCGATTGTCAGGCTGATCTTCGATCCCCAGGTGGGGGATATCATCGAAACCGGGGGAAGAGGCAATCTAAGAATGGATCTGAGCCCCCAGCGCGGGATTCAGGTGTTCGGCGATGTGGAACTGCTCCGCGGAGAATACCTGTTCACCCTGCAGAATGTGATCAATAAAAAATTCCAGATCGAACCGGGGGGTCGGATCAATTTCAACGGTTCCCCCACCGATGCCTCGGTGGACCTGGAAGCCATCTACACCACACGTACCTCCCCCTATAATCTCTATCCGGGCGACCGGACGGGGCAGGAATCGCTCAAGAAGAGGATCCCGGTCGAATGCAGACTCAATCTTCAGGGGGAGTTGCAATCGCCCACCATCAGCCCCGATATCGCACTTCCCACGGCTGATCCCGAAACACGCGACCTGCTGGCCAACAGCACCAGTACCGAGGAGGAGCTGATGCGGCAGTTCCTTTCCCTGTTGGTTATCAACGACTTTTACAGCGTTACGGGGTTCGGGGGACAGGATGTGGGGAGTGTCAATACTGCCATTGCCGGGGTAACAGCCAGTGAACTTCTGTCCAACCAGCTGACTAACTGGCTCTCCCAGATCAGTGACGATTTCGATATCGGGGTAAATTACCGTCCGGGTGATGAGATCAGCAGCGACGAACTGGAACTTGCTCTATCCACCCAGTTGCTCAACGACCGCATCATCCTTTCGGGTAATGTGGACCTTGGCGGACAGGAGACCAATCCGTCCACCGGCGTCCAGGGAAATCCCTACGTGGTGGGGGATTTTGATGTGGAGTTCAAGGTCACCGACAATATCAGTATCATCGCATTTAACCGGGCCAGGGATGAGCTGATCTTCGAGACCGCCCCCTATAAGCAGGGGGTCGGGGTCTCGTACCAGGAAGATTTCAACACCTTCAGGCAACTGATCAACCGCATCGGGGATGCCCTGACCAACCGCAAGAAGAAGAAAAAGGGCCTGCCGGAAGAAGCGGAGATCACTGAATAGCTTGTACCAGCCGGATCCATTATTAACAACGGGATATACTAGGCTCAGCCATATCCCGTTATTTTTTTATATATTCGGCACAAAACTGAAACCCATGATCAGTATGATCTTCCTCCAGGTTACCGGCCTGGATACCACTTCGATACAGGGAACCTCCACCGAATCGTTCATCGACCTCGCCATCAAGGGGGGATGGGTGATGATCCCCATCGTACTGCTCAGTTTTATCGCAGTATATATCTTTTTCGAAAGGTGGTTTGCCATCAAGAAAGCATCCCGGGTGGATCAGAATTTCATGAACCGGATCAAGGACTATATCATCGACGGGAAGGTGGACTCGGCCAGAACTCTCTGCCAGTCCACCGACAATCCGGTGGCCCGGATGATCGAGAAGGGGATCAGCCGGATCGGAAGGCCCCTGAACGATGTGAATGCAGCCATTGAGAATGTGGGTAAGCTGGAGGTATATGGCCTCGAGCGCGGTCTTCCGACACTGGCTACCGTGGCGGGAGGTGCTCCCATGATCGGTTTCCTGGGTACGGTGATCGGAATGGTACAGGCCTTCCACCAGATGTCCACCGCGGGGAACAATATCAACGTGGGACAGCTCTCTGCCGGGATCTATACGGCCCTGATCACCACCGTGGCCGGACTGATCGTCGGCATCATCGCCTATTTCGCATACAACACCCTGGTAGCCAGGGTGGACAAGGTGATTAACAATATGGAGGCGGGTGCGACCGAATTCATCGACCTGTTGAACGAACCGGCAAAATAGTCGGACATGTCACTGAAACCCAGAAACCGGGTCCTGGATAATTTCGCCATGTCGGGAATGACCGATATTGTCTTCCTGCTATTGATTTTCTTCATGCTCACCTCCACCCTGATCGCGCCCAATGCGCTGAAGATGCTGCTGCCCAGCCGCAGCCAGGTAACAGTTCAGTCTGAATCGCAGGTACCCACCATCACCATCTACAGCAGCAGCCGGATCCTGGTCGACGGGCGTGCGGTGACCCTGGAACAACTTGGCATGGTCCTTGAAGCCAGGCTTCAGGGTATTTCCGACCCCACGGTGCGGGTGATCACCTCCCCCTCCCTTTCGGTGGGAGAGGCCGTGCAGGTAATGAATGTGGCGGCGGAAAGAAATTACACAGTGGTTTTAAAGCAGCTCTGATGGCCATTGAATCAAGGCATAAGACTAACAAGAATTTCGCCATGTCGGGGATGACCGACATTGTCTTTCTGCTGCTGATCTTCTTTATGATCACCTCCACCCTGATCGTCCCGGCCGCCCGGGATGTCGAGCTGCCCGAGAGCAATAACCAGACCCAGGCCAATCCGGTCCTGGTGGTCTCCATCGACCGCCAGAAGCAGATCTTCGTGGATGACCAGGCCTACGCCCTCGGAGAACTGGAGGGGGTGCTCAGGAAAAAACTGGAGGGATACGGAGAGGCTCCCACGGTCAGGCTCAATGCCGACCGGGAACTGAATATGGAAGAGGTTTTTGTATTCCTCGACATCGCGCGCAGGAACCGGTACAAGGTGATCCTCGGGACCAGGCCTGCCGACTGAATGGATTGAAATGAAAAAACTGAACCGGAGAGGACTCATAGCATCGGTGATCTACCACACCCTGCTGTTGTTTCTGTTGATATTCGCCGGACTGACGTTCCCGGATCCTCCTCCCGAAGAGGAGGGCATCCTGGTCAATTTCGGAACCGATGAGACCGGGTTCGGCGATTTCGAGCCCCGTGGAGACGATCAGCAGGCCGGTGAGCCCGATCAACCGGCGGTCCGGCAAACTTCCGAACAGGTGGAGGAGGTGGTGGAAACCACTCCGCCGCCGGCTGCCGAAACCACCCCGCCCGATCCCCGGCCGGTGGAGCAGACCCAGGATGTGGAGGAGACCCGGGTAGTGGAGCAGGCACAGCCCACTCAGGAAGAGTTGGAACGTCAACGACAGGAGCAGCTGGAAAGGGAGCGCCGGGAGCAGCTGGAAAGGGAACGGCTCGAGCAGGAGCGCATCGAACGGGAGAGGCAGGCCAAGCAGGAACGCATCGAACGGGAAAGAAGGGAACGGGCCGAGCAGATCAACAACATGGGGCGCAACGCATTCGGACGTCAGGGGGTGGGCGGGACCGAAGGATCGGAAGGTGTCACGGAAGGAAGCGGCAACCAGGGTGTAACCTCAGGATCGCCCGATGCGGACCGGTACGACACCGGCGGTGGATTGGGAGACGGGATCTCCTTCGGAGGCCTCGGCTCGAGGAGAGGAAGTGTTCCCAAACCTGATCTTTCGGACTGTGAAGTGACCCAGAGAATCGAAATCACCGTAGACATCCAGGTGGACCGCGAAGGTAATGTGATCAGCGCCATCGTGAGAGGCGGAAACTATCAGGACAAGTGCATCTGGGATACGGTGGTTGCTGCCGCCAAGCGCAGTAAGTTTTCACCCGATCAGAGCGCCAATTTCCGGCAGACCGGCTGGATCAAATACACTATCCTTCCCTGACCTCAAAGCGATCCGACCGCATCGGACACCAGTTTAACGGCAGCAATCAGGATCGCCACCAGTACAAAGTACCTGATAAAGACCGCCCCCCATCGAACGGCGATCCGGGTACCGATCCATGCACCGGCCATATTACCCATGGCCAGTACCAGCCCCATCCAGAGATAAACATCCCCGTGAAGGAAAAAGATCAGCAGTGCCACCGGTGTGTATAACAGGATCACGAACAGTTTCAGGGCATTGGCCTTGACCAGTTCGAAACCGCTTCCCAGCACCAGACTGGCGAGCAGAAAAAATCCGACACCGGCCTGGATAAAGCCGCCGTAAACACCCACCAGAAAAAAGATGATCACCTGAAGCCAGGAAGGAACGGGCGGATGGGATTCATGACTCCGGATCCATCGGTTCGGTTTCAGAAGGATCACAAAAAAGACCAGGATCATGACGCCTGCAATGGCCAGCTTCATCACCCGGTCATTCAGGTTCACAGCGATGAATGCACCCGCCACTGATCCAGCCACTGCAGGGATCCCCACCCGGAAACCGGAGGGAAAATCCATGATCCGCTCCCTGTGAAAACTCCCCACACCCACCACATTCTGAAGAAAGATGGCAATCCGGTTGGTTCCGTTGGCCATATTGGGCGGCAGGCCCAGGGCCATGAGAACAGGAAGTGTCAGAAGGGATCCGCCGGCTGCCAGAGTGTTGACGATCCCGGCCACGATCCCTGTGGCGACGACAATCAAAATGGTGGTCCACTCCATAGGTCAGGAGGCGAACATCGGATAGTCGGCCATCAATTCGTTGACCTCATGGCGGACCTTTTCGATCAGAGGCTTATCGTCGATATTCATGATCACCCGGTCGATCATCTCCACGATGGCCGGAATGGTCTCCTCCTTCACCCCCCGGGTGGTGACTGCCGGAGTGCCCACCCGGATCCCGCTGGTCTGAAAAGGGGACCTGGAGTCGAAAGGAACCATGTTCTTATTCACCGTAATATCGGCCTCCTCCAGCACATTCTCCACCTGTTTTCCTGTGATTTCGTTTGATTTGGACCGGAGGTCGATCAACATCGAATGGTTGTCGGTACCCCCGGAAACCACTTTGTATCCATGATCGATAAAGGAATCCGCCATCTTCCGGGCATTGAGCTGCACCTGTTTCTGATAACTGCGGAATTCCTCGGTGAGTGCTTCCCCGAATGCCACCGCTTTTGAAGCGATGATGTGCTCCAGGGGGCCACCCTGTATCCCCGGGAAAACAGCCGAATTAATCAGGGAGGACATTTTCCGCACCACCCCTTTTTTGGTGGTCCTGCCCCAGGGATTATCATAATCTTTTCCGATGAGAATGACCCCTCCCCTGGGGCCTCTCAGGGTTTTATGAGTGGTGGAGGTGACCAGGTGGGCATGCTCCAGCGGGTTATCCAGCAATCCGGCGGCGATCAGTCCGGCCGGATGCGCCATATCCACCACGAAGAGGGCCCCCACACTGTCGGCAATTGCTCGCATGCGCCGGTAGTCCCACTCTCTCGAATAGGCCGAAGCCCCCCCGATCAGCAGTTTGGGCTTTTCCCTGAGGGCGATCTCCTCCATGGCATCATAATCGATCAGACCAGTCTCCTCATCCAGCCCGTAGGAAACGGGGCGGTAAAGGATCCCGGAACTGTTGACCGGGGAGCCATGCGACAGGTGTCCGCCGTGAGAGAGGTCGAGTCCCATAATGGTATCCCCCGGCTCCAGCGCTGTGAGGAATACCGCCATATTGGCCTGGGCTCCCGAATGGGGCTGTACATTGGCATATTCCGCCCCATAAAGCTGGCAAAGCCTCTCAATGGCCATTTTCTCCACCTCATCGATCACATCACACCCTCCGTAGTACCGGTGCCCGGGATATCCTTCGGCATACTTGTTGGTCAGACAGGAACCCATGGCCTCCATGACCTGCGGACTGACGAAATTCTCTGATGCAATCAGTTCGATTCCCCGCTTCTGCCGGTGGTGTTCGTGATCGATCAGGTTGAAAAGATTCATATCCCTCTTCATAGCTGTATTATTTGGTCAAAACACAAATTTAAACTTTTGGATCTGTAATTTGCTGACAGTTCAGTCGTCTTTTACAGAAATTACCTCCACTATGAACACCGCTCAGCTAAAACAGGTCATACGGATCCTGTTCAATGAGAGAAAAATCACCCTTATCAACATTCTGGGGCTCTCCATCAGCCTGTCCTGCGCCATTTTTATGCTTCTCTGGGTCGGAGATGAACTGAGCTTCGACCGCTTCCATGAGGATTCCCAGCTTCTGTACCGGGTAGAAGAGGATCAGTTTTACAGTGGAGAAGAACCTTACCACGTCAACGTCACTCCTTATGTTTCGGGACCTGTCTGGAAAGCGGAAATCCCTGAAATAGCCGGGCAGTGCAGAATGGCCTGGAGCGGAGGAATGCTGTTTACCTGCGGCGAACAGAAATTTTTTGAAGACGGGATCTTTGCCGTGGATTCCTCATTTTTCTCACTGTTTAACTTCCCCTTTAAACTTGGAAGTGCAGAGGCCAGTCTGAGAGATCCATCTACGGTCGTTCTTACCGAAGAGGTAGCCAGAAAGTACTTCGGAGAGGAGAACCCGGTGGGAAAATCCCTTCTGGTGAATCAGGAGCAACATTTCACCGTTACCGGTGTGGTGGAAAAACTTCCCGGGAACACCACCCTTGGCTTTCGCATCCTGCTTCCCTGGAGCTATCTGGAAACAAATGAGTTATATTCCGAATCATGGGGCACTAATTCTATCCGCACCTTTGTCAGGCTTCACCAGGGGAGTGTGGATAGTGTGGTGAGCCGGAAAATTACGGAGGTTACTGATATCTACAAGGAGAACAATACCATCGAATACATGGTGGCCCCCCTGGAAAGGATCCATCTTCACTCCTACTTCGGTTACGGAAAGTCGCCCGGAGCCATCCAGTATGTCTACATTTTTTCTGCCATTGCAGTTTTTCTTCTGTTGATCGCATGCATCAATTTCATGAACCTGGCCACTGCCCGGTCCTCGGTCAGGGCCAGGGAAATCGGATTGCGAAAGGTGAACGGGGCCTCCCGCCTGATGCTCATCCGAAGGCACCTTTTTGAATCGTTGCTTCAGACCGTGGCAGCAGTAACCCTGTCCTTGTCGCTGGTCTGGCTTCTCCTGGGAAAATTCAATCAGATCTCCGGGAAAGAGTTGGAACCGGCCAGGCTTCTGGACCCGGGGTTCCTGCTGGGAATTCTGGGTCTGATCATGCTGACCACCCTTCTGGCCGGACTCTATCCCGCCCTGTTTCTTTCGGCCATGAAACCGATCCGGGCGATCAAAGATCATACCGATCAGCGCACAGGAAACGGACTACTGCGTAAAATCCTGGTGGTATTCCAGTTTTCTCTGGCTGTTTTGCTGGTAACCGGCGCTCTGATCGCCTCCCGGCAGCTGACCTACATGAGAAATGCCGACCTTGGATTCGACCGGGAGAATCTGGTGCATATTCAGCTACGCGGACACCTGAATCAGGAGTACGACATGTTGAAGAATGAATTCACCGCATTTCCGGGAGTAGTCAGCACAACAGCCTCCATGCAACCGCCTTACCGGATAGGCAGTAATTCAGGGGGCATTGACTGGGAGGGAAAAGACCCTGAACAGACACTGCTGGTCTCCTTCACCGGTGTTCATTACGATTTCATAAAAACCATGGGAATTCAACTGGAAAAGGGGCGTGACTTCTCAGGGACCTTTCCGGGTGACATCTATACCGATTCCACCGCCAACTTCATTTTGAACCGGACCATGGCAGGAATCACTGGCAGAGAGGAGGTCGTGGGCATGGAATTGGAATTCATGGGAGCCAGGGGACAGGTGGTTGGAATTATGGAGGATTACCATTTTCAACCTTTGAGGGATGAAATTGAACCCATGGTGCTGGCGCCTGTACCTTCTGAAACCCTGAACCATATGATCGTGAGGCTCCAGCCCGCTGATCCGGTGGGAACGCTGCGTCAGATGGAAGAACGATGGCAGCAACTTTTACCTCAATACCCGTTCGAATACACCTTTGTCGATGAGGTAATTGACGGGATGTACCGGACTGAAGAGCGGGTAGCCACCCTCCTGAGGATATTTACCGGAATAGCCATCCTGATCGCCTGCCTGGGATTGTTCGCCCTGGCCTCGTTCACCTCTGAAAGGAGAAATCATGAGATCGGTGTGCGAAAGACACTGGGAGCCAGGGAAGGTCAGATTACCTGGATGATGATCCGGGATTTTTCGCTTTATATTCTCATTTCCCTGGTGATATCCATTCCTGCCATCTGGTTGATCGCCAGGAACTGGCTCAATGAGTTCTCTTACCGCATCGAACTGAAAGCGGACCTTTTCCTGATCACTTCAGCCATTATCTCAGCTGTGGCTATACTGACCGTTTTGTATCATTCCATCCGTTCGGCCCGCATCAACCCGGTGGAAGCACTCAGATATGAATAGCCGCCGGCACGGGACTCTCCTCAGACCGGTTATTTGAAAATATTCGAATGGATCAGGTACATTCCCGCGGCAACCAGTGCTCCGGCGAAAGGACCGAAAACCGGGACCCATGAATATGTCCAGTCGCTGGAACCCTTCCCTTTCATGGGAAGAAGGGCATGCATGATCCTCGGGCCCAGGTCACGCGCAGGATTGATGGCATAGCCGGTGGTCCCTCCCAGCGAAAGTCCGATGGCGGTCACCAGCAGGGCGACCGGAAGGGCCCCGAGGGTCCCCAGCCCGATCTGCGCCTTGCTGATCTCTCCCAGAGAGATGGAGGGCTCCGCGATATAGAGTATCACAAAAATCAACACAAAGGTACCGATCAACTCATTGAGGAAGTTCAGCGGTATGTTCCGGATAGCCGGTGCAGTGGAGAAGCATCCCAGCTGCCCGGCGGGATCGGCCGTCTGGTTGAAATGATCCCTGTAAAATAACCATACCGTGAATCCCCCTGCAGCACCTCCGGCCACCTGTGCCAGTATGAAAGGAACCACCTTGGCCCACGGGAACAGTCCCGCAGTGGCAAGTCCCAGGCTTACCGCCGGATTGATATGAGCCCCCGAGACGGGTCCGGCAACCGCCACCCCGATGAACACCGCCAGCCCCCATCCCATGGAGATCACGATCCATCCGGAAGCATGTCCCTTGGTGCCCTTGAGCACCACATTGGCCACTACCCCGTTTCCCAGTAAAATCAGAAGAAAAGTCCCGATAAATTCAGCAATAATCTCGTTCACCATTTTATATTCGAATTTGTCAGTCAATCATGAAGGATCCTCCCACTTACCGGCCCTCGTTACGGCCTTTTTCCATCCATTCCGCCAGGCCTGCTGCTCCCCGGGAGTCACCCTGCGGGTAAAGGTGCGGTCCACCGCCCACTGAGCCTTGATCTCGTCCGTTCCGGACCAGAAACCGGTGGCCAGTCCGGCCAGGTAGGCGGCCCCCAGGGCAGTGGTCTCTATGGTTTCGGGCCGGGTGACCGGAATCCCCAGCAGGTCAGATTGTATCTGCATCAGCAGGTCGTTGACCACCGCACCGCCATCGACCTTCAGTTCCTGGATGCGGATACCGGCATCATCCTCCATGGCATGCATCACATCGTGCACCTGAAAGGCGATGCTTTCCAGGGCCGCTCTGGCAATATGGCCGGAAGTGGACCCGCGCGTGAGTCCGGCGATCATTCCGCGTGCATAGGGATCCCAGTGCGGGGCGCCCAGACCGGTAAAGGCAGGCACCAGGTACACTCCTCCGTTGTCTTCCACCGATTCGGCCAGTTTCTCCACATCCGCGGATTCCCTGATCAGTCCGAGCCCGTCCCTTATCCACTGGATCACCGCACCCCCGATAAAGATGGAACCCTCCAGGGCATAGGTGACCTTGTTCCCGATCTGCCAGGCCACCGTGGTGACCAGCTTGTTCCTGGATGGAACCGGTTCCCCGCCGGTATTGCACAGAATGAAACAGCCGGTCCCGTAGGTGCACTTCACCGTACCCTCTGTCAGGCACATCTGGCCGAAGGTAGCCGCCTGCTGATCGCCTGCGATCCCGGCAATGGGGATCTGCGAGGAAAACAGTTTGTCCCGGGTGTGGGCATACACCTCCGAGGAGGATCTCACTTCGGGAAGCGCCGATCCGGGGATCCCGAACAATTCCAGAAGCTCCGGATCCCACTGCATGGTCCGGATATTGAAGAGCATGGTCCGGCTGGCATTGGTCACATCGGTCAGATGTTTCTCCCCGCCGGTCAGGTTCCAGATCAGCCAGGTATCGACGGTACCCAGAGCCAGTTCTCCCCTCTGCGCCTTTTCGGCCGCCTCCGGCACATGATCCAGGATCCATTTCCATTTGGTGGCCGAGAAGTAGGCATCCACCACCAGTCCCGTCTTATCTCTTATCAATTGTTCATGGCCACGGTTCACCAGATCATCGCACATGGAGGCGGTGCGCCGGTCCTGCCAGACAATGGCATTGTACAGGGGCTCCCCGGTCCTGCGATCCCATGCCATGGCAGTCTCCCGCTGGTTGGTGATCCCGATGGCCGCCATATCGGCGGCCCCCAGTCCGGCATTTCTGATCGAATCATGCAGTACTCTCAGCTGGGAGGACCAGATCTCTGCAGGATCGTGTTCCACCCAGCCCGGCTTCGGAAAAATCTGGCGGAACTCCTTCTGGGAACTTCCCACAATCCGGCCGGCATGGTTGAATATGATGGCCCTCGAACTGGTTGTTCCCTGGTCAATGGCAAGAATGTACTTCATAAGGATTAGAGTTTATGAGATTCAGTCAATAGATAGCTCTGTGCCAGATTCCGATAATCCTCCAGCTGCTGTTTCTCCCATTCGGCTCCCCTGCCCAGTTCCGATGCCATGATCTTTGCCACCTCTGCGGCCATCCGGATGCTCTCTTTCGCATCCAGCTGGAGTGCGCGGGTCCGTCTGGAAAGGAAATCTTCCACCGTGCGGGCCATCTCCTTTCTCACCGCCCACACCACCTGTGCCCTGCTGATCCCGAGCTTTTCACTTAGCGGCTCCCCCAGGCCGGTCTCTGCCGCCATCAGCTTCTCTATGTCTTCCCTTTCCGAACCGTACCAGTGCAGGGAATGGGAAGGATCATTTTCTCTCGAATAACCCCGGATCTTTAAGCCCCTTGTCGATGATTTCCGGGGAGGTAGCCCCCCCTCCCGTGCGGCCCGGCTGACCACATCCTCGCCCATCTGCCGGTAGGTGGTCCATTTCCCCCCGAAGATGGTAACCAGACCTCCCGGTGAGACCATGATCTTGTGCCCCCTGGAGATCTCCTTGGTCTTTTTCCCCTCCCCCGAGGGGGCCGCCAGGGGTCGAAGACCTGCAAACACGCTTATTACATCCTCTTTCCCGGGGGGCGTCTCCATAAACCTCCCGGCCGTTGCAAGGATATATTCCACCTCTTCGGGACCCGGTTCGGGTTCCAGCACCGCCTCTCTCTTCTCCACATCGGTGGTCCCCACCACCACCCGGTTATGCCAGGGCACGGCAAAAAGAACCCTGCCATCAGAAGTTTTGGGGATCATCAATGCCTCGCTGCCTCCGAGGAAACCGGGCTCCATCACCAGGTGGGTCCCCTGACTGGGTTTCACCAGATCCTTTGCTCCGGGATCCTCCATCTTCAGGACCCGGTCGACGAATACGCCGGTTGCATTGATCACCACGTTCGCCCCGATAGCATGCTCTCTGCCGCTTTCCCGGTCCAGGGCCCTGACCCCGTGGATCCTTGAATTCTGATCCTTTTCCAGAGCAGTGACCTCCATGTAGTTGACCGCAATGCCGCCCTGGTCGTATATGGACTGAAACAGGTTGACCGCCAGCCTGGCGTCATCGAACTGTCCGTCATAGTACCTCACCCCTCCCCGAAGACCTTTGGCCCTGATGGTGGGAAGTGCGTTCCTGGTCTTATTGCGTGATAACGGAAGGGAACGGCCGATCCCCCATTTCCCGGCCATCAGGTCATACAGGGTGAGGCCGATGGTATAGAACGGGATGCACCACCATTTATAGCAGGGTATAACAAAAGGCTGGTCCCTGACCAGGTGAGGGGCGTTCCTACGGAGGATGCCCCTTTCACGGAGGGCCTCCAGCACCAGGGAGATATTCCCCTGGGCCAGGTAGCGGACCCCGCCATGTACCAGTTTTGTACTCCTGCTGGAGGTCCCTTTGGCAAAATCGTCCTGTTCCAGAAGAAGGGTCCGGTATCCCCTGGAGGCGGCATCCAAAGCCGCCCCCAGGCCGGAGGCCCCTCCCCCGATGACCAGTACATCGCATTGGTATCCCGGTTTTGTGATCTTTTCAATTTCTGCTGTTCTGTTCATGGAGTGTGCTATAGTTGAAACCGTCCCGGCAGATCGGTCAAATAATCATTCAACGTTTCTTTCATATCCCTGAGCACCTCCTGGTATGCCGGATCATCCGCCAGATTGTTTTGCTCATTCGGATCCTGCTCCAGATCATAGAGCTGATCTGCATCAAAAAAACCCGGAAGCATCCCGTAGGAACCGTGTTCAGCATGCCCGCCACCGGGAACCACCTCCAGGTGGCTGAAAGGTTTGGCCGGATCCCGGTTGACCACCTCCATATTCATCGATTCTCTTCGACCGTTATATCCTTCCAGCACCTCTGCACGCTCCTGCATGGTCCAGTTCATCGCATAATCAGGGTAACGGACTGCATAATACTTGTAGGGCCCCTTGATCACGGCCCGGGCGTAACCCAGCTCAAAATAGAGAGAGGTTCTGGAGGATGCCACCTCCTCCTCCAAAGCAGGGAGGAAACTCTGTCCGTCCATATTCCCTGATTCTCCGGTATACTTCGCTAATTCCAGGATGGTAGGGAG
>CAZOHA010000049.1:0-34466 GCA_964579515.1 uncultured Bacteroides sp. | reverse complement strand
ATTCACACTTTCGACTTTCCCTACTTCAAGGACTTTAACAACTTTAAGGACTTTACAGACTTTAAGGACTCTTACAGACTTTAAGGACTCTTACAGACTTTACAGACTTTACAGACTTTACAGACTCTTATGGACTCTTACAGACTTTAAGGACTCTTACAGACTATTATGGACTTTAAGGACTCTTACAGACTATTATGGACTTTAAGGACTCTTACAGACTTTAAGGACTCTTACAGACTATTATGGACTTTAAGGACTCTTACGGACTTTACAGACTTTACAGACTATTACGGGCTATTATGGGTTAGAACGGCCAGAACCTCGGTATAACCAGCATGGAGATGATCAGCGCTAGGATGTTGAGGGGGAGGCCGATTTTCCAGTAATCGCTGAATTTGTAGTTGCCGATGCTCTGGATGATCAGGTTGGTCTGGTAGCCGATGGGGGTGGAGAAACTGGCCGAGGCTGCGATACAGATGGCGATGAAGAAGGGTTTGGGATCCACCCCCAGCTGGGTGGCGGCTGCATAGGCGATGGGGAAGGTGATGGCCGCGGCGGCATTGTTGGTGATGATTTCGGTGAAAACGTTGGTAATGATAAAGATGGCAGCGAGCACCCCCATGGGGCCAAACCCTTTGGAGAGGTTGATGGTGGTCCGGGCGATCAGATCGGCTGCCCCGGAATTCTGAAGTGCCCTGCTGATCCCGATGGCGGCCGCGATGGTGATCAATACGTCCCAGTTAACCGGTTTGGTGTATTTCTTAGGGGTGAATATTTTCATCGACGCCATTAAAACCACCGTGATGGCCGCAAAAAAGAACATGTCGAGCTCGTTTTTTCCCCGGGTGGGGATGAAACGACCCACGGTGGCACCCGTGATCATCATGATCACTAAACCAAGGGCGATCCAGCGGCGTCGCCGGTCCTTGGAATCACCAATATCTCCTATTTCAGAAGCCATATAGAAGACCCGAGATTCACCCCAGTACCTGGTGAAATCGTCTGTGGTAAGGAGCATCAGGTTATCTCCGGCGTTCAGCTCCAGGTTCTCAAGGTTCGTAGTGATCCTTTCACCGTTGCGGTGGACCGCCATGACCACGGCACCATAGTGGCCGAAAAAGTCAAATTCACCCAGGGTGCGCTGAATCCCCGGAAAACGCGGGGCGATCACCACCTCCACCTGTTTCAGCGACTTTTTCAGGAAATCGGGATCCACATTTTCCAGGGCGTTGATCTTCACATGGGGCGACTGGGTCAGGTATCCCACATCCTCTGAACTTCCGGCCACGATCAGCTGATCATCAGCTTCGAGGCGAAACGGCGTATTGGATATTCGGATATGTTTGCCGTCCCGGATGACGGTCCGGACCATAAATTCGGAGAGTCCGGGAAGACGGCGCTTTTCGATCTCTTTTCCGATCAGGTTGGAGTTTTCCGGCAGATGAACATCGAAATAGTACTCCCTGACATCGTTGGGAAAACTGAATCGGGGAATTTTTTCGCCCGGAAGCAGCCGGTTCGAAAAGAGGTTCATGTAGATAAAGCCGAAGAAAACGATGAAAAGCCCCACTTTGGCCAGTTCGAACATGCTGATACCCGCCATTCCCCGGTCGAGCATCATGCCGTGAACCAGAAGATTGGTGGAGGTCCCGATCAGGGTGCAGGTACCTCCGAAAATGGTGGCGTATGAGAGCGGAATAAGGAACTTCTGGGAGGGGAGGCTCAGTTTGTCGGCCCATTTCTTGAGCATGGGAGCAAAAATGATCACCACCGGGGTATTGTTCAGGAAGGCCGAGATGGCAGAGACCGGAATATTGATCTGCATCAGCAGCCTGGGAATCGGTTTTCGTTTCTTGGGAAGGATCAGGCTGCCTATCCTGTTCAATACACCGGTCTCCTTGACACCTTCGCTGACGAGAAACAACAGGGCAACGGTAATCATCCCTTTGTTGGAGAAGCCCGACAGAGCCTCTTCGGCAGAAAGAATATCGGTGACCAGAAAGATGACAAGTGCGGTGAAAAGGACGAGGCCGGGCCTCATGACCTCTTTGATCAGGGCAACGATCATCAGGAGAATAACCCCCAGGGCGATGTAACCGGAAACTGTCATGGTTTTTCTGTCAAATCTGCCCACCGGGGCAACGGCCGGACGGGAGGCTTTCGCCCGTAAAAAACATCGTCCAATTTAATGGCCAGATGCCGGAAAAACAAATTATTCTTAATGCCCCGCCGGATGAGGCGATGGAACAGATTGTCGGGGTGACTGTAAGGGCAGACACTCATGCATCTTCCGCAATCGGTGCCGGAGACTGTCCAGTAGTGATAGCATTTTTCCGAATTGATCTGCCAGCGGGTCACTCCGTCGATCTCTGTCCGGGGCCCGGATGGGATGGCAGAAACCGGGCACGCTTCTGCGCATTTGCGGCAATGGTGACAAAAATGGAGCGTGGTGGGATCCGGCTTTGGTTCCGAATGCAAAAGCGGCAGATCGGTGGTCACCACCGAAATCCTGACCCTGGGCCCGAGCTCAGGGGTCATTAACAGGCCCATTCTTCCGATCACTCCGAGGCCTGCATCCACGGCAACCAGAGGACAGATCACCTCGTAGTTTCCGTCGATGTGGGCGGTAGCCTCATATCCCATACTCCGGATCAACCGGGCCGTTTTCAGTGCCAGGATCCCGGAGCGCAGATATTGTGCGGAGGATTCCATAACGGAGGTCTCCAGAGGCGCCGAGCGCATCATCCGGTGATCCATCTCCACAGTGATGGCGATGGCGTTGCGATGGGTGCGATGAACCGGTTCACCGCGGCGGGGCCCCCTTCCTTTATGGGAGTAGAGATGATAATCCTTCAGTTCGGTAAAACCCACACTGCGGGCACCGCCCAACCGGAGCCAGTTCTCCATGAAGCGGGATGCCCGGACCGGATTCAACGGTTTTTCCCCGGGCATGTCGAGCGTGACTTTTGCGGGTTCACCATGGGTGAAATGGCTGAGAGACTCCAGAAGGGTGAAATGGGCATCTGCGGCTGCATAAGTAACCGGATGGTAGTACCTGGAGCGGGAGGAGAGAAGCCCGGGGTTTTTTCTGGCCCTCTCATCAGGTTCCCTGTTTTGAGGATGAGCCTGGTAATAGGCTTCGAATTCAGGAGTTCCCGGTTTCAGCAGCCTTCGCGAGAGAACGGCATCCGCTTCGTGAAACCTCTTTTCAGGGGGCTGATAGCGAAATGACCCTGCTCCCTTCAGGGGCGTCAGGAGCAACAGCAGGGCAATTGCAATAACCAATATCAACAGAAGCGTGGTACTCACAGGTAGGAGATGTCTCTGCCCGGGGATCAGGGTCAGGCATCAGTCACATACCCAGTAGGAGGTAATTCCTCCAACAGTTACCGGGGGCTCGTTCCGCTTCTCGTCCAGGGCATCTCCACAATATGGAAGCGGGGTTCCTTCGGAGATGATATTCCCGTCTGAATCTTCCTGAATAAGACGGCATGTTCCACACTCCTCGATGATTTCACAGGAGGTAATCATGCCCAGAAACAGCACCAGCACTGCTCCTGCCACCAATCTGGTTTTTTTCATGAGCTTTCGCGCAGTTTTGGTAAAAATAGACCAACTACCGGATTATTCCATGGTTTTTTACGATATCCTTATAAAAAGGTTTCTGCTCTGTAAGGTGCTATTGTGGTTGATTGATTAATTTCGGGAAGGAAATGTCAGGTTGATTATGGCTCGGCGCAGGTACAGGATTTTCCGCATATTCGGACGGTCCCTTCTTGGTTTTATTTCGTTCATCCTCCTGGTGACGCTCGGATTCTATATGTCACGCGGATGGATTATGCAACGGGCGGTGGATTATGTGAACGACCGTCAGCAGGGCGAGATACGGATGGGAAGGATGAACCTGATCCCCCTCATGCATTTCCCGGATGTCTCCCTGCAGCTGCGCAATATCGGATTATATGAGGAAAAGATACATCCCGATTCACTCTACCAGGAGCCGATACTCTCTCTCGATGAAGTTTACCTCTCTCTCGATGTGGTGGAGCTGATCAGGGGCAACATACGGGTTTCCCGGGCCAGCCTGGGGAATGGGTTTATCCGTTACCTGGTCTACGAAGACTCTGTTTCCAATATAGAAAAAGCACTGGCAGGACTGATCGGGGAAGGGGATCCATCAGATACTGCTGAAGGTTATCCGGATATCAGGATCGACCTGGACCGGTTAAGGTTTTCCAACGTCACCACTATTCTGGAAGACCGGAGCTCCGGAATGCAGGGTCGGGCAACCGTCAACCGGCTGGAAAATACTTTTCACTATCTGCCGGATCTGGTGGAGTCTCAACTTCAATTATCTGTTGAGTTAACTGAATTTAATTATCAGAAATACAAACTGGACAGGTCCAGAGATGTAGAACTGACCAGTCAGTTAAAGGTTGAACTGGAGAAAGGCAGGGTGGAGCTGCAACCCAGCTCCCTGAGGGTTTCCGGATTTGGGTTCGAAGCTTGGGGAGAACTCCGTTACGGAATGGATCCCTTTATGGATATATCATTCAGAGCCAGTAATGAAGGATTGGATCTTTTAAACTATTTATTAAGGGGCATTCTGAATATGGAGGAGATCGAACAGATCGGTTCGGGGAGCATCCACCTCAATGGGAATGTCAGCGGCAGCCTCGGTGAACAGGTCCCTGTGATCCGTGTGAACGGTATGGCCGACGGGATCGGATTCCGGATCAGGTCGATCCGCAGAGATGTTACCGATATTTCTTTCCGGCTCTATGCCACCAATGGGATGAATCCGGATTTAAGCGAAGGTAAACTGGTGCTGAAAGGTTTTCATGCCACATTTCCGGAAGGTGAATTAAATGCCAGTATTACAGCAGAGAATGGAAAGGTACCTCGAGTGAATATGGAAGTATTAGGAGGTGTGGATCTGAACGGGCTGGAGCAGATGCTGAATGTTCCTTCCATGAGGGATCTGAAAGGGGTGGTGGAGATCAGTGGAGTGCTTGAGGGTGAATACGACCTGGCGGAAGGGGAGTTGATCCAGCAAAAAGGCAATCTGAATGCATGGATCTCCGGTGGAAGTTTAATATGGCAAACCGATTCCCTTCGAAGCGATACTCTACAGAACCTGAATGGTGAGATTTATCTGGAAGAACAGATCCTGGGGGCCAGGGAGCTTGGACTGGAGTACAATGGAATGCCGGTGCGGGCGGGGATAACTACGGAGAATCTGTTGCTTCATCTGCTGGGACTGGACCGTGAAGTGACCGCAACCATCGATCTCAGTTCTTCCCGTCTCCTTCCGGCAAGGCTGACTGGAGATACAATGTTATCTTCCATGTTGGGCCAGGAAATAACCGATGTTCGTCTGAGGGCCGGGGCGACCATATCGGGTACTGACCTGGACCAGTACCTCGATTCAAAAGTGCTGCCCGGAGCGGCCCTGACGCTGGAAGACGTCCATATGAAATCGCCCTATTATGCAGGGCTTTCCGGTCTGAGCGCTGCGCTTTCCATCGGTCCCGATTCCGTGGTGTTGCACCGGATGAGCGGCCGGATAGGTGAAAGCGGATTCCGGCTTTCAGGGGTATTGAAGAATCTGTCTGGCCTGATGGGCAAAGATTCTCTAGGTCAGCTGGAAGCGAAGCTTGATCTTTCATCGGAAATCATCCGGGCAGAGGACCTGCTGGTATATAAGGGCGAAAGTTTGTTGCCTGCGGAATACAGCACCGAGTATCTGGAAAACTTCAGACTGGACGGGGCATTCAGTTTCCCTCTGTCAGGTCTGCTTGTTGATTCGGTTTCTCTGGATGCGGATGTGGAGATCTCTCACCTGGGCTGGAACTTCAGGTACTATCCACAGCCATTCGAGGATTTCCGGATCCGTGCCAGAAGGGAGGGGGATGATCTTTTCATCGATCATTTCGAAGGCCGGGTGGGGGAAAGCGATCTTCAATTCAGGGCGCACATCGGTAATACAGGGGACAGTCTGATGGAAAACATGTATGGAGAGATGTCCCTTCAATCGGATCTGCTGGACTTCAACAGATTGATGAATTATCAGCTTCCGGATCAGGTGAAAGATAAGGAGATAAATGATACTGCCGGACAGAAAGAGGCGCCGAGGCTTGACCAGATCGATTATCCTGATTTCAGCTTCAGTCTGGACATCGGTGAAATTCGATACGGGAATTACAGGCTGTTTGGCTTAAATGGCGATCTTCGTTCCACCTCTGATAAGATCCTCTATCTG
This sequence comes from uncultured Bacteroides sp., assembly GCA_964579515.1. Classification (GTDB taxonomy): domain Bacteria; phylum Bacteroidota; class Bacteroidia; order Bacteroidales. The sequence goes on along the minus strand of CAZOHA010000049.1, from coordinate 28,201 downwards.
GACCAGGTCGGGATATCGGGCGAAAGCGGAGGCGGAATCACCTTTAACGGGCAGTTCAATGTCTCTAATCCCGAAGTTTATAATTTCAGCTCTTTCCTGGATCTGGACAGAGTGAATATCAACGATCTCGATTTTGAGATGAGTGCGGGGGAGGAGACCTATACGCTGAAAGAGAATTTCCAGGGGCTGGTATCGGCTGAGGGGATTGCCGAAATTTTTATCACGCCCGATCTGCAGTTTGATATGTCAACCACCACAGCTGCCTTCAATGTGATGGTGGAGGATGGTGCCCTGATCAATTTCACTCCCCTGCAGGCAGCCGCCAGATACCTGGATAATACTGATCTCAACTATGTAAGGTATTCCACGTCCCAGAGCAGGTTTACCCTGGTCGATTCCAGCATCGACATTGCTCTGATGAATATTGAATCGACGGCCGGACAACTTTTAATCGAAGGAGAACAGGGGCTGGATAACAGCTTCCTTTATCTTCTCCGGCTTCCCACCTGGCTGGTCAGAGGTGCGGCCAGAAGTGTGGTTTCGGAGTCGGGAGGTGACGGAAAGGAAGATGAGATCCACAGAATGGAGACGGGGAGGTTCCTGATACTGACGGTCTGGGGAGAAGGTGAAGAGACGGAGGTCAGGCTGGGAGACAGGCGGGACCGTTACAGGTAAAATGTTGACGGATGAACAGGTTATGAGTACACAGGGATGAGAGAGGTCCGATTTGCACTGGGTTACATGCCCCACCGGTTGTGGGGAAATATATTGCAGGCACAGTTCCTGCAACGGGAGGAGGACAGGGAGTTCTTTGTCCCGCGGGAGTATGTGCAGAATGATCCGGATACCCAGGCCTACAATCGACTTACCCCCATGCAGCGGGAGGTGGTGGAGTTGATCGATCATTACAGTGACCGCAGGCTTCATTCACTCTTTTCCAGGGAGAAGACAGTGAAGGAGTTTCAGGACAGGGTGGGTAAGGAAACCATTGACAGGCACATCAGGCCCTATATTGAGAAGTACCTTTTCCGTGCTCTGGAAATTGCCAGGGATCACCGCATCCTTGTTTTCATGAAGGATAAAAGTAACCGGAACGTTTTCCCTGAGGATTTTATTCAGATTCAGAGGGCACCGGCCCGGCCGGTATTCACCTTCAGGTACGATACGGATCTCGTCTATTCCCTCTCCCTGATCCACGGGGATCAGCGGCTGAAGCTCCTGGATGAGCCTGTGGAGTTGGTCAGCAACGAACCGTGTGTGATCATTCTCGGGAATCTGCTCTACTTTATCAGGGATATCGACGGAAAAAAGCTGAAACCGTTCATGAACAAAGAGAGCCTGGAGATCCCGAAACAGAGCGAGAGCAAATACTTTTCCACATTTGTGCGGAATACACTGAGGGATTATCCTTCGGTCACGGAAGGTTTTCCGGTAACCGAACCGGAGCCTGTCAAAAGCGCTGAACTGGTCCTCGAAGAGGGGTTGAACCAAAAACCGGTCGTGATTCTCCAGTTCCGGTATAACGAACAGAAGATATATGCCGATAGCGGTCTGGAAAGATTTATCCACTATACCGGATCGGAGGGGAAACCTGCATTCGAACGCTTCTACCGCGACCGTCCGTGGGAGGAGGAGATCATCGAGGTGTTGAATGAGATGGGATTGAGAAGCCGTGACCAGAAGAATTTTTACCTGAATGAAAGATTCAGTAAAACAGATCAAAATAACTTATATACAGCAGTTAATTTAATCAATGATTCCGGAAGTCATCTGGAGGAATCAGGAATTGTTTTACACCAGAGGCTCTCATCGGTCTTCTTTCTCGGAGCTATCGAACTGAAACTGGTGTCCAGAGAGAAAGAGGACTGGTTCGATCTCCATGCCGTGGTTCAGTTCGGGGATTACCGGGTACCGTTTCTGGAATTAAGAGAGCATATTCTGGAAGACAACAGGGAGTACAGGCTGCCGAATGGAGAGATAGCCGTATTACCCGGGGAGTGGTTTGTGAGATACCGCTCCATTATGGAATTCGGAAAGCCGCAGGGGGACAGGATCCGTATACATAAACAGCATTTCTCCATGGTGGAAGAATCCATCAGGGACCTCCATCCGGAAACGTTGTCGAGACTCCGGAAGCTGAATGAGGTGAAACTGCTACCCGATTCTGTGTTACCCTCCGGACTCCGTGCCAGCCTTCGCTCCTATCAGCTGGAGGGATACAGATGGCTGGTGTTCCTTCAGGAGAATGGTTTCGGAGGCTGCCTGGCCGATGATATGGGGCTGGGCAAGACCCTCCAGGCGATCGCGATCCTTCTGCGGTCGAAGGAATCGGGAAAAAACGGTGATTCTGCCTCTGCCGGATCTCCGGTGGACGGACAATTATCCATTTTCGGCAATGACCGGAAAACTCCCACCTCCCTGATCGTGGTTCCCGCTTCCCTGATCCATAACTGGAACAGCGAATGTCAGAGATTTGCCCCCGGACTGAAGGTCTGTCTGCACGTGGGGCAACAGCGGAACCGTGAACTGAGCAATTTTGATTATTACGATGTGGTGATCTCCACCTACCATACCGTTCGCCAGGATATCGAGAGCCTGTCCGTCTATGATTTTCACTATATCATTCTGGATGAGAGCCAGATGATTAAAAATCCCTCTTCCAAGATTTACCAGTCTGTCCTGGAACTCCGCTCCGAACACAGAATAGTGCTGACCGGGACTCCGATCGAAAATTCCCTGACCGACCTCTGGTCACAAATCAACTTCGTGAATCCGGGTCTTCTGGGAACACTGCATTTTTTCAGAAGGAGCTTCGTACAGCCCATCGAGAAGAAGAACGACGAACAGAGAGAGGAGAAGCTGAAGGAGTTGATCAACCCTTTTATCCTGAGGCGGACTAAAGAGGAGGTGGCCCGTGAACTGCCCCCCGTTCATGAGCAGGTCCGGTACTGCAGCATGACCGAGGAACAGAGAAAATTGTATGAAGAGGAGAAGTCTCTGGCCAGGAATTCCATTCTGGAGAATCTGGAAGAGATCGGCATCGAAAAGTCCTCCATGGTGGTGCTCCAGGCCTTAACCCGTCTGCGTCAGATTGCCAATCACCCCGCCATGCTGGAGGATTTTTCGGATATCGGATCGGGGAAATTTACCGAAGTTTACCGGGATATCGAGAGCGTGGTCTCGGAAGGGCACAAGGTTCTGGTATTCTCTTCTTTCGTGAAACACCTGGAGCTGTTCCGCCGGAAGCTGGAGGAGGACCGGATCTGCCATGTCACCCTTACCGGATCCCAGAACCAGATACAGCGCAGGAAGGCAGTGGAGCAGTTCCAGAAGGACCGGAGATGTCCGCTTTTCCTGATCTCGCTGAAGGCCGGCGGTGTGGGACTGAACCTCACCGCTGCCGATTATGTATTCATCCTGGATCCGTGGTGGAACCCTGCTGCGGAGATGCAGGCTCTGAGCCGGGCCCACCGTATCGGGCAGGACAAGAATGTATTTGTGTACCGTTTTATCTCCAATGATACCATCGAGGAGAAAATCCGGCACCTGCAGGAGCGGAAACAGGAGTTGGCCGCCACTTTTGTGTCATCCAACAATCCGCTGAAGGATATTTCGGAAAAAGAGTTGCTCGAGCTCTTTACCTGATCAGAACCGGTAGCTGATCATGGCCAGTGCCCCGCCCGGCAGGGGGGCGAGCCTGAAATTCCATCCCGAATCAATTCCTCCGGACCGGTTCACGGCTGACTGGGCCCTGGAGAACGAATAGGAGGACATGGCAAGAATGCTTGCCGATCCCAGAACCCCGCTGGCAATAGTCAGAGGGATGGTCGCTCCCCAGTCGGTGGTAAATTCATACAGTGCAAAGGAGGTGGGAATGACGGCGAGGACCCACAGGGTCCACCCCAGCATGGCACGTTGCCTGCCATATTCAGGGGGAAGGGCAGCAGACCGCCCGCCGGCATAGATGAGCGGGGGAGCAGCGAGAATCAGGGCAGAGGCGGGGATTCCGGCGATACCTGAATTCCACTCACTGACCAGTGCGGAAATAAACATCAGACCCAGTGCTGCAGGAGCGGTGAAGATCCCGATGGTGACTGCATCGTCCGACCAGCCGGCGGGATTCGGGTTCTCAGCGACCGTATCCGTTAAAGCTGCCCCGATATTGCGGGATTGTGCGGTGGATGGTACGACCGGACCGGTCAGGACTATAAAAAGCGACACCCAGATCAGAGTTGTTCTCATGGAGCAAACCTCCTCAGCGACAAGTTAACTATTTTCAGGGTATTCGGGCAGAGAAACGTACCTTTAACCTATGAAAGAGTGTCTGAAGAGAGAGGTTATTTATCGAACCAGCCGCTCTTCCGGACCGGGCGGTCAGCATGTGAACAGAACGGAATCCAGGGTGGAGCTGCGTTGGAACCTGGCAGAGTCGGAATGTCTCAGTGACTCCCAGAAATCGCTGCTGACGGAGCGGCTGGGTTCCCGGTTGACCACCGGCCGGGAGCTGGTCCTGACCGGCGACAGGCACAGGTCCCAGTACAGGAACAAAGAGGAGGTCACCGGCAGGTTTCTGGAGATGATCGAGCGGCACCTGAAGCCCAGGCGAAAGCGGCGTTCCACCAGGCCCACACGTGCAAGTGTGGAGAAAAGACTGAAGCAGAAGAAATACCGGGGCGAGCTGAAGAAATCCAGGCGTATGAGACCGGGCAGGGAGGATGGCTGATGGCACCCGGAGTTTCGGTCGGTATGTGGATTGGTGCAATTCTGTCCGGAGCTATCGGGAGATCAGAGGCCGCTGTTTTGTTGAATCCCCTGTGGTCAATCCTTCTGCCATGTGGAATATTATTCCGTTATGTCAGGCAGTGGGAGAAGAGGGATGAGGTCGTGGATTTCCTGCATGAAAGAGGATACAGGGAAGGAGTGGACTAGCGCCCCGTCAGCGCTCCCGGAATTTGTTGCCGGCGTAAAGCACTTCGATCTCACAGGGATTCAGCGGCCTGTCGTAGATGATCACTTCATCCATGATTCCCCGGTAATTCCGGTGATCTCCGTCGTCTCCGCTTTCATACCTGCCCATGGAAAGAGAGGCATCGCTGGAAAGATCGGTTCCCGGCAACCCTGTATCGAGGCTGTTTTCCAGCTTCCCGTCCAGATAGAGCGACCAGCTGCTGCCTTCGATGATTCCCACCAGGTGATGCCACTCGTTGTCATCGACTCTGGTGAGGGAAGTAAGCTGGGTGAACTGCCCGCTGCCGGTGCGGCCGGCCCAGAGCACCTGATCATTTTTTATCCCCAGTATGAATCCGGCATCGGCAGCGAAGTCATATTTGGATACCAGGTGACGGTAGCCTTCACTGTCACCGGTCCTGATCCAGCATGAGACCGCTACTGCAGGTCCGATGGAGGGGAACCGGTTCCCGCAGCGGATAAAATCTTCCTCCCCGTCGAAGGAGAGCGCATGCCCCTCTTTTCCTTCCCGGCCGGCAGCGGGCAGTGTGCCGGAGAGGGTTCCGTGGATCTCATTGCCCGAGATATCTTCGGCACTCCTGTTGAGCGGATAATGTGCCAGCCTCCCCCACAACAGATCCACATACTGCCCATGCGTGGCTGTCAGGACAGTGCAGCTCAGGAGGGCAGCCAGGCCGATCTTTGAGAAAAAGCGATAGGGGATATGGTGGAGCTTTATCATCGAATGGGTGCGTTCTATTCTCTTTTGATGTACACACTGCCCTTTGATATCTCATCACTGTCGGAGGGGAAGATCACATACCAGTAGGTATCCTGCAAGAGCGCTTTTCCGCTGGCATCGGTACCGTCCCAGTCATGATGGTAGTTTTCACTCCGGTAAACCTCCATTCCCCGCCGGTCGAATACGATCAGGGAACTTTCCGGAGCCAGGCCCCTGATCAGAAAGACATCATTGATGCCGTCGCCATTGGGGGTGAACACATTGGGTACCGTGAGGTCGCCGAATTCCACCGGCGGCTCATCGATTTCCTCGATAACCAGGTGGTCCAGCAGCAGATTCCCCGGACCTGTCTCTCCGTCAGCATTGACGACTTCGAATATCAGCCGGTGAATGGGGAAGGTGGGGAAGAGGATAAAACTGTACCTGCTCCAGGAAGAATGAGTGACAGGATCGGATGTGGCAAACCATTCCTCCGGTCCCGTGCTTCCCCCCATTCCGCGGATGGTCAGAGCCACCGGACGGGTAAAGGGGGTGAACCCTTTTTCCCAGCTGAATTCTCCCAGATCTTTCCTGGAAGCCAGGTCGACCGATAGCCGGTAATAACTGGCAGGCTGCAGAGGCTCCAAAAGGAGGGTACTCACATCTTCGGAGGTCCCCGGAAAGGAGTGGTCGGTGTCGCGGGTAACCAGAACCAGGAAGGTTTCCCCATCGGCGGCAGGATAATTTTCGCAGGCCAGCGGACCCGTATCGGGGGTGGAGTGGTCCGATACGACCCTCCATCCGGTAGGGACGATTCCTATGCCCGGGTCGCCCTCCAGAGAGGGATTTTCAAAAAACTGGCCCGGTGCCGGCATAACAGCAAGCGCACCCAGCATCGTCAACAGGGCCATGTAAAGGGCTTTCTGCTGCCGGTTCCTCTCTGTCCTCTGTGCTTCTGTCATCGACACTACAATCCTTTGATGCGACGCATCCCCAGGTTCACTCCCAGATGGAGCGTATGAGATCCGTATTGATAATTGACCATCTGAGTAAGATTGATCATGAAAGAGTAGGCCACATGAACCGAGCCGATCTTCCAGCCCAGGTGGAGTGCCAGGGCACGGTACGAACGGACCGATACTGCCAGCCAGTGGTACTGCTGGATATAGGTACGAACCCTCAGATCGTATTCCAGCTTTTCCAGGTCCAGGTACCTGGCGGTCATACTCAGTTCCAGCCTGGGGGCCCCCAGCGATCGGAAAAGGTACCCTCCGTGAAGGACCAGGTCGGGACGGATCCGCTCCTCATTCTGGACAGGGTTTTCCAGCGGGATCAGGTGGTGGGCGGCAATGCCCCCGAAGAGTCCCGCCGAGTAGTAATATCCCCCCAGGTGCAGGTTCCAGAGCATCATCCGCTCTCTGACCGGATCGATCAGTGGATCATCGGGTGTGGCCGGTCTGAAACGGGTTCCGTCCAGTACTCTCTGTTCACCGCTGCCACCGATTCCAAGGGAAAGGCTGCCGGTGGAAAGTGGAAGATGGTATGCGTACGCAAGGTTGAATCCCCGACGGATGGCAGGACCGTTGATATCACTGTGGAGGGCGATTCCCAGCCCGATCCGTTCCCGGGAGCGGAGGTTGGAGGTATTGACCATCTTCTGGGGATTGTAGAAGTCAAATTCACCGATCCGGAAGGTCCCGCTGGCCAGCATGGTCGTGGGTGATCCAGGGAATCCTGCCCACTGTTTCCGGTAGCTGAGACTGGCCACCGGAAGGAACTCACTCCCGGTGACGGCGGGATTGAGAAGAAGGGGATGGAGGTCATGGAAACGGTAGATCTGATTGTCCTGGCAGGAGAGCCGGGGAGGGCACAGGAAGACCAGCCAGGAAACCAGGAGAATGACACGTTTACCGCCCATAAGAATTAAAAATTGTACATTTAATTATCGATCCCCCAAGTTTTCAGATGAATGAAATGTAAATGAAATTTTCAAACGGATGAAAAAACTTATTCTCTTTTCGGCCGGATGGTTGTTGACAGCAGGCCTGCTGGCCCAGGCCCCCGATTTTTTTCACTACCAGGCAGTGTTGAGGAACGGCGACGGGAGCCCCAGGTCCATGGAGCAGGTGTCGGTCACTGTGGAAATGGTGCAGGGCTCCGTGGATGGGGATGCGGTCTACCTGGAGAATCATCAGGTGGAGACCGATCCCAGAGGTGTGGTCATCCTGAAGATCGGGGACGGCACCTTCTTCAATGAGATCCGGTGGGACGACGGGCCCTACTTCCTGCGACTCTCGGTCAATGGCAATCCCATCGGAACCTCTCAACTGCTGAGTGTCCCCTATGCCCTCTATGCCAGGCAGGCCGGGAACGTGGATGATGACGACCCTGATCCCACCAATGAACTGCAGCAGCTGACCCTGGAGGGATCTGAGCTGGAAATCAGCGGGGGCAATTCGGTCACCCTCCCCGATGTGGTCACTCCCTGGATCGAAAACGAACAGGGGATCCACTATTACCAGAACGTAGGAATCGGGTTTGGAGCCAGAGAACCCTCCTATCCGCTCGATATCGTAAAGGATCTGTTCGGGAGCCAGGAGAACATCATGCTGAGACTGCAGAACAGGGACGAGAGTGCCAGGGCCGCGGCCGGCATTGCGCTGGAAGCATATAGAGACAAGCTGGAACCCAGTTTTTACCGCTCGGAGCTGATCCAGACCTCTTCCTATTATGCCCGTTATCCCGATTTCGGATCCATGACCGGTCTGATCGCAGAAGGGAATGGGATTTCCCTCTGCTCGAAATCCCCGGAAGGCTCCCTCAGGCTCTATACCACCACGGTCCGCGATACGATCATCGAAAGGGCACGGATGGATCCCCAGGGACGCCTGGGCATCGGGACCAGTACCCCGGAGGCTAAACTGCATGTGGCGGATGGTGACATATACCTGGAGGATGTAAACAGCGGAATACTGATGCGTTCTTCCGACGGACAGCTCTGGCGGATCAGGATCGATAACACCGGGAACCTCGTTTCAGCCCCGGCAGAGATCGAATAATTTCGTATTTTAGTCTATTCCATTGAAACGCGATTCATCCAAATTCTTCAAAAAAATCAGACCAATGCAACGTAGATCTTTTCTCAAGCGCAGCGCCCTTGCCACTGCAGGGATCGCCTCAGCTTCCATGGCCACCGGTGCCGCAGCGCCGGCCGGAGAAACCAACGCCAAACAGGGCAAACATCAGTTTCAGCTGAAGTATGCCCCGCATTTCGGCATGTTCAGGCATTCCGCAGGGGATGACCTGCTGGACCAGCTGCAATTCATGTCGGAGATGGGTTTCACCGCCCTGGAGGATAACGGGATGAAAGGCCGGGAGGTGGCCATGCAGGAGAAAATCGCCGGCAAGATGGCCAACCTGGGAATGGAGATGGGAGTATTCGTGGCCCACACCATCTACTGGAACGAACCCAACCTGACCAGCGGAGACCAGGAGAAAAGGGATGAGTTCCTGCGGGAAATCAAAGAATCGGTCGATGTGGCGCGACGGGTGAACGCCACCTGGATGACAGTGGTTCCCGGTCACGTGGATCTGCGTAAGGAGATCGGCTACCAGACCACCAATGTGGTGGAATCACTGAGACGTGCCAGTGAGATCCTGGAGCCCCACGGACTGGTCATGGTCCTGGAGCCTCTGAATTTCTACAACCATCCGGGCCTTTTCCTGAAGGAGATCCCCCAGGCCTACCAGGTATGCCAGGCAGTGGGCAGTCCTTCATGCAAGATCCTGGATGACCTTTATCACCAGCAGATCCAGGAGGGTAACCTGATCCCCAATATCGATATGGCCTGGGATGAGATCGCCTATTTCCAGGTCGGGGACAACCCCGGACGAAAGGAGCCCACCACCGGCGAGATCAACTACCTGAATGTGTTCAAACACATCCACGAAAAAGGATTCAACGGAATCGTGGGAATGGAACACGGGAATTCGAAACCGGGCCGGGAGGGGGAGATGGCGGTCATCGAAGCCTACGCCTCGGTGGATCAGTTTTAAAAAAAACATTGGATATACCCCGGTGGTAACCGGAGCCGGCAATACCGGGTTCAGTGACCAACGGGTATATCCAGTGTATGTCTGCTGAAGTGGCCTATTCGGGGGCGGAGCCGGGCACCGGGATCACCGCCTCGATATCCACCGGACCCATGGTGAGCTCACCTTCCGGACCCAGTTTCATTCCCGAAGCCATCATTTCATCCCAGGTCACCTGTTTACCCGTGTAGGCAGCTTCGCGACCCATGATGGCAGTCAGGTTGGTCCTTGCCGTCTCTTCCGCCTCGATTATCTGGTTCCCCGTACGGATGGCATTCACCAGGTCGATATGTTCCTGTACATAGTCGTTGTTGTCGATGTTTTCACCCTGCTCATCGGTCGCGGGCTGATATTCATACAGGACATTGCCATCGGTGTCCCAGATGGTGCCGGCGGGATTGGTATATCCCCTGGTACCCCTGATCAGTTCTCCCACATAGTTGGCGCAGTCATTGATCTGACGGCACATACTGTGCATATGGACATCCCCCTCATAAACGAAATCGACACTGAAGTTATCGTAGCAGTCACCGGTGATCCTTCTCTGCCTGGATCCCACACCGACTGCCTCCTGAGGCACCTTTCCGAGGAACCAGTTGCTGATATCGATATTGTGAATGTGCTGCTCCACGATGTGATCCCCGGAGAGCCAGGTCCAGTTGACCCAGTCGCGGATCATATACTCCATTTCAGTCCAGTCGGGCTGCTTTTCCCGGTGCCACAGTTTAGACTGGTTCCAGTACACATTGGTGGCAACCGGCTCACCGATCATTCCTGCCCTGACACGCGCCAGTACATTGTTGTAATCCCAGGAGTGCCTTCTCTGGGTTCCGGTAACCACACTGAGCCCGGCGGCTTCAGCCTGCTTGGAGGCGGCCATGATGGCACGCGCCCCCACCGGGTCCACCGCTACGGGCTTCTCCATAAAGACATGCTTGCGGGCCTCCACACACGCCTGGAAATGTTCCGGCCTGAAATAGGGAGGAGTGGCCAGGATGACCACATCCACATCGGTTTCGAGCAATCTCTTAAAACCATCGAATCCGAGGAAAACGTTGGCATCGTCTACTTCGACGTTCCTTTCATCTTTCAGTTTTTTCCGGATCCCGTCCAGTTTATCCTGGAATACATCGGCCAGAGCGACGACACTCAGATTCGGGCCGGCGTCGATGAAGTTCAGGGCCGCACCGGATCCCCTTCCGCCACAGCCTACCACTCCCGCTTTCAGGGGTTCTCCGTCGGGAGCGATGGGGAGGATCACCGGCTCTTCCACGGTGCCGGTCGACTCTCCTCCCGGGGAACAGGATCTGATCAGTTGTGCGGCACCAATGGCGCCGACCGCGCCAATGGCCGCGGTGTTACCCAGAAATCTTCGTCTGCTGGTCTTGTTGGTTGGTTCCATATCCGAAAGTCTTAATGATTAGTGTTGAAGTGAATCAGAAAGATACACATTAATCGTTGAATAATATCGCATTTGGCCCTTCAATTAGGGTCCGTCGTATTCGCATACCACCCGGAAACCCACATAGGTGCAGTCGGAATACCACCAGATGCTCTTGGGGATCTGGGGATCGGTTTTCAGCCAGGCAGAGGTTCGGGTGAAATCGCGATAGGCAGACCGCACATTTTCGGCACCGTCGCGGTAGGAACCTCCCCGAATCACGTGCTCCTCTCCGGCAGGCGGTCCTGCGGGATCGGTCAGGGGCCCGTCGGGGTAGTGGCTGTAGGCATCTGCGGCATACCAGTCCGAGCAGAATTCCGCCACATTACCCAGCGTGTTGACCAGTCCGAACGGGTTGGGCTTCTTCTCGTCCGGAAATGTGGTCCGGGACTGGCTGTTTTCCACGTAGTTCACATAACTGTTGATCACCGCGGTGTCGGGGCCGAACAATTTGTTCCTGATCCCCCTGGCGACAAACCTCTTCGGATCCCCTTCGAAGAAGTAGGGTGTGGTGGTGCCCCCCCTGGCGGCATATTCCCATTCGGCTTCCGTGGGCAGCCTGTAAGTCTTTCCGGTGATTTGCGACAACCATTGACAGTATACTTCCGCCGCGTGGTGGGTCATGGTAATGGCAGGTCGCCGGTCCTTTCCCCATCCCTGGTCAGGGGCACCCCATGGAGGAGTGGGACCCGAAATGGCATCCACATCATTGTCTGCAACGTTCAGGTAAGCATCCGCTGTCTTGCCCTGAGCCCCGGTCTGGTTAAAGAAGGCCAGATATTCAGTCCATGTAACTTCGATCTTACCCATGAAGAAGGGGCTGATATTCACCTCTCTTACCGGGCCCTCGTTTTCATACCTGAAAGGCTCCCCGCCGGGACTGCCCATCTGAAAGGACCCGCCCGGTATGGCGACCATTTCGAAACTCACACTGGAACCCGGGATATACTCGGTGAAGTTGTTGAATCCCTCTACGGTGGCCGGCTCCGTATATATCTCCTCAGCCACTGTGGCGGAAGCCCCGAAGGAGACATTTTTTTCATGCAACCGGTCGGGATCGTGATGCCCCACCGTGATGTGGCAGTTAATGCAGTGCAGTTCTTCCGATTTCTGTTCGTAATAGAGGTGCGCCTCCCGGCCCTCCTCGGAGAGCCCCAGAGGAAAGTTATTCTGGTGGCAATGCTTGCAGGAAGATTCGAAGGCGTGGGTTTTGGCGTATTCAATCTCTGATTTGGCATCCCAGTTAAGGCTCTCCGGATCCTTGAACAGCTTTCCGTAAACATCCCTCAGTCCGGTGCGGACTTTCTGCGGCAGATACCCTTCCCCTTTGGGAGGCAGATGGCAATCGACGCACTTTACCCGGATTCCGCGCTGGTTATCATAATGTGTGGAAAGCTTCCAGCTATCGGTGGAATGGGGATGGATATGGCACGCCTCGCAAAACTCATTGGTGGAAGTGGCCACCACCGCTTTATTGCTGAAAAAGATGATCAGGGAGGCAGTCAGTACCCCCATGAAAAAGAGAAATTTCCCAAAGTGCTTGCTGCTTCGCTTCATGTTCAGGCCTTCTAAAGAAAGCAAATTTAGTTGCGAAACTGCATATTCACGTGAGCCTGCCGGTTATTTAAATCGATTCTAACGAGCGACAGTCCAGCTGTTCCGCGGACAGTCTTTTCAGAACAGGAGGATGGCCGATAACAGCGTGGTGGCGATGATGATCATCCGGAACACCTTTTCCGGCAATAGTCTCACCACCCAGATCCCGAGGAGGGCACCTGCGGCAATGGCAGGGATGACCAGCACGTCGAGCAGAAAAGAGCGGACAGTGATGGTATTCCAGGACCATATGTGAAAGGGCACCTTCGACAGGTTCACCATGAAGAAAAACCAGGCACCCGTACCGATATAGCTGTTTTTGGGGAGCCTCATGGAGAGGAGATAGAGCGACATGACCGGTCCGGCAGCATTCCCGATCATGGTGGCGAACCCTCCGGTGAGCCCCATGAGTGCTGAAAACCATTTTGCACCGGGAATCTTCATTTTCGATCGGCGGATATCCTGCCAGATCAACAGGGAGATCCCGGCCAGGACCAGGGCGCCAAGGACCCGGTTGAAGGTCTGGCCGGAAAGGGACTTTCCCACAACCGTGCCCACCAGGATGCCGCCGAGTGCCCACGGGATCAGCCTCCATATATGCTTCCAGTCGGCATGACGGTGGTACCAGGTGACTGCGAATACATCCGCAAAAATTAGGATCGGGAGAAGCAGACCCACCGACGGCCTTCCCCCGAACGCATTGGCCAGAATAGGCACTACCATCAGGCCCACCCCGGAAAGGCCCGTTTTGGCCATCCCGATCAAAAGTCCGCTCAGCCCCAGCAATATCCACTGGGTGGCCGATAGTTCGTATGAAGCAATGAAATCTGTCAACGGCAGGGTCTGGAGCAGCGTTATCCGAGCATCGCCGAGTACTCGACCAGGCTCTTCCATTTCGAGGCATGGGGGGAGGATCCGTTGGCAGCCTCCACCTCTGCGAAGGCGAGGATGTTGTCGGGCGAACAGGTTTCGTGCTCAACCATCCACTCATGCCAGTTGCAGGCAAACCATTTTTTCCCCTGGACCTCCACCTCCACCACCATGTTGGAAAGGATCGTCACATCGGCGGTTTTATCCCGATTGTGAGAAACCGGCATAAAGATGCCGACCGAATCGAGGTCGTAGACCTCTTTGAAGGAGCGGGTCAGGCTCTTCCCGAAGTGATAGGGCATATCCACCGCCGGGATCAGTCCCTCCGAGAAACCGCTCGGAAAGATCTCGCCGATCGAGAAAACCTTCAACAGGTCGGACAGGATCAGGGGTTCTTTGCCGGAAATCAGGGCAGGTTTCTTCGATTTGAGCGTTCCGCGGTAGGTGTCACCGATCCGGATGATCCCCCGGATAGGCAGGTGCATATGCAGTGCGGTGGAGAGAATGATGTTGTTGAATTCAGTGAAGAGCTTAAAAATCACACTGTTCAGATCGAACAGATTCTCTTCTTTGTAAAGCTTGGAAACCAGGACCACATGTTCCGAAAAGTTCAGGAATTCCGGTTCGATCACCCCGAAGCCCCAGGAGTAATTTTTTTTCCGGGAGTTGTAGACCTCCTGTCCGATCCGCTCAAAAAACACCTGGAGGGTGGAGATCTCGCCCCGTTCCACCATCTCGTCGAAGCCAACGATCTCAATAATGGAGCTTACCTGTGAGTGGGGCCTGATGGGATCGTTGACGGGCTGGAAGATACTGTTGTTCGATTCTGCCATATATCCGATTTTATCTAAACCTTGATGAAAATTTTCCTTCTGTAAAGGATCAGAGCCGGTATGAATATGATCAACATATACAGGACTGCATAGAGGAAAGAGGCGAATCTGGGGTCGAAACCAATGGAAGTAAACCCCTCCATAAACCACTGGTTCAAAGAATTCCCTCCCACCGGCAATCCGTAGAAAACGACGGTCAGCATTCCGGCCAGCACATAGGAAGTAATGGCATTGGCACCGTAAACCCGGCCGAGGAATGTCCACCGGGTATAGCCCCAGACATCCACGATGAGGATACAGGAGGCTAGTCCCATGATCCCCAGACCCCCCGTGTACAGTACGTAAGAACTGGTCCAGAGGTTTTTGTTGATGGGGAAGAACCAGTTCCAGGCCCCTCCGGCCAGGAACATGATGAATCCGATGAAAAACAGCAGGACCAGTCGCCTGTTTTCATCTTTTATGGTCAGATAGAGCTTGCCGGTCAGCATACCGATGATCCCCGTAACAACTGCCGGGAAAGTGCTTAAGATGCCCTCAGGGTCCCAGGTGCCCTGCCACATGACCCCGGGCAGGATCAGGGTGTCCAGATAGTTGGCCCAGTTTTTCCCGGGCTCCGAGAGATCGGGAGTGCCCACGCCAGGTACTGGCACATATGCCACCACGATCCAGTAGAGTACCAGGACAGTGGATCCGATCCACACCTGCTGTTTCCAACTGGTGTTCAGGAACAGCAGGGCGCAAACCAGGAATACCACCGCGATGCGCTGGAGGACTCCCACCCAGCGAATAGCGGTGAAGTCGAAATCGGGCCACAGCCAGAGAAACAGGCCCAGCAGGTAAATATTGACCGACCGGATGATGATTTTCCGGTAGATACGTCCCGTGGGAACCCCGGCCTCCATTCTTTTGGTATATGCCAGGGCAATGGAAATACCCACGATGAACAGGAAAAACGGAAAGATCAGGTCGGTCAGCGTGCAGCCGTTCCATTCAGCGTGCCTGAGGGGCGGATAGACATGTTCCCAGGACCCGGGGTCATTGACCACAACCATGGCAGCAATGGTAAAACCTCTGAGGGCATCGAGGGAGACCAGACGTTTCGGGCTCCGGGAAGGGTCAGTTTCAGTCATTTTGAGAAACGAAAGAGATGATTTCGTAGTTTTGTGTCTGTACTAAACTACTAAAGAAAAGCAAATTCGCCATGAAAAATACTACCTTATTGCTGTTAATCGGTTTGTCAGCTGTTTCATGCAGCCAGATGAACCAGGATGAAAAAAAGATGGAAGCAGATCTGAGACTCTCCTGGGAATTTCTCGGAAATGATGAATCGGGGGGGTACCACTCGGCTGTTTTCATTCTTGAAAACAGGGGAAAAGAGCCCCTCGGCGAGCAGGGGTGGTCCATCTTCTTTAACCAGATGGGAATGGGAGTGATCCGGGAGTCGGTCACCGGTAATGTGAAGATCGATCACATCAACGGAGACTGGCTCCGGTTATCCCCTGAGCCCGGATTCATGCTGGAAGCCGGCAAGGAGGCGGTGATCGGGTACGATAAGCCGGGATGGCTGATTAAAGAGTGCCAGGCTCCCGAGGGACCTTATGTGGTGATGAGGAACCAGGAGACCGGAAAGGACCAGGTGCTGGCCATTGCCGACTACACCGTATTGCCATTTCCCCCGCTGGGTACCATTTTCCCGGAAAGTTCGGGAATTCCATTGCCGGATGCCGGATGGGTATATGCCCAGAACAGAGAGATCACTTTTCAGGAGCCGGGAGAGGAGGGAAAGATCATCCCGGGGCCTCTCAGCGAGAAGTACCTGGGGGAGATGATAACCATAGGATCGGGCTGGACGATCCGTTTTGAAGAGGAACTCCACCGGGAGGCCGATCATCTGAAGATGCTGCTCGACCAGGTGATGGAGAGCAGTCCCCCCGTCGAGCCGGGTGAGAAAGAGGGATCTTCCGTCATCCGACTGACCACCACTCCGGACCTTTCGACGGAAGCCTATGAACTCCGTGCCACTCCGGAGGGAGGCATCGTGATTTCCGGTGGCGATGCGGCGGGTGTTTTTTACGGGGTCCAGAGTCTGGCGGCCATGGTCCCGCCGGAAGCATGGATCCGCCCCGGGTCCACCCTTCAGATCGAAGCCGCTTCCTTATCGGACCGTCCGGCATTCGGATACCGGGGCTTCCATCTGGATATCGCCAGAAATTTTATCGAACCGGCTTCTATCAAGAAGCTGATACAGATCATGTCCTTCTACAAACTCAACAAACTGCACCTTCACCTGACCGATGACGAAGGGTGGAGACTGGAGATCCCTGCCTTTCCTGAGCTGACGGATATAGGGGGATTCCGGGGCCATACCGACGACAGCAAGGACCACCTGATCCCTGCCTACGGATCAGGTCCCTTTCCTGATCCGGAAAAAAGCCACGGCAGCGGGTATCTTACCCGGGACAGCTTCATCGAGATCCTTCTTTTTGCCAGGGACCATCATGTGGAGGTGATCCCGGAAATCAATTTCCCGGGTCATGCCCGGGCCGCTATCCATGCCATGGAAGCCAGGTACGACAGCCTGATGGAGGCCGGACTCGAACAGGAGGCATGGGAGTACAGGCTGATCGATCCCAACGATCAGTCGGAGTACAATTCAGCCCAGAATTACGACGACAACGTGGTGTGCGTATGCCAGGAGGGACCCTACCGGTTTTTTGAAACCGTTCTGGACGAGATCCTGGCCATGTATGAAGAGGCCGGTCTCACCCTCGAGATGATCCATACCGGTGGTGACGAGGTGCCGGCCGGAGTTTGGACCAAGTCACCGGTCTGTGCCGGTTTCCTGGAGGAAAATCCACGGTTGGGAGGAACTGACAACCTCCAGGCATACTTCGGTAGTCGCATTTTTGAGATGCTCAGGGAAAAGGGGCTGCTCATGGGAGGCTGGGAAGAGGTTGCCATGCTGAAGGATCCCGGGGGGAGATGGATCCCCAATCCAGAATTTGCCGGAAGAGGTATGATCCCCTACGTGTGGAACAGCATTCTGGAGAACCTGGACCTGGGGTACCGGCTGGCCAATGCCGGATATCGGGTGGTCCTTTGCAATGTGACCAACTTCTACTTCGATCTGGCCTACAACCACCATCCTGCGGAACCCGGACTCTACTGGGGCGGACTGGTCGATACCCGGGATGCCTTTCAGTTCGCTCCCTACGATGTCTACAAAACGACCCTGGCCGATATGTACGGGAATCTCTATAATCCGGAGGTTGCCTTTGCCGGCATGGAGCGGCTGAATCCCGCTTCCGGAGAGAATATCATCGGGCTGCAGGCACAGCTCTGGAGCGAAACCATCCGGGGTGGCACTATGGCTGAGTACTATTACATGCCGAAAATGGTCGGATTTGCCGAGCGTGCCTGGTCGGGCCAGGCTTCCTGGGGTGAGATAGAGGAACCGGAGGATAGGATGAAAGCGATGCAGCAGGACTGGAACCGGTTTGCCAATCTGGTCGGTCAGCGGGAGATGCCCCGCCTGGATGCGATCTATGGAGGATTCAATTACCGGCTTCCGCCTCCAGGAGCGGTAATCATGGATGGGAAACTTCATGCCAATGTGGATTTCCCCGGCCTGACTATCCGGTATTCCACCGATGGAAATGAACCGGAGCCCGCCTCTCCGGTGTACGATGGACCGGTAGAGGTGGAAGGAACCGTCATGCTGCGCACCTTCGACACCCGGGGGCGGGGAAGCAGGATCTCCACCGTGATGGCGGAATAAACTGAAATACTGAACAAAAAGATAATCGCTATGAAATACACCAGACTCGGTCAGCGGGGCCCTGAGGTTTCCACCATCGGATTCGGGGCATGGGCCATCGGGGGAGTGAACTGGGGAGAGACCGATGACCAGGTATCCCTGAGGGCGTTAAATGAAGCGGTGGAACAGGGGGTCACTCTCATCGATACGGCGGATGTATACGGATTCGGCCATTCGGAAGAGTTGATTGCCCGGCTTATCAGGGAGCGCGGAAAAGGTAACCTGGTGATCGCCACCAAGGCAGGGAATGATTTTTACAATGCCACCTCTGAGGATGACAAAGGATACGGGCCGATCAGGCAGACCTATGATGCCGGTTATCTGGTCGAAGCTGCCGAAAAAAGCCTGAAGAGACTGGGGGTGGAGTGTATCGATATATTGCAGCTCCACAGTCCCGATCTGATGAATCTGGAGCGGGACGATCCCTGGATCGCCCTGGAACGCCTGAAGAGGGACGGTAAGATCAGGCATGCCGGTTGGAGCGTCCAGTCATTCCGGGAGACCGAACAGGCCCATATACTGGAGCGCCACAGAGAACTGATCGATTGCATCCAGGTGAGGTACAACCTTCTGGAGCGAGAGGCGGAAAAGTTGCTTTTCCCGAAGTCCCTGGAGTATGGCACCGGAGTGATCGTCCGGATCCCCCTGCTGTTCGGACTGCTTACGGGAAAGTTCACTGCCCGTTCCACCTTCGGGGAGGAGGATCACCGGCGAATGAATCTCTCGCCTGAAAAACTAAAAGGATACCTCGAACAGCTTGAAGAGTATCAGGCCTTATTTGATCGACACGGCGATCAGACCAAAACGCAGGTCAGTCTGAGATTCTCCATCTCCCATCCGGCCTGCCATACGGCCATCCCCGGGGCGAAAACCCCCGAACAGGTCAGGGAGAACTGTGCCAGTTCTGATTTCGGTCCGCCTCCGGCGGGTCAGGGGTTGTAAAGGTGGTTCACCGCCAGTACCAGGAACATGTAATTGGTGGCACCGCCGCCCATGACATATTCGGTCTGCTGCCAGAGGAACGGCCAGGTTTTCAGCTCGGGCAGATCGGGCCGGATCAGGGCAGTTCCCGATACCACTCCTCCCGGGATAAAGGACCAGTCGGCCCGGTTAACCCCGTAGGCCACCTTGATGGACCGGGAGCCCACACCCGAGGCAAAGGAGGCATTGTTGGAACCGGGATGGACCCCCAGTACGAAATGGAGGGAATTTTCGAAAAAGTCAGTTCCGGCCAGTTCCGGCCACCCTTTATGGACGAAATACTGCTCCACACCGAACCGCTGGATACTCCAGCCTGCGCCCCAGATGTTGGGTTGATAGGGTACTCCGTAGGGTGAATCGGCAGCCTGCTGTTTCCGCAGATCCGCCAGGTATTCTTCGATGGCACCGGTGATCTCGCGGCGGAAGCGAGCATCTTCAATTTCTTTCAGAACGTGACCGAGGGCCCATCCGCAATCATCAATATGGCGAACGATCTGTTCCCGCATGGAGAGCATGGTGTCCATGTACTCCTGATCGCCCGTGGCAAGGATCAGTTCGGAGAGTGCCAGGACTTTACTACCGGTATGCCCCTGCACGCCCGAGGCACTCTCCCACAACGCGATAGCCGCCTGCAGGGATTCTCCTGCCAGTTCAGGATTGTAGGGCTTCAGTACTCTGGAGGAAGCGGCCAGGGCGGGAATGACCCTCAGTTCCCTGCCCGGATTATCCTCGGTGAACACCCACCGGTCGTCACTGTTCCCGGCTACGTTATCGGTCATGGCAGAGGCATCCCCCAGCATCACATACTGCCGTTTTTCCGGACAGATAATACCCCGGTAGAGCCTTCCCAGCGAACGGTATCCTCCCAGGATGGTGGCCAGTCCGTGTTCGATCTGCTGGATCGCATCGGGCACTCCGTCGGGCTGATGGATCTCCACCAGGTGGTTCTGGTGATCGATCATGGTGGCATCATGGGAGAGTCCGAACTCTTCGGTCATCAGTGCCAGAAGCCAGACGGTTCCCGCCTGGGACTCCACCCGGAGGTCGTAGTCCCCTGCATCATGCCATCCGCCGCTGTTCAGGCCGGGAACTGCATCCCCCGATTCGAAAGAGGTGTAATTCTCCTCTCCCTGCCGGTATCCGTCGAAGTGATAGGGCACATGGGGGGCCATCCGGGCATCGTCCATATGGCAGAGGTCGTGCCAGACACGGTATTTTTCATTGACACGCATATGACACATCTGCACCGGGAGATAATAGTCGAGGGTCGGTTGCCAGGCTGCATTCCCGAACACATCGCCGGCGATCCGGAACGGCCGGGAAATCTGGTTCCCGTAACCGACCTGGTAGAGTCCTTCCTGTTCGATTTCAGTGAAATCGAGCGTCAGGTACTGATACCGGAGGAACTCTCCCCAGCGGCTGGTTTCGGTTTCTTTAACCAGCGTTCTTCCTTTTTCCTCCAGGCGGTAGAGGCGAAAGCTGCTTTCCGGATTTTCGTCCGGGTCCAGCTCCACCACGGCCACCTTCTTCTGTAAGGGGTGATAGCCCAATTGGGATACCTGTATCACCGGAGCGTATCTCCATCCCGGGACCGTGTTCGGAGTGATGGTCCAGTCCACTGCCGCGGTGGTGGCCCCGGCCGGGATGGTACTTCGGACGATGAACCAGCCGTTGTTGTGGTTGGACCGTCCGTCCCACAGCTCCAGGGGCCGGCTTTCGGAAACGATTTTCATCCGCTGCAGCTCCTCACCGGGTGCAATCACCAGGGCGGTGCCTCTGCCCAGCGGTGCGGTCAGCGGTTCTCCTTCGAAGGAGGTCATGGGCCCTACGGGCTGATCGGGGAAAATACCCGTCTGCTCATCCATCAGGAATGATTTGCCGAACAGGTCGCCCGGAAAAAGCTCCAGGTTGAACCCCACTTTCCCGGCCCATTCGTCCGGCAGCGGCTCCTCCAGGTCCACCCAGACCCGGAAGCTGTTCCCCTCCGAAGGAGCCACATGTACCTGGTAGGTGAACCGGAGGTCGGGATAGATCACCGGATTGAACCCCCTTCGATTTTTACTGCTGTCGGGAAACCAGAGAGTCTGGCTGATCTGTTGATTTTCCCGGTCCACGACCCGTTCCCCTCCTTTTGGAACAGGCGACCATTGTCCCGGAGAGGGCTCCAGCCTGAGATCCCCGTTGGCAGCCACCCGGTTCCCGTGCTGAATGATGGTCAGTCCCGACTGATGGCCCTCCGGATAGTAGTCACTGAAGAAAGTCACATCGAGCCCGGGGAGATGGAAATACTCCCGCTCATTCAACTGGAGCGATTCCTGTGCAATGATTACAACTGAAAGATGAAAGAACAGGAAGAACAACACTTTTTTCATAGCCGGAGATCTTACAAACAGTTTAAGACCATGAATGTAGGAAAAATTTCCCCTCTTCTTCTATGTGATCTTCCGATGTGGTCGAAAACACCGACCATTAAACGGATGATGTTGAGGTGCGTGATCGATCATCGATCCCCGGGGTGCCTTAAGTTTAACCGATAAAATTGGTACATTCGTTCTTTCGCTCCATTAATCTTGCACATGATGAAAACGATATTGGTGATTTTGCTCAGCCTGTTTTTTCTGCCGGCAGCGGCACAACAAAAAAAGGTGATCCTGGATGCGGATACGGGGAATGAGGTCGATGACCTGTATGCCATTGTCAGAGCACTGATCGAGCCTTCCTGGGAGGTAATTGCTCTGAATGCGGCACAGTGGCAGTCGAGCCAGTGGGCGGTCGATCAGACCATGGAAGAGAGTCACAGGCTCAATCAGATGCTTGTCAGTTATTTAAAGATGAACGACCGGGTGAAGACTCTTCGGGGAGGAGTCCGAAGAATGTACGACTGGGGGGACAAGGCCCAACATTCGGCAGCCGCATATGAGATCATCCGGCAGGCCGGGCAGATGCCTGAGGATCAGAAACTGACCGTCATAGTTCTGGGTGCGCTCACCAATGTGGCATCTGCCATTTACATCGACCCTTCCGTCGGCTCGAAAATCGAGGTCTACTGGCTGGGCCTTTCCTATGATTTCGACAGGGGCACTTCCAGAAGAATCGATTTCAATGCGGTGATGGATCCGCAGGCTACAGAACTGATGCTCTCCTCCGAGGTGGAGATGCATATCATACCCCATTCGGTATCGATGGAGATGACTTTCGACTTTTCCACCACCGAGAACCAGTTGCGCGGCGTTCATCCTCTGGGTGATTTCCTGGTCGATCGCTGGTACCGGCACATGGACGGAGGGCGGTACCGGCGGACCATCTGGGACCTGGGACTGATCGGTGCTATGATCCACCCCCAATGGGCGGAAGAGGTGAAGGTGGAAACGTTTGAAAACCCCAATGTCTGGCTGTTCAAAGACATCGATGCGGAGGCGATCACCGGGGAATTTTACCGGTCGGTCAGGGACTATCTGTCAGATATATGACGTAACTATTCCACCTCTTCCAGTCCGTCCAGGATGAAGGGCATCAATTCCGACACGGTGGGATGCACCAGTACTACCTTCCGGTATTCACGGCAGGAGATTCCACTGTGCATAATGGCTGCAAACATACCGATGATCTCATCGCCGCCCGGACCCAGGATCGAAGCACCCAGGATCAGGTCATTGTCCGCATCGACCAGCAGTTTGGCAAATCCGGTGGTCTCGCCCATCTCTTTGGCTCTGCTGATGCTTTTCATCGGCATGGTGGAACGCAAAACTCGTTTGCCCTGTTTGAGCGCCTCCTTTTCTGTCATTCCCACGCGTCCA
Organism: uncultured Bacteroides sp.; assembly: GCA_964579515.1. Classification (GTDB taxonomy): domain Bacteria; phylum Bacteroidota; class Bacteroidia; order Bacteroidales. The sequence continues at coordinate 5,106 of CAZOHA010000049.1, read as the reverse complement.
AGAGGAGGATCCGTAAACAGAGCATAGATAGGGATCCGGTCGGAAATCTTTCTCTTTCCCCCGTAAAGGTGGTCCAGCACGATCTCCGCATCATTGACCGAGGTGTGGGTAAAGGCACCTTTTCCGTTCACATCTCCCAGCGCGAATACCCCCTCCACCGAAGTCCTGCAGTAATCATCCACCTCGATATATCCCCCTGAAGTCACTTTTATTCCAGTATTCTCAAGAGCGAGCCCGTCACTGTTGGGTTTCCGTCCGGTGGCCACCAGCAGGTGAGATCCCTGAAGGGTTATTTCGCTGTCTGCTTTTTTGCTGCCTGCTTTTTCGATATCAAGCTGTACCGATCCGTTTCGCCCTCGAACCTGCCTGGTTTCGGCCTGAAGGTGAACGGTGATTCCCTCCTCTTCGAGGAAAGACTGAATGGCTTCCGCCACATCCCGGTCCTCCCGGGGCATCAGCTGATCACCGCGCTGGACAATGGTGACCCCGGAACCGAAACGTCTGAATATTTGAGCGAACTCGAGTCCGATATACCCTCCTCCGAGAACCAGAAGGTGGGAGGGCAATTCTTCAAGGTCCAGCAATCGCGAATTATCCAGCCAGGGGACTTCATCCAGTCCCGGGACAGGAGGTGAAACGGGTCGCGCCCCGGTATTGATATAGATCCGCTCGCCTGAGATCTCCCGGTCACCCACACGCAAAGTATGGTCACCCGTAAATTCACCTTTTTCCCGGATAAGGGTGACATTTTCAGAACCTTCGATCCATTGGGCCAGTCCTTCCCTGGAGTTGTCCCTGATCTCATTCATCCGTTCCCGGACCCTGGAATAGTGGACATTGACAGGACCGGTTTCAAAACCGAAATAATCACCTCTTTGGGCCATATGGATCGCCCTGGCGCTGGCTACCAGTGTTTTGGTGGGGGTGCAGCCATAGTTCAGGCAGCTGCCGCCCACTTTCGCCTCTTCGATGACCGCAATGGAATCCCCTGTGGATAAAAATATTCCCAGAAGTGTTCCCGTTGCCTGACCTGTTCCCAGGATGATGTGCTGAAAGTTTTTCATATCAAAGAGACGTGATAATTGGGCCATTGTTCGGCTTTACACAGGTCTTTTTTTGTCTCTGCTCAGTTATCAGGTGGGCTCTGCTAATCAGTTATCTGATCGTCTCTGCTACTCTGGAGTATATTCATAGGGAAGCCAGTCGCCGATCCGTTTCCGGGCCATTTGTCCCCCCCATCGCAGCCCCTCAGGATCGAAGTAGCCATCACTGTCTATGAAAACCTGGTTCTTCAGAAAATGAAAACTGCTCCATGTTGTAAAATAATAGATAGAAACCGGCTGGTGATAGCGAAGAAAACACTCCTCTTTCTCTGTTACCAGGACCAGGTCTTCGTATTCTATTGGAATTGCCAGACAGTCCATGGAGAAATTATTCTCTTCCAGCTTGTTGGCCCAGAGAGACCTGATGAAGTGCATTCTTGATCCTTGGTATGCTCTCCAGCGCCGTTTCTCTGCTGTCCGTGCAGGGGTGGTCAGATCTTCAGCAAAGAGAATGCTGCCGGTGAAAAACACCCGCTCTTCGTGCGTGATGTATTCAAAATGATCCAGGTAGTAAGTGATCTGGTATCCCAGGCTTTGATTATGAATACCTAAGGGCTTCATGCAATAGGCCCGGATAGTATCCTCGATTCGGTAGTCGAATCTGATATCTTCCTCGTTCATAAGGAGGCAGTTGCGGCCATTCCGGGTAGTCCCCAGGAACTCCCTGCGGAAGTGCCGCATGTACTGTTTTCTTTTTCCCTCCAGTGATTTGTACTCTAATTCCACACCTTCGATCTCATATACTTTCGGAACCAGCAGAACGTTCAGGGGCCTCACGTTTGTGCAGGCATTCAGAGTATGGGAGTAATATCCGATGGCACTGACGGTGAGGGGCCTTCCAAAAAATCCGGCGGCATCCAGCGTGAATTTTCCCTGCTTATCGGCGGAAGTGCCCCTCTGCGAACCACTGAAATAGATATCCGCGAAAGGGACCGGTTCTTCAGTATCCCGATCCAGAACAGTTCCTTTCAGGATCTGGCCGTTCAGATTGGATGACCATACCATCAATAACACTGCCAGTGGGAGAAGGGGTGTTCTCTCCATAGCTGGAAGTTACCGCAGAATTATCATGAATGCAATGATAGACTGGTATGCAGCAATTTTCTGACCAAATTGCCATTTATGAGGTATATTTACCTCCGAATAACAAGGGCGTTATGGTAAAATCGAAAGTGGAGTTATTTGACCGGGATGCACAGGAGTGTGCACACTTCTTTAAAGCGATCGCCCATCCGGCCCGCATTGCCATACTGAAGTACCTGGCGCAGACCAGGGTCTGTATCACGGGTGATATTTCGGACGAACTGCCTCTCAGCCGCTCTACGGTGAATCAGCACCTGGCCGAATTGAAAAAGGCAGGACTGATCCAGGGGCAGATCGACGGGGTGAATACCAAATACTGCCTGAAACCGGAAACAATCTCCAGGATGAAGGAGGTTGCGACAGGGCTCTTTGAACAGCTTGAAGATACCAGAGACCCTCATTGTTAAGCCATTCTGGAAATCTTCGGAAATTAACAAGGATTTTCGACGTATATATACGTCCTATTGATCGAGAGATAATCAGTGGTATAGTACTCAGGTATTGAGGTTCCGGAAAAGGTATTTCCAGCCTGCTGCATTTCCCGGTCTTTAAGAACCGGAGGTAAAACAGACCCGAAATTGTTGATCACCTTTTTGGTCAATCCAGTGCTCATAACCCAACCCTGTGGCTTTGTCCAGCAGGGGTGCAGGAATGAATGATGCATGAATTTCGAGGATCTCACCCTTCTTTAACTTCCTGACGGAAGCAAGCACCTCACTGACAGGCTGCTCTCCTGCATTGAGCATTTCGTTGATATCGATTGTCCCGGTGACCGCATCGGGAGAGAACCAGTCCGGTTTTTCAAATTGATAAGATGTTCCCGGCTCCGATGAGCTGTCCAGCAACTGCTGCCCTGCTGCTTTGCGGAGGGTATTGACCAGTTCCTCCACTTTTAATCCCCCGATAATGGATGCCTGACTGAGTGAGGTAACCCGGGCAATGGTCCTTCTGAGAATGGGATTCTTAAGTTTCACGAACTGCGGTGCAGCCTCGATCAGGGTATCCTCCAGATGGGGATATGTCTCCAAAAGATCATATATTTTTGTTTTAGGGGTGATGATCAGTCGTTCCATTTTATCCCTCTCTCTTTTCTCCATAGGACAATATGCGTTGTTCCCCTTCAAGTGCCCTTGCCTCGGTGAGGTCCTGAGAAACCTCCAGCGTACCCAGGTATTCCCCCTTCTCATCCCGTAAAGCGTAATACTCTATCAGGATGAATTTTCCTTTCATCTGGATCCAAAAGGGTGCATGTGAGGCTTTTCCCGATTTGAAATCCTCCAGGATCTTCTCAACGATATCCACACTACCGGGAGGGTGGCAAAGTCTGACATCCCGGTTGATGATCGATCTGCTCCGGGCAAAAATCCGATGCGACCCCTGAGTGAAGTATTTCACTTTGTCGTCTTTATCCACAAAGGTCATGTCCACAGGAACAGTATTCAGAATGTTCATGATCTCTTTGGCGGTGAAGCTTCCCGAGGGTAATTGGATGGCCCCGTCATCCCCGTGACCGGCTCTGAACGCAGATGATTTCTCCAATCCCTCGGGTTGCCATTCGACCGGCGGATCGTAAAGTGTGAAACCGAATTCAAGTGTTTGCTGGTGGATATTCCACCAATCTTCTTCTGTGATCAGATCCATGGCCATTGGAAACAGAATCTCCTCTTCCTTCTGGGTCATATCTTCCAATGCTTTCAGTGACGGATAAAAAATCAGATCGAGCGATTCGAGCAGATCTTTCTTTTTTAGTTCCGGTTCTTTTAACAGTGCGATACACCCTTTTAACTGATCCCTGATCTCATCGTGCTTTCCCCACATGACTTTCGGTGGACCGGTGATCTCTTTCTGCTCCAGGTAGGGAAATACCAAATACTCTTTCCTCTGATAGTGTTTATCCACATCCATCAGATCATTGAAACTGGATAACAACTCATTCCTGAAATCTGAAAAATTACTTTCATTCACCTTTTCCGCAGATTTCAGAAGCTCTCTGGCTTTTCCGGCTACTTTCTTTAATTCAGAGTTTTCCTTTTTAAATACATCCACCGGATGGCCTTCGGGAACCTCCCTGGTTCCTGTCTGGTCCACATGTCCTTCAAGTACTTCTCTGTGGATGTCGCAAAGTTTCAACACTTCTGATTCGGGCAACCCTTCGTTGATCAGTTCTTGTTCCACCTCAACCACCTCACCGTAGGGTATCGATTGCAGGGATTCGACTAATTCCTTCCGGACAACTTCCGGAGATTCCCCTCCGTGCAGTTTCAGAATCAACTCCTTCAATCTCTCTTTTCTGAACCTGGAATTATTAATAAGCTCACTCATGCCAAGTGTTTTACAGAATTCTACTCTTATTTTCAGGCCTCGGAGCCTTGATAACCAGGATCCTTGCTGTTTCGCCTGCCTCATTGCTGATATGGTGAGGGACATTGGCGGGGCTTTCGATGAGGGTATCTTTTACATATTTTTCGCTTTCATCCCCGATATGAACAGTCGGCGTTCCTTCGAGGATGTACATGGCCACATCCACCGGGGTTTTATGCGGTTTGAGGCTCTCTCCCGGCTGCAGGGATATATGCATGATCTGAGCTGAAGGATCATCGTAAAGCTTTCGGACATCCACCTGATGTGGATTCTCCTGGACGGTTTCGTTTTTATAATTTCTTACGATCATATATTGGGTTTTTGGTAGTTCATACATAAGTAAAACCACAGGGAGAGCACGAAGTTCATGGATCGGCCTATGAATCCGGGCTTTGGTCGAGAACACAGATTACATAGATTTTTCGGGTTAAACGTTTGTTAAAAAGAGATTTCTATTTAACAATCCCACCCTTTCCCCTGTGATAATTATGTACACAATCCTTACAAACGTTTGATCGGATGATAAAAAAGCTTTACCTCTTCTCAATTTCACTCCTTG
>CAZOHA010000048.1:18756-34962 GCA_964579515.1 uncultured Bacteroides sp. | reverse complement strand
TTTTCTCATATTACAATCGATTGATTAGGTTAGGTTACTACATAAATATAACAAAAATTACATGCTGCGGCGCCCGATCCATGCACCGATGAAGAGGAGAATGAGTATACTCAGACCAAATCCGGCAACCACTCCATTCTCCCGCTTCCGGTCACCCGGTTCATAAAGTAAATCCGGAATGACCTCCTGAAACCGGATAACGTCATAGGAAAAATCTTCATAAACTCCGGCCTCCATGAGCATCTCCATCTCCTGGTCCACCGGTGCCATGGCATTACCGATCAGTTCCGGCCATTGAGGTTTCAAATCCTCCAGGGCGGGAAAATCCCGGAATCCCCATTTGGCAGCGATGGCCCCGTCCCTGATCAACACAAATCCGGGGTTGGACCTCACCACTGTCTTCAGCATGATCTCATCGGCCCAGTGAAATTGGTACTCCAGGCCTAAAGAGGAGGCGACCGATTCTGTCAGGTCGGAAGTGGTGGCTGTGACCGCGTAAAAGGAGTAGCCGGAAGCCACCCGTTCCAGCCGGGACCAGATCGCGGCATTCTGAAGGGCCTGCCGGCCTGCCTTTTCAAGATCATGGGAGATCATGAGAAGACTGTAGCCCTGGTCGGCCAGAAGGAAACCCACGATATCATTTCCCATTTCATCCATAATGGCGAAATCATGGATCGGGGGTTCGTAACCCTTGCTGATCAGCCTCGAATCGCTTGCAACGAATTCCCACATGGTCGTATCCCGGGGATAGTCTTCGATGGTGAATTCCGACTCTTCGCCCGTCTCCCTGTTCCGGTAAATCAGTGTGGTTTCGTACTCATCCTGCGGAGCACCTTCGGGAACTGACATCTCTTCGGCAATGACCGTTCCCACGTCATATGGCCTGAAATCGAGCAAAGGAAGATGCCGGTAGTTCCAGACCGAGAACCCGCACGACAGGAGGCAGAAACCGGCAATGACCGCCCATTCCGCAGGTCCGTGCATGCCCGGCTCAGCAAGCTTCCGGTGAAGATAGAGGGGAATCACGAAAACCATCAGGGCCACATTCTTCAGGAACGTCTCCCAGTTGGTCAGGATCAGGGCATCGCCGAAACAACCGCAGTCAGAGACCGGATTAAATACGGCCAGAACCAGGGTGAGCAGGGTAAAGAAGAGCATAAACCAGAAGAGAACTTCATAAACCACTCTCCTGTGATAGCCCAGGATCAATGTCATCCCCAGAATCAGCTCAAAGGAAGATAAGAGGATACCCAGGGGAAGCGCGGTGGCCTCCAGAAAACCTAATCCGAAGGCATTGAAATAGTCTGAAAACTTGTAGGCCGACCCCAGCGGATCAACGGCCTTTACAAAACCGCTGAAAATAAACACCATACCCAGCAACCATCTGCAGAAAACCCTGAAATATCTCATCTTTAGCCGCTTATATGTTCAACAATCTTTTTCGATATGGTCTCCGGGGAGAGCATCGATCCCTGTTCATCCATACAATCAATGATCTCCAGATCATCCACAAAACCGGCCAGTGAAAGGTAGATCTTTCTGACCCTCTCCTGAAACGGCAGATCCTCTTCATGGATATCCCGCTGGCCCCTCAAATATGCCCGGTCGTCCCCTTTCCGATGGTTTTCCAGCTGCTTCCTGGTGAAGGAGAACGGTACGTTCAGAAAAAGGTTGATATCGGGCCGCGGAAGTTCCTGATAACGGTATTCAAAATCAAGAATCCAGTCCCTCAGCCGGTCGGACTCCTCCTTTGAACTCAGCTTGGCACACTGGAAAGCAATATTGGAATATACATAGCGGTCGGCTATCACCAGAATTCCCCGGTCCATCCAGCCTCTGATCTGACCGGCTGCATCGGCACGGTCGCCCGCAAAAAGAAGTGCCACCAGGTATGGATCCACCTTGCCGATGCTCCCCATCTCGCCTCTCAGGAAACGTGCGATCAGGTTTCCGTACACGCCCACTTCCAGCCTCGGAAAATGGAGGTACCGGTATGGAACCGATCTCTTTTCCAGGAAGGCTCTCAGGATTTTCAGCTGGGTCGATTTCCCCGAACCGTCCAGTCCCTCTATCACCATGAATCGCATGATCCGGGTTTCGGTTTTTTGAGTACTTTTAAATATAGTTTTTAAAACTACAAAATATCACTTCAACTGGATCGAATCCATGAAGAACTTCTCCACATCTTCGGGCCTGTTTTCAAAGCCTCACTCCCTGAATTTCAAAGGTCAGCTGATGGAGCTGCACCCACCCCGGATTATGGGGATCATCAACACCACGCCCGACTCCTTCTATGCCGGCAACCGGCTGCCGGATCCGGACCAGGCGGTCGAGCGGGCCCGGATCATGCTGGAAGAGGGAGCGGATATTCTCGATATCGGAGCCGCATCATCGAGACCCGGGGCCCCGGAGATCTCCGAACAGGAGGAGATGGACCGTCTGATTCCGGTGTTGGAGGCGATCCGGTCCGGGTTGCCTGATGCCGTTGTCTCCATTGATACCTGGCGTGCCAATGTGGCGCGTGAATCGGACCGGCGGGCGGGAATCCACATGATCAATGATATATCGGCCGGCAGCCTGGATCCGGAGATGTTCAATACCGTCGCAGCACTGAAACTCCCATATGTGATGATGCATATGCGTGGTTCTCCCGCAACCATGCAGGAGTCACCGGTCTATAACGATGTGGTGGACGACCTCCTTCAGTTCTTCGCCGAAAGGATTCATACACTGCGCAGGATGGGCGTCAACGATCTGGTTGTCGATCCGGGCTTCGGATTCGGAAAAAGCCGCTCCCACAATTTCACCCTCCTGAACGAGCTGGAAGCATTCCGCATGCTGGAACTTCCGGTGATGGTGGGGATCTCCAGAAAGGGTATGGTATACCGGACACTCGGGGTGGAGGCTGACCAGGCACTGAACGGTACCACCGCACTGCACATGGCCGCCCTGCTGAAGGGTGCTCACATTCTCAGGGTTCATGATGTGAGGGCCGCCAGGGAGACGGTCATTCTCTATGAACAGATTGTAGGCGGCTCATCCCGCTCTGAATGACATCTTTTATTAAATTGCATGCTTTAGAAATGATCCCTGTGTTCATCCATATCCGATTGCTGGATGTGATCGACATCATCCTGGTCGCCCTGCTGCTCTACCAGATTTACATGCTGATTCGAGGTACAGTGGCTTACAATATCTTCCTGGGCATCGCGGTGATCTATATCTTCTGGTGGGCCGTAAGGGCGCTGAAAATGGAACTGCTCAGCAGCATCATGGGATCGGTCCTCGGGGCAGGAGTGATCGCACTGATCATCGTCTTCCAGCAGGAGATCCGCCGTTTCCTCATCTATCTGGGATCAAGATATGTGGACGGTAACCGGATCAGCTTCGAGAAAATTCTGAATATCGGATTCGAGAGCCGGTCGCAGGTGAAGATCAAGTCGGTCCTCAAAGCGGTGATGCAGTTTTCACAGGAGAAGACCGGGGCACTGATCGTCATCAGGCGAAAATCGAACCTGGATATGTATGCCGAAACCGGGGATATCCTGAAAGCTGAAACCTCCAGCCGATTGATATCCAGCATCTTCAACCGGACAAGCCCGCTCCATGACGGGGCGGTCATTGTGGAAGGGGACAAAATTAAGGCAGCACGGGTCATCCTGCCGGTGACCGATAAGCTGGACCTTCCTCCCGAGTACGGGCTGAGGCACCGGGCAGGACTGGGTATCTCCGAGGTGACCGACTCACTGGTGATCATCGTATCGGAGGAGACCGGTCAGATTTCCCTGGCTGAGAACGGGATCCTGCAGAAGAATATTCCCACCCGTATCCTGAAACAGAAGCTGGAGGATGAATTCGGCTAGGGGCCGGATTTTCTGTTTGACCCGCTCTTACTGCCTCCGATCAGCTGCCGGATATTGGACCGGTGAGTAATGATGATCAGAAGCGGCACAGCAACAGAAAAGAGGTGCAGCACCACCGAGTCACTCCGGTATACCAGAATCATCCATACGGGATAGGAGAGTGCGGCAATCAGGGAACCGAGGGCTGAAAGCCGGGTGAGGAGAAATACGACCAGGTATACGCCCATGGCCGACAGCGCTGCCCAGGGATGAATGGCCAGTCCGGCACCGGCGACAGTGGCCACTCCCTTTCCGCCTCTGAACCGGGCGAACACTGGAAAGATATGACCTGTCACCGCCATAAGGCCCAGAACAATGGACAACAGGATCCAACCGCTGCTTCCCGTTTCAAAATGGTCCTGAAAGTGTATGGTCTGCACCGCCAGAAACCCCTTGCCCATGTCCAGGATCAGAACAGCGATGCCGATCGGTTTTCCAAGGACCCTGAATGCATTGGTGGCTCCTGCATTGCCACTTCCGTGTTCACGCAGATCGATCCCCCTGAATATCCGGCCCATCCAGACGGAAGAAGGGACCGATCCCAACAGATAAGAAAGGAGCATTGCTGCAGTGATTTCCGCCATGAGGTCAAAGCTGGGGACCAGCCTCCACCAGGGCCTTTCCCTCCCCGGTATCGGTAAATTGCTCGAAATTATCGATAAATAATCTTGCCAGATCCTTTGCCTTTTGCTCCCACTGGGAAGAATCTTCATAGGTGTCCCGCGGATCGAGGATCGAGTCATCCACCCCGGGCAGAGTGGCGGGGATCTCCAGGTTGAAGTAAGGGATCATCCGGGTGGGAGCTTTTTCGATGGTACCGTCAAGTATATCATAGATCATATGGCGTGTTTCACGGATCGAGATCCTCTTTCCGGTTCCGTTCCAGCCCGTATTGACCATATATGCCCTGGACCCTGCCGCTTCCATCCGTTTCACGAGCTCCTCTGCATATTTTGTAGGATGAAGCGTCAGAAAGGCCGCTCCGAAACAGGCGGAGAACGATGGTACCGGATCGGTGATCCCCAGTTCCGTACCTGCCAGTTTGGCGGTGAACCCCGATAAGAAATAGTACTTGGTCTGTTCTGGGGTCAGCCTGGAAACCGGAGGCATCACGCCGAATGCATCTGCAGTAAGGAAAATCACATTTTTGGCATGCCCTGCCCGGGATACCGGTTTGACGATGTTCTTGATATGATTGATCGGATAGGAGACACGTGTGTTCTGTGTCCTCGAGCTGTCACTGAAATCGACCCTCCCCCCTTTGTGAACGACCACATTCTCCAGAAGGGCATCCCGGCGGATGGCCCGGTAGATATCGGGCTCGCTCTCCTCGCTCAGGTGAATCGTCTTTGCATAGCAACCTCCCTCGAAATTAAAGATACCATCATCATCCCAACCGTGCTCGTCATCGCCGATCAATGCCCGGTTGGGATCGGTGGAAAGGGTGGTCTTTCCGGTGCCTGACAGACCGAAGAAAATGGCCACATCTCCTTTACTCCCCACATTGGCCGAACAGTGCATGGCTGCGATCCCCTTCAGCGGAAGATAGTAATTCATCACCGAAAAAATCCCTTTCTTCATCTCACCACCGTACCAGCTGCCTCCGATGACACCCATGCGCCTGGTCAGATTAAAAAAAACAAATACCTCCGAGTGAAGGCCCTGCTCCTTCCAGTTGGGATTGATGGTTTTGGCCGCATTAAGCACGACGAAATCGGGTTCGAATTCCTCCAGTTCTTCTTCAGTGGGCCGGATGAACATGTTCTTCACAAAATGAGCCTGCCAGGCCACCTCCAGTACAAATCTGACAGAGAGTCGGCTCTCCTTGTTGGCCCCGCAGTAACCATCCATCACGTAAATCCTCTTTCCGGACAGCTGCCGGGCGGCCAGACTGAGACCATGCTCCCAGACTTCCCCGGATATGGGCTTGTTGTCGGAACTTTTTGCCTTTTCGCTTCTCCACCAGACGGTATCCCGCGTGGTGTCGTCCAGAACGATATACTTATCTTTGGGAGACCGGCCGGTGAATACACCGGTGTCGACTTTCACGGCGCCGGATTCACTCTCCACTCCCACCTCATATCCTTCCAGGGACGGGTCCATCTCCTCCTCGTATAACTTTTCATAAGAGGGATTATGCAAAACCTCTTTGACACCTGTGATACCATAACGGTCCAGTTGAAGTCGCTCCAACGTATATTGCTTCATGAGAACTGAAAGTAACCGTTCAATTTCAAAAAAAAAAGCGGCAAAACCAAGTTTCGCCGCCATATAGATAATAAATGTGTTTTTGAGCTACCTGAGTGTAGCCTGGGCTGCAGCCAGCCGTGCAATCGGAACACGGAAGGGCGAACAGCTCACATAATCCATGCCCACGCGGTGGCAGAACTCCACTGAATCGGGATCACCTCCGTGCTCCCCGCAGATACCCACCTTCAGGTCCGCCTTGGTGGCACGTCCTTTGGAAGTACCCATCTCCACCAGTTGTCCGACACCCTCCTGATCAAGGGTCTGGAACGGATCATTTTTCAGCAGTCCCTTCTTCAGATAAACTGGCAGGAATTTCCCGGCATCATCACGGGAATAGCCATAAGTCATCTGGGTCAGGTCGTTGGTTCCGAAGGAGAAAAACTCGGCATGCTCGGCCACCAGGTCGGCAGTCAGGGCAGCCCTGGGGATCTCGATCATGGTACCCACCAGGTAATCCACCTTCTCCCCTTTTTCTTCAAACACCTGTTCGGCTGTGGAGCGAATGATCTCTTCCTGCATCTTGTACTCCTTCCAGGTACCGATCAGTGGAACCATGATCTCCGGTCTGGCATCCACACCCTTCTTCTTCAGGTTCACAGCGGCCTCTATGATGGCCCTGGCCTGCATTTCGGTGATCTCGGGATAGGTATTTCCCAGACGGCATCCGCGGTGACCCAGCATGGGGTTGAATTCATGAAGGTCATCGACCAGCGCCTTGATCTCCTCCACCGAAATACCCATCTCTTCAGCCATCACCTTCTGGTTGGCCTCATCGTGGGGAACGAATTCGTGAAGCGGCGGATCGAGCAGGCGGATGGTCACCCCGTACCCTTCCATGGCTTCCAGGATCCCCTCGAAATCCTCCCGCTGATAGGGAAGCAGTTTGTCAAGCGCCTTCCGGCGGTCCGCCTCCTTACTGGAGAGAATCATCTCCCTCATGGCCTTGATCCGCCCGCCTTCGAAGAACATATGCTCGGTACGGGTCAGTCCGATCCCCTTGGCACCGAAATCCCTGGCCACTTTGGCGTCGTGGGGAGTATCGGCGTTGGTGCGGACATCCATTCGGGTATACTTCTCTGCCAGCTCCATGATGGCGGCAAAATCACCACTCAGTTCGGGATCGATGGTATGGATCTTTCCCTCCAGCACATTTCCGGTGGAGCCGTTCAGGGAGATCCAGTCTCCCTCCTTGAACACCTTTCCGGAAGCAGTCATTGTCCTGGCTCTGTAGTCGATCTTCACTCCACCGGCACCGGATACACAGCATTTACCCATTCCGCGGGCCACCACCGCTGCATGGGAGGTCATACCGCCACGGGCAGTCAGAATCCCCTTGGCAATGTTCATTCCCTCGAGGTCCTCCGGGGAGGTCTCGATCCTCACCAGGATGGATACAGGATATTTGTCTGCCTCGTCGGCGAAGAATACGATCTGACCGGTGGCCGCTCCCGGAGAGGCCGGAAGACCCTGGGCCAGAACATTGGCGCCGGCGAGTGCTTTCTTATCAAATACCGGGTGGAGCAGTTCATCCAGTTTGGCCGGTTGCTGCCTCATCACCGCGGTTTTTTCATCGATCTTTCCGTCGCGCAGCATGTCCATGGCGATCTTCACCATGGCTGCACCTGTACGCTTTCCGTTCCTGGTCTGCAGCAGCCAGAGTTTACCCTCCTGTATGGTGAACTCCAAATCCTGCATGTCGGCATAATGGTCTTCCAGCTTCTGCTGAATATCGTCCAGTTCAGTATACACTTTGGTCATCTTCTCCTCAAGGGACGGATACTTGGATGCCCTTTCCTCTTCAGTCACTTTGGCCAGCTTGGCCCACCGGATCGAACCCTCCTTGGTGATCTGCTGCGGGGTACGCACCCCTGCCACCACATCTTCCCCCTGGGCATCGATCAGGTATTCCCCGTTAAATATATCTTCGCCGGTACCGGCATCACGGGTAAAGGCCACCCCGGTTCCGGAGTTGTCACCCATGTTTCCGTACACCATGGCCTGAACGTTCACCGCAGTACCCCACTCCTCGGGTATCTGGTTCAGCTGCCGGTAATAAACGGCCCTGGGGGTATTCCAGCTGTCGAATACCGCCATAACCGATCCCCAGAGCTGCTCCCACGGATCGGTCGGGAATTCATGACCGGTCTGTTTTTTCACAGCGGTCTTGAATTTGTCCACCAGTTCCTTCAGGTCATCGACGGTCAGTTCATTGTCATTCTCCACGCCGCGTGTTTCCTTCACCTCCTCGAGGATTTTCTCGAAAGGATCGATATCCTCTTTCGATTCGGGCTTCATCCCCAGCACCACATCACCGTACATCTGCACGAAACGGCGATAGCTGTCCCATGCGAACTTCTCATTGCCGGTCTTTTTGGCCAGCCCTTCCACTGCACTTTCATTCATTCCAAGGTTCAGTACCGTATCCATCATACCAGGCATGGAGACCCTTGCTCCCGAACGGACCGATAGCAGACAGGGGTTTTCGTTGCTGCCGAATTTGGTACCCATGATATCCTCGATGTTCTTCACGGCAGCTTCCACCTCTTTCCGGATCAACTCCACCACCTTTTCTTGTCCGATCTGATTATATTCGGTACATACATCGGTAGTAATCGTAAAACCGGGAGGAACGGGAACCCCGATCAGGTTCATCTCTGCAAGGTTGGCACCCTTTCCGCCCAGCAGGTTCTTCATGTCGGCCTTACCTTCGGCCTTCTTGTCGCCGAACGTATAAACACGTTTTACTTCTGACATTGGAAAATAGCTTTTTAGTTATTAATAATGAGTAAATTATGATACTTACCCCTGATTTTTAAAGATACAAAGGTACCAAAAAAAAGATAATTCCGGTCCTTAAAAGGGTTAATTCGAGGTTAGGACGGATGGTTCGGGTCAACCGAATTCCCGGATGGCTTCCAGCATGGCCAGCACGTTCTTCAGGGGCACATTGGCCTGAATATTGTGGACGGTATTGAAGACGAATCCGCCACCCGGAAATAGGATTTCACACTCCTTCAGGACGTGTTCCTTCACCTCTTCCGGGGTCCCGAAGGGAAGCACCTTCTGGGTGTCCACTCCTCCGCCCCAGAAGACCAGACGGTCGCCGTATCTCTGCTTGAGCAGGGCCGGATCCATTCCGGCGGCATTGACCTGGACCGGGTTGATGATATCGAACCCCGATTCGATAAAGGCTTCCATGAACGGTTCCACCGCACCGCAGCTGTGCTTGAAGGTCTTCCAGGGAGTGTTCTGATGGATCCAGTCATTGATCTTTTTATAGTAAGGGGCATAAAGTTCCCGGTAGGTCTCCACCGAACAGAACGACGACTCCTGGGTCCCGAAATCGGTCCCGCAGATATAGGCCACATCCACCAGTCCGTCGCTGGCCTGCCGGGCTTTCTTCAGGTTCTTCAACGCCACATCGGTCTGTTTTTCAAATACATAGTGAAGGTATTCGGGACGCATAAGGGTCGACATGTACCAGTCGGCCACATCCCGTATACCTTTCGGGTGCTTCAGATTCAGGGCGGGCACCAGTGCGATATCCCCGATTCCCGTACCCCCGAAATTGGCCACCACCCCCTTATCTCTGGAGGCTGCGCTTTTAATCGCGCGCTGCCAGTACTCCACATCCTCCGTGGTCCATTCGGTGAACTCCTCGGTGTTGTCCCCGGGATCCAGTTGTGATTCATCCAGAGGGCCCTGCCGGTTCACTGCATCAAAAAAATAGGCGGCTTTGGGCATTTTTGCACTTGGGGGAACGGATGCATCCCCCTGTGGATGGATATAAGTATCCCCCGTTTCGTCGACCGATACGGTAAAACTTCCGGGCACCAGCACCTGCTGGTCCCATGGAGTAATGAACTCCTTCCAGTCCTCCATCCGGTTCCCGAACATATCGGAGGCGGGAGAAACCCCGACCACATCCACCCCCATGGCCTCCACCAGGTCATCCTCCACCTCACCCAGCATCTGGTAGGGCTCACTGACCTTCACCGGTTTTTTCTCCAGGCCGAAATGTTCGCGAAGTTTTTCCACCACCAGCACATGGATACCGGTAACCGGAGTGGAGCCCAGGTCGACTACCAGCCGTTCAGGCTCTTCGTGATTCAGTGTTTTACGGAAATTTTCCCTGGAATTCATAGAACTGCAGTTTTGAAGGTGAATCTGCAAGATAATCAATCACCGGAGGATTCTTGGTTCCGGGGGCAGAATTCTCTATCTTGGGCAGATCCGGCAGAAAGCCGGGCAGAAATCGACTGGATGCATCCACTTTTTGTAATTATCGGACTGTCCCTATTGCTCGCCCCCCTCGCCGGCCAGGAGGAGAACCACTACTACGGGGTGAACGGAGAACCGGTGAAGGAGAAAGATAATGCTATTGAGATCAAGGAGTTAAAGCAAAGATCCGGCCGAAAATTCACGATCAGGACCTACCACCTCCGGGGAGATCAATGGGAACTGACGAAACGGGAAAAGATCCGGGAAACAGGAGAAGGAGAACTGCTCATCCGGGTTTACGGAGACCGTCTGTTTCCCGGGAAATACAACCGGAGGATGCAGCTGGTCAGGCCGGGCTGTTACGAGTTCAGGGAGACCAGGCTCGAAAGGATCCTGAGGGAAGGAAGTTCCAGCTCTTACCTTCCCCTCCGCCTGGAGGGTATAGTGAATGAGTATTACCCCAACGGGCAACTGAAATCGAGATCCAGCTATCGAAACAACCAATTGATATCCAACAAAAACTGGCTGGCCGACGGCACCCGCTATATCGATTCTGTCTTTTATTCGGTCGATTCGGAGCCGGAATATAAGCTGGGGAATGACATATTCAGGAGGCATATCCTGGAAAGCCTGGGCCGTTCGAAGATCGACTTCACTCAGATCGAAGACATAGTGGAGATCGGCTGGGTGGTGATGGAAGACGGACATTTGAATGGGGTGATTCCCCTGAGGGGTAAAATACGTCAGTTGAATGAAGTTCTGGCACAGGCCATTTCAGAGCTTCCCGGCAGCTGGGAGCCGGCCCGGCTGAACGGCCGGCCGGTCCGTTACTTCATGTCGGTTCCCTTCAACTTCATGCAGCGCGAGGTGAATTTCCAGGACCTGGAAATGTCCGGAGGCATGTTACACTACAACAGGTACTGAGCGACGCTGCCCGAACTGTTCTATTTCAGGGTAAGTACGACAATCGTGTCGACCGGCTTCAGCTTTCCTTCCGGAATGAGGAGTCTCAGCCCCCCTTTCTCGCTTTTCATCTCCACTTTCGATCCGTCATCAAAAAGTACGGCCGATTTGACTTCGGGCGTATATCCTTCGATGAAGAGCTCTCCCCCTTCGTGTTCCAGCAAGTGCACAAACACCCGGTCACCCCTGGTGGTCATAGCTCCCCAATCCTGAGGACGGACGGGTCCTTTCCGGGTACCGTAGATGGCATCACCGTAGGTCTCCAGCCACTCTCCGATGGCCATCAGCGTATCGACATTCTCCGGCTGAATCCTTCCGTCGGGCATGGGCCCGGTATTCAGCAGGAAGTTCGCACCGAATCCGGCGGCGCGGACCATGGTGTGAACCAATGTCTTCACCGACTTATACTTGGTATCGATGATATTGAATCCCCAGGAACCGTTCATGGTCTCGCACATCTCCAGCGGAATCTCCTCCGGGATCTCGGTGTTATTGAAGCCCATGGTATTTTCTCCGGGCAGATCGCGCTCAAACATCATGAAATCCTCCCCCGGGAACGGCATTTTGTGGTGATTGCTCCCGATCAGCGCTCCCGGTTGCAGGCGGTGGATCATGGCATAGGTCTCCCCCAGCCTCCAGTCGGCATCGGGCTTGTCCCACATCCCGTCGAACCAGATTCCGCCAACCTCCCCGTACTGGGTCAGCAGCTCGGTCAGCTGGGTATTCATATAATCGATATAGGAGTCGAAATCCCCCGACTGCGACCTTCCGGGAATCTCTTTCCCGGTTCGCCCGTGGGGATAATAATCGGGGTGATGCCAGTCCAGCTGGGAGTGGTAAAAGAACAGCTTGATGCCCTGCCGGTCGCACTCCTCCTTCAGCATCCCGATCACATCCTTTCCATAGGGGGTCGCGTCCACAATATTGTAATCGCTTACTTCCGAATCGTACATGGCGAACCCGTCATGATGCTTGCTGGTGATAGTGATGTATTTCATCCCTGCCTTTTTCACCATGGTGACCCACTCTTCGGGATCGAAATCGACGGGATAGAAAAACCCGGGCAGCTTTTCATACTGCACGATGGGAATATTCTTCCGTTCCATGATCCATTCGGCGATCCCCTGGTCACCCCCACCCCCAAGGATGGAGTAAACACCCCAGTGAACAAAAAGTCCGTATTTGGCATCCTGAAACCATTCGCGGTTCTCCAGGTTCTCCCGGGTGGGAACATAGCCCTCCTGGGCAGTAAGCTGGGCGGAGAGCATGTATGCTGCAAGCAGCAGGGTAAGAAAAAATCGGTGAGCTTTCATTTTTCGTCGGGTTTTTTCCGAAGATAGTGAATCCGGAGAAATCTCGGCCGGCATTCGGGTCAAAAAACCGTTTGCTGATTGCTCATTTTCCTGCTGCTCCTGCGATACCGATCTGCGTCCCGGCTACCCGGTCGTAAAGGGTGCGGACACCTCCCGATACTGCCATCGAGATGAAGTAAGCCAGAACGGCCAACTGAGGAAGGATCAGCAATGCGAATACCCGGAACGGGGGATACTGCCCTGTAAGGTTGTAGTATATAATCCAGTGAACACCCGTATGGGCCATCTCCCAGGGCAGGAATTTCAGGAGATTTCTCAGTAAGATCCTTCGACCCGGAGCTCCGCCTTCTTTCCGTGTTGCCATAACCTGCAGCCCCATGCGCCGCTTTCCGAGGGTAGCTCTGCTTTTTCCATTCTCCAACAGATAGAAATAGAGAAAGACCGGAAGGGTGAGTGTGAGAAATCCGATCACCTGACCGGTCACCGGATCCACAAGTGAAATCTCCCCCCCGGACACCTGCGTTAAAAGAAGTGCAGCTCCCAGCAGAAGCAGCGCATATCCGGCAATTAGCAGGTAATCGATCAGGAAGGCGAGGCTCCGCCTGATGAATATTTTACCGGTATTCCACCCCATTGGATTCCCTGATCAGACCACAGTCCTGCCGCGAGAAATTCAGCTGTTCCGGAACCAGGATGATCACCCTGGCATGCCTGGAGGTACCGATATACCAGGTTTCTCCCCCGGCAGGTGGCGGGATCAGAGATTCTGAACCCTTTTCAGGCGTTTCTTCAATGCCGCATGAACGGGCCAAAGCGGCTTTTCCCGGAAATCCGGAATGAAGCAGAACGCGACGTCGGTCGCTCGGCATATCTGAAGAACCGCCGGGGGCGCCGAAGGTTCGATTGAACGGGCCAAATCATATGTTCATTCACCCATTCAGCGGAAGTGAGCGACTCATCGCCCCCCAGGTACATCCCGCGATAAGCCCCTTCCCGCTTATCTGTTCCAGGCGGACTCTTGGCCAGGATATGGAACAGTCCCGGGAATTCATCCCTGAAAAAATGATAAATATGGTCCTGATCGTTAATATCATATATCCTGAGAGTGGAAACCGCCCTGTTGAAGTGGTCCTTTGTGAGGGAATCCTTCAGATGCCAGAGCGCCTGATAAAGATCGGTCTGTCCTCCCCAGATGCAGACATTCAGCGGGCGCTCATCGGGATGCAGGATCCTTTCAGCGATCCACCGGGATCCTTCTGTTTGGCCGTGGGACCCGATTGCATCCATTCCTCTCAACGGATTTCCTGCTTTGATCCTCTTCATCAACCGGGAGGGTTTGGGAAAAGCGGGGTCATGGAGACGGAGGTTCGGATAGACCTTTTCATATTGCCGGATCAGTTCCCCGATCAGATCGGTACGCACCACCGCGGTATCCAGTTCGCCGGGTGTGCCGGAAGCGGAGGCCACCAGTCCCTCGATATCAAACTCGTTCGAGTGAACCAGCAGCCGGATCAGGGACTGGGTATCGTCGGGATCCCCCCCCCGATATCGGTAGTGACCAGGAGGCGGGGCCTTTGTGTATGGGTATCGTAACCAGGGTTGTTCTCCGGTACCGGGCCTCTGCAGGATTGAACAACAACCATGAAAGCCAGGAGTGAAATAAAAGAAACCTTTATGATAGGCAGAGCCGGGATCGATAAAATCACTCAAGGGACCGTTTTCATGATTCAGAATTTAGTGAAAGGGATTTGTCTGCAAAATAACAAAAGCCCCGATTCCCATGGTATTTCCCGTGCCAGGATGTATATTTAGTTCAATAATTTTAATGCCTGAACAGCCTGCATGAAACTTGGAATCAGTTCCTACACCTACACCTGGTCGGTGGGTGTTCCCGGGAAAGAGCCGCCTCACCCATGGGATGAAATTGACCTGCTCGAGCAGGCGGTGAGGCTGGGTGTGGAGGTCCTCCAGATCGCCGACAACCTTCCCATGCATACCTTCCCGGAAGAGAGGCTGAAACAGCTGAAAAAGAAAGCGGACCTTTCCGGTATTCAGCTGGAGGCAGGCGCCCGCGGGATGACCCCGGAACAGCTGGACCGGTATCTGGAGATCGCCGCATTTCTCGATTCCCCCATTCTGCGTTTTGTCATCGACGGACCCGGATTCCAACCCTCGGTAGAAGAGGTGATCTGGATCCTCCGGGGAATCGTCCCTGAGCTGGAGGAGAAGAAGATCCGCCTGGCCATTGAGAATCACGACCGGCTGAAAGCATTGGAATTCAAAAAGATCATTGAGTCCACCGGCAGCGAATATGTGAGAATCTGCCTCGACTCGGTCAACTCGATGGGAGCCGCAGAGGGAATCGACTATGTGACCGGGATCCTGGCACCCTACACGGTGAACCTTCATATCAAGGATTTCATCGTTCAGCGATACGCGCATATGATGGGGTTTACCATTGAGGGCCGGCCGGCCGGCGGGGGGCATCTGCCGCTGGAACGGATGCTGAAACAGCTGGAACCTGAATGCCGGTCGGCGGTGCTGGAACTATGGACCCCGCCGGAGCCGGCCATCGCGGACACGGTGAAGAAAGAACGGGAATGGGCGGAAATAAGCATCCGCTACCTGAGACAACATTTTTTTCCAAAACAATAAACTACATCCTATGACACATGTGTGCCTGGTGGGCGCCGGCGGTAAGATGGGCATGAGGCTGACCCGCAACCTGAGAGAACATCCCGGTTATGAAATGACCTATCTTGAAAAGGGGAAACAGGGAATCCAGAATCTATCCGATATCGGGATCCGGGCGGATGAGGAGGAAAAGGCGGTTCCGCAGGCGGAAATGGTCATCCTGGCCGTACCGGATGTGATCCTGGGAGAGGTCAGCGAGCAGATCGTCCCGATGATGAGAAAAGGGGCTGTTCTGGTGACCCTCGATCCGGCATGTGCCCTGGCAGGAAGACTGATGCACCGGGACGATCTCACCTATTTTATTGCTCACCCCTCCCATCCCAGCATCTTTAACTGGGAACCCACTCCCGAGGCGCAGGGGGATTATTTCGGCGGTACCCTGGCCAAACAGACCATCGTATGTGCTCATTTCAAGGGAGACGAACGCCTCAGCGAGAAAGCGGAACAGCTGGCCCGGGACATGTATGCACCGGTCAGCAAAGCCTTCCGGATCACCCCGGAACAGATGGGGCTCCTGGAGCCGGCCCTGGTGGAGACACTCTGCTCCACCCTGCAGGTGATCGTCCGTGAGGGTCTGGACGAGGTGGTCAGACGGGGAGTCCCTTTTGAAGCAGCCAGGGAGTTTCTGCTGGGCCACCTGAACATTCAGCTGGCGGTGATTTATCAGCAGATCCCCGGAACGGTCTTCTCCGATGCCGCCAACAAGGCCATCGAACGGGGAAAACCGCTGCTGGTGAATCCCGGATGGAAGAAGGTGTTCGAGCCGGAAAATGTGATGGCGCAAATCGACGAAATCACGCATTAGTCTGTAAAGTTGTAAAGTTGTAAAGTCGTAAAGTATGAGGAAATTGAGGTTTGCTGTT
>CAZOHA010000048.1:0-18656 GCA_964579515.1 uncultured Bacteroides sp. | reverse complement strand
GTAAAGTTGTAAAGTTGTAAAGTCGTAAAGTATGAGGAAATTGAGGTTTGCTGTTTTCGGGTGTGGGTTCTGGTCGCAGTTCCAGCTGGGCGGCTGGCAGGAACTGGAGGGTAATGAATGTGTGGCCCTCTACAACCGCACCCGCACCAAAGCGGAAGATCTGGCCAGAAGGTTCGGGATCCCCTCGGTCTATGATGATCCCGAGGAGTTGATGGAAAAAGAAGAACTGGATTTCATCGACATCATCACCGATGTGGACTCCCATGCCCGTTTCACTGAGCTGGGAGCCCGGTACGGCAAAGATGTGATCTGCCAGAAACCCATGGCTCCCGATTTCGAATCAGCGCGCCGGATGATGAAGTCCACCGGCAAGGCAGGGGTTCGCTTCTATATCCATGAGAACTACCGATGGCAGCCCCAGTTCAGGAGAGTGAAACAGATCATGGAGGAGGGGGCGATCGGAAAACCGTTCCGCTGCCGCTCCTGGTGGAACACCGCCTTCCCGGTCTTCGAGACCCAGCCCTTCCTGGCGGAGCTGGAACGTTTCGCCCTCACCGACCAGGGATCTCATCAGTTCGATGTGATCCGCTACCTGTTCGGTGAGGCGGAGTCGATCTATTGCCAGATACAGACAGTCAACCCCGCCATCAAAGGCGAGGATGTGGCCACCAGTCTGATCCGCATGAAAAGCGGGGTGATCTGCAGCCAGGAGATCTCCTTCAGCTCCCCTCTGGAAAAAGAGGTATTTCCCCAGACCCTGCTGCTCATTGAAGGTGACAGGGGAAGCATCCGGCTGGATGCGGACTTCGAGATCCGGACCACCGTGGGTACCGAAACCGCCACTGAGGTGGTTCCCATGAAGAAATACTCCTGGCAGACCGACCGGCTGATTCCCGAGCCCCCCAGCATTGTGGCCTGCAATAATGATATCCTCCGGGATATGCTCGGAAATAGCAGGGCCGAGACCACAGGCGAGGATAATTTCGAGACGGTCAGGCTGGTGTGGGCCGCTTACGAATCGGCCCGGAAGAACCAGGTGATCCGGATCGGCAAAGATTTCTGATGGAACCACTTTTCCACGGATTTCAGCAACTGAAAAGCGGTAACCTCTCCTTTTTATACAGGGAGGGGGAGATCCGCCAGGTGAGATACGGCGGTACCTGCCTCCTCCATGGGATATATGCCGCCGTCAGGGACAGGAACTGGGGGACACTGATCCCGGTCATTGAAAAGGAGGAGATCAGCGAGGAGAACGGGAAACTATCGATCAGCCTGGATCTCCGGTACGAATCGAAAGAGATCCTGTTCAGGGCACGCACCGCGATCGGCGGGGAGGGCAACAGGCTGTGGTTCCGGTTCGAAGGTGTCGCAGAACGTGACTTCCTGCGGAACCGGATCGGGATCTGTGTGCTGCATCCCATTGAGGAGTGCCGGGGCAAACCGTTGCGGGTGCACCATCCCGGTGGTTCGAATTCTCAGGGCCGTTTCCCGGAGATGATCAGTGCCCGCCAGCCGTTCAAAAATATTTCCGGCATGGTCTGGAGCCCGAGAAAAGGGATGGAGGGAGAACTGGAATTCCAGGGTGAGATCTTTGAGATGGAGGATCAGCGAAACTGGACCGATGCCTCCTACAAGACCTACGGAACACCTCTGGATATACCCTTTCCGGCCCTGGTGGAAGAAGGCACTCCAATCTTGCAACGGGCTGACCTGCAGGTGAGGGCTCCGCGGATCCCCGCCACCGTAAAACAGAAGGAATCAGTCGTTATCCGTCCGCAGATGGAGACGCCGGTGAGTTTCCCGGCCATCGGTATCAGCCGCCCACCCGGCAGGGAATCCATGACGATCAGAGAGGCCAGGATAATCAGTGAGATACCGTTCAGCCACCTGAGAGCCGACCTGCAGCTTGCATCGAATCACTGGAAGGAGACCTACGGACAGATCCATGCAGAACAGCAGATCATGGGACGACCCGTGGAGCTTGCACTCCATTTTCCGGAAAGATCAGAAGAGGGTCTGAATGATTTTCTTCATGCATACCGGGAAGCACCTCTCCCTCTGGCACGGATCCTCATATTTGATCAGCAGCACCTCACGGGATCTGAATTCACCCGAAGCACCATTCCTTCGATTAAACAAAAACTACCGGGCATCCCGGTGGGTGGTGGATCGGATGCCCATTTCACCGAACTGAACCGGAATCCTCCCGATACCGGTTCGCTGGACTTCGTCTGCTACACCATCTCTCCCCAGGTCCATGCATTCGACAATCTGACCCTGGTGGAGAATGTACGGGCACAGTCCGATACGGTCCGGTCAGCTGCCACTTTGCTGGATCTCCCGGTAGCCATAACAGCTGTTTCTCTTAAACAGCGCTTTAACCCGGCGGCCACTGATCCGGAGGGATCCCAAAGCGCTCAGCCCGAACCGGACCTCAGGCAACACACCCTTTTCGGTGCGGGCTGGACCCTCGCCTGCCTGAATACCCTGATCGGCTCTGGGGCTACTTCCGTGACACTTTACGAAACGGTGGGTTCGCGCGGGGTGCTGAACAACATCGAGGAGGGACCGATGAAGTCTCCCCAGTTCCACCTGCTGAAAGAGTTGCTCGGGGGAGAACAACTCCGGTACCTGCCCTCCGTTTCTCAGGATCCCCTGAGGGTGATCTGCCTGTTGGCGGAAGCCCGCTCAGGAAGGAGCATCTACCTTGCCAATCATACGGAATCCGAGTGCCGGGTCGATATCAGTGGCATCGCGGATGCCCTGGGGAAAGGACAGAGTTTCCAAATTACGGCACTCTACCCTGATGGCTGGAGAGAAGCGGCCACCAGTGTCCATCCGCCGGGGGTTATCACCCTGGGTCCCTTCAGGGTCCTGAAGGTTGTGAAATAGTGTTAAACTATTCTAAGAAACAGCAAAACAGGCGGCTCAATTATCCATAAAGTGCCAACTTATGGGATAACGTTTGTAAAGGAAGGAACCAGATGAAAACAATTCGATTATTCCGGTGGATGCGGGCATATGCACTCCTGTTGACCATTTTAATGGCTCCTGCACTGAGGGCGCAGGAGGGGCCCCCTGAGTTCGTCCGAAGGGCAGTCAGGGATGTGGAGAAGATGCTGGACAGTAAAGGAGAGAAACCTGTTGAACGGTTTATTGAACAATCGATGGTTCCTGCATCTGATCAGGACCGAAAGGACCTCATACAGGCGCTCGAAGAAATCCGTTCGGAGCTGAGGGGACTCCGGGATGACAGGATGGTAGAGGGAGATCCTGACGGGGTGAGACTGATCCTGGCGGGGGGGCAGGTGGTAAAACAACTGAAAATATCACTCGATTTCGAAAAAGAAGCCATCTCCGGACTCACCCTGATGGAAGGGCCGGCGGCCATGGATCTGAATGTGGACAATCTGCAACAGACTTTCGATCAGCTGGAGGAGGAGGGAATGGCCGGAGTAGCCCATGTGAAGATCGACGGTGAGGTTCTTGTGGAAAAAGGATTCGGTTATTCCAACAGGGAGCTGGGTCACAAGAACAACCTGGAGACAGTTTTCGGAGTGGGATCCAGGCCCATCGATTTCACCATGGCCGCCATTCTCCTGCTGGACCAGCAGGGTGCGATCGACCTGGATGATCCCATTCACAGGTACTTCCCGGAGGTGCCCCGGGATAAACAGACAATAACGATCAGACATCTGATGTCGGGCCGGTCGGGCCTCCCCGATTTCTTCCACACGCCCGAGGACTGGGATCCCGACCTGGCCTGGATCGACCGCGAAACAGCCATCCGGCGCCTGCTTGGTCAGGAGCTTCTGTACGAACCGGGTAAGGGCCGCAGACACTCCCATGGAGCCTTCGGATTGCTGGCGGCACTGGTCGAAGAGTTGTCCGGTACAGGCTATTATGATTTTATCCGGGAACATTTCCTGGATCCTGCCGGAATGGAACGCACCGGGGAGTATGGGGAATCCAGAGGTCTTCAGCTTTCCGATTTCGCCGTTGGCGGAGGACCTCAACGGATCGGGCTTCCCAATATTCCGCCCAACTGGGGCCCCACCTCCTGGCTCATCAAAGGCAGCGGGGGAATGTACTCCACCCTGGGCGACCTGCAGAGGTTCTACCGGTATATCCGGTCCGGCAAGGTCCTGGATGAAGAGCACCGGCAGGCACTCGCGGGTCCCGCATTTAACCTGGACGGCTCCATGAGGGGATTCGAACTTTTCAGTGCTTACGTTCCGCCCAGTACCGAGATCTACCTGTTTCTGAATGAGATGGGCGACCGCGATAAGGCCCGGCAGCTGTTCCGGGCACTGGAACGTCTGGCAGAACCTGGCGTTGAGGAATAAGAAATGCTGCTTAAGAGGCCGTCTCTCCCGGGGCCGGAACACTACCGGATCGCTTCCATCATAGCCACCACGTTCTCCGGGGGTACATTGGCCAGGATGTTGTGCACCTGCTGAAAAACGAACCCCCCGCCCGGACGGAAGAGGGAGGTCATCTCCCTGGTATGGCGTGCCACCTCTTCAGGTGAAGCCAGGGAAAGGATCCGCTGGGTATCACATCCCCCGCCCCAGAAGGTGATGCGGTCTCCGAACTCCCGTTTCAGTCTTTCCGGGTCCATGCCCCGGCAGGATATCTGCACCGGGTTCACCGCATCGAGGCCGGCATCGATCAGATCGTCCAGCAAATCATAGATGCCTCCGCAGCAGTGCAGCTGCACCTTCACATC
Source organism: uncultured Bacteroides sp. (assembly GCA_964579515.1). Taxonomy (GTDB): domain Bacteria; phylum Bacteroidota; class Bacteroidia; order Bacteroidales. The sequence goes on along the minus strand of CAZOHA010000048.1, from coordinate 13,927 downwards.
GGCCAGCTCACGGGCCCGGGCCCATAACTGCCGGTGATAGGGCTTATAGAATTCCCGGTAGGCGTCGGGACTGATCAGCGGACCCTGCTGTCCTCCCAGGTCATCTCCGAAGAGGACCACATCGATATAGGGCCCGACCGCTCCCAGCCACTTCTCCAGGTTCTTCATGTGGATCGCCGCCAGCTTTTCGGAAAGTTCGGCCACCTTATGGGGATAGAGCCCGGTGGCCAGCAGATAATGGTCCATCCGGTAGAGCATCTGCGGCAGCTCGAACATATTTCCCCCGAAAAGCCCGATCACGGCCCTGTCGGTGGACTCTCTCAGGGCGCCCGCCCGGCGGGCCATCTCCTGCCGTCCCTTCTCATCCATCTCCAGGTGCGCCCCGGGATGCACCACGGCACTCCACATGTTCCGGCCCAGCATCTCATCCAGGTCCTCGAAATGATCATTTTCAATTCCTCTCTCCATCAACGGAAAATGGGTCTGCTCGAAGTAGAGGCTTCCCTTTTTCATGATCCCCGTCTCATTCCCCTTTCCATCGAACAGGATCCAGTCCCCCTTCTGCTCTTCCAGTTCTATGTAGAAGGGGATCTCGCAGGGAATTCCGCCGGGCAGTACCCAGGGTTTCCAGTCCTTATCCTCCAGGAGAAATCCCCTGCCCATCTCGATGGTATCGACCTGGAACAGGTCCAGTACATCTTCATCCACGATGGCCAGCTGCTGGACCATGTCATAGACCCGCACCGGCTTTTCCGTGAGGCCCAGGTGCTTCCGGAGGCGGTGATAGGCAATGGCGGAAATCCCCGAGGAACGGTGTCCGCCCAGGTCCACCGGGACCCGGTCCGGCTCCCGGTGATCCAGTGCTGTCTGCAGGCGTTCTCTGGGGGTCATGGTAAAAAAAGTCTGTGCTACAATGTAAGAATTCTGCCGGAGACGCTTCGCCGGCAGGCTAAGAATAGGTATCTTTTCGGGTAAAAACTCCCCGATGAAACTCATTCGTGCCACCTTCTGTTTTTTGATCACCACCCTGCCGGTTCTGACCGGCTGTTCGGAAAAGGAAACTCCGCCGCCCCACTTGGTCTTCATCCTGGCCGACGATATGGGATATTCCGACCTGGGCAGTTACGGGGCGGAGATCATCCGTACCCCGAACCTCGACCGGCTGGCTGAAGACGGGCTCCGCTTCACCGATTTTTACAATACCGGCAGGTGCTGGCCCACCCGTACCAGCCTGATGTCGGGTTACTATCCTCACCAGGTGCTCTCCGATCCGCTGGAGGGTCTGGATTACCAGGCTCAGGAGGTCAGGGCGGTTAACGAGAGCTGGCTGCCGGCACTGCTGAAAGAGGCAGGGTACCGTTGCTATCACTCGGGAAAATGGCATCTTTTCAGGCGCATTCCCGAGCATTACCAGTATACCCACACCGAAGTGGGATTCGATCACTCCTACCGGACCCAGGACGGGAGGCACCTGCGGCCCAGGCAACTCTGGGAGGATGGCAAAGAGGCCATACTGCCGGGTCCCGGCGAAACCTATGAAGCCTCCGTGGCCATCGTAGACCATGCCATCCAGTACCTGGAAGAGCATCACAGGGATCATCCCGGAACCCCGTTTTTCCAGTATCTGGCCTTTATTGCTCCCCATTTTCCCCTCCAGGCGCTCCGGGAGGACATTGATCACTACCGCGAGAAGTTCCTGATGGGATGGGATGAGGTCCGGGAGCTCCGCATGGAGAACAGGAAGCAAATGGGATTCACCGACCATCCGTTGCATCCCCCGGAGCCGGAGCGATTCGCCCCCTGGAACCTGACCCCCGAAGAGCTGGTGGAGCAGATCGATCCCCATGAAACGGGCAGGGCGGTCCCCTGGGATGAACTGACCCCGCCGCAGCAGGAGTTCCAGGCCATGAAAATGGCCATCCATGCGGCCATGGTCTCCCGGATGGACCGGGAGGTGGGAAGATACCTGGAGGCGCTGGAGCGGATGGGTTACCTGGAGAATACCGTGATTTTTTTCTGCTCGGACAACGGGGCCAGCACCGAGATCATGAACCGGGCCGACAAACATACCATCGGCTCCGTTCCGGGTTCAGCCGACTCCTATCTGTGTCTGGGACCGGGATGGTCGACCGCGGCCAACACCCCGTTCAGGCTTCACAAGACCTGGGTGCACGAAGGGGGTATCGCCACCCCGCTGATCGTTCACTGGCCCGAAGGCATCGATGAACATGGCGCCTTCCGGGAAATACCTTCCCATATCATCGACATCGCCCCGACCATTCTGGAACTGGCCGGGAGCGATCCGTCACGACTGGACGGCAGGGCCACTCATCCGGGCATCAGCCTGGTGCCGTCGCTGGCGGAGGACCGGCTGACCGGCAGGCCCCCGATCTTTTTTCACCACGAGAAGAAGAAAGCCCTCCGTCACGGGAACTGGAAAATAACCACCATCGAGGAGAACGGTCCCTGGGAACTATATGACCTGTCCGGCGACCGGGGTGAGACGGAGGATCTCTCCGCCAGCGAACCGGAGAGGCTGGAAGAGCTGACCGGATTGTGGGAAAAGCAGCGTGCTGCGATTGAAGCGCAGCTCACACAAAAGACTCCGCCTTCGACGGAAAGTAGATCAGGGATATAGCCTTTCCGTACCACACCACTTCCTTATTTATGGGCAGCTCATCTGTAAAGGGGGCCGTAGGCGGCACAGGCGCGGTAATCGGCCCCTTCGGGGTCCATTCCGAAGGCAGACCAGGCGCTGGGCCGGTAGATCTGATCCTCAGAAATATTGTGCATGCAGACAGGAATCCGCAACATGGAGGCCAGGGCCATCAGCTGCTGTCCGATATGACCGCAGGTAAAAGCACCATGGTTGGCTCCCCAGGCGGCCATCACCGAGTAGACATCCCTGAACGGACCAACACCGGTGAGCCTCGGTACGAACCAGGTGGTGGGCCAGGTGGGATTGGTCCGTTCGGTCAGGGTACGGTGAACTTCCTCAGGCAGGTCGATGGTGTGTCCCTCGGCGATCTGCATTACCGGACCCAACCCCTTGATGATATTGATCCGGCTCATAGTTACCGGCATTCCGCCACGGGTGTCGAAGGTGGAGGAGAATCCGCCGCCACGGAAATACTCCAGGACAGCCGGACCCCACGTGGTGTGGTCCACACATTTCTGCGCCTCATCTTCAGTGATCTCCCACCACGGTTTCATGGCGGGCCGGCCGCCGATCTCCTGCCACCCCGATCCGTCCAGTGCCGAGGCTCCCGAATTGATCAGGTGGATGAATCCGTTTTTTGCTTCACCGCTGAGTTCAAAACCGGTCACCTGTTTCACCGCCTCCGGGCTCCAGTAGGTACGCACATCGCTGAACACCTGCGCTGCACCGGTCAGCAGATGCCCGAACAGCATGGCCACCCCGTTCAGGCTGTCATTCTCAGTGGCCAGCATGTAGGGCTGACGGATCCCGTTCCAGTCGAACGAGGAACAGAGCATCGCCTCCATGAAGTCGCCGTTGGGGAAATGGTCGGTCCACTGCCTCTGACCCTGAAAGCCGGCGGCAATGGCATTGTGGCCCAACGCCTCCTCCCCGTATCCCAACTCCTTCAGCCTCGGATTACCCACCATCAGATCGCGGGCGATCAGGGTCATTTTTGCCACGAATTCCCAGTCGTCATCTTTCTGATTCCGGCTGCGTTGAACCGAAGCGGGATTGTAATCCTTTCCCTCCCGGCAGTTGGCCCTGATCCAGGTCATGGCCTTCTGCAGCTCTTCGCTGTCGAAGACCCCGCGGGCGATCCGCCTGGTAAATTCCGTCATGTCCACATATTCGCATCGCATACCCAGGTACCCCTCGAAGAAACCGGCATCCACGATCGATCCGGCGATCCCCATGGAGACGCTGCCCATGGAAAGATAGGACTTCCCTTTCATGGTGGCGACCGCCAGTCCGGCCCTTACGAAGGTGAGTATCTTCTGCTGGACATCCGCGGGGATCGACCGGTCGTCGGCGTTCTGGACATCTTTCCCATAAATCCCGAAGGCCGGAAGCCCTTTCTGACTATGGCCTGCCAGGGCAGCTGCCAGGTAGACCGCCCCCGGCCGCTCGGTCCCGTTAAAGCCCCAGATCGCCTTGGGCAACAGAGGATCCATGTCGATGGTTTCGCTTCCGTAACACCAGCAGGGCGTGACCGTCAGGCTCACTCCCACCCCTTCCCTTGAAAATTTGTCGGCTGCAGCAGCCGCTTCGGTCACCCCTCCGATACAGCTGTCGGCGATCACACACTCCACCGGAGATCCGTCAGGGTGCTTTACATGTGATTCGATCAGATCGGCCGCACTGCGGGCCATCTGCATGGTCTGTTCCTCCAGGGATTCCCGGACCCCCTCCCTCCTTCCGTCAATGGCAGGTCGGATCCCCACTCTGGGGAGCCGGCCGGTAAGTCTTTGGCTATTCATGTCTGGTTGGTAATTAGTTGAACATATCGTTGATATCGTTGCTGATCCAATTGAAACGCAGGTCCGGGCATAAAGGTACGGATACCGGGGCTATGCTTTACCAGGCGCCGCCCCTCCTCCAGATCCTGTAAAGTTCCCATGGAGATGGCCTGGATCAGGATATTTCCCATGACCGCTCCCTCCACAGGGCCTGCCACCACTTTCCGTTCACACATATTGGCGGTGTGCTGGCAAAGGTATACCGACTGGCTGCCACCGCCCACCAGGTGCAGTACCCTGACCGGTCTGCCCGTCAGATTTTCCAGCTGTTCCAGATGATACCGGAAAGAAAGACAGAGGCTATCGTAAGCGCACCGGATATAATCGGCGGGATCTGCAAGCGGTGTTTGACCGGAACGGCTGATGAAGGTGTCAAAGGCCTCTTTCATATCGCCGGGATTGAAAAAAAGCGGATCGTCGGGATTGATCACCTGCGGGATGGATTTTCCATCTGTCACCATCTGCTCCATCCTTTCATAGGATAGGGAACCTGGCAGGGACTGTTTCAATCCCTGGATCAGCCACAGGCCGACGATATTCTTCAGGCAACGGTAGTTGTCCGGGTATCCCCGTTCATTGGTGAGGCCCAGCTTCAGGGCCTCATCACTGAGAAGGGGCACGGTCGATTCGACCCCGACAATGCACCATGTACCGGCCGAGATAAAGGCGAAGTCAGGATCCTCCACCGGCAGGGAAGCCACCACGCATGCGGTGTCGTGCCCGCTCACTGCCACTGTTTCCACCCGTGCATCCTTCCACTCCTCCAGAATGACCCTCCCCAGTTTCGTTCCCGGGGCAATGACCTTCCCGAACAACTCTTCCCGCAGACCGGCTGCACTCATGACCTCCGGGTCCCACCGGTCTCCCGTTACGGACAACAGCTGGGAGGTGGAGGCGATGGTCCTTTCGTTCCGGGCGGTCCCCGAAAGCAGATAGTTAATATAGCAGGGCATAAAGAGGATCCGTCGGGTGTTTTCCATCACTTTCAACCCCCGGAGTGAAAGCAACTGGAAAAGGGTATTGAAGACATAGAAATTGATACCGGTCCGTCGAAATGTCTCTCTCCGGGACATCAGTGTTTCCCATACATCCTGCATGCCGTCAGTACGTTCATCCCGGTAGGCAACCGGATCTTCCAGCAGCTCTCCGTCGCTGTCGAGCATCACAAAATCAACTCCCCAGGAGTCGACCCCCACCGATTGAGGGGGGTAACCGGTGATCTCCCTGACCCTTGAGAAACCACGCCGCAACTCACCGGTGATCCGCTCCATCTCCCAGCGCTGGTGGCCTCCCTTTTCCACGATCTCATTCTGGAAACGATGTACCTCCCTGAATTCGATCTTCCCTCCCCCGATCTCTCCCCACATGATCCGGATGCTTCCTGCTCCCATATCCACAGCCACCGATCTGAAGGGTTTGTCTGTATGTCCCATATTATTTGTCAATTCGGTAACAAGATAACGGGAAGACAAATCAAATCAAATGAATAAACCGGTCGATTTTATGTCAATTTTACACAATACTCCTTTCGGTACCGAACGGGAGTGAGTCCGGTCGCCGCCTTAAACGATTTTGAGAAATGGAACCGGTCGGCAAATCCGGTGCGGTCAGCCACCTCTTCGATGGTCAGCTCCGAATGGTGAAGAAGCGTACTTGCCTTCTCTATGCGTTTATTCCTCACATATTTTTGCGGGGGCATTCCCACCTCAACGGTAAAGAGCCTTTGGAATGCGTTGGTGGAGAGCCCCGCACTGCCGGCCAGCTCCGGGTTTGACAGCGCATCGCCCATCTGCGATTCGATCTGGTTCAAAACACGGAGGATCCGCGGGTCGGTGGCCGGAACCTCCCAATTCTCCCAGGGAACCCGGGCCAGAAGGCCGGTGACCAGAGAGTGCAGCGCCATCATGCTGTGCAGTTCGAAACGGGTATAATCCTGCCTGAAGCTTCCGGTGATCCACCCAATCTCCTCCTGCTGTTGTTGATTCAGCATAAATTCGAAAATGCCGGGTGTCACCCTGTCGAAAGGAACACCGATGGTAAAATGGATGAAGAGATGCTGCAAAGATCCCTCTGTTCCGGGAGCCGGTATTCCGTCGCTGATTCGTCCTCCCTCCAGATGGTAACCTGATTCAGGAACCGGATGTTCTCCGATCCGGGTACTGTATGAGGTGTTGGGTGCGATCACCAGGGCCTTTCCCGGAACCAGATCATACACATTTTCTCCGTGGCGGACGCAGGCTCCCGGCCGGTCATTGTGGTAAATGCGCCAATAGGGATAGGAGAGTTCTCTGAACTCCCAGTGCTTTAACCACCAGAGGCGGCAACAGAGCAACTGGATATGGAAACGGGGGAAAAACTGACGGATGTCGGACGGATCCCCCCGGTCCGGTTTCTTGAAAAGGGTTTCCACCGGTTAAATTTGTGAAATCTGCCGTAAAGATCCAATAAGAGATTCTCCCTGAATTGGCTATCTTTCGAAAGATGAAAAAGTCTCTGATCATATCGGGGACCGGCTGTTGCCTGGTCGACCGGATATACACAGGCATCGATTTTTCCGGTCCTGCCATGGCTCCTTTTCTGTCCCGTTCCGATGGAGACGGAGGGCTGGTTCCGGGACGGCTGGTGTTTTCCGAACCGTTTGAAGCGTACACCGGGAAAAAGCTCCCGGAAATCATCGGTGAAATATCAACCGGAGATTCTGAACCCATCATGAATGTGGGCGGGCCCTCCATAGTGGCACTGATCCATGCGGCCCAGCTTCTGCAGGGTAGTTCCGCCAAAGTGGACTTCTATGGCGTAAAGGGAGCGGACGCGGCCGGACAGTACCTGCTGGATAACCTGAGACAGACACCGGTTCGACTGGCCCATTTCGAAACTGAACCGGGAGCCACCGCTTCCACCATCGTTTTATCCGACCCGGCCTACCAGGACGGACACGGCGAAAGAATATTTATCAATGAGATCGGAGCCTCATGGCAGATGGTCCCATCCAGGCTCGGTGCCTCTTTCTTTTCCTCCGATGTGGTTGTATTCGGGGGAACCGCCCTGGTTCCCGGACTGCACGACCATCTGACCGGACTGCTGGAACGGTCCAAAAATTCCGGTGCAGTCACCGTGGTTAACACGGTATACGACTTCCGGAGTGAACTCCAGCGTCCCGGAAGGCGGTGGAAGCTTGGCGAAAGTGACAGGTCCTACTCCTTCATCGACCTGCTGATCACCGATGCAGAGGAGGCATTGCGCCTCAGCGGAGGTTCCTCCCTGGCTGAAGCCGCCGACTGGTTCATCGGGAAGGGAGTCTCATCTTTATCCATCACCAACGGAACGGGCCATACCTGGTGTTACTCTGACGGAAAAGTCTTCCGGGACCTCCCTCTGGAGACCCTGCCGGTTTCGGACGATCTGGTGACGGATCTCAGGCGGTCTGACCGGGGAGACACCACCGGTTGCGGGGACAATTTTGCCGGAGGGATGATCGCATCGCTCGCCTGGCAAATGATAGCCGGAAAAACTCCCGATCTGCGGGAAGCAGTCGCCTGGGGCACAGTTTCCGGCGGATATTGCTGTTTTCATGTGGGTGGCACCCTGCTCGAAAAAGCAAGGGGTGAAAAACTGGAGGGGATTCTGCCCTACTACGAGAAATACAGGAGACAGATCGATGGTTAATCGCTCCATTCTCATTTTCGGAGCCGGGAAGATCGGACGCTCCTTCATCGGACAGCTCTTCGGAAAGCAAGGTTATGAAGTGGTTTTCGTGGATACCGATCCGGCCCTTGTGGACTCCCTGAACAGACGCCTTTCATACACTGTGGTGATCAAAGGGCCGGAAACGGAAGAGCGTATAGGAGTGGGTAACGTCCGTGCGATCCACGGTGGTGACCGGGAAGCAGTGGTGCAGGAGATCGTTCATACCGGGATCATGGCTGTATCGGCCGGGAAAAGAGCACTTCCCGCCATCGCCGCGCTGGTGGCAGAGGGATTGAAGGCCCGTCAGGAGATCTATCCGGGCGCACCTATCGATATCATACTGGCCGAAAACATGCGTTCGGCCGATCACTTCTTCAGGGAGAGAGTAAGGGAAATCCTCCCTTCGGGATTTCCCCTCGAACGGCAGGTGGGCCTGGTGGAGACCAGCATCGGAAAGATGGTTCCGCTGATGACCGGCCGGGACCTGGCAGAGGATCCCCTCCAGGTTTTTGCAGAACCTTACAACACCCTGATCCTCTCCCGCCAGGGATTCAGGGGAGAAATTCCGGACATCCCCGAATTTGCCCTGAAGGACCATATGAAAGCGTGGGTCGACCGCAAAGCATTCATCCACAACCTGGGCCACGCCACTGCTGCCTATTCCGGACATTTGAAGAGGCCCGGTGCCATTTTTATGTATGAGGTGCTGGAGATGGAACCTGTTCGCCGGTTCACCCGGCAGGTGATGCAGGAGTCGGCGGAGATTCTTTTATCTGCCTATCCCGAGGAGTTCACCCGGGCTGAACTCCAGAACCATATCGAAGATCTGATCGAACGGTTCAGAAACCGCAACCTGGGCGACACCGTGTTTCGGGTGGGAAGCGACCTGCATCGGAAACTCGGAGCCGATGACAGATTCATGGGCATTCTCAGGCTGGCTCAAAAACTGGATAAACCTTTTCAAAAAATATCAGAGGCCATGGCCATGGGCTTCCGGTTCCGCGCCGCCGGTGAAGAGGGAAATCCGCTGCCTGAAGATCAACTCTTCCACCAATCCTTTTCTTCCGGTCCCATAAAGGTACTGAAGGAGGTCTGCGGACTTGATCCGCAAAAAGATGCTGAACTGATCCGGGCCCTGCTTCAGGTTCCGGGGTAAAAGGCCTCGCCCGTCAAGGCTCTCACCCGCAGTACCGGAGCAGAAGCTCTTCGGCTTCCACCGACCAGAGTCCGCCGTGCCGGTCGCAGATGTCGGCCAGATCGCCGTAGAGGGGGTGTTTCTTACCCAGTTCCCGGAAATCGGAGATGGCCGTCAGCGGCATCTCCAGGTGGGTATAGATCAGTTTCTTGCCTCCCGGGATGCCGGGAAGGTTCAGGGTGGCCTCCGGCACAGCGTTCAGTCCCCCGATATGGGTGATCAGTCCCGAAGGATCCAGCCCCTTTTCCATCATCTCCAGGGACTCTCTGATATCATCGGTGTTCCCTCCGCTGGTGCCCACGATGTGGGTAAATGCATAATGGATGTTATAGAAGTTGAGCCGGGCACTGAACTGCGGATCGGCGGGACCTGCGAAGAAATTGAGGCATCCGTCGAATGTAAGCATCCGGTCGGCCTGTTCGATCACCTCGCTTACCGGGGCAAATACGAATACATCGTTGTACCCCTCTCCCCCGTTCAGCTGTTTCAGGTGCAGGGCAGGATCATTCAGTTTTTCAGTATTGACATAATGCAGATCGATTCCTCTCGAACGGGCAAATTCCGGAGGATAGAGATGGGCCGCCCGGTCGAGCCGCTGCTGGTCGATATCGGTCACCACCAGCCTCGAGGGCCTGCGGTCGTCGCGGTGGAGAACATAGCTGATGGCGGCCAGTCCCATGGGGCCCACTCCTGCCAGGATGGCCATGGAACCCCTGTCGACGATCTCCATGTCGTGGATGTAGGTCCCGGGTTTGATATGATAATTGGCGTGCATGGCCCCGATCACACAGGAGTAGGGTTCGGCCATGGAAGCGGGATAGAATCCGGGTCCCTGGTAAACCAGCAGGCACCCCTGTTCCATCACCTCCTTCGGAATGATCACATAGGTGGCATCCCCTCCCAGGTAGCGGTAGGAGTAACCGGGCGCACCGAGGATTCCCACAGGCCCGCCGGCATAATTGAGTGCCGGCTGTATGGCAAATTTATCTCCGGGTCTGAACTGTCCGGCCCAGCGGCTCCCCACCTCCACGATCTCACCGGCAAATTCATGACCGATCATTACCGGGTTCCCGGCAGCGTCATCCGGGACCCGCTTGTGATCGGTACCCTGGATAGCTGCTTTGTAGGAGGACATGCAGAGGCTGTCGCTCACCACTCTGGCGAGGATCTCATCCTCCCTGGCGGGGGGAAGATCAAACTCCTCTACCCGGAGATCTTTTTTTCCGTATAGACGGACCGCTCTGGTTTTCATAGGATCAGGTTTGTCAATTCAACTGTGAGATCAGCTCCGATGGATGGTCCAGCAATGCTCCCATCCCCTCCACGGGATTTTCCTTCAGTCGGCCGTAACCCCAGGTGACCCCCTGCGGGATCATGCCGGCCGCGCGGGCAGTCAGAATGTCATTGTCGGAATCTCCCACAAAAAGAATACGGGAGGGATCCAGATGATTGATCCGGGCGATCTCCAGGGCTGCTGCCGGATCGGGCTTTCGGGGCACCTCGTCGCGCTGACCGAACACCGGATGGAAGGGCCAGCCGGAGAGGTAAAATTCCGTCACCTTTTTCGTCAGAGGATCGGGCTTGTTCGAGAGAACAGAGACCTTGATTCCCCGTTCCACCATCTCGTCCAGCACTTCCGGTATCCCCTCGTATACCCTGCTGCGGTCATGCAGATTCTCACCGTAGATCTCTTTGAATTCCTTCACATAGGAGACCAGGAGTTCCTCTTCCACCTCTTTTCCCAGGGCGCGTTCGATAAATTTCACCGCACCGCTGCCGATATATTCCAGATAGTAGGAGACCTCATGACCGGGCAACCCGTTCCTGCGGAACATCTCGTTGGCAGCTCCAGCAATATCCTCGATGGTGTGTACCAGCGTTCCGTCCAGATCGAAGATCACCCCTTCAATTCTTCGTTCGATTCCCGATTGTTCCATAAACCCCGTTTTTTATCCCAGCATCACCTGTCCCCCGGTCACCGGTATCGCCTGTCCGGTTTCATATTGCTGATCGATGACATATCTGATCGCCCTCATTACATCCTCTACTCTGCACCCTCTTCCCGCAGGGACCATGGCTTCATAATGACGCTTCACCTCTTCGATTGTTTGCGCTCCGGGGACTTTGCCAGCACGGAGGTACTGGACGAACAATCCGTTTTCCGGATCCGACCAGAGGGGGCCCTCGAAGAAGTTCCCCGGGCAGATGGAGTTCACCTTGATCCGATCCGGGATCAGCTCCAGCGCAAAGGACTGAGTCAGTCCGATCCCGGCAAACTTGCTCCCTGCATAGGCAAAATTCTTGCGGCTGCCCCGCAGTCCCGATTTGGAATTGATCTGGATGATATCGCCGAAGTTCCAATCAGCAAACCGGTTCTGCTGTTTCATGACCGGAACGGCTGCCTTTACACAATGGTAATAGCCCTGGTAGTTAACCCTGGTTACAAAACCGAACGCCTCCTCTTCCAGTTCATCGATCCCTCCGGCTCTCAGGACTCCCGCATTGCTGACCATGACATCCAGGCCGCTGAATTCGAGCACTGTTTCGTATACCGCCTCTCTCACCGAACCGGGATCCGAAACGTCGGTTTCTGCAAAATATGCCCGGTTGGGGGTGAGCTGCCCGTTCAGCTCCTTCACGATCCGAAGTCCCGCTTCCCGGTTAATATCCATAATCGCCACATTGGCCCCCTCTGCGAAGAGGTGTCGCGCGATGCCTTCGCCGAATCCCATCGCAGCCCCGGTAACAGCCACAATCCGGTTGTAGAGAGGCTTTTTCACCTGGGGAGGGGCCACCGGTTCGGACAGGTCGCTTCCCCTTCCTTTTCTGCGCACGGTGGCCAGCCGCTGTTCGATTTTCGACTGATTGACCGAGAGTCCCAGCAGGCCCAGCCCACTGAGAAAGATGAATTCTCCCGCCTCCCCGGCCCCCTTTTTCATCTGCTCCAGGTACTTTTCACCCGGACCCTCCAGAGTGGTTACACTTCTTCCCAGCCGCCCTGAGATCTTTTCAGGGTCCGTTTCGATCAGCTGATCGAGGGGAACGAAACTTCCCGATTTAATCGTTTGCGGCCCCGAGCAGATCATCCGGATGGCCGGGACCAGCTGCATGATAGTTTCCTTTTGCGGCTCCATAGGCTCAGTTATTTTCTGCAAATGAGTCGAAATAGTGGCGGAGGACCGCTCCTCCAAGCTTCTCCATTTCCTCCCGTGACCTGGATGAATAGCCTTTCCCCTCGCGGGCCACCAGGTATTGATGGGCAGCCTGTACCGCCACCCCCAGGAAAGAGATCCTCATCAGGTCATCATCGAGCGGTATTTGATTCAGAGCACTGACTGTCAGCGGTCTCATGGCGGAGGTATTGTGTTCGGTCCCGAAGGAGACTGAAAATCCACTGTTATAAAGATATTGAGAATACTCCTTCAGGATCCCGTATTCATTTCTCAGGGGGATCAGCTCCACCGAATTAAAACCCAACTCTTTCAGCGAATCGGCCAGCTGCTCCTTTCCATTCTCGAATTCGGTGATCTCCCCCCCCGCTCCATCCAGCAGAATAGGGTAAGTGGGGACCCCTCCTCCGTCGACGATGATCTCCATGATCTCCTTCAGGCCCGGAAAGGCACTTTCCTCTTCCCGGACGAATGCGGGGGCACCTGCTTTCAGCAACCGTGCCCTGATCTCATCTTCCAGTGCCGCCGCATCGGCCATATCCGCTTCCGTCTCCTTCCCTCCATAGAGCCTGCTCAGCAGTTCTTTGAACTCACGGGGCGAGGCGGCGATCGATTCGATTTTCAGCCGGATGGCTTTGGCCACGTGACGCTCCCGCAACAGTTTCTCCGCCAGGGAATCCATGATCTCTTCCACCGAGAGGGAAAGGTCCAGATCCCGGCTGCTGCACCACCGGTTCACCAGCCGGACCATCTCCGACACCTGCCGGTTCCCCTCACGGATCACCCGTTCCAGTTTCTGCCGGTTTTCATCCGACCAGCCGGGAGGGAAGGCCATCCCTTTTCCGCTGATATAGATCCGCCCGGGATTCTTCGGATCGTTGATCCGTATGCCCTTCTCCTGATGCTCCCTGCTGATCCCGATCATCTCCATGTTCAGAAGCGGAAAGATCCTTTCCGCCAGACAATGGTTCAGGAACTCTTCATATCCGTCGGTCACATTGAAATCATTGATCCCCAGCACCCGAATTCCCTCTGCAGAGGCCATTCTGACAGCCTCTTCCACACTCCCGAAGGCACTGAACGAGTAGGGCGTGTGAATGTGATTGTTGACCTTGGGATAGAATCCGCCTTCAGGGACCTCTTCAGAGCCGCCATCAAAGGCCCGTTCAGAGCCGCCATCAAAGACCCGTTCAGAGCCGCCTTCGTATCCGCCTTCAGAGCCTCCGGCCCGCCTCCTCAGGGTCTCCTCACCGGGAAACCGTTCCAAAAAATACCCCATACTTTATGACTTTACAGACTTTACAGACTTTACAGACTCTTATGGACTTTACAGACTTTACAGACTTTACAGACTCTTATGGACTTTACAGACTTTACA